>DATJOL010000064.1:0-21526 GCA_035507075.1 Candidatus Aquilonibacter sp. | reverse complement strand
GTCGAAAAACAAATGGCCGACTTCGGAATCCCTTTTTAATTTTTCCCTGCCGGAATTCTTATGGTACTGGTATTCGTAGCTGCCGCCATTGAATGCGGATTTCACCTCGTATTGGGAAAGATCCGTCCCGGCTGCTAGCTTTTTTCCTACATCCTGGACCAGAATCGAAGCAAGCACCTCCCAGTCGGATGACATCGCGGCACCCGGAGGGTGGACTTCACGCGCATTGTAGAGGCGGAGTTTGCCTTGAAGGGGCCCGTACATGTAAGCGTGAAAAAACATGAGCGCCTTCTCGAAATCAAGATTTGTCGGGATATCGCCAATCTTGGCTGGCTTTTTCTTAGGCAAGGACGTCACGCAACTCGCTCGATGCTTTCCAAGCTAAGCAGAGGCGTGAGCAGGTGTTTTTCGATCCACCTGACCACCGGCACTGCCACGCCATCGCCGAAAAGGTGATACGCGTCATTGTACCGCGGCGGGAGGGGATAAGTGTCGGGGAGCCCCATTAATCGTGCGGCTTCACGGGGCGAAAGCAGTCGCGTCCGGATGCGTCGTTTTTCGACAATTATCACAGTCTGACGGCTTGACCCCCCTACGGGCGTTCTCAAACAGCCGGAAACTCCGTCGAAGCGAACCTCGGCACGCTGGACTGCGCGCCCATCCCCAACCGGCCTCGTTCGCTTGTAAAGGGTCCCAACGTGGCGACCGCCGCAACGCAGGGCGTCGGTGACGGTCTTGCGGTGGCTGGGTGACATAAGCCGCAGCAGCTTACGTGTTTCTGACGGCGAGTGCCAGGCCGTTCCTGTCGGATTCTTTTCGAGTATGGATGCGAACGTGTCGCCGGTTCTTTTGGGCACTGGCAATCTCCACCAGACCCAGTGCTTGGCCACTGCATCGGGAAGTTGGGCCTGCGCCTTGATAAGGGACTTGCTGTGCCACAGTTCCGACGGCGTGTGCGAAGCGAGCCCGCTGGTGATCGCAACTGTGCCGCGGAACCCGATTATGAATAGTCTCGGCCGCGACTGCGGCAGGAAGTGAACGGCGTCTATTACTAGTGCCCCGGTGGAATAGCCCGCCTCGGTCAATCGGGTGACGATTGAGCAGAAATCGCGGCCTGAATGTGAGGTCAACGTTCCGATGACGTTCTCTAACACGACCAGTTTGGGGGCGCGGTCCTCCGCAATAACATGTGTCATAAGTCGCCAGAACGGCGTGAATGTGCCGCTCCGCTCGCCGGCAAGCCCTGCGCCGTTCCCGGCCAGCGACAGATCCTGACACGGGAACGAGGCCCAGACCAAATCGGCGATATCCGGTAAATCGTTTGAGGTCAGGGTGGTTACGTCGGCGACCTTGAGCTCAGGGGACGCGCCGAAGAATTCTCGATATGCAGTGGCTTTCTTCTCGGAAATATCATTTGAAAAGATGCAGTTCCAGTTGTCACCAAGCCCCAGGCGGGCCATTCCGCCGCCGGCGAAGAATTCGTACCAAGCTCGCCTCGGGGTACTCATGGCCGCATCCTCGCAAAACGATCGAGCCTGCTCTCCAAACCCTTACGCTGACGAACTTCGCACTCCCAGATCACCATTGTCCGCCAACCTTTCGATCGCAAGGCGCGGCTGTTGCGCGAATCGCGTATAGCGTTTCGAGCCTGCTTGGATTTCCAATAGGCACGGTTCGTTTTCGGAAGACCGCCGGCCTCGCAGCTATGTCCGTGCCAAAAACATCCATGCACGAAGATGGCCTTTCGGAGTTTAGGAAGAACAATATCGGGCTTTCCGGGAAGGTTCGACGCGCAGCTCCGATAGCTGATACGCATACTCCTTAGAATCGCGCGCACGCGCAGTTCGGGCGCGGTTCCTCGCGAACGAACGCTGCGCATAATTTCGCTGCGCTTGGCCGCGGCAAAGG
Source organism: Candidatus Aquilonibacter sp. (assembly GCA_035507075.1). GTDB lineage: Bacteria > Acidobacteriota > Terriglobia > Acidiferrales > UBA7541 > Palsa-295. The sequence continues at coordinate 19,618 of DATJOL010000064.1, read as the reverse complement.
TATCCATGAGACGGACGCTTCCTCACTCTATGACAAAATCTTGCACCGCGCTACCGGTTTGAAACTGGGGTCCCGAATTGGTCGGGATGACGCTGGCCCTGAGGGGTCGCCGGTCGTGCGCGGTCGTCGTATTGGTCGATGAAGAGCTGAGCCTCACCTCTTTTTGGATCGGGAGCGGACGGCCTTCTTCTGCTCCACGGTCTTAAACGCCTTGAATGGGATCGTTTCGCCCGACTTTGTCTTGAACTTCACGCGTGTCGGTTTTGCGACCGTTTTAGTGGCTTTGAACGTGACGATCCTTGAGGCCATGAGCCACTCTACCATGCGAAGACGCATTGACGCAGGACGTGGGGAGAACGCCGGCAGGATGCCGGCGCCACCACATAGCGGCGAAGGCGAATTCGAAGGCGGGTCGGGCTCATAGGCCTCAGTTCTGGGCCGGGTTCTCGATGTGTTGGATCACAATAGTGTCCACGGGTGCAGTGGTAGATTTCAGAGTCAGGCCGAGTTGTTCCTGGAGCGCGGTAAGCAGCGACGCGCGTGAAGATTCCAAGAGCTCTGCACTGTTATTCGCTTGACCACCGATTGTGGGCATGGGCATTCCGGCAGGCGCTTTTCGTGTCCAATGGAGCATGAAGCTATAACGGCCGTGAAGACCGGTCTGGTCCACAAGGACTCGGCTCGTTAGCTCCGGGCGCGTTGAAAGGAGCCCAGCGAAAGTATCGAAGTCGCAGGACCTCACGTCCATCCAGGGGAGTGGGAAGGGCGCGGGCACGTTCCCCGGAGCGATGTCGGTTATTCGGCAAGGTCCGTCGCCGGTTTTATCTTTGGCGATCCTTGGGCCATTCTCGGCCAAAACCAATTCATAAACGGGAAGCACCTTGGTCTCGTGCCTTACCCGCAGCTTGAAACGATTTATCAGCAGGGAGCGAAATACCGCTTTGACTGCGTCTGTCCGGCGCTCCTCCGCGGGATACAACAGGAGAGCCGGCCCTGAGCGAAGGGGAGGCTCGATTTGATCCGATAAGGATTTCGGCAGCTCCGCGTCAATATTAAAGACCTCGGTCTTCATCCAGTCCGGGCCTCCCGAAACTTGAACCGGCTTTAGCGGACCCTGCTGCTCGCCGTATGCGAACATGATTATGTCGATTGCAGGTTCTATCGTGACGAATTCATTGCCAGATGCCCGGATTCCCGCGGCGGGTGCATCGTTCGGTTTGATCGAGGCGCTATCGAACCAAGGGTATCGCCCGTTGGTCGCTCCTGTTCCCTTGGTTCCACCTTTCGATGCACTCGTCATTCCTAAGGCAAGCACTGTCGCAATCGCGACGGCTGGGGCACCTTGGCGCAGCGATTTTCTCCCTGATGTCGGCTGCTGGCCTATGTGGCGAGACATGATGAGATGAGAGTTGACATGGACTGAGCATACTCCTATTGGATGAGTTTCTCTAAAGCAACGGGAACGGTAACGTTTCCCAGCCGGAGGGCGGGCGCTACTTTGCTTTTGCGGGACGGGTCGACGCCGTCTCAGCCGAGGCCGATGAATCGCTGCCGTTCAGAACTGCAGAAAGGGGCAAAGCGGCCAGCCCCATCTTCACGAATCCTCTTCTCGTGTGATCCATCGCCGATTCCTCCGAGGATCCAAACTTTCCGGGAAGTCCCGGACTTACGTTACTGCGGGAGGGCGAGGGCGATCAAGCCGACGGGGCCTTTCTGATTGGGGTCGGCGGCTTTATCGCTGCAACCCGTGTCACACGATGCGCTGAAGAGCAGGTACTGGCGGCCGTTCAGTTCGTAGGCCGAAGGCGAGCCTGACGTGGTGGCGCCCAGGTCAATCGAACGGAGTTCCTGGCCGGTGTCGGCGTCGTAGAAGTGAATCCTGTGATCGGCGGCGGCGACAATGACAAGGCCGGTGCTGGTGACGAGGGACGAAGTTTTGGTGTCTTCGTCCGCGCCGGTGCCGTGAGGGCCGCCCGCGCTGACAACGCGATAGTCGTCGCCAACACCGATCTGCCATTTGATCGTGCCGGTATTCAGATCGTATGCGGTGAGCGAGGTATAGGGCGGCTTGCGGGCTTCCATCTCGACGCCGTAGTCGTTGAAGTTGAGCCGGTACTCGGGATGCGGAACGCCCTTGGGATAGTCCGTCATCGTGCTGGTGCCGTAAGGAGGCGTGGTTCGCGTTTCGGTGGGGCCGGTCTGCACCACCGGCCCGGGAGGGAAGGTCACGCTGGGGCGGGCGCCGCGTCCGGCGCGCCCGGCGCCTCCGGTGATGAGGTAAGTGATGAGGGCATTGAGACCGGCATTGCTGAATTGCTGGAAGCTGGGCATGCGGCCCTTGCCACCCTGGATGGTGGCCTGGATCTGATCTCGCGAGAGGTGGTCGGCAATTCCAGTGAGAGGAGGGATGCTGCCCGGCTGGCCGGCGCGATCGGCCCCGTGGCACACGGCGCAATTCTGGGAGTAAATCTGCGCGCCCGATCCGCCCGCGCCGCCGGCTCTGACGCGCGATTGTCCCGGAGGCAGGAACTTGATCAACGTGGGGTAATTCAACGCCATCACGTAGACCGATCCGTCGGTGGGATTGGCGGAGGTCATGCCAAAGTTCGTGCCGCCCTGATTGCCGGGCATGTGGATCGTTTCATCGAAGCCGATCGGGGTGAAGAAGCCCTGAAAACGCGCCTCGCTGACGCGGTCGGTCAAGGCGGCGCGCTGCTCGGGTGTGAGGATGTAAGGATCTATGTCCGCGACCGTGAAGCTATGGCTGGTGAAAGGGGGCGGCAAGACCGGAATGGGCTGGGTGGGCGAGACGACTTCGCCCGGCACAGGAGATGGATGCGGAACAGGCGTTTCGGGGATCGGCCAAATCGGCTCGCCGGTGACGCGATTGAAGACGTAGAGATAACCCGTCTTGCCGGCCAAGGCGACGACATCGATTTTCTTGCCGTTTCGCGTGATGGTGGTGAGCATGGGCGCGGCGACGTTGTCATAGTCCCAGATATCGTGATGCACGGTCTGAAAATGCCAGAGCAGCTTGCCGGTGCGAGCGTTGATGGCGAGCAGGCAATCGGCGTAAAGATCGTCGCCGACGCGGTCAGCGCCGTAGAATTCGTCTTTCGCGGAGGCGGTGACAAAATAGGCGATGCCGCGCGCGGAATCGATGGAGAATTCGCCCCAGTCGTTGGCCCCACCGCTATATTTCCATGCGTCCTTCGGCCATGTTTTGTAGCCGGGTTCGCCGGGGTGAGGAATGGTGTGGAACTGCCAGGCGAGTTTGCCGGTGAGCACGTTGAACGCGCGTATATCGCCGGGGGGCGAGAAATAAACTTCGCCGTCGGACGAGCCGAGAAGGATCAGATTATCGAAGACTTTGCCAACCGATTGCCCGAACGAGCGAAAATTGGGGTCGCGGCCCAGTCCTTTGTGCAGATCGACGGCGCCGTTCGTGCCGAAGGTGAGGATCGATTTGCCGGTTGTGGCGTCAATCTCCTGCAGGAAGTCGCCGACGGCAAATACGAGGCGCTTGTCCTTGCCGTCCTTGGTCTGCCAGTAGTTGAGGCCGCGGCGAGTCATGCCGGTAAGGCCATCGTGGACCCAGATTTCTTTGCCGGTGGCGGCGTCTAGCGCGACGATGGCGCTGTTATCGCGGGCGTGCGTGTAGATCACGCCGCCGGCAACGATGGCGTTGACGTTGGTGTCGGCGTAGGGGTAAGTCCAGGCGACCTCGAGCTTGTCCACGTTGGCTTTGGTGATCTGGTCGGACTCGACGTAGCGATTACCTTCCGGGCTTCCCGCGTAGTCGGGCCATTGCTGAGCTTGGGATGCGGCAGCGGCAGTTGGCTGGTCGGAGGTCTGCGCGGAGATGGAGAAAACCAGCGCGCCGCCGAGCAAAACCGCGCAGGCCAGGCCGAGAACTCTCGTGGGCATCGCCTCTAAGCGTTTCATTGAGCAAAACCTCTCGTACGTCGTCGCGTAAAGAGAGTGATCTGGTGCGCCGGATTGTACACAGAGGGGCGACTGCGGCGCTAGTCTCGATACGTCGAGTTGCGACGCCCTACTGCGAGCTGGACGCAAGCGTTCGCGACGGGGCTCAGCGTGAAATCTTTCGCGAGCGAGGCGAGCGATTCAGGGGCTGGGGATCGGCGGGACCACGGTTGGAGGCGGGGGCGCGGCGACTGCGGTGGGGTTGAGGAGGACGAGATCGACGCGGCGATTTTGGGCGCGGCCTTCGGGCGTGTCGTTGGAAGCGACGGGATAATATTCGCCGTAGCCGGAGGCGGAGAGGCGGTCGGGGGCGATGCCGTATTTCGCGATGAAGAGCTTGATCATCTCGGTGGCGCGCGCGGTGGAAAGCTCCCAATTGGAATCGAAGCGGGCGGTGTGAATGGGAACGTTGTCCGTGTGGCCTTCGATGCGGATGTGAACGGGATACGAGCGGATCACATCGATGAAATGGGCGATCGTGGGAAGCGCGCCGGGCAAGACCGTGGCCGAGCCGCTATCGTAAAACCCCGCCTCTTTGAGGCTGACGACGATGCCTTCGCGCGTGGGCGTGACGGTGATGGTGTGCTTTTTGATTTCGGGAGCGAGGGCGGATTCGAGCTGGCCCTGCAGATTGGTCATCACCTCGCGGACGGGAGCGTTGGTCAAATCGCCCTGGGGCGAATTGACGAGACGGCCGATCGCCTGGTTGCGCTCCGCGTTTTCGACGATTTGCACGTTGGAAAACGGCATGGGCTCGGTATCGAGCAGAGAGGGCTTCGTATTGGAAGCCTGAAAAATTCCCATTTGCTGGAAGGCGACCTGGATTGCAAGAGCCAGCTGACCGACGCGGCGTTTATCGACTTGCGCCGAGGAATAAAGCACCACGAAAAACGCGAAGAGCAGCGTGATGAAGTCCGCGTAGGAAACGAGCCAGCGTTCATGGTTTGTGTGTTCTTCTTTTTTCTTTCTTTTCATCGTGCGCCGTTCTTCGATTGCTTCGATTCGGTGAGGAAGCTGAGCAATTTCGTCTCGACCATGCGAGGATTCGAACCTTCGAGGATGGAAATCACGCCTTCGAGAATGATTTCGTGGCGCAATTCCTCCTCGCGGTTGCGAATCTTCAGTTTGCCCGCGGACGGCAGAAAAAACAGGTTAGCCGCGCCGACGCCGTAGATCGTGGCGACGAATGCGACCGCGATTCCGCGGCCGACTTCGTTGATGTCGTTCAAGTGCTGCATCACCTGAATCAGGCCGAGCACCGCGCCGATGATGCCGATGGTGGGCGAAAAGCCGCCGGCGGATTCAAAAACGCGCGGGATGTTTTCGTCGCGCTCGGCGCGATTTTCGAGGTCCACTTCCATGATCTTTCGCAACTCGGCGGGTTCGGTGCCGTCGACGGCGAGCATCAGCGTTTTTTTCCAGAAGGGCTCGCGGATTTTTTCCACTTCGCTATCGAGCGAGACGATGCCGTCTTTGCGCGCTTTTTGCGCGTAGCGGACCATTTCCTTGACAACGAGCAGCGGGTCCTGGCCGTGCTCGAAAAAGACGTGCGCGAGGCTGGCGAACGCCGCAAGCACCACTGCAAGCGGAAATTGCACCATCACGGCGCCGAGCGTGCCGCCGAAAACGATCAGCGCGGCGGTCGGCTGCAGAATCTGGCCGATCTTGCCGCCCTCGAGGCTGAGGCCGAGGAGGATGCCCCCGACCGCGACGATGAGCCCGCCAAAAGTGCCTTTGTCCACGCACGCGCTCTCTTTCAGGAATTTGCGGCGCCACCACTGGTTTTGTTTCCCGCGCCGCCCGCCGCTTCCCTTTTCGGGCCTGGCGGATCGCCCGGCGGGCTCGTATCAAACACGACTGTAGGCGCTACGCGACGGTAAAAACGGTCGTGAAACTCGCCGATGCGCTTCAGCACTTCGGCCACGGATTCGCGCACGACTAATTTTTCGCCGGTGAGCAGGGTGATCACCGTGTCCGGCGCGTTTTCGATGAACTTGATCAGGTCCGCGTTCACCACGAGCGGCTGATTATTTAAACGAGTGAGATGAATCATTTGCGTCCCCGGTGACGCGATGCATGGGGCGGTCCATTCGCGCAACGAAGCGCGGTTGGGGCAGCCTCGAAGTACCTATCGGCAAAACGGGGCCGGGGTTGCGGGGTGTTCCATCTTTGGGCTGGCCTTTGGCACTTGGCTTGCGCGAAAGGGTTAGCGCTCGGTTTGGGCTGCGTTTTCGGCAATTTTTGCCGATTCGGCAGGAAGGAACTGCCCGGCACGGCGTTGCGCGTGGAGTCTGCAGAGGATTATGACGACTCTAGCTTTGTCGATGATTGTGAAGAACGCGGCTGCGGACTTGCCCGAATGTCTTGCGAGCATGCAAGGCGCCGTGGACGAAATCGTGGTCGCGGACACCGGGTCGGACGACGATTCGGTGCCGATTGCGCGTGCTGCGGGCGCGAAGACGCTCTCGATTCCGTGGGAGAGCGACTACGCCAAAGCGCGGAACCTTTCGCTGGCGCAAGTCACTGCAGATTGGGTGCTGATGCTCGATGCTGACGAGAGGCTCGACCCAAGCGCGCGCGAAAAATTGCCGGCGCTGCTCGCGAACCGTGGCGTGGCGGGCTATCAGGTGACGATCCGCAACTACGTGAGCGACCCGACCAGGAAAATTTGGGACCGGCCGTCGCATCCGAACGACGGCTCCTACGAACCTTCGCGGCCTTACGCGGCCTACATCGATCACGAAAACGTGCGGCTCTTTCGACGCGACCCGGAAATCTATTTCATCGGACGCGTTCACGAAACGGTCGGCTGGCGCATCAAGGCGACGGGGCGGAGGCTGGGGACGGCGAACTTTTGCATCCACCACTTCGGCATGGTGCGCGGCGAAGAAATCCTGACGCGCAAAATTCTTTTCTATCGCGATCTCGGCTTGCGCAAGATCGCAGATTCGCCGCAGAACGCGCAGGCGCACCTGGAAGTCGGTATCGTCGAAATGGAAAACCTGCAAAATCCGTCAGCCGCGCTTCCCTATTTCGAACGCGCCTGCCAGCTCAACGAACGATTCGGCGTGGCGTGGTTTTTCGCGGGGAAGGCGCAGTTCGCGCTGGGCCAGTATGCCGCCGCACAGCGTTCACTGCGCAACGCAGAAACCTCGGGCCACGCGACGGCCGCTGTGGCGGAACTCGCGGGCGACACGAATTACAATCTGGGGCATTACGAAGCGGCGGCTGACTGCTATCGCCGCAGCCGCAAACGCGCGCCCGAAAGCGCTGCCCTCGAGAGCAAGCTGGGGCTCGCGGAGGCGCGCACGGGAAACGCTGCAAGCGGCTTGCGCAGATTGCGGCATGCCATCGAAATGTGCCCGGGCGCGGCCGATCTTTACGACCGGCTAATCACAGTGCAAGTCTGGCTGGGCGATCTGCCGGCGGCCGCCGCCGAGGCTGAACGCAAGCTCACCGCCGTTGCGGCGCGGCCGGAAGATTTCCTCCGTGCGGCCAGCATCCGGGCAAAGCTCGAACAATGGGGGCACGCCGTTGATCTTTTGCGCCGCGGGCTACAGGCCCATCCCAATTCGGAACAGCTTCGAGCCAGCCTGTCCAAAATCGAAACGATTGTTGTCCCGTCAGCTGTAGTCCCGGCCCAAAAAGCTACGCCCGACGGCGGCGTAGCGCCAGCAAACTCCCGCGCCCATTAAAGCTCTCTCAGCCTCAGCCGATTCGCTGAATGACAACACAAACGACCGTTCGACGATCGATTCGCCTTCGGCATGGGGGAACAGCCAGCCGGTGAGAAAGGCAACGAGCCGAGAACGGACACCTCAGTCGTACCTCGGAGTATTTCCATGGCTCTCAGCGTTCTGAACAACATTCCCGCGCTCGTTGCGCAAAACCAGCTGTCCATCACGCAAAACAACCTGCAAGACACCCTATATCAACTTTCTTCCGGTTCGCGAATCAATACCGGTGCGGACGATGCCGCCGGCCTGGCGATTGCAAACGGGTTGGAAGCAAACATTACGGCTCTGACGCAATCGGTGGCAAACGCCAACGACGGCGTGGGCCAGTTGCAGGTGGCTGACGGCGCTCTCGGCCAGGTGACCAACCTGCTGAACCGCGCCGTAACGCTCGGCACGGAAGCAGCTACGGGTACCGTCTCTTCATCGCAGCGGCAGGCGTTGGACGCAGAGTATCAGGCGATCCGCACGGAAATCGACAGCATCGGCACCAATACCACCTTTAACGGTGCGGCTGTCTTCGGCAATGGCAGCACGTCGATCTTCCTTAGCGATTCGACCACGGTCGGCACGCAGACGATTGCCGTCAACACCGTAACGCTCACAACCGCCAGCCTCGGCATCACCGGCAACCTGACCACGGCTTCACTGGCACAGACTGAGTTGACCGCAATCAACGGCGCCATAGCCACGGTCGCGGGCGACCGGGGCACGATCGGCGCGGGTATCAACCAGTTGCAAGCGGCCACCAACGTGTTCAACGTGCAAATCCAAAACCTAACCACGGCGGAGGACCAGATTACCGCCGCAGACATACCTACGGTGGTCGGGAACCTGTCCAAATACTCGATCCTGGAGCAGACAGGTATCTCGGCGCTCGCGCAGGCCAACGCGGCACAGCAGCAGGTGCTCAATTTGCTTCACTAATCGCTTCGGGTCCGGAGGGCGTTCGGTTCGCCGCGCGCCCTCCGCTTCCCCTCTCGTCAAGAGATGAATAAACGGATCATCGCTTTGTGGCGCCGCACGCAAACCAGCCGCCGTGCCATCGCGCGCCAGCTTTTTCGAGGATAGTATGAGCAGCACATCGAGCATCGGGTCGTCTCTAATCGCAGGGTCGCAGTCCACGTCTTCGAGCGGCGGGCTGGGCGCGGGGATTGACGTGAGCACTCTCGTCCAGGCTTCGATGGCGGACCAGAACGCCGAATTGCAGCAGATGCAGAATCAGCAGTCGACGATCACCGGCGAACAGAACGCGCTGAACACCATCAACAACGACGTTCAGACTCTTTCGAACGCCGTCTTTACGCTCACCGATCCAGCCGGACAGCTTACGGACGTTGCATCCACCTCTTCTGACTCGTCGGTCTTGACCGCGTCCGCGATTTCCGGCGCCACCTCGGGAAACGCTGCAATTGTTGTGAACAGCCTGGCGACGACATCTTCTGAATATTCAGCCGCGGTCGCTACAAGCTCGACGGCAATCGCCACCGGCACCCTGCAGATTCAGGTGGGCAGCAATACGCCCGCAACGATCACGATCGACAATACCGATAACACTCTCGACGGCCTAGCGTCGGCCATCAACGACGCGAACATCGGCGTCACCGCGAGTGTGATCGACGACGCAAACGGCGCTCGCCTCGCCATCGTGAGCAACACGAGCGGAGCGCCTGGCGATCTTACGATCACGCCCTCATCGGGCGCTCTGACTTTCACGAAGGCCGTCACGGGGGCGAATGCATCGCTCACCGTTAACGGGATTCCCATTTCCAGCACAACGAATACCGTGACGGGCGCGATTCCGGGCGTCACGCTGAATTTGAATTCCGCCAACCCCGATGAAACCGTGAACCTCACGACCGGTCCGGACGTTACGCAGCAAGAAGACGCCATCAACAGCTTCGTGAGCGCCTATAACACGGTCGTCACCGACCTGAACAACCAGTTTCAAGTGAGTTCGTCGACGAATGAGCCGGGGCCGCTGCAAGCAGACAGCACGCTGGCTCTGGCGCAGGATCAATTGCTCCAGGCCATGTCGTTCACGATGACGGGCAACGGCAGCGTGAACGGTCTAGCCGACCTCGGCATAACCATGAACAACGACGGCACGCTCAGCGTGGACAGCAGCACGCTCGAAGGCGCGCTGCAAAGCGATCCCAACGCAGTGCAATCGTTTTTCAACGCGACGCAATCCGGTGGCTTCGGCAATAACCTCTACAATCAAGTGCAGGCCATCGCCGACCCGGTGAACGGCTCAATCGCGCAGGACATCACGGGCCTGCAGCAGAGCCAATCGGACATCACACAGCAGATCTCCGATTTCCAGGACCAGCTCACGACGCAAGAGCAGCAACTCACGCAGGAATACGATCAGGTTGACGTCACACTGCAGGAATTGCCGCTACTGCTTCAGCAGGTGAACCAACAACTTAGCTCCCTAGGATCTTCATGATGAGAGACCCTGTACGCAGCTACCGCGAATCGGCGGTTCGCGGCGCAAGCCCTCTGGGGCTGATTGTGATCCTGTACGATGAGATGGTGCGATGCATTCGCAAAGCGCTGCAGGCCTTCGAGCGCGGAGACATCGAGACGCGCGGCAAGGAACTGACGCACGCCGTCGAAGTGATCGGCTATTTGCAGTCGATCCTCGATTTCGAAAAGGGCGGGGAGGTGGCGCGGAATCTCTGCGATTTCTACAATTACATGCGCGGCAAGCTGCTGCAGATTCACATTACGCCGTCGCGCGAAGGGCTTGACGAGCTCGCGCGCGAATTCGCGAAAGTCGCAGCTGCCTGGCGAGAGGCGGAGCGTTCACTCGCGCAGCCTGCCGCAGCCGCAGATCCCCCGGGCACGGAAAATCGCCACCCCGGTGCATCCGGCAAAGCCACAAATCTCGTGACGACGCTGGAGGCGGGCCTCGTCGCGCTGGAGCGCTAGCGCGAATGGAGCGCGACCCGATCAGCGTGATCCGCGAAGTCCGCGCCTCGCTTACAGCATGGCTCGATGTGGCGCACAAGCTGCCCGATCCCTCCGCCCATCCGCCGGGCACCGTGAAAAAGATTTCGGATCAGATCAAGCGCGTGGAGGCCGCGATTCGCGCAGCCGGCCCCGCGCTCAAATCGTCCAACGAGTGGAAGCATGAGATTGCGGAATACGCACAAATTCTGGGTGAGCTTCGCGCCCGCCTGGGCAATTTCGAAATGGCACTGCGCATTCGCCAGGACCAGGCGCGGGGCAAACACGCGAAGCTGAGCATCGCGCGCTCCTGGTCTGACCTCGCGAAGCACATCGGCTGAGTCCCCCATCCTGCTTACGCGCGGTTTGGCTTCTTTTCACGAGGAACCGCGCGGCGCAGAACGGCGGAAGCAGAGAGCGGCGTGATCGTCAACCATGCCTGTGGCTTGCATGAAGGCGTAGCAAATCGTGCTGCCGACGAAACGGAAGCCGCGCTTTTTGAGGTCTTTGCTCATGGCGTCGGATTCGGCGCTGCGCGGGGGCAGCTTGCCATCGGTATTAACCTTCGGCTTACCGCCCACAAACTGCCAAATATATTTGTCGAAACTGCCGAATTCCTTTTGAACGGCGAGGAAAGCTTTCGCGTTGGAAACGGTTGCGGAGATTTTCAGGCGGTTGCGGACGATCCCCGGATCTTTGAGCAGCGCGCGCACTTTTCGCGCGTCGTAGCGAGCAATCTTGCGCGCGTCGAAACGGTCGAAAACTCGCCGGTAATTTTCGCGTTTATTGAGGATGGTTTCCCAGCTGAGGCCGGCCTGCGCGCCTTCAAGAATGAGAAATTCGAAAAGGACGCGATCGTCGTGAACCGGCACACCCCATTCGCGGTCGTGATACTCGATCATGAGCGGGGATTTGGCCCAATGGCAGCGTTGAGGGGGCGGGCTGGTTGAGGTCACGTTAGATTGCCTCGGACGGAATGATGGACCCGGGCGCCGCGGCCTGAGCCACGTGCTTGAGACAAGCCGGGCAAAGGCAATCGGAGAACTTTTCGCGCAAGGCAGCGAGCGTCGCGCGATCGACCGCGACCGACTCGCACCAGCAACCGCGCCGCGGCGCCGAGCATTTGAATGAGTTGCCGCAGGCGCCGCAAATTTTTGTCTTGGCCATGCCGTTGTGAGGCGCCGCCGTGACGCGTGACGCAGAAAAAGCCCCGGCGCTTACTGGCCGGAACCTCAGGCGGTGACGTGCTTCTGGATCGCCTTGACGATCTGCTCTTTCGGCACCGCGCCAACCACCTGTTCGGCGACCTGGCCGCCCTTGAAGATGAGCAGCGTGGGAATTCCGCGAATATTGAATTTGCCGGGCGTGTTCATGTTCTCATCGACGTTGAGCTTCACGACCTTGAGCTTGCCGGCGTGCTCTTTTGCAATCTCTTCGACGGTGGGCGTGAGCATGTGGCATGGGCGGCACCAATCCGCCCAGAAATCAACCATAACGGGCTGCGACTTGCTCGCCTCGATCACGTCCGCCTGAAAACTGGCATCGCTTACGGCTGGAATGTTTTCTGCCATTTGTCTCCCTATCCTTTGCAGCGCACAGGCCTTAGGCTCTTTGCGCTAACGCCTATTAGATGTTCCCGAAACGCGCGGGATTCGCGACCGCTTGGCTGCCTCATAAAGATTGACATACGAGGCCGCCGATGTCTTCCACGAAAAATCTTTCGCCATGCCGTTCCCCTGCAGGGCGCGCCAGGCTTGCTTGTCTCTGTAAACAGCCAGCGACCTGCGCACCGCATCGAGCAGCTGCTCGCCGGAATATTCCTCGAACTTGAAACCGGTTCCCTGTTCGGTCGCGCCGTCGAAATTCTGCACGGTGTCGTCCAGGCCGCCTGTGGCGCGCACCACCGGGACGGTGCCGTAACGCAAGCTGTAAATCTGGTTCAGGCCGCACGGTTCAAAGCGCGAAGGCATCAGGAAAATGTCCGCACCGGCTTCGATCTTGTGCGCCAGGGCATTGTCAAAGCCCACTTTCACCGCGATCTTGCCCGGGTGCCGCTCCGCAAGCGCCTTCATCGCCTTTTCGTAAACGGGCAGCCCGGTCCCGAGCGCGACGATCGACATATTCTCGCGCGCCAGTTCGTCGGCAATCTCCACGATCAAATCGAAACCCTTTTGGTCGACGAACCGCGAAATGATCGCCGCCAATGGGCGGTCGAGATTGTCCTCCGGGAGCTTGTACTGTGCAAGTACGTCTTTTTTGCAGGCTTTCTTCCCGGCCATGTTATGGAGCGAATAATTCTGCGCGATAAAGGAATCTGCTTCGGGACTCCACGCGCTGTAATCGACGCCATTGAGAATCCCGACGAGGCGCTCCCCGCGATTGCGAATCACGCCTTCCAGCCCTGCTCCATACTCCGGAGTCTGGATTTCTTTCGCATACCGTCGGCTGACGGTGGTGAGGTAATCGGCGTAGATCAGGCCGCCTTTCAAATAGTTCATGCGACCGTAGAACTCGAGCGCGTCCATCGTGAAAAGCTGCGGCGGCAAGCCGATCGCTTCGAGCGCGGTGCGCGGAAACACGCCCTGATACGCGAGGTTGTGAATCGTCAGCACCGATGGCAGCGAGCGCACGGCCGGATCACGCGCGTGCTGGGTGCGAAGCAAGACGGGCACGAGCCCGGTCTGCCAATCGTGGCAGTGAATCACGTCAGGCAGCCAGACGCGTTTTACGAATTCGATCGCAGCGCGAGAAAACTCAGCGAAACGCTCGGCGTTGTCCGGGTAATCGCCGTTGCGGTCGCCGTAGAGCTGCGCGCGGTCAAAATATTCGGGGTCGTCGACGAAGCAATAGCGCACGCCCTCGATGGGCTTGCCCTCGACGATTGCCGGGAAGCGCAGTTGATCGCCCAGCGCAATCGTTACGCTCGAGATGAGAACCGAGGCCGCCTTATTGCCGCGGTAGCGCGGCAGGAGCACCACGACCTCATGGCCCATTTCGCGCAACGCGCGCGGCAAGCCCTCGATCACGTCCGCAAGGCCGCCCGTTTTCGAATAGGGCAAGCCTTCGGACGCCACAAACAGAATCTTCATCGGTCTCCGGCGAGAGCGGCGAAATTATCGGGAACGCAATCGCACGTCAAGAATACCGTCTTTGGGCCGCCGATGCAGCCGCTCTTCGCACGCCTGTTCCCTCGGAACCCCAATTCCTGCAATCGTTTAACGCGCGGCGCTAAAGGGAATCATGTATTGCGCCATTTCGCCATGGGCACTATACGAGAACGGCATTCTTTTTTCCCTGCTTCAGAGCCTTGTTACGATCTTGGGCTGCAAGTTAAAGTAAGGGTTGCAGCCGGACGGGGGTGAACCTAACAACTCTGCCTTTTTTCTGACAAGCCGACCAGCCTTCGACTTGCAAAACATCGACGCGTTCCGAAGGACTCACCAAGGGTGCGGCATGAGGAAAAGCCGAGTCGTGCGGAACACAATTATCCGTCTCCGTCACGGCCCCTAGATCGCAGCCCAAGTTCAAAAGACGAATGTCCACCATCCTGTGCATTGACGACGAAGTGGCGGCCCTCCAGGCGCGAAAGCTGTTGCTCGAGTCGGAGGGATACGAGGTTATTGAGGCACGGTCCGGCAAGGAAGGGCTCGGCCTGTTGCAGTCACACAAAGTCGATCTGGTGATCCTGGATTACTGGATGGCTGGCATGAATGGCACCACCACTGCGCAGGAAATCAAGAAAATAAATCCGAAGATTCCGATCATCATGCTCTCCGGCTATGGGGAATTGCCGGGGGAAACCGTCGGAGTCGCGGACCGCTGGATATTGAAAGGCCGCGCCACGCAGGAGCTTCTAGACGCGGTCAAGGCATTGACTTAACGCAAGCCATGCCATCGGCGATTCGACCTGCCCCTAAAAGGCGCGCGCTTCCTTCGTGGCTTCGGGCAGCAGAAGCCCGCATTCGCTCTTTCATCTGCTCGTTGCCCGTGGGATTCTGCGCACTTGCGCTTGTTCCCATAGGTCTCCTGGCAGCGCAAAAAGGCAGGCCTACTCAATACGACGTCGAAGCGGTTTATCTCTATCAGTTTGGCAAATTCGTCGAGTGGCCCGCCAAGACCGATGGCCCCGTCGACGCGTTTCCCATCTGCGTGATGGGCCGGGATCCCTTCGGGGCCCTTCTCGATAGCACCGTGGCGGGCGAAAGCATCGCCAATCTGCCGCTCAAAGCAGAACGAGTCGACAACATCGACGATGCGAAGCGCTGCCGCATCCTATATATAAGTCCTTCCGAAGATGAGCGGATCGGCGCCATTCTGGACGGCCTGCAGAATGCGCCCGTATTGACCGTGAGCGACGCGCCCGATTTTGCAACGCGCGGAGGCATGATCCAGTTTGTGCTGCAGGACGACCGAGTCCGCTTTGAAATCAACGAAGGCACTGCACAGAAAGCGGGTCTCAGCTTGAGCTCGCAATTGCTGAAGGTTGCCGCAGCCGTTCGCGGCGCGCCGGCAGGAGCACAGCCCTGATGGCCAAACGGCACGATTCGCTGGCACGAAGAATCACCGCGCTCAACGTGATGGTCAGCGCGGCGGCCGTCGTCTTGGCATGTTTCGCTTTCCTCGCGTATGAAGTGAATAGCTTCCGCCTGAACATCGTCAACGACCTCTCGATTCAGGCGCAGATTATCGGATCGAACGCTGCATCGGCGCTGATTTTCAACGATAAGTCCTCCGCCGAAAAGACACTCGCCGCCCTGCAAGCATCGCCGCACATCACCTATGCGGGCGTTTACACGCCCAATGGCGAATTCTTCGCCGGGTATTGGCGCGATCAAGCGACGCGCGCGCTGCCCCCCACCGTCTCGCCAACGCTGAACGCAGAGATGCACTGGTTTCAGAATTGGCGGGCAAACCTGATGCGGCCAATCATCTTCGATGGAAAGAACATAGGTTTCGTTTACATCCGCTCTGACTTGCAAGGCCTTTTCAGCCGCGCCGGCACTTACGCGCTCATTCTTGCCTCAATTTTGGCCATGTCGCTGATCGCCGCGCTGCTCGTTTCCCGCCTCTGGCAGCGAAAAATCACCAAACCGGTTATCGGCTTGGCCCAAACCGCGCGCGTCATTTCTCACGACAGAAATTACGCGCTCCGCGCGACTCCGCATGAAGGCGATGACGAAATCTCGTTCCTCATCGGCTCGTTCAACGAAATGCTTTCTGAAATCCAGTTGCGCGATATGACCCTGCAGGAAAGCGAGCGGCAGTTCCGAACCCTTGCCGATTCCCTCCCCCAAATGACGTGGATCGCCGAAGCGGACGGCTCGATCTCCTGGTACAACGAACGCTGGTACGAATACACCGGCACCTCACCGGAGAAGATGATGGGCTGGGGCTGGCAATCGGTCCACGACCCCAAGCGGCTCCCGGAAGTTCTCGAAAAATGGGGCAATTCGATCAATACGGGCCAGCAATTCACCATGATTTTTCCCCTGCGTGGAAAAGACGGCACTTTCCGGGATTTTCTGACGCTGGCCGTGCCGGTGCGCGATAAGCAGGGGAGAATCGTTCGCTGGTTCGGCACGAACACGGATGTCACCGAGCAGCGCCGCTCCGAAGAAGCGCTGCGTCGCACCGAAAAGCTCGCAGCCACAGGCCGCCTGGCCGCCAGCATCGCCCACGAAATCAATAATCCGCTCGAGGCTCTCACCAACCTCGTTTATCTCGCGCGAAAAAATCCGGCGAAATCAGAGTCCTACCTCGCGATGGCCGATCAGGAGCTGGATCACATCGCTGAAATCACGAAACACACTCTAGGCTTCTATCGCGACACAACAACGCCCGTGAACGTCGATCTGGCCGAGGTGATCCACGAGGTGCTCGAGCTTTACAGCCGCAAACTGCAATTCAAAAACATCATCGTCGAGGAACGCTACGCGCCGGGCGCGAAGATCATCGGCTATCCCGGCGAGCTTCGTCAGATCTTCGCCAACCTCGTGGCGAATGCCATCGAGGCCATGGAACAAAACGGCCATCTGACGATTAAGACCAGCTCAGCCACCGCTGCAGCTACTGGAAACGGGCGCGGCGTCCGTGTTAGCCTCATGGACGACGGTTGCGGAATCGACGCGTCTCAAATGAGCAAGATTTTCGAGCCGTTTTACACAACGAAAAAAGACGTAGGCACGGGCTTGGGCCTCTGGCTCACGCAAAATCTAGTGGATAAGCACCAGGGCTATATTCAAGTGCGCAGTCGAGTCCAGAACGGCAAGAGTTGGACTGTCTTTTCCGTGTTTCTGCCCCAAGAACCGGGGGCGCGCGAAAATCCCTCCGGCGAGGCTAGCGGGCGTCCCGCATGATGCAAATGTCTGCCGGCATTCTATTGCCTTTCCCTGATCCGCCCCCTCCGAATTTTCGCGACTTCGAAGGAAACGACGGGGCGCACGATTCGCTCGATTCGGCCGGCCCGCTTCGCATCATCGTGGTCGACGACGAAACCCGCATCGCCAGCACGCTCGTCGAGATTCTCAAAGATGAAGGCTTCGACGCTCGATCGGCATCGACGGGCGATGGCGCCCTCGATCTTGCGCGAAGCTTCACGCCGGACGTGGTGCTCAGCGACGTGATTATTCCCGGTATGAACGGCATCGAAGTCGGCATTCAAATCAGCCGGCTGTTTCCCAAGTGCCGCGTGATTCTCTTCTCCGGCCAGGCCGCGACCCTCGACCTGGTGAAAGATGCTCGCCAGCGCGGCCACGAATTCGAAATTCTGGCCAAGCCGATCAAGCCCGCCGCCCTGCTTGCCATCATCCGGGAAGCGAGGTAGCACCCCGCGACGCAGCTTTGCTTTCGTGCGGGCCGCCATCATGACCCTGAGTAGTCGAAGAATTGCGCGCGGCTTTGGCGCTCCCTCCTCAGCACGCGTATTCTGAATTGGTACGTATTGCTCTCGAGCCGGGCCGGATAAGCTGCGTTTTCACTTTGCGCCCGCATGCATTTTCCGTAAAATCGTTAGACCGCACGGTGCCGAGGTAGCTCACCGGTAGAGCGCGGCCCTGAAAAGGCCGGCGTAGGCAGTTCAACTCTGCCCCTCGGCACCATTTTTTCCCTCCAAGATCTCCTTCCGAAGCGCTACGGATCAACCCCGGGAACGCAATCACGGTTCCTACCTTGTATGCAAAAGGACCCCGAGGAGCATTGCTTTGTGCGAAAACTACTGCTCGTTTTCTCAGCCGTATGGCTACTCGCGTCTTTCCAGGCGCCCTTATCGGCAACTTCAACTCCCACAATGACAACCTATCCCGGAACAATCAGCACCGACTGGGTAGGGGTGGGTACCTCGCAATAGAGGTACGCCGGTCCACGCGCGTCCTGAATATGCCGCTGTGAATTTCAGATGGCCCTTCCCGTTTCTTCGCGCACAATTTTTGCATTAGCGCCAGCTCGCGGTTATAATTCGCACCTCGCTAAATTACGAACATGACCTCACTCACTCGACGAGAGTTTCTCGAAAAAGTGTCCGCCGCGACGGCGGGCGGAATCGTCCTGAACGGCGCGCAAAGCGCCATCGCAGCAGATCAGCCGAATCAGCTAGCCGCTTCCGAGCCGCACATCGCGTTTCCCACCGCGCCGCGCGACCGTATCGCTGTTTCGTCCTATCCGTTTCGCGCCTTCATCCAGGGCGCGCGGAGCCGCAATGCCGACCCCACCGTCCCCAAAATGGACCTGACGGAATTTCCGGCCGAGGTCGTAAAAAAATTCAATGTGAGCCACATCGAGCCCAACAGCCGCCACTTTCGTTCGACGGACCCGGCTTATCTCGATAGCTTTAACGACGCGCTGGCAAAAGCGGGCGTGAAGGTGGCGAACATCGCCGTCGATGGACGCGGCAGCTTCTACGATCCCGATCCCACCGTTCGTACAGGAGCGATCGCGAACGCAAAAAATTGGGTGGATATTGCCGTCCACATCGGATCGCCGAGCATCCGCGCGCATATTTCGGGATCGCGCAGTTCGGACCCCAACGTCGACCGCGCCGCTGAAAGCCTGAAAGAAGTGGCCGACTACGGCGCCGCGCAAAACGTGGTGATCAATCTGGAAAATGACGATCCGAAGAGCGAGGACGCCTTTTTCATCGTCAAGGTGATCGAGGCCGTAAACCATCCCTATCTGCACGCTTTGCCCGATTTCGCGAATTCCATGCTCAATGGCGACGCCGATTTTAACTATCGCGCGCTCACGGCCATGTTCCAGCACGCCTATTGCATTTGCCATGTGAAAGACGGCGAGACCGGCGATAACGGCAATCTCGTGACGATCGACATCAAGAAATCGTTCGACATCCTCAAGGCCAGCGGCTTTCGCGGCTTTTGCTCGATGGAATTCGACCAATCCACGGGCGACCCCTACGCCGCCACCACAAAACTGATCGAACAAACCGTGCAGTATCTCTCCTAGCCGCCGCTCAATCCAAACCGTCTCGCCGTAAACGCGCTCGGAGCATCTCCGCGCCCGCCTGTATCGGGGGGAAGCATTCGCGTAGTCAGCGTCCTACGCCCTTCGCCTGTACTCTGACTAGCCGTTACCCTGCCCAATTTCGGTTCCCTCGGCCAGTAGCGCGGTTCGCATCGACTGCGGCTTAATACACGCGCCGACAGCTCGCCCAGTCCGCTCCTCAGGAATCTCTCGACCCCTGCGCCGGCAAACAACAACCAGGAGGCGCCATGGCCGCTCGCGGATTCGTGTGGACTTGTGTGCAAACAATCCTCATCGGGGTAGGTCTGGCTCTCTCTGCAAACGCGGCCGCGGCCGCAAGCTGCGTGCAAAGCGCGAACGCGACAACGTGGTCCAACACATCCATCGCCACGCAGACCGCAACCTTTACCGCCGCCTTCGACGTTACTCCCGGCCAGTCCGACATCGACGGCGTCGCCGGCTTCTCCCTCGGC
>DATJOL010000063.1:0-2733 GCA_035507075.1 Candidatus Aquilonibacter sp. | reverse complement strand
GCGACCCGTCTGCCCTCCACTACCCCGACGATTCCCTTCCCGGCATGAGACTCAAAATTTTGGACATCTGAGAGCTTGAGGCCGCGCTCGCTGGCTGCTGCGATGATTGCGCTTGCCAGCGGATGCTCGCTGGCACGCTCTAAGCTTGCTGCCAACCGGAGCACTTCCACTTCGCCGAGCGGGCCTCCGGCGGTGAACGAAACCACGCGCGGTTTGCCCTCGGTCAAAGTTCCTGTCTTATCGAACACGAGAGTATCGACCTTCTCCAAAGTTTCGAGCGCCTCGGCATTTTTGATCAGCACACCGGCGTGAGCGCCGCGGCCGGTGCCAACCATGATCGCCATTGGCGTGGCGAGGCCAAGCGCACACGGGCAGGCGATGATGAGCACGGCGACGGCATTTACGATGGCGTAGGCGAAGCGGGGCTCGGGGCCGAATACAGCCCAAGCGATGAACGTGATCACCGCGATCGCTATCACGGCCGGGACAAAGATACCGGCGACTTTATCTGCCAGGCGCTGAATCGGCGCGCGGCTGCGCTGTGCCTGGCTGACCATGCGCACGATCTGCGCGAGCAGAGTTTCGCTGCCCACGCGTTCTGCACGCATGATGAATGAACCTGATCCGTTCACGGTTGCGCCGATCACGCGCATACCCTCAGCCTTTTCGACCGGAACGGATTCGCCCGTGACCATGGATTCATCAACCGAACTGCGGCCTTCGAGGACCATTCCATCGACTGGAATTTTTTCCCCGGGACGAACCCGCAGGCGGTCGCCGACGTGGACCTGATCGAGCGGAATATCTTGCTCAAGTCCGTTACGAAGAAATCGCGCCGTTCGCGGAGCAAGATCGAGCAGGGCGCGAATTGCAGCGCCGGTCCGGCTGCGAGCGCGAAGTTCGAGCACTTGCCCGAGCAAGACCAACGTGACAATTGCGGCAGCGGCTTCGAAATAGACTGCCGGCCGGCCGCCCGCCTCGCGAAAAGATGCGGGGAAAATCCCGGGCACAATGGTCGCGATCAAACTATAGAAATAAGCCACGCCCGTGCCCATCGCGATCAGCGTGAACATGTTCGTCGAGCGATTGACGATGGAGGCCCACCCTCGCTGAAAAAACGGCCATCCTCCCCAAAGAACGACCGGCGTGGCGAGCACAAGTTCGAGCCAGGGCAGCCACGCACCCGGCAACAGCGGATTCGCGTGTGACCGAGTAAACATTCCCGCCATCGCGATTACGAGCAGCGGCACCGTGAGCGCCAGGCTGATCCAGAAGCGGCGTGACATATCGCGAAGCTCGGGATTCTCCTCTTCCTTTGCGGTAACGGTTCGTGGCTCAAGCGCCATACCGCAGATCGGACATGAGCCCGGCTGATTGCGAACGATCTCCGGGTGCATCGGGCAGGTGTATTCCGTTTTAGTTGCGACGGCAGGAAATTCGGGCTCGAGCGCCATTCCGCAACTGGGGCAGGGTCCGGCTTTTGTCGCGCGCACTTCCGGGCACATCGGACAGAAGAACGCGGTGGCGTTTGCGGCGGGTTGTGGCAAAGGCGATACCGCTGCGGACTGCGGCTTTGCGGGCGCCAGGCCTAGAGTTACCAGCATGGGCTTCGGCGCTTTCGGCTTCAGATACTCTTCGGGATTCGATTGAAATTTCTGCGCGCATCCGCTGCAGCAGAAGTAATACGTCTTGCCAGCATGTTCGGATTTCGCTTTGGCTTTCGCGGGATCCACGGTCATTCCGCATACTGGATCTTTTTCAAGCGCGATCGGGGGTGTGCTCATGGGTAATAGAAAATCTTAAACCTCGCTTACGAAAAATCTTAAACCGCAGAGGGCGCAAAGATCGCGCCAGGGCGCCCGTCTAAGTATTCATAGATTCGGGAGAATGCGATTGTGATTCGCGGGGGAGATTCGTTCAGGAAAATCGAACCCACAACCACGAAGGACACTAAGGATCACGAAGGAGCAACAAGAATCGTCAAGACGGGAACGGACGCGGAAGCGCCGCGATATCACGGGAACAACTTGGTGTTGTATCTTAATTGCGGAGGAACTCACCCGAAAATGACACAAATGGAAGTGGCTTATCGCTACGCCGGACCGCCGACCGAGAGTGCAATGCGGGCGGTCGACGGCATTCGCGAAGTGTATGGGATTCGGCGCGTCAGCTTCAATGAGAAAGAACAAACGGTGCGCGTGGAATATGATGCGTCGCGGTTCAAGGAGCCAGTTGTGGCGGGACTTTTGCGCCGTGCGGGCGTAGATATCGTGGAGCGGCTGGCGCTGGCCTGAGATTGGGGAGGGCCGAGGAATTGCAAGGGGCGCCCAAGAAAACCTCTGGCCGAAGTTATTCTCCAGTGCGCCCCGTTGCGCGCCACTTCGTCTGCGGTAGAGGTTGCATCCCGTGGGCCATTCGTAAGTCGTTGAAAATACGAAAGACGCGAGGCCGTGACGAAGGTAGGAATTGCCGCCTAATCGGAAAGAATTACTGAGTGGAGCTGGTAACAGCTCTCCGGCCAAATTGAGCAGGACCAGGCCCGGTCCGGCGTTCGCTGCCGCCCTGCCCGGGTCATCTCTACCGGACATGTGCGCCTAAGGCCGCCACAGCTTGCGCCGGACTCAGCCGCACCGTAAATGTATCCTCGTGGCCGCAGCTGATGATGGTCCTTTGGTTGGAGTATTCCCTTACCCAAAGAACGCGTTCGGGATTTACATAGACTTCCAGCCCATC
>DATJOL010000062.1:0-3696 GCA_035507075.1 Candidatus Aquilonibacter sp. | reverse complement strand
GCGATTGATGAGGTCGCGCATGGCGAGGTCGTCGTAATCGCCGGCGCCGAGATCGCGCACGCTGGTGACGCCGGCTTCGAGCGTCTTGCGGGCGTTTTCCTGCGCCATGAAAACGAGGAATGCGGGGCGCAGCTTGCCCATTTCGTTGAAGGGGTTCGCGCCGGGCTTGATGTCGGACCAGAACGTCATGTGCGTGTGGACGTCAATCAGGCCGGGGATGCCGGTGTAGCGCGAGAGGTCGATGATTGTGGCGCCGGGCGGGATGGCGAGATCGGAGCCGCCGACTTTTTCGATTTTGTTGTCGCGAACGATGACGATGGCGTTCGACCAAACTTTGCCCTTGCCGTCGATGAGGCGGCCGAAGCGAAGAGCTTCCACGTCGCCGGCCGCCGGAAGGCGCGGGGAGAGCAGAAGAGCTACGAGCAGAAGGAGGAGTTTCGTTCGCATCGGGGCCTCAATGAGCTGCGAGAGTTGAGACGCATTCAGCGCCAGGAATCAGGAGGGACTCTACCATGGTGGCGCGACGCAGGAAACGCGGGTTTGCGCACTTCCAGCATCGCGCCGATGAATGTGTCAGCTCTTGCCGCCAGCGGGGCCGCCCGGAAGCGGAGGAGGCGTCTTGGGTTCGCCGGGCTTGCTCACGGCGGCTCCGGCGCCGCCATTTCCCGCCAAATAATGCATGGCGGTAGCCGCAAGGCCATCGAACGCGCCGCCGCCGTTCGATCCGCTGGTGACAAGGATGTCCGGCACGAACTTCGATGTGCCTTCCGAGAGTGCGGTGACTACGTTCACCAGAGCAGTGGCGTTTGAGCCGAGCGCGCGGACTTGCGCTTCATACCCCCGCGCGCGCGCCAAACCGACCGCTTCGACTTCCGCGCCGCGAGCTGTGCCCGTCTGGCGAATGTATTCGGCTTCGCCCCGGGCTTCCTCGGTGCGGGCGTTGGCGTTGTTCGTCTTGATGTCCACGCCCACCTTGGATTTCGCAAGGTCCGCCTGCATCTCCGCGGTTCCCTTGGAATTCTCCATGGCGATGCGCTCTTCCTGAGCGGAACGCTGTTTGCGGTAGGTTTCGATTTCCTGGTTCGCGATTTCGCGCTCGGTGAGGACCTTCACCAAATCCTCCGGGAGAATCACATCCTGGATATAAACGCCGCGCGTTTCGACGCGGTACTGATCGAGCTGATCCTTGATGTGTTTGAAGGCCTCCTCCTGCACTTGCTGGCGCGTTTCGATGAAGCGGATCGCGGGCATGCTTTGGAGTTTGTCGCGGAAATGATTGCCGACGGCGGCCTGCAGGACTTCGTTCACCAGATTCATCATGGTGCCGACCATGGAGATCACGCGGGGCGCGTTTGTATCGGGGACGTGGATTTGCACCTGGAGGTCAATTCTGAAAACGAATCCCTCGTTGCTCTTCGCGACGATTTGGGAAAGTTGCGCGTCGAGATTGTGCGCTTGGGACACGGCGTCGGCCCAGTTGAGCGTCAAAATGGAAGTGGGCACGATTTCCGCCTGATAACAGCGGGGATTCAGCGGGTACTTGCCCGTTCGCAGCGGTTCCTCCCAGATTCCGCGGTGGCCCGGGCGCACCAAAGAGCCGAATTTGAAATCAGAGCCGGAAGTATCTTGCGTCGGCAGGCCTACGTACGCCTTAATTACAGCGACCTGGCCCTGCTGCACCACGAGCATCCAAACCAGCTCAACCGAGACGAGGAATGGGTTCAGCGCATAGGCGCCGTAGAGCAGCGGGTCGTGCTGCAAACCGATGCGGCCGCCGTTATCAATGAAGGCCTGAAAGTCTTGATAGTTGTTGTGGAGGTTGTTCTTGTTTCCCAGCAGCATCTCGATGATCTCACCGTCGACGGCGTTGGCCTTCTCCATTTTGTCGACGTCGGCGAACCCGCCAAGACGGCTGGCGATGTCGCCCGAAGGGAGCGGGTCACCTTCGTAAGTTGTGACGATGCCGACCATGTCCATCATGGAGCTGTCTTGGGCAGAGGGCTTTGGCTCGATCCGAAGGAGTTCGAGTTGTTGCGGACGCAGGCCGAAAGCTTCCGGAGTCAACCGGCCTCCTTTTCCGGCGCGATCGCGCAGTTGGGGCGAAAGCGGAAGACCGTAAGCCTGGCTCTTGGTGACGACGATAAATCCGACCGGATGGATTGGCGCGAGCGTGCCCGGAGGAAACACGGGCCGCTGGACGCCTTTCTGTCCGCCGCCGGTGACGAAGGACCGCAGGTCCGCAAAATTTCCGAACGCTTTCTTGTAAACCGCGGATTTTGCGCCGATAGGCAATGGGCCGCCGACTTGCGAAATCACGACTCCGATTTCGCCCGCGGGAACTTGAACCCACGGGAACTTTTCGACTTCGTAGATGAGCCAGGGTTTCCAGCGAAGGCCCGGCATCAGCAGGTCGGCCTGGTAACCCGCCTCGCCGTTGAATGCGATCGCATTGTCTTCAGAGAGTTTGCGGAGACCGACGCGCTTCAGCACGAGGCCCACTTCCGATGGGCCGACGCGCCGAATGGACATCAAAATGTACAGAGCAACCAGCAGAACGCCCGCGGTCACCCAGATTTGAATGGAAATGTTTGGCAGCATGGCAGGTACTCCAATCGATATTCAGACCCGGACGGCAATGCTGCGCTTGCGCGGGCTCTGGTGTCAAGCCATCGATCCGGACACGGATCCGACCGTCGCGCGAGCACGCGCGCATTGGCCGGGGGCTGAGTATCAAATCGAATTCAATGCATTGGATGCTTTGAAAAGCGGAAGGATTGGGGAGGCAGCATGGCGGCCCTAAGAGCTGCAGCCGCATTCACTTCCGGTTGCGAATCGGGTTAGTATGCGTCTCTCGGCAAATGGGCGCGGCCAATCGCATGGTGAAAAAGTCGAATCAAAAAGTGAGTATGCTCGGAGCAACGGCGCGAGAGCGCGCGGCGGAAGGGAAAGCGCTGCGGGAGCGCGTGCCGCGCGGATCGCATGCGAAGTGGAAGGCGGCGCCGAACCGTCCGGACCCGATTCAGTTGCTGAAGCGGACGGACGAAGGGCGCGTGCCGGAGCTGCTGCCGATTCGTTACGGACGGATGGCGCAATCGCCGTTTGCATTTTTGCGCGGCGCGGCGGCGATCATGGCGAGCGACCTGGCGAAAACTCCGGCGACCGGAATTCGCGTCCAGGCCTGCGGCGATTGCCACGTGGCGAATTTCGGCGGATTCGGCAGCCCGGAGCGAAGGCTCGTCTTCGACATCAACGATTTCGACGAGACGCTGCCGGCGCCGTGGGAATGGGACGTGAAGCGCCTGGCGGCGAGTCTGGTGCTGGCCTGCCGCGAGGCGCGCATCCGCGAACGGCATTGCCGGAGCGCGGCGCGCACGGCCGTGCGGGCGTATCGCGAGAGGATGAATGGCTACGCGGGCATGCGTGCGCTGGACGTGTGG
Source organism: Candidatus Aquilonibacter sp. (assembly GCA_035507075.1). Lineage (GTDB taxonomy): Bacteria > Acidobacteriota > Terriglobia > Acidiferrales > UBA7541 > Palsa-295. The sequence goes on along the minus strand of DATJOL010000062.1, from coordinate 259 downwards.
TACTCGCATCTCGACGCGGAGATTTTGGTCGAGGAAGCGAAGGCGCAAGAGGCGCGGCGGTACTGGGAGGAAGCGGAAAGGAAGGCCGCGTCGGAAACCGCCGAGCATATTTTCCCGCGCATCACGGAGATTAAGAACGGACGGCGGAGAATCGTGGATGCGCCGCCGCTGGTCTACCACCCGAAGCAGATGCGCCAGATCGACGAGCATGTGCGCCAGATGTTTGCTCGCTACATGCAGACGTTGCCGGAGGAACGTC
>DATJOL010000061.1:0-4191 GCA_035507075.1 Candidatus Aquilonibacter sp. | reverse complement strand
TTTCAAATCGCTGGCCGAGTATCAGCGGGCCACCAAACAGGAGCCGCACAGCATCCTCGTCGACTACGACATCTTCGTGCACGCCGCGATCCCCGATAAATCCGACCCGCAGCATCTCTACAATCCCGAGGATTTCGATTTCCGCCTCAAGCCCGGCTCGGCGGCCGTCGATGCGGGCATCCTGCTCCCCACGATCAACGACGATTTCTCCGGCCGCGCCCCCGATCTCGGCGCCTACGAACTCGATCGCCCGCTCCCGCACTACGGCCCGCGCACCGAGCCCCTCGGCGCTCCCCCCACCTCCGCGCCCCGTTCCCTCAGCGGCCCACCTTAGGCGCGTGCATCCGGTCAGATGCCGTAGACGGAAGCAATGTTGGGATAACTCAGCAAAGCGAGGACCTTTCGCCTAGCGCTGAAATCGCGCCATGCGCTCGGCATCGCGCGCGAACGCCTCGCGCAACACCTTCAGCGCCACATCGCGCCCCAGCGTCGCATCCCGCGTGCGGTACACCTCGCCCATCCCGCCCGCGCCTATCGCGCCGGTGATTTCGTACGGTCCGAGTTTTGTTCCGCTCGCGAGGCTCATGTGACTCTTTCTGACGCTACTGTACGTTTTCGATCATGCCGATGTTTTCTTCGAGGACTTGCTCTGTTTGAAATGCCACATATCTTCCGTCCGGCGACGCGCTGAACTCGTTGAAGAAACTCTCATGGAGATAGTTGCCGCGGTACAGAACCGGAATAATTGCGGGAGTGCGTGTAAGGCCCTGCCCATTCCAGTCCATTTTCCACAAGACGGCGGTTAAATCAGGACGGCATTCGAGAAGGTCAATCTCGTTACCTTCGCCTCGGCTGAACCACGCAATCCAGCCGCGAAAGATTTGGCGCGGCGGGTTTTTGAAGTCATCCACCCATAGTCCAGCTTTGGGGTCGTCTGCGGTGGTGGGATTGCTCACGTAGGCGACCGAGTGTTCGTCCGGCGACCAAAGCACGAGCCCTCCATATGGCTGTGCAGGCAGCACGCCGAGTTTTTCCGTTTTGCCGTTGCGAGGGTCGAATGCCTGAATTTCCCCGTTTGCTTGGCCAATCAGAACGCGCCCATCCCGACCGACAACCGGGGTTTTTGGGGTGCTGATGTCGGCGAGCTTCTCTGGCGCTCCTCCGGAAATAGAGACGCGCCGAAGCTGCCAGTGCGCAGACACTTCCCTGTTCGGGTTGGACAAAAATAAAATAGCGCTGCCGTCATTCGTCCACTCAGGAAAGATGTTGTTGAGGGAATCTTCAACCAATGCCTGGGCGTTCGACCCATCGACATTGGAAACCCAAATCGCCTCTCTTTCAGCCCCTTTCAGGTTGCTGAAATAGGCCAAATATTTTCCGTCTGCAGAATACGCGGGCCCAAACTGATTTCTCGCGGAGTCCGAGGTAAGAAGCTTGATGCTCGGTTGCCCTGGCTTCGCCTGAAGGTCTAGTTGGGCGATGGCGATTTTCTGGCGGAGCGTCCCGAACACGATTCGCTTGCCGTCGGCGGATACGTCCAAGTCCGCGTCGTCGCCTTCTCCAGCGGTAATTTGCTCGGGCCCGCCTCCGGTGGCCGCAATTTTCCAGATATTGATCGTGCCGCCTCGGCTGGAGGCGAAGTAGATGAAACGGCCGTCCGGCGACCAGGCCGGTGAAAGCGCCAGGGCGTCGTCGTGAGTCAACAGCCGCGTTTTTCCTGAATCGAGATCGCCGACGGCCAGTTCGCCATACGGCGCGCCGTCGGAGTACCTCGCGGCAAAGGCGATCTTGTGGGCATCTGGAGAAAAGCGCGGCTGCGTATCCCAGCCACTTGCCTCCCAGGGCGGCACGGCCAGATGCGCGCTCTCACCCGAGGTGCCGCAAATCCAAATCGCGCCATCGGTCAGGTTGAAGTACGCCAGCGAGTGACCGTCAGGAGACCAAGTTGGATCGATGGCATTCAAGATCACGCGCCTAGGTGTTCCGCCTAGCGCCGGAACTTCCCATACATCCCAGATACCCGACTCGTTGAGGCGCGCGTAAGCGAGCGTCGTGCCATCGGGCGACCAAGTCGGGGACGATTCCAGGTTTGCATCGTTGGTGATCTGGATGAGATTGCCGCCGTGCACCAGGCCGACGTAAACATTGAAATGGCCGTCGCGGTTCGAGACGAAAGCGACCGAGCGCCCGTCGGGCGAAATGGCTGGCTGCGCTTGCACTCCCGCAAAATTCGTGACGGCGCTGAAATGCATCGACCGCGGAGTGGGTGCGGCGAATTTCCAAACAACAAGACCCGATATCACCGCGCCGGCAACCAGGCCGGCTAGCGCCCAAAGGAGGACGCGACGCCAAACGGGTGCGGAGCTCGGCGTGGTTGCAGTTGCTTCTGGCGCCCCCGAAAGAACTTCGTCGAGCGAGATGCGGGCGTCGCCGATGGCTTGCAAGCGCTGCTTTGGGTCCTTTTGCAAGCATCGCTGCAAAAGGACGCGAACCCGCGTCGGCGTCGCTGCGGGGAGCCGGGACCAATCCGGTTCTTCCTTGATGACGGCCGCCAGCGTGTCCGTTACGGTCTCCCCGCCGAACGCCATCTTGCCGGTGAGCATTTCGTACAGCACGCAGCCGAATGCCCAAATGTCCGCGCGGCGATCCACCGCCTTGCCCTTCGCCTGCTCGGGCGACATGTACGCCGCCGTGCCGAGCAAAACTCCCTGCATCGTCGCCATCCGTGTAAGTGTGGGAGAAGTGGAAATATCGAAGGATGCCGGGTCGCCTTCAATCGCTTTCGCTAATCCGAAATCGAGCACCTTCACCGCATCGTCGCTCGTCACCTTCACGTTCGCCGGCTTCAGGTCGCGATGAACGATCCCGCGCTCGTGTGCGTATTCCAGCGCCTCGCAAATCTGCTTCGCAATCGGCGGCACCTCATCGATGGGAATCGCACCCACCGCGATGCGATCCGCCAGTGTCGGCCCTTCCACCAGCTCCATCACCAGCGCATGAGTCGCGCCGGAATCTTCGAGGCCGTAGATCGAAGCAATATTCGGGTGATTGAACGAAGCGAGCACTTTCGCTTCGCGCTGAAACCGGGCCATGCGCTCGGCATCGCCCGCAAACGCCTCGGGCAGCACCTTGAGCGCGACATCGCGCCCCAGCTTCGCATCCCGCGCGCGATACACCTCACCCATCCCGCCCGCACCAATCGCCGCGAGAATCTCGTAAGGCCCGAGCCGACTTCCGGGGTTCAGCGTCATGTGGCGCTGGATTATAACCTCGCAGGCGTGCGCAGAGTAATTCACTCATCGAATAGGCCGGCTTTTTCCGCCCGGCCCAAAACTGCCCCCAAGGACAGGTGTTAGCCCCGCGTCGTGCCAATATGCGCTTACGGGCGTTTCTAATTCACCAGAGTGTCGATTAGAAAAGGCGGATGAATGGCTCGGTGCGAGGCGTCGCGCGCGGGTGCTAAACACAGAGATCACGGAGGAAGGCCACGGAGAGCACAGAGCAAAAACATCCACCGCAGAGATGCAGAGAACGCGGAGAATGCGGGGCGCAATTTCGAGCCCGGGGCTAAAGCCCGTTCTATTGCACAGCGAGACCCCTTGCGAGCGAGTTTCTTCTGGCGATTACACCGTGACGGGGTTGGGTTTTGCGGGGTTGATGTGGAGGTTGGCGATGGCTTGTTCGACGACGGTGGCGTCGAGCTTGCCGGCATCGCGCAGTTCGCAGAGCGTCGCGAGCACCACAAAGCGCGAGTCCACCTCGAAGAAATCGCGCAGGTCGGCGCGTCCTTCGCTGCGGCCAAAGCCGTCGGTGCCGAGTGAGGCGAGCGGGCGCGGCATCCACTTCGCGATCATGTTGGGCAGCGTCTTCAGGTAATCGGAAGCGGCGACGAGCACGCCGGGAGCGTTTTCGAGCTGTTCGGTGACGTAGGGCACGCGCGGCTTTTCCGCCGGATGCAGGCGGTTCCAGCGCTCCGCGTCGATGCCGTCGCGATAGAGCGCCTTGTAGCTCGTCACGCTCCACACGTCGGCCGCCACACCGTATTTTTCCGCAAGGATTTCCTGCGCGCGCAGCACTTCGTTCAAGATCGCCCCGCTGCCAAAGAGTTGCGCGCGCAGCTTCGATTTCTTGTCCGCGGCCGCTCGGAAGCGATACATGCCCTTCAGGATGCCGTCGCGCACGCCTTCCGGC
>DATJOL010000060.1:0-3057 GCA_035507075.1 Candidatus Aquilonibacter sp. | reverse complement strand
CGTACCACGCCAGTCTGGATTCACGCCCTGGTAGAACGCGTCCATATCGAGCCCGTCTTTCTGGCGATAGTTGGGAAACCCGGGGTGAGTGTCAGCAAGAAATTTTCGGGCGAGCGGGAGATCGGCGTTCTCGTCGAGGCTGACGCCCACCACCGCCAGTCCCTGCGGCCCATACTCCTTCGCCAGCGCGGCAATCATCGGAAATTCGTCGCGGCACGGCCCGCACCACGTGGCCCAAAACGTTACGAGCAGCGGTTTGCCGCGGTAGCCCGCCACCATGTTCCGGTAGCCGGCGAGATCGATCGTCGGCATACCCTCCGAATCTTCTTTTGCGGCGGCGGCTTTAGCCGACACCGTCTGCGGCCGGACGACGCCGAGCGTCGCAAGCGTAATCAGCCCAAGTGCCCCGATCCCAAGCAGCGTACGCGATATGCGCATTGCTTCCCCCAAGCTTCCTTCTTGCGCATATTTTATCGGCTTCGGCGCCGCCTTCAGCGCGGAAGCGCCAATCCGCTATTGCCTGTTTCGCACTTCGGTTACCTGGTTGCGTCTCTCTTCAATTCACGGCGCAACCAGGCGCGGGCCGTAGCCCATTCGCGCTTTACGGTTGCCGGCGAAATTCCCATAACAACAGCAGTCTCCTCGATCGAAAGCCCGCCGAAGAATCTCAGCTCGATCAGGCGCCCCTGCTGCGCGTCGAGGGCGGCAAGCTTATTCAAGGCATCGTCGAGCGAGACAAGATCGATTTCCGATTTCGGGGTCGCGCCAAGCTCCGGATCGAGAGTCAGCCGTGGAACTCCGGCGCCGCGCTTGGCGGCGCGGCGGTTGCGCGCATGGTCCACCAGAATGTGCCGCATTAATTGCGCGGCCACGCCAAAAAAATGAGCGCGGTTTTGCCACTGGGGCGTTCCCTGGCGCACCAGGCGCAGGTAGGCTTCGTTCACCAGCGCAGCGCTCTGTAGCGTGTGATCGGGGCGTTCGCGCCACAGGTGGCGGCGCGCCAGCCGCCGCAATTCATCGTAGACGACCGGGATCAGCGCTTCCCGCGCTTCTTCGTCGCCGTGCCCCCAATCGGCAAGCAGCTTATTGATGCGAGCGGACGACGACGACTCAGCACACACGTTTCATCTCCCGCGGCTGGTGAGCTGCTCCAAGTGGATGAGAAGGTAGCGCCCAGCACGCACAAAGTCAATTTACGCCATATGAAACCACAGGGCTTAGCCGCTGCGAAACCCGATCCCAGGAAACTTTGATCCGGTGAGCCAGTTTGCCTTCGGTTCTCGCTTTACAGAGTGAAGGCACGATGCGGGACTTCGGCAGTCAAGCGGAGACGCAATCGGCCCACACGAAAGGAGAACTACGATGAATACGAATCGCAAAGGCCGTTCAGCCGGTTGGAAGCCGTTTCTGGGTGTTTTGCTGGCAGTCTGTTTCCTCGCGACGGCGGCTCACGCCGACTCGCTCTTCGAGGGCAACTTCACACTGACGCACCCAGTCCGCTGGGAGAACACTGTGCTGGCCCCCGGGCACTATTCGCTTGAGCTCGATCAACAGACACACACTTTCATCATTCGTGACGCCGCAACCGGAAAGGGTGTGGCGCGCATACGGGCCCAGGCCGACAACAGCCTCGACAGCCGCGATGGCAGCGAACTCCTCATCACCGTCCGCGGAGAACGGCGAGCAGTGTACGCCGTGCGGTTGGCGGGCCTTGGCAAGGTCTATCAAAAGGCTCACCCGTTCCCGGCCAACGAACGAGCCGTCGAAGAAGCGCGCAACGCGGAAGCGATCCCAGTCGAAATGGCCCAGAAATAATGGCCATCGTCATCCGCGCGACTTGGGGGCCAGAAACCCACCCCTCCTCTCTGGCCCCCAAAAATTCCCTTCCCGTCCTCCCTTGAGACGCCTTGTACCACCCCGAATTTGATGGTATAAAAATTCTTCGAGCATCGAAGGCTGGATGTTTCGTATGTAAAGCGTCTCGCGACGTAACTCCCTTCTAGGAGAATCGTTCATGGCGTATGTAATTGCCGAACCCTGCATCGGAACCAAGGACGCCGCGTGCGTCGACGTCTGCCCGGTGGACTGCATCCACCCCCGCAAGGACGAGCCCGAATTTGCGGACGCCAAGCAGCTTTTCATCAATCCCGATGAATGCATCGACTGCGGCGCTTGCGTCCCTGTCTGCCCGGTGACCGCGATTTTCGCGCTGGAAGATCTGCCGGAGAAATGGTCGAGCTATACGCAGGTGAATGCCGACCACTACAAGAAGGTCTGAAGGTTACCCACGGCGCGACGCTGCGCCCGGCAGTCGAATGCAAATTGAGAGCGGCGGATCAGCGATCCGCCGCTTTTCTTTTTCTGGGCTGAGCTTTCGCGGCGCGAATCTTCGGCATGTCCCTCGTCCCCGGATGTTTTTCGCTGCGCGCGATCTCGGCCCACTGCTCCACTTCCCTTTTCAGCTGCGCCATCGCGATCCCGCGAAAATCGTCGGGGCATGCCGCCAGTTTCGCGATTCCCGCCGCCAAGAGCGATTGCCTGCCGCGCGCATTTCCTCGCCCGTGGTGATGAAGGGCCGCCGCCACCTGGATCAGCCCCTGCAGAAACGTCTTCTCCGGCTCCGCCGCGCCGAGCCACAATTCTTCCCACACCTCATGCGCCTCGAAAAACCGCCCGGCATTGAAGTCCGCCACTCCGCGCTTAAATTTTTCGTTGTCATCCATGGTCGCGCACTTTTCTCCGCGCTGTAAGCGGTTTTCAAGGGCCGGGACTTTCGGCTAATGTGGAACTGAACACATCAACTTAGCCCATGCAAATTCAAATCGAATTGCCCGATGTGAAACTTGGCACTGTCGAAGCCGACAGCGTTCGCTTCGCGCTCACCGACGAACCGCTCGCCGCGCTCATGGATCAGATCTGCGAAGCCAAGCGCCGCGAGTTCACGGTCGAGAGCCTCGCCGAGGCTGAACCCACGCGCGCCGTCCGCGCCATGTTTCGCGCCTGGGGCGTCGATCCATCGAAGTATCGCCCGTCGTCCGAGGCCTTGCTGCGCCGCGT
>DATJOL010000059.1:0-6520 GCA_035507075.1 Candidatus Aquilonibacter sp. | reverse complement strand
CACAGACAATCCTATCCGTGCTCTTGCGCTGCGCTGTGCCGTCGCCTCGAAGGTTTAAATGTAGCGCCGCGGCCTTCAGCGCGGCATCTTCGCCCGTGCCGGGGCGCATCGCCGGCGAATCTGCGTGATCGCAGCAAAGGTTTCGTAGCGGCGGCCTTTCGCGGTTTATGCGTCCCGATGCCTTATATCGGGAAGGCCGGCGGTTTTGCCGTATGGTTTGTCGATTGCCTTCGCAGCCGCTTGTCCTGCTTGCCCTGAGGGATCGCGCTTCTTGCGAGGACGGGCGGGTCTTCTCCGGTTCGGCGGTTTTTCCTGTAGGGGCGCCTGCTTGCTGCGCCCGCCGTTTGCTTCACCACACAAACGCAAACCGGTGGAAGCGTGGGCCTTTTTACCCTGACGAAGGAAGGGTAGGCCCTCGAAAACGTGCCCGTCGTATGTCGGCTTAGCCGCGGACTTCATCGTCGAAATGACGGCGCAGGAGAAGAAATTTCCGGAGCAGGTGCTTGTCCATTCGCTCGACGCTGGCGAAGGCGCTGATGCTGGCGCTCAACGCGCGGGAACAGGATTCGCTGTTTCGGATTTGCCGCAAGCTGCGCGAAGGCGACGTGGCGAGGCTTGTCCGCGAGATCACGCACGAGGATGACGATTGAGCTAGGGGAGGGGGCGAGGGACGCGGGTTGGGGGCGTCGAACTTCAGCAACTTCTCTCTTTGTATGCTTTACATGTCAGCTAATATCAGAATACGATTAGGCTACCCGGACCGCATGATCTCGTCGACCATTTCAGCCAAGACCCTGGACGACTTGATGCGCCTAGTCGTCGAAGCTCTTCTTGCGGACGGCGATCCGATTTGCCCGTCCAAAGGATGGGCCGTGGAGCTCACCGGGATACTCCTTGAGCTTAGCGACCCTCGGGCGCGTCTCAGTCGAACCGAAACCAGGGGCAAGCCGTATAGTTGCTTGGGCGAGCTGTGCTGGTACCTGGCAAAGAGCAACGAACTCAACTTCATTGAGTATTACATACCCGATTATAAGAAATCGGCAGACGGTGACCGAATTTTCGGCGGCTACGGCCCACGGCTTTTTAACTGGGGAGGCTTGAACCAAATCGCCAACGTTCTAGCCGTTCTGAAAGGGAAAAATCCTGAGTCGCGCCAAGCTGTCGTCCAGCTATTCGATCGTCATGACATCGTGGCGAAGTACGAGGACGTTCCTTGTACGTGTACACTTCAATTCATGCAGCGTGACGGCAAACTGCACATGCTTACCAGCATGCGATCCAATGACGTATACAAAGGGCTACCGCACGACGTTTTTTGCTTCACCATGCTCCAGGAGATTATTGCGAGGGACCTCTCGGTGGACGTCGGCAGCTACAAGCATGCCGTGGGAAGCCTTCACCTTTACAGCACCGATCTGGAGTCGGTCCGCAATTTTCTTAATGAGGGTTGGCAACCCACCATTGATGTGGCCATGCCGGCAATGCCCGCCGGCGATCCCTGGTCCGGCATCAATGTACTGCTTGGAGCCGAGCAGGCGCTTCGATTCGGGAGATCAATCAGGGAAGACGATCTGCGCTCCATCGGCCCCTACTGGGCCGACCTCATTCGGTTGTTGGACGTATTCCAAAATAAGAGGAACAAGAAGGACAGCAGACAGACGAGAAAGGACAGAGTGCAGAAATTGCGGGGCGAGATAACATCAGGGGTTTACCACGTCTTTGTGGATCAGCTTCTCAGCGATCTCGCTGAATAAAGGTACGGAGGATCAACTGAATGCATGCAGCGCTGGCGACTTTGATTGATCGCTTGGATAGCCCGGCAGTATCCGAAACGGATGTGATCAGATGGGGAAGCCCCGTTCCCTCCTTCGGCGACCTTTCTACCTCGCGCGTGGCGACGCTTGGGCTCAATCCAAGTAACCGCGAGTTCATGGACGGGTCCGGCGCGGAGCTTCGGGGATCATCCCGACGCTTTCATACGCTCGGGTCACTGGGGCTCGATTCTTGGGCTGATGTCGACGCCCGACACATGCGTCTGATCTTAGAGTCCTGCCGCACGTATTTCCTCGGAAATCCGTACGACAGGTGGTTCAAGAGGCTAGATCAGGTCGTTTCTGGCGCCAACGCGTCTTTCTATGACACGTCTTGCGGGGCGTGCCATCTGGACCTGATTCCGTATGCGACCGAACGCAAGTGGACTGAGCTTACATCGCGCCAGCGGTCCTCACTCCTGGCGGTCGCCGCTGACACGCTTGCGGTGCTACTCCGCGATTCCCCAGTACGAATCCTCATTCTCAATGGCAGCTCCGTCGTCGAGAGGTTCCAAGAGATCGCCGCAATCCGTTTAGATAAACAGCGAATGTTCGGATGGACCCTAAACCGACAACCAAAGCCCGATGTAATCGGCCTCGCATACAGCGGGATCGTCGGTACTCTATCGGGAATCCGATTACCTCACGAGATTCTTGTCCTGGGCTACAACCACAACCTTCAGAGCAGCTTCGGCGTCACTAACGAAGTCATCGCTGCGATTCGCGAGTGGGTTTCTGACATGGTGGTTGAGGCGCCCGCTTGAAACCGCGGGACCGAGGTCTGGCCGAACGCCTCGAATCTGGGCTGCTTCGATTTAGCCGAGAAATACGACCGCTTCCGGGAATCCGTGAGGCTGCGACTCGTCGCGCCTTCATCGAACAAATCCTCGAAAGTATTCACCGAGTTACATTCGTCAGCGTGCTGCAAACCCGCAATTTGAGCGAGCTTCGATGCGATCCCGGCAGTGAGCTGTTCGACCCGCTAAAAGCTGCAGTGCTCTACCAACGCCGGGAAAATCTCGAAGAGGCGTTCTGGATGGTTTTTCTCTTTGTGCATTTTGGGAAACACGCCCACGCCGGGTGGCGGTACGCACGCGAAGTATACGGTCGGCTTGGTGAAGGCCGTCGCTGGGATTGGGCAGCTACAAGCGCTGACCCACTCGGGTTTCGTGCGTGGCTGGAAGCCCATCGGCATGAACTGGAGCGGGGGGGAGCCCCGCGCGGATTCGGAAACCACCGAAAGTATGAAAGCCTTGACGCCCGATCTCCAAATGGTACCGGCAGCGTGGTGGAAAGCTACGTTTCATGGGTCAATCCGCCGAGAACACACCAGCAACTCATGCAGCAAGCTACCCGGGAGGCCGACGGAAACCCAGGACGAGCTTTTGACAGCCTCTATCAATCGATGGAGTCTGTCAGGAGGTTTGGAAGGACGGCACGCTTCGATTACCTTACGATGATTGGAAAGCTCGGCCTCGCCCCGATTGAACCAGCCTCGCCCTATCTGCAAGGGGCCACGGGACCAGTGCGGGGCGCGCGACTTCTCTTCGGCACTGATGATGGGGCGGCCACTTTGGATCGATGGTTAGTAGAGCTTGGCACTGAGTCGAACGTCGGGATGCAGGTCTTGGAGGACTCGCTATGCAACTGGCAAAAGAGCCCAGGGGAATTTAGGCCGTTCCGCGGCTGACGTCCTCACCATGTAAATCGTCTCTTCAGGCCGTTCAACTGGTCCCGATCTAGTCTTCCATAGTGCTGAAGCTGGCCCACAATAATGCCTGGCGAAACCCCAACGTGAACCGCGAATCTGATCACATCGTGAGCGCGCGTGGGAAGATTCAACATCTCTCGCTGCGAGTCAGGGGGCACTAAAACATTGCCTGCGAACTCATTTGCCTCCGACTCTTCCCTCGTGGAAGCGAGCTCCACCCCTTCCAGAAAAAGGCGTTTCTCGTGACGTAGCAAATGTGCAGCTTCGTGAAAGAAACTGAACCAGAACTGATCGTCTGACAAGTAGCGGAGACTCAGGAGCAGGAGAGCCTTGCCCTTAGACAGGAAGCGCGTCGCGCCGCTTGCGCGGCAACCGGTAGGGGGGCGCACGACGGCCACGGCCACGCCGGACTCCGAGCAAACTCTTTGCAGTTCGGGCAAAAAGCGGTCAAGGTTCTTGCGTCGCGTAAGAGCTCGTATACGCGCCAAAGACGCCTCAAACCCGGCTGGATTCCAAGAGCCACACTCGATAGCTTCGCTCTCGATCTCGCCCTGCCGGAGCCACGCGGCGACCGAAGCCGGGCTGGAGTCAAACGACGGCGAAGTCCGAAACGCCGCCATCTCTCCCAAGTTCCGGTAAGCCGCGCGCCACGCACCCACACTCGGCATGTCGAAAAAACGCAAGCAAGCCGTGACCTCGTCGCTCGGGCGCGGAGCGGGTCTGAGCCAACCAAACCTGATCATGTCACTCAACGGCAACTCGCGAAGCCACTCGCGGTCTGTCGCATGAACTGTCTGCAGCCTCGCAACATCCTCGCGGTATTGAAAGTCGCGGGACATCCAAAACTCCACGGATCCACCAAGGACCTCGTTCAACTTCCTCGCGATGGCGATCGTGATCGTGGAGCGGCCCTGAAGGAGATCCTCTACTTGCTCGGGCGTGCTTTCCATCCGGACAGCAAACTCCGAGATCGACACGCCGCGCTCCCTAAGGATATCGGCGATCGTATCGCCCGGCGCTGACGCCCAGTCCGGACTAAAAGCGGCGCTAGCCATGCTGCATTTCTACCCCCAAAATCTTAATCCGAGTCACCCGACTCCAGTCTATATCACCTGTATCTGTCACAGGGGGCCTAATGTGGTTGCAGCCGATGACAAGCCTAGACCCGCCGCCGAGGTTTAACGCAACGAGACGTCCCCCGGAACTCTCCAGCACGCGGGGCTGGCCGACTGGCACTCCTTCAACAGATGCCGCAGAGCGTAAGTCAGCGAGTCGATGCTTTAGAATCTCAGCCACGGCATCTCCCAGTTTCCGCCTGGCTTCGGCTTCCACCTCACAGATAGCACGAAGCTCCTGCGTCTCAAAGGCCAATTCCAGCAAGTGATCCTTTCGGGCGGAGCCATCGCCGCTGAGCGTGGCGGCCATCGCTGTTGGGCGGAGTCAGCACATCGGTTATGTGCCATTTGTTGCATATTGGGGCACCGCGCTGGCCCGAAATGGTACAACAGTTGCGGCAGTCCGGCCACCTCAGACACTTATTTTAACCGCCGTATTTCTCGGCGAGGCGGGCGATGGTGTTGAGCCCGCGAAACGTGGCGCGGACTTTGAGGGCGCGCTCAAAGCGCGCATCCAAGAAATCTCGATTCGAGCGGCGCTAATCCCATCGCGGCTCAACGCCGCTATTCGCTTTTCCACCCGGTATCCACGGTCCTGAAATGCGACCGCGTCAGCAACATTTTCAGCTGCTGCAGGCGATCCTGTGATTCGGCCAGCGTCGGGCTCACGGGACAATGCACGAGCCCGGAGAAACGGTAGCGGCTCGCGAGGACGCTCTTGAACGCGCTTGACCAGCCCGCCACATCCGGTGTCGCCGTCTCGAAGGGCGCACTGAAATATACCGTCGGGTTCACGCCTTGCATCTGCGCCCAGCAGAATGCGCCGCGCGCCGCGCCGGGCGCAGCAGCTCTCGTTGCCATGCCGCCAGACGGGTGCGCGGCGGGCGATGGCGAGGCGCTGCGCACCGGTGGTGGCGCGACTTGCGCGGGCCGCGCTGGAGCGGCGGCCGCCGGCGGACTCGTTTGCACAGGCGGCGCGTCCGGCGGCGCGTAGCCATATCTCCAGCCCGTCTCGACGACTTGCTTCTGGAGATTTCTCTCGCCCTGCATCAGCGACCGCAATCGCGCCTGCGCCTCTTCCAGCGTGTTCATCCACTGGCATTCCGCGCCGCCTTTTTTGTAGGCGTAGGTTTGCGCCAGGTATTGATTGAACTGCACCGTCCACGGCAGTTGTCTCGGAGCGACCGCGCCTCCATTGGCATTCCCGGTCGCGTTGTGCGTGGTTGTGGTCGCTCCCGTTTCCCCGCCGCGAAAATAGGGCGCCGGATCGGGGATCGCGAAGACCCCGCTCGAATATTCCGTCATCGGGCCGCCAGGCGTAGGTTGCACGGCCTGCGAGAAGCAGAAGGCATAGTAGGTGCGCGTGCTGTTCTGCGCCGGCGCGGGATGCGCCGAAGACGCCGAAGACGCCGAAGACGCCGAAGGCAAAATCAACATCGCAAGAAAAATGAGCGCGCAGCATGACCACCGGCAGAGCTGTCCCATGATTTTCCTCCTGGGCGTGCGGTGGAACGTGGCCTGGTCAATCGGTGCCACATCATACGCGCTTCCCGCGGCGAATGGGTAGCTTCGCGCGGGACGCGGCGGCGCTCCGGGGCGATCGCGTCCCGGAAACAAAACAAATGGATCGGAGCGCCATCGCGGCGCGCGAAAATTACGAAAGCGAGTATTTTTCGGCGAGGCGGGCGATGGTGTTGAGCCCGCGAAACGTGGCGCTCAGCTTGAGGGCGCGCTCGAAGCGCGCATTCGAGAATTTCGATTCGGTTTGCTTGCGCGTGCACAGCCAGTACATTTCGCGGCCGTGGACGTGAAAATCATCGGCGTCCGTCTTCATCGCCGCCAGCAGCGCTTGCGCGGCGGCATCGAGCGGCGCCGCCAGGAAC
>DATJOL010000058.1:0-3604 GCA_035507075.1 Candidatus Aquilonibacter sp. | reverse complement strand
CGCAGGTTCGCCTGGTTGAGATGCGGCCCTTTGATGGAAGAGAGCTGAGAATCGTCGCCGGACCAATTCAGCGGTTTCGAAGAAAGTGAAGCCTCGGTCAAATCCGCATAAGGATCCAGCCCGGCGGCCCACAGCACATTGGGAGCCCAGCGGCGAAAATTGGCGGGACCATATTGTGGAGCGCGCGTGTGATCGTGAGGCACACCGATCATCGTGCCCACGGAGAGAAAAGCGAGAAACAGGGCAAGCGCTACCAGTGAATAGGTCAAGCTGGCGTTCTCAAGCTTGGCGAGCAATCGAAATTCAGGGACGGGGTGGATTACCCATCGCTCGGCGCGCCGTCCCACGCGCTGCGTGCTGTAAAGCGCTACCCCCGCTGCGCCGACAACCAGAGCCTCATGCAGGAGAGTCCCGTGAATCTCCTGAACCGTCAGATAGCGGCCCCAATAGAGAAGCAGTGTGAACGGAGTGAGCCAGTAGGCGAGCAGCCGCACAGCCCATTTCTCTATGAAGCGTTCGGATGGAGAGTCCGGACTCAGCCAGTAAAAATGGGCGCGCGCAAGCCCCATTATAATTCGCGGCCCGGTCGCGCCGAGTTCGCGCCCATCCGGAAAGACAGCGGGGAGTTCCATCAGCTTTTCCCACGTTTGTTGTAGATGATAATGAAACACGAGATAGAGAATCAGGAGGGCCACGGGAGAAATCAGATAAAACTCGGCAGTGGGAAGCGCCGTGGTGGCGTGAACGTAGGGAAGAACCGCCGAATCCGTCAGCAGCTGCGCGTCCCGCGTCTTCCAGATGACCAGCCACGAAGTGATGCAATAACCCATCAAAGTGGTGAAATAGCGCGCGGCCATTTGTGATGCTTTTTCGAAGTCCGGCAGCGCATGGAACTCCGCAATGTTTGAAGGAAGGGACGCGTCGTGCAGGTTCGCGCCCGCCAGTTGGCGGGGAAGAAGCCCCATCGCGGTCGAAAGAGAAGCTCCTTCCAGATTCGCGGCTTCCAGATTCGCGCCCACCAGGCATGCCTCATCCAGTTCCGATCCAACCAGGCACGTGCCTCGCAGGTCCGCGAGCAGCAGGTCCGTCGAGCGCAGATTTGCTCCCTGCATGTCGGCGTACCGCAGGTCGGCGCTGATCAGCTCCCGATCCGCCAATTGCGCCCCGGCAAAGTTCGACTTCTTCCCTGACCGCCCTTTTGATTCGAGCCACTCCCGATGGCCCGCCAGCGCCTCTTCCAACTTCCACTCCGAAGGATCGACGCGGGGAGTGTCCATGAAAGACACCGATCGAGATTCAAATTGGATTGTGCCAGCTTCAAGAGTGCTAGCTTGAATTTCGTGGTCCGAATCAGGCTTTTCCTCGAGTCGAGTCTCATCAGGCTTGGCGGAAGCGCCTGGATCAGTTTCGGCTGAGTTTTCGTTACCTCTAATTAACGAATGCAGTTCGGGTTCGATCGCTTCTGGCGAGGCTTGCGTATCTGGAGGTTGAGAATCTGCGTGTGCAGCAGGTTCAGGTAGCGAGGGCTCAACGAGCGAGATCGCATTTGCAGTAGTGTCTGAGGGCAATTTGAATGTAGTGGGCGGCAATTCATGAGTTGAGGTGGCCACCGAATCGGTGAGAGGGATTTCCTCGGTCGCCGATTTAGGCGGGGAGGCAATTTCTCTCGTAAAAAGACGATGTAATACCGAGCCCATCAGACGACCCCACGCACCCAGGCCCTGAATTCGGCCCGAATGCCCCCGACCATCTTACGTGAATCATATGCGGCAGACGCCTGTCCAAAGGTACAGTGGTTGTACAGTTGGCCGCACGTCCTGCCAGGATTTGATGAGAGTTGGCGTAGCGTTCAGAACAAGGGGTGCTGCGCGGCGTGTCCATCCGCTGTATCCTTGAACAGTACTGGCAAGAAGCTCCTGGCGAAAGATCGCCGTGGACCGGAGGCGGAAAGTGGATGGCAAAGCGTCAGTGCCGGCGGCCAAGAAAACGCGCATGGAATCCGACAGCATGGGGAACATCGAAGTTCCCGCGGACCGCTACTACGGAGCCCAGACCGCGCGGTCGCTGATTCATTTTCACATTGGCGACGACACGATGCCGCGCGAGTTGATCCGCGCCTTCGGCATTCTGAAAAAGGCGGCGGCCCTGGTGAATCAAGACCTGGGGAAATTGCCGGCCGAAAAAACCCGACTGATCACCCAAGCTGCAGATGAAGTGATCGCAGGAAAACTCGATGAACATTTTCCGCTTCGCATCTGGCAGACGGGCAGCGGAACCCAAACGAACATGAACGCCAACGAAGTGATTTCGAATCGCGCCATCGAAATCGCCGGCGGCACAATGGGAAGCAAGAAGCCGATTCACCCGAACGACGACGTGAACATGTCCCAGTCGTCGAACGATACTTTTCCGACGGCTATGCACATTGCGGCTGCCTCGCGTGTGGCCGAGGCGCTCATCCCCGCCGTTGCTCGGCTTCGTGATGCAATTGACGCGAAGGCGCGCGCGTTCGCAACGGTCGTCAAGATCGGGCGAACTCATTTAATGGACGCGACCCCGCTGACTGTCGGACAAGAGATGTCCGGCTGGGTCAGCTTGCTCGACCGGGACATCGATCGCCTCCACAAGGTGCTTCCCGGCCTTTATGACCTCGCCATCGGAGGAACAGCCGTGGGAACGGGGTTGAACGCTCACCCTGAGTTTGCCGAGCGCGCCGCCCGAAAAATCGCCGAACTCACCGGGCTCCCGTTCCGTTCCCATCCCAATAAATTTGCGTCGCTCTCAGCGCACGACGAGCTCGTATTTGCGAGCGGCGCCTTGAAAACTTTGGCGGACTCGCTCATGAAAATCGCCAATGACATCCGATGGCTCGCTTCCGGGCCCCGCGCCGGTCTCGGCGAGCTGCAACTGCCCGAGAACGAGCCCGGCTCCTCGATCATGCCGGGCAAAGTGAACCCTACGCAAAGCGAGGCAATGACGATGGTGGCCGTTCAAGTGTTCGGGAACGATGCCGCCATTGGTTTTGCGGGATCCCAGGGAAATTTCGAGCTGAATGTCTTCAAGCCTGTCATCATTCACAATTTCCTTCATTCTGTTCGGTTGTTGTCGGATGCTTGCAACTCCTTTATTGACCACTGCGTCGTGGGAATGGAATTGAATGAAGAGCGCATCGCTGAGAGCGTGAAGAATTCGCTAATGTTGGTGACCGCGCTCAGTCCCAAAATTGGGTACGACCGCGCGGCGGAAATTGCGCACAAAGCTCACCATGAGAATTTGAGCTTGCGTGACGCGGCGCTGCAACTCGGATACCTGACAGCCGAAGAATTCGACCAACTCGTGCGGCCGGAAAAAATGACGCATCCGTAGCGTCACGATTCGTTCTGGGGCACTCACTGCAGATATTGCCGCGCAATGTGCCACTCAGGCACCTAAAGTTCCATTCCGAAACACCCTATTAATTGTTTTGAAAAACTTTTGTGACTCACAATCGCGATTTTCTTTGACAGATTCAAAATCCTTCATTAAGGTGTAGCTCCGCTTGGGAGCCTCTTGCTGTTCCCCTTCCTTAGGATTCCTCGTGCGAATTCTAGTGGCTGAAAATGAT
>DATJOL010000057.1:0-5844 GCA_035507075.1 Candidatus Aquilonibacter sp. | reverse complement strand
CTCGAGCGCCTCGGCCGCCTCTTCTGGTACACGGTGGAATTCGGGCTGATTCGCGAGCGCGGCGAGGTGAAGGTCTACGGCAGCGGCGTGATCAGCTCGCACGGCGAATGCACGAACGTGATTGAGGGCGGCTGCCAGGTGAAGGATTTCGATCTCGATACGGTGCTTAATACGCCGGTGAAAGTCGATCGCATCCACAGCCTGCTTTTCGCCATCGAGAGCTTCGACCAGATTTACGAGGCTATGCACGAAGCGGAGCGCCGGCTGCTGGGCGCGTCGTAGCAGCGCTAGTCTTTGTCGCTCCACGTATTGCGTTCGGCTTCCGTCGGATCCTGCCGCCACTGAGTCGCGCCCTGGTCGGAAAGGTCTCCGCGCTGGCTTCCGCCCGCATTCGACCCTGCCTCGCGGGTGCGCCCCCGATTCTCGGCGGACGCGTCACCGCCGCTCGGCGCAAGTTCAGGTCCCACTCCGGCCGCGACGACTTCTGGTTCGACCAGCATCTCGCAATGCGGGCAGTAGAGTTTGTCCGGGATCAGCGGCTCGCCCGTACGTTCATCGGTCGCTTGGGTCGCATCGTGGAATAGCACCTTGTGATGGCATGTCGGGCAGTAGCACGTCACGTCGGACATGTGGTTCACCTCGCTGCCCAAGATGACACGCTGCCCGAGCCGTGCAATACCGCGAAGCCTTTAGAGACGGCCCAACTCTTTCGACGGTTGTCACTGCAAAAACAGCTCGGCGCCGAAAAACTCGCGCCGCAAATCTGAAAAGTTCCACGGGAAGGGAATCGCCAGGCGATCTGCCGTCAACCCAGCGGGCGATTTCTCGTCCCGCTCGGCGCGGCTTCGACTTGCTCTCGGAATACAGCATCTTGCCTACTCCGCGTCCGGCAGGCGTGGGGTAACGTCGCCGCAGAAATCCGGGGGATTGCCGTATGGACGGTCGGGCGCTGATTTGGCAAAAAGGTTTGACCGCCGGTAAAGGGGGAAAGGAAACATGAAAAAGGGAGCCATTCTTATCGCCGTCTTCTCGATGATTATGGGTGCAGCGACCATCGCTCGCGCCGATCAGGACAAAACAGATGTTGTGGAGCGATTGCAAAGCGCTGGGCAGGTGCTGCAAGAGCTCGACAATGCGCCCGACAAGGGAATTCCCAACTCGGTATTCAAGAGCGCGAAGTGTGTCGGCGTAGTGCCCAGCATGATCAAGGGCGCCTTCATCTTCGGCGGCAAACACGGCCGCGGAGTGGCGACGTGCCGGTTGCCGGACGGGCGCTGGAGCGCGCCGGCCTTCTTTACGATCACGGGCGGAAGCTGGGGCCTTCAGTTTGGCGTCCAGGACGTTCAATTAGTGATCATGGTGATGACGGATGAAGGCATGCGTCACTTGCTGAATGCGAAATTCCAGGTGGGCGGCACGGCTTCTGTGTCAGCTGGGCCTGTCGGGCGCAACGCCGCTGCCGGGACCGATTGGAAGCTCAACACCGATTTCCTCACCTACTCGCGGTCGAAGGGGGTGTTCGCCGGAATCGACCTCAGCGGCTCGGAAATCGAACGCGACGGTGATTCGACGAAAGCCATGTACGGCACGGATTACCCGTCAAGTCGGCTTCTGACCGGCAAAGTCCCGCCGCCAGCGGACGCACACGTGTTCTTGGCAGCGGTGCGCGATGCGGCTTTGCACCACGAAAACCAGAGCGCCGAGAATCGCTAACTTAGCTTGATGGCGGGCGGCTCCCCCAAAGGCATCAACCAAACGGGGAGCCGTTCGCCCTTGCTGTTTTGTCGTTTCCGGGCTTCTGTGAACGCAGAGTTAATCCGCGTCGTCGAGCCTTCGGACGCTGGATTGGCCGGCTGGTTCGATGCCCCGGCAAAGAGCTTTGCAATTGTTCAAAATTTCGTCCAGTTCTTCGAAACGGATGGGTTTGCTGAGATAGCCATCCATGCCGCCTGCCAGGCACTTCTCACGGTCGCCTTTCATGGCGTGGGCGGTAAGAGCGATGATGTGCTGGTGAGCCTCGTGACCCTCTTCGGCGGCCCGAATAGCGGCCGTAGCCTCAAAACCATCCATCTCCGGCATCTGCAAATCCATGAATACCAAATCGAAGGGCGCTTTCGCATGAGCGTGGAGCGCTTCGCGGCCGTTCTCCGCGAGAGTGACGTGATGACCGCGTTTTTCGAGAAGGCGCACGATCAGGCGTTGGTTCACGAGATTGTCCTCGACAACGAGGATGCGCAAGGCGCCGTCCGATTCACCGGCACTGGGGACAGAATGCTGCGTGACCTGCGGAATCCCGCCCTTCGCCCGTTGCGCGCCAAGCGCGCGAGCAATCGTTTCACGCAACTCCGATTGACGAATCGGTTTGACGAGATAGGCAGCCACGCCGAGTTTCCTGCAGCGCGCAGCGTCTCCCTTCTGGTCAAAAGAGGTGAGCATCAGAAGGACCAGTGAGGAATGCTCGGGCTTGACGCGGATACGCTCGGCGAGATCGAAGCCGCTCATGGACGGCATGTTGGCATCCGTCAGGATCAAGCGAAACGGCCGGCCAGAGGCGTCGGCATCTTCGATCGCGCGGAGAGCTTCTTCGGCGCTCGAGACGGACGTCGTTTTCATCTCCCAGCGAACCAACATTCCTTCAAGAATGCGGCGGTTCGTCGGATTGTCATCGACCGCCAGGACTTTCACGTCGCGCAGCGTTTCGGGGGCAGCGATAGCTCCAATTTCCGCTTCCTGGGAGTCGGCCTTCTTCATGTGCGCTGTGAAATGAAACGTACTGCCCATCCCCAATTTACTTTCCACCCACAGATCGCCGCGCATCATCTGCACCAGACGGCGGGAAATCGTGAGACCTAGGCCGGTGCCGCCGTACTTTCGTGTGGCTGAGCTGTCGGCCTGGGAGAAAGCATCGAAAATGCTTTGAAGCTTCTCAGGCGGAATGCCGACGCCTGTGTCTGTAATCGAAAATTGAAGGACAACGTCGTTGCCACTCGGGGAAACAGCGCGTGCGTGAAGCGCAACTTCGCCTTGTTCCGTGAATTTGATAGCGTTCCCGACGAGGTTGACGATCACCTGCCGCAGCCGTCCGAAGTCTCCATTCAGAACCCGCGGAACGTCCGGTGCTATCTCGCAAAGCAGCTCGAGTCCTTTCTCGTCGGCGCGGGGCGCCAGCATCTTGAGGAGGGTTTCGAGACCTTCGCGTAAATCGAAATCCGCGGCCTCCAGTTCGATCTTTTCCGCCTCGATCTTGGAGAAATCGAGAATGTCGTCGATGACGGCGAGCAGGGACTCGGCGGAGAGCTTGACCGTTTCAAGATATTCGCGCTGCTCGGAAGTGAGATGCGTCTCGAGGGCCAAGTCCGTCATGCCGATCACCCCGTTGAGGGGCGTACGGATTTCATGGCTCATGTTGGCGAGGAACTCACTTTTCGCGCGATTGGCGGCCTCCGCTTTTTCTTTGGCCTGCCGCATCTTTTCGTCCGTTTTTCTGCGTTCCGTGATGTCGGTATTCACGCCGATCATTCGTTGCGGGACGCCGGCGGAAGAAGCAAGGACGGTGCCATGAGCCTCGATAAAACGAATCTCCCCCGATGGCCAAAGAACGCGGAATTCGCTGTGAAAGCTTCCCCGCGCGGCAATGGCCCTATCCACGTCGGCGACAGCAGCGGAGCGATCCGCGGGATGGACGCTTTTCGCCCAGTCGTCAGAGGTGCCGGAAAAATCTTTGGGATCGACACCATGAAGCTCGTGCATGCGGCGATCCCAGGTCACAACGTTGGTCTCGAAGTTGTATTCCCACACACCGAGACCGGCCGAGTCCGCCGCCAATCGGAGGCGCGTGGCACTCTCCCGCATACGGTCTTCGGCGACCTGCCGTTCCGTAACGTCGCGAACGATACCCAGAAGGGCGGCCTTGCCACCGAGGGCGAGCGCCGTCAGGCATATTTCTGCAGGGAAAGCCTCTCCATTGGAGCGGCGATGTATCCACGAAAATCGCTGCGATCCGTGCTCCATGGCGGCGGCGATGCGCTGGTCGGCGCCGGCCCGGGAAGGGGTGCCGTCGGGCTGATTGGGCGGGGAAAATTCGGAAGGGTGCAAAGCGAGGAACTGCTCTTTGGTGGCATAGCCGAACATATCCAAGGCAGCGGCGTTGCAATCCTGGAAGCCGGTTTCGTCCATGAGCAGATGTGCGTCGCCGGAAGACTCAAACAGGGCGCGATGTTTGCTTTCGCTGTCGCGCAAATGTTTTTCGGCTTGCTTGCGCGCGGTTATATCAACGAAAGTCAGCACGCATCCGATCATCTGTCCGAGTCTTTCCACGGGATGCGAGCGGTATTCCACTGGGAAGCTCGTTCCGTCTTTGCGCCAGAAAACCTCCGTGTCGATGTGCGTGTCCTCTCCTGTGAAGAGCGAGCGGTAGACCGGGCAGTCCGAGGCAGAATAGGGAGTGCCATCGGCTCGGGTGTGGTGAGTCAATTTGTGAACGCTTTTGCCTTTCACCTGATCGAACGACGCATGTCCTGTCAATCGGAGGAATTCCGGATTGCAGAACGTACATCGTCCTCGGATATCGATTCCGACGATGGCCTCGGGCGCGGCATCGAGGAGAAGCGGAAGGAGTTCGTTGACGTGGAAAATCTGCGCGGCAAAATGGCGGTCCAGGAGAGCCAGGATCGCTGTAAAGGCCAGCAAAGCAAAGGTCGTCACAACAATCGCCACTGTGCCACCCGTGGAGATGGTCAAGGCGTGTCGCAAGCTGTCGCGCTGGTCGAGAGCCGGTGTGAACGTGGCCGCAGCCATTCCTGTGTAGTGCATCAACGGAATCGCACCGCCCAAGATCAGCGCGCTGACCATTTTGACCGGGCTGGCAGAGGGCGCTTCGCGAAACCGGAACGTCAGCAACAGTGCGACGAGGGACGCCAATACCGCCAGGATGATGGAGCCTAAAACGATCCATGGCGAGTAATGACACATCGCAGGCATGCGCATGGCCGCCATGCCGATATAGTGCATAGACGCAATGCCGCCTCCCATCGCTAAGCTGCCGAGGACGGCATGCGCGAAGGCCATTTTCTTTCGGCTCGCAATAGACAACGCGACGGCAGAAGCCGAAATGGCGGCCAGAAGAGACACTACGACCGTGGGCCAATCGTACTGGACGAGAATCGGCAGCCGGAAGGCAAGCATCCCGACGTAATGCATGGCCCAGATTCCGAAGCCCATCGAGAAGGCGCCCCCGCAAAGCCAAAGGGCCCGGGCGATCCCTCGCGATGCGTTTACTCTTCCCGTCAAATCCAAAGCCGCGTACGAAGAGAAGAAGGCGATGACGACGGACAGGGCGACGAGCCGATAATCGTAGGTTCCGATGATCGCGGTTCCGGCTGATGTCATCGAATGCTCACCCTGCCACGCAGACTAAAGTGCCTGCGAATCATCTTCTCGATTACTTCCGAGGCCTTGCTTCTTCGGGCGACGGGAAATCGAGAAACAGTAGTTGCTTTCGTTCCAGAGCGATTCGGCGTTTGGTCTTTACCGGCGCGACTCCCGGAGCGACGCGCGGTGCTGGGAGGGGCCGAGATTGGAAGGGGTGCGTTTATTCTACTTCAATCAAGAGCGGGATCAAGGTCGTAGGCAAGGCTCGGTAGCGGTTCGATAAGCAGCGACTCACCTGCGCTCCCTACCGCCGCAATTAGTAGGCTTTAAAAGGAATGGCGGGGACGACGAGACTCGAACTCGCGACCTCTGCCGTGACAGGGCAGCGTTCTAACCGACTGAACTACGTCCCCGCTAGATAACTCCAGATGGTGGGCGATCTCAGATTTGAACTGAGGACCTTCCGGGTGTAAA
>DATJOL010000056.1:0-2362 GCA_035507075.1 Candidatus Aquilonibacter sp. | reverse complement strand
ACGCCTGCCGCGAATATCTCGAAGGATACGAGTTTATCGGGCTCGAAAACGACCGCCTGCCCAATCTGAGCGCCATCAGCCGGCGACTCGATCCGCGTACGGGCTGGAGTACCACGCCGGTGAGCGGATTCCTGCCGAGCGACGCGTTTTTCGAGATGCTCGACGCACGAATGTTTCCGACCACCACGTGGCTGCGCGGCCGCGATTCGCTGGCCTATACGCCCGAGCCGGATATTTTCCACGATGTATTCGGGCACGTCCCGATGCACGCGCACAAGGTATTCGCGGATTTCCTGCAGCATTACGGCAGCGTCTGCGCGCGAATCGAGGATGCGAACACGCTCGAACGCCTCGGGCGGCTCTTCTGGTACACGGTGGAATTCGGGCTGATTCGCGAGAAGGGAAGCGTGAAGGTTTACGGCAGCGGCGTGATCAGTTCGCACGGAGAATGCACGAACGTGATCGAAGGGGGCTGCCAGGTGAGGGATTTCGATCTCGACGAAGTGCTGAACACGCCGGTAAAAGTCGACCGCATCCACAGCCTGCTTTTCGCGATCGAGAGTTTCGATCAGATTTACGAGGCCATGCACGAAGCGGAGCGGCGTCTGCGCGCGTCGTAGCGATTCAGCGAAGGTGGGCTTGCGCCTTCGCTCGCCGGCCTCGACGGCATCGCAAGAAAAGCGGACTCTATAAAATCATCGCGACGTTGACCCAGTGCGCAGCGGCACCGAATTCCAAACCCGTGCAAAACTTGCCGTTGGCCAGGGGATGGCAGTAGACCACTCTCGCCTGCCGCCGGAATTCTCCGGAGGCGGAGGCGAGGTCCAGCTCCTCACCCAGGCGCCAGCGCCGGGCGGTGACGACACAAGCGCCGCGCGTGCTGACGTTGACTATTGTCGTGCTTTCTGCGAGAAAGCCGTTTTCTCCCGGCACGAGGCGCGCCGGAATCTTTACCGCGACTCTTTTCTCGATTCTTCCCTCTGATTTCATTGGACTGCGACTCCTCCGTATCAATGGTTTCAGGGGGCTGGAGTTCCCGTTCATAGGTGGTTCGAGCAAAGCTTGGGCCGGTTTCGTTTTTGTTCGTACATATCCCGATCGGCGTCTTCCATCAGTTCGCCCAGCGAGATGGCGTGGAGGGGATCGAATCGCGCCACGCCGACGCTGAGCGAGAGGTGATAGCGGGACTCGTTTGCGTTCGATTTCTTGATGCTTTCTTCGAGTCGGCGAAGGATTACTCCGTTGTGCTGGCTGGAAGTCTCGAGCGCCAGCACCGCGAATTCATCGCCGCCCAAACGGGCCAGAACATCCGAATCGCGGAACACCGCCTCCAGCGCATCCGCGGTCCGAACGAGCGCGAGATCGCCCTCACGGTGCCCGTAGGAATCGTTGATCTGCTTCAGATTGTCGACATCGCAGAAAAACAACAACACGCCGTGGCCATTGCGTTGTGCAAGCTTCAGTTGCTGGGTTGCCGCGGCAAAGAATCCGCGCCGGTTGAACAAACAGGTCAGATCGTCGGTGAGGGCCAGGTAACGCAGCTCCCTTTCCACGATGGTCTGCCGAACAGCATTCCAAACCGCGGGATGGACGGCCACACGGAGGGCCTCCGGGTCAGTCGTACCTGATCTCAGAGCCTTGGCAATCTCATCGACCTCGTGGACGACGTTACCGAGCTCCTTGTCTCCGGCCAGCAACGCGCAAGAGAGCAGCCCCTCGAGATCTCGCGCGGTGGGGGCATTCTCGTCGTCGCTGCCGCTTGTTTTGTGGTCGAGGGTCATCACGTGAAGCGGGCGCCTGCCGAGGGTACCTGCGCGGTGACCAGTGCTGCTCTGCGAACTTCGTGCTGGCATAACGCCTCCGTACAACCCGATTAGAAAACATTCGTGCAACAAATTCGCGTCATCATCGCAGAAGTCGATGCCGGCAAAAATCGGGCAAACCCCCGAAAAGCCAGGCCGGTGATTTCCCTCAGCAAATGACGTCAGAGGGCATTCGTAGCCCAAAAGCTCCCAAGGTAAAGACGCTATAGCGCCACGAACGGCGCGGCGTCTCAGGTATTTACCCGAGCCTTTATCAGGGTCTTACTTGCTTGAGGGACCGGGCAGTGCGTGGTATTTCTCCTGGGATGCTCATGCGATTCAAGCGGCTGCCTAGTGAGGGGCGGCGACCCTCTATTTCGGGAGAATCGATTTATGGCTAAACGAGACACCTCCGCGAAGGAATCCGGCACGCGAAACAATGCGACTACAGAGTTGGTGATGAGCGAAGCGCCGTCGGAGCTTCTGCGGGAACTTGTAGCGCATTTGCGCCAGAACCGAACGCAGCTCCGCGAAGAGTGGGTGGGCCGCATTTCGGAAAC
>DATJOL010000055.1:0-24358 GCA_035507075.1 Candidatus Aquilonibacter sp. | reverse complement strand
GTCCGACATCGACGGCGTCGCCGGCTTCTCCCTCGGCGCCGCCTCCGGTTACACCAGCCTCGCCGCCCTCGTCCGCTTCAACCAGTCCGGCACCATCGACGTCCGCAACGGCGCCAACTACACGGCCGACAGCACAATCGCTTACGCCGCCGGTTCCACCTATCACCTGCAGATGGTGATCAATCCTGCCGCGCACACTTACACTGTTTACGTCACGCCGCCCGGCGGTTCGCAGACCACCATCGCCACCAACTACGCCTTCCGCAGCGAACAGGCCTCAACCTCCAGCCTCAACAACTGGGCCCTGCTCTCCGACGTCGGCACCGAATCAGTGTGCAACATGACCATTTCCAGCTCATCCGGCTCTGCCCCGGTAAGTTCACCGGCGATCAGCGTACAACCCACCAGCATGAATTTCGGCAACGTGAATGTGGGCGGCAACAGCACACTGACCGGCACAATTTCTTCCACCGGCACAGCAGCTCTCAGCATCACCGCGGTCACGATTTCCGGCTCCGGCTATAAAATGAGCCTTCAGCCGGTTTCGGTCAGCGCCGGCTCCAGCGCTAGCTTCACCGTAACTTTCACGCCTACCACGGCCGGAAGCGCCGCCGGCACGATCAGCATCACCAGCAACGCCGCTGCTTCGCCCACCACAATCGCGCTGACCGGCACAGGTGTGCAGGCCGAAATCTCGGCCAGCCCGTCGAGCGTAAGTTTCGGCACAGTCGCTGACGGAACCACGGACACCTTGCCCATCACCTTGAAAAACGGCGGCAACGCTACGCTTACCTTCACCCAAATCGCCGTCTCGGGCACGGGCTTTGCACAAACCGGCCTCAGCACCTCCACAACCCTCGCGGCTGGCGCGAGCACCACTTTTAATGCGACGTTCGACCCATCCTCGGCCGGCGCCGCCACCGGCTCCATCATTCTTACGACCAACGGCGCGCCTTCGCCGCTCGCCATCAGCCTCTCGGGAACCGGTCAGTCTTCGAGCTATTTGCTCGGCGCCAGCCCCGCAAGCCTCAGCTTCGGCAGCCAACCCGACCAAACCAGCCAATCGCAAACCGCGACGCTCACTAACAACGGAAACTCCAACGTCGTCATCTCAGGAGTCACCGTGAAAGGTGCGGGCTTTTCTGCGAGCGGCGTTTCAAGCGGGACCACCCTGCAACCGGGCCAGTCCGTCACGCTAACCGTCGCGTTCGATCCATCCTCCGGCGGGGCCGTCAGCGGCGCCAGCGTCAGCATCGCCAGCAACGCTTCGAATTCGCCCGCAGTAATCGCCCTTTCGGGGACGGGAACGCACTGGGTCCAGCTCTCCTGGAGCCCGAGTTCGACGAGCGGCGTTACCTACAACGTCTACCGCGGCACATCCTCGGGGGCAGAATCGTCCACACCCCTGAACCCGTCGTCTATCTCCGGCACCAGCTACTCGGATTCGCAAGTCACACCCGGCCAGACGTACTACTACACCGTGAAAGCGGTCGATTCTGGAGGAGCCAGCGCGCCTTCGAACGAGGCGTCCGCTGCGATTCCAAATCCATAGGCGTGATTAACGCGGCGCACGAGCGCGCGCTTACTTTGCAAGCATGCCGATCGTTCCGAGCCATGTATCCACCAGATCAGGCCAGTGCGTTATCGGATCGCTTGTGGGGCGCAAACCAAATGCGTGTCCGCCATGCGCGTAGAGATGCATCTCGACGGGAACTCCCGCTTTTCTCAGCGCGATGTAATAGACCAACGATTGCTTTACGCCGTCTACGTTGTCGTCTTCGGCCTGCACCAAAAATGTTGTCGGCGTATCGTGCGTCACCGGAACCAAAGGATTCAATTCGAATTCCTGTGTCGTGTTTTCGGTCAGGTGCCCCGGATAAATCGCGACGGCAAAATCCGGCCTACAGCTCATCTTGTCCGCGGCGTCGACCGGCGGATAGGCGCGCTTTTCGAAATGCGTGCTGATGTTCGCCACCATGTGTCCGCCCGCGGAAAATCCCATCACGCCAACCTTGTGCGGGTCGATATGCCACTCTGCCGCATGAAAGCGCACCAGTCCCACCGTCCGCTGCGCATCTTCCAGCGCCGTCGGCGCCTTCTCATGGATGTTGCACTTGCAGTCGTCGTGCCACGCCGGGCCTGAATCGGGCACGCGATATTTCAAGAGCACACAGGTAATTCCCTTCGACGTCAGCCAGTCGCAGACTTCCGTCCCCTCCAGGTCGATCGCCAGGCCCACATAACCGCCGCCGGGAAACACGACCACCGCAACACCCGTGTTCTTCCCTTTCGGCGAATACACCGTCATCGTTGGCCGCGTCACGTTCGTTACGCCGACGACCGGCTTCCCTGCGATCAGTTCCTTGGATACATCCACCGTTTCTGCTCCCGGCGGCGTCACCGCATCCGCATCCGGCGGCGTGCCGGGCCATATCGGGATTTGCGTGTGTCCCGGCGACGGCTGCCATCCGGTTGCCGTCTGCGCCTTCAACGCGCCAAACGTAAAGAGAACACACGCGGCCAGAACTAGAGACTTCGTCATGGCGAATGCACCTCCTGCAATATTTTCAGTCCGCGCGCCGCTCGAGCCGCAAAGGCGAATTGTTGGCCGTCATTTCGCCCCGGACTTGCAGTCGCTCACGCTGCCAGGAATCTCGCATGAAATCAATTTCTCGCCCGCGCTGTTCTTCAGCGTGAAATTCCATCCGGTTTTCGTCTTCGTGAAAAGCGTATAGCCGAACTGCTGCTCCGCTTCGGCCCCGGTGGTGATCGCGCCGCGAATCGGCATGCCCTGCAGGGCCGCCTGAATCGGCGACGACATTTGCGTCCCGCCGTCGCCCACCACCAGCTGCTTCGGCCGGTTCTGTAGCTCCACAAACTCGAAAAGATGAATATGCCCGGAAAGAATCAGCGAATATCCCCTAGGAGTCGCCCGGGTCCAGGCGTCTTCCAGCGGCACCGAAATCGGAATCGGCGGCAGCGGCCCGATCGTCGGCGCGAAACCCCAAAACGGATGATGGTCCACGAGCCACGCGTTCTCCGGATGCAGCGAGAGAAGCTGGCCCGTGTACTCGATGATCTGGTCCTGGTCCGCAAAAAGCTCGTTCACCGCCGAAGAATCCAGCATCACAATTTCGAACCCGCCCAGCTTGATCATGTACGGCGGCGAGTACGTCTGGCACATCCCGCTCCACGGTCGCGGATCCAAATAGTAAAACCATCCCCGCCACGAACGCGTGCAGTCCTCGTGATTGCCGCGCGCAAAAGCCCACGGCACGGCCTCGAGCAGATTCGCCGCCGGAGTGAAGAAGTCCGCGTTCCACGCGTCCCAGTTGTCGCCGGCCGGCGTGCCCCCGCAGAAAGCCTCCGATGCCAGCGGGCACGGGCTCTCTCGGTAAAGATAATCGCCCACGTGAATCATCAGTTGCGGCTTCTCAGATGCGGCGCGCGCCGCGATGCCCGCAAACGGCCATTTCGCGGGATCGTTGCAATCCTGGATCGCGCTTCCTTTGATCCGGCAGCCTGTGTCGCCGAAAGCCACAATCCGCGTTGGGTCCGCGTGCGGCAGCATCAGCGTTTTGCCGTTCACCTTAGCCGTACGCGCACCTGCCGGAATCGCAAGCTCGCACGCCGGCCGAAAACCTGGTGGTGTCGGCTGGCGCAACGCCATGCGCACACCCACGCCATCGATTTGGATCGACGGGCAATCGCTCGCCGAATTCACCACCACTCGCGCAATTGCCGCGCCATCCGGTCCCACTTCTACCCAGACCGGCGTGAGCATCTGCCCGGAGGTCGTAGCCGCCAGCGTTATAAAAACCACAAAAAGAAAAGCAGCCGCAAACACAATCTGCCTCTGCAATTCGCCCCGCAATTTTCTGATTTTCATGAGCAGTCAGCCAGCATACCGTATTTCCGCACCTGCCATTGCTCTCGTCGCGCGAAAAGGGTATTTTCTTGGCACTCTGCAAATTGAGACGGAGGTGCGCTCTTGCCGCTTTCCGCCGTGGATGCGATCAGTCCTGCCTTTCAACATACCGAACAGCAACTCGTGCATCCGTTCCGTTTCGGCCAGTGGGTACGGCTGGCTTTCGTGGGTGCCCTCGCCGGGGAAAGCGCGTCTTTTGGCGGCTGTAATTTCAATTACAATCCGTCGGCCTCGCACGCAAGCCATCGCGGCGAAGCGCTGCTCGCCGCGCAATTCCCGCCGCAACTCAGCCAGCATTGGGCGATGGCCGCCGCCCTGATCGCACTTCTTGTGGTGGTCGGCGTCGCTCTGGCCGTGCTGTTCACTTATATCGCCAGCGTAATGCGATTCATTTTGTTCGATAGCGTCGTCACGCGCCAATGCCGCATTCGCGAGAACTGGACTCGCCGCAAACAAAGCGGCTTTCAGTTATTCGTCTGGGAGCTTTTGCTGATGTTGGCGTCCTTTGCGGCGGTCGTGATTGTGCTCGGCATTCCGGCCCTCTACGCGTGGAGGCTCGGCTGGTTCGCCAATCCGAGCGAGCATTGGGCCGCGCTGATCTCCGCCGGGGTGGCCGTCTTCCTGATCTTCATTGCACTGATCTTCTTCCTTGCCCTCGTGCAGGTGATGACGAAGGATTTCGTCGTCCCTCAAATGGCCCTCGAGAATATCGACGCGTTCGAGGGATGGCGCAGGCTCCTGCCGCAACTGAATGCGGAAAAAGGCGGCTATGCCGGCTACATCGGCATGAAAATCGTGCTCACGATCGGTGCGGCCATCGCGTTCGGCCTGGCTACCATCTTTGTTTTAATCCTTCTGCTCATTCCCTTCGGCGGCGTCGCATTGGCTGCTGTCCTCGTCGGCAGTGCAATGGGCCTCACTTGGAATGTGCTCACCATCGCGGTCGCCGTAATCTACTGTTGCTTCGCGCTGATCGTTTTCCTCTTCGTCGCCTTCCTGATCTCCGTCCCGATTGTCGTCTTCTTCCCGGCGTACTCCATTTATTTCTTCGCTCCGCGCTTTCCACCGCTGGCAGCGCTCATCGGGCCCGCGCCACCGGCCCCAACTGACTCCTCGCCGCCGTCCGCCCCTCCGCCGTTGCCACTGGCGCCGGAGCCGTTGGGCTGATCCACTTACCGCGCGCCGCTTTCTTGCCGGCGAGGCACGAATGAGGACTGAAGGTTCGCGGCCAGGGAATCATAGGTACGGACCGACCGTGTCAATTCTGACACACATTTAGCTATTGACAGGAGACGTGAAACTGTGGTAAACTTTCCGTGTGATTTTCGTTATGCGAACCGTGACCGCCGATCCTGGTTTCCAGACAGTGCACACCACTCCGCCCACCCTGCCCTCCATCCCAAAACAAAGCCCGGAGCGCCGATTTCTAATCGATAGCCCTGCGATTAGAAAACGCCGTAACCCTAGCATTTGCAGCAGATCCAATTTTCTAATCGATAGTAAAACAGCACTTTTCCCGCGACGAATTTGGCGGAGAGAAATTTCTGGGGACTGGGCGCGGAGTGAGAATTCTAATCGATACAGCAAACGATTAGAAATCGCCGCAACCCCTTCGCCCTCTATCACTTCCATTTTTCTAATCGATACAGATCAGGCTACTTTTTTGCCCGGAGGAGGCGCCTAGCCCAGCAGTCCAAAAGAGACGCAGCCATCGCCACACGGCGTCTATCGCCTCAGCCCGAAACGTGTACAATGGCGCGCATCGGGCGCAGACGAGGGAGCACGCGGCACATGGACAAGAAGGGCGAATACTACGTTGCAGTGATCGGGGCGGCAACGTCGGGCTCGGTGGCGGCGGAGCTGCTGGCGGATAGAGGCATCCATGTGGCCGTCATCGAGCAGAACAAGCGGCCCTACGGAAAAATCGAGGATGGACTTCCCCGCTGGCATTCGCAGCAGCGCAAGCAGGAATACGGCCTGATCGACGCGCGGCTGAAAAAGCCCGGGATCCGCTTTATCCCGGCGACGAAAATTGGAAGCGACGTCGACTTTCAGGATTTCTGCGATAAATGGGGATTTTCGGCGGTGATCCTGGCCAATGGCGCGTGGCGCGACCGCGATCTCGGCGTGCCCGGCGCGGAGAAGTTCATCGGCAAAGGCCTGGTTTACCAGAATCCATTTATCTACTGGTACAACCACAAAAACGAAAAATCGTACGATGGCCCGCGTTACGAAACACCCGATGGCACGCTCGTGGTCGGCGGCGGGCTGGCTTCGATCGACGTGGTGAAAATCTTGCAGCTGGAAAATTACGAACGCGCGTTGGCCGGGCGGGGCGTTCACGTGGATATGCATGAGCTGGAAAAGCGCGGCATCCCGGCGATCTGCAAAGCCAACGGGATCGATCCGGCGACGCTGGGCGTCCAAGACTGCTTGCTGATTTATCGCCGCCGCGAACAGGATATGCCGCTCGCGCAGCCACCGGACAATGCTACGCCAGACCAGATCGCGAAAACGGAACAGGTGAGGCAGAAGCTGCTGCGGCTGGCGCGCGAGAAATTCTTGTTTCGCGTGCAGGATTGCACGATGGTGACGGGCGTGCTGGAAGAAAACGAGCGGATGGTGGGATTGCGCGTGGTGCGGACAAAAGTCGAGGGGCGCAAAGCGGAGCCGATTCCCGGATCGGAGCACGATTTGCGCGCGCCGCTGGTGATTTCCTCGATCGGGTCGGTGCCGGAGGCATTGCCCGGAATCGCGACGAAAGGCGAGTATTACACCTTCTCAGGCGAAGACATTCCGCGCTACACGGGTTGCGAACGCGTCTTCGGCGTGGGCAACGTCGTGACGGGCCAGGGGAATATACGCGTGTCGCTGGTGCACAGCCAGAAAGTGACGACGCACCTCATCGAGAATTATCTCGATGTAGGCGCAAGCGACGGCGATCTCTCACCGCTCTATGAAATGGCGGAAGAGCGAGCCGCGGCGCAAACCGAATCGATGGTCGAAAAGATCATGCAGCTCCCGTCCCTGACGAGTGCGGAGATCGAAGCGGTTGACCGGCGAATTCGCGAGCGGCAGCAGCAGCTAGGCTACGAGAACTATGATTCCTGGATCGCCAAGGTGACGCCGCCCGATCTGGAGTGACGAGCGCCGCGACGCTGCGCTATTGCTGCGGGGGCGCGCCCATCCCGCGCATCATCTGGCCCATGTCCATCGGCGTGCCGGTAATTTTGTCCTGGAAATTGGTGAGCGCCTTCACGAGCACCATAGTTTGATCCTTCCCCTGCATCTTGACCAGGCCATAGGGAGGCACTCCCTTCGCGACCCAAACGTCTGAGCTGCCGTCCTTCGTTTTGTAATGCTCGCAGGTGAACGTGCCCGCTGGAACAGTGACCGACTCGCTGCCCAAATCGTTCGCCTCGTCTCGAATGTCCTTCGGTTGCGTGCTTTGTCCCATGCGTCCGCCCATCATGCCGTCCATTTCCATCGGACCGCGGCCGGGCATCTGGAAGATCATCTTCGTCACCTGGCTGCTGCTGCCGTCCGGAACGATCAGCGCCTTCATCACCATTTCGCCCTGGCCCTGCGGCGCGTCAGTCACCGTTTCAAACCAAAAGCCATCCTTACCGCCGGAAGATTCCTTTCCGACGATGGCCATTACGAAGTTCATCTTGGTGCCGTCGGTTCTGTCCATTTCATATTGAGCGCCGGAACCGACCACGGGATTGAAAATGCCCTGGAGCGAAGGTGCCTGCATACGTCCCATCTGGGACTTGGCAGTTGCGCAGACAAACAGAAAACAAAGCGAGACGAGGCCCGCGGGCGTAAGTCTTTTCATCTTTGCACCTGTCCTGGCGCCGGATTGGCGCGGAGTGGAGATCGACCCGAATTGTACTCTAAAGGTCTAACGGAAAAAGAAAAAACTGCTGCCGTTTTTACCTTAGAAGTACTCGCGCGCGCTCGGACTAGAATGGAATTGTATGTCCCCATCGTCGGCTTCCGCGTCGAACTTTTCAAGCGCACAAGACGCGGGAGTCCTCACGGATCGCACGGCGCGCTGGATGGTGGCGATTGCCGTCATGTCCAGCGCGATCATGGAATTGGTGGACACCTCGGCGGTCAACGTAAGCCTTCCCTACATAGCGGGTAATCTCTCCGCGACGGTCGACGAGGCAACGTGGGTGCTCACTTCATATCTCGTGGCAAACGCGATCGTGCTGCCGCTTTCCGGTTGGATGGCAAACTATTTTGGGCGCAAGCGGCTGCTGATGATGGCTGTCGCGGGTTTCACAGTGGCGAGCATTCTCTGTGGCCTGGCGCCCAGCCTGGAGCTGCTGGTCTTCTTCCGCGTTTTGCAGGGCGCGTCGGGAGGTTCGCTGCAACCGTTGACGCGCGCCATCATGCTCGAGTCGTTTCCGCGCGAAGAGCGCGGCCACGCGATGGCGCTTTGGGGCGTGGGCATCGTGGTTGCGCCCATTGTGGCGCCGGTGCTGGGTGGATGGCTCACGACCGATCACTCGTGGCGATGGGTGTTCTTCATCAATCTGCCTGTGAGCATCGTCGGGTTGACACTGGTGCAAAAATTCGTCTTCGACCCACCCTACATTCGCAGGCGTTCCAACCGGATCGATTATTGGGGCATGGGACTACTCGCGATTGGGATCGCGAGCCTGCAGGTGATGCTGGATAAAGGGCAGGAGGACGACTGGTTCGGTTCGCATTTCATCGTCGTGATGTTCGTCATCGCCCTCATTGGACTCACTTCATTTGTGATATGGGAGCTCACGACGCGCGAGCCCGTTGTGCATTTCCATTTATTTCGCTATCGGACTTTCACGACAGGCGTTTCGCTCGCGTTGGTTCTCTTCTTCGGGCTTTATGGCAGCATCGTGCTCCTGCCGCTTTTCATGCAGACCCTGCTCGATTTCCCGGCGGTGACGGCCGGGCTCTGGAACTCTCCACGCGGCATCGCGACTCTGGTGCTGATGCCGATCGCCGGTTATTTGATCGGCAAGCGCTGGGATATGCGCGCGATGTTAACGGGC
Organism: Candidatus Aquilonibacter sp.; assembly: GCA_035507075.1. Classification (GTDB taxonomy): domain Bacteria; phylum Acidobacteriota; class Terriglobia; order Acidiferrales; family UBA7541; genus Palsa-295. The sequence continues at coordinate 15,385 of DATJOL010000055.1, read as the reverse complement.
GGGCTGATCGTCGCCGGGCTGGGTGCGTATCTCTTCTCGCGGCTGGATCTGAATGCCGGCCCGTGGAACTTTGTCTGGCCGCAACTGGTAATGGGCGCCGGAATGTCGTTCATGTTTGTGCCGCTTTCGACCATCACGGTAGACCCGATCCCCGCGCACGAGATGGGCTATGCAACGAGTCTGGTTTCGTTGGCGCGGAATCTGGGCGCAGCCATTGGCATTTCCGTGTTCACCGCATTCATCGCACGGCGGGGTCAATTCCACCAGGAACGCCTAGCTGCGGAAACAGCACCGGGGAACTTGAGCTTATCCGGCGCCAAGTCTGCACTGGCGGCGGCCCTTGAGCATCAGGGATTGACGCTGAAGCATGCGGCTCATGCGGCACTGATGACCCTTTACCAGGCGTTGCAACGACAAGCATCATTGATGAGCTATCTCGACGGGTTTCGTATCATGGCGGTACTGCTAATCATCGCCGCGCCGTTCGTCTGGATCATGCGCAAACCACAATTCCGGAAAAGCGCGGACTAACGGAGCCGTTCAGGTCGCACAATCCGGGCGGTTCAGGCGAGCTCGCGATAGCTGATGAGTTCTATGCCGCGCGCCGAGACGGCTTCCTTAACGGCGGGGTCAAGCAGCGCCTGCATCTCCAGCTCACGCTCACCCTGTAGGCGCGACCCGGTTTGTGCCAAATCGGCATCGCAAACTCCAGGATGCAGCATGATTTCGGTTTGACCGTCAGCAAGCGTCCTAATAAGTCCCCTAAGCGCGGCAGGACTGAGCGAGCCTGTCGACGCGAGGCCGAGGAAGTGATCGGGATAGCGGAGCCCATATTTTTCGCACAGCGCAACGAACTTGCGGCCCGTGGCCCGCGCGGCGGAGGCGGCGAGGCGTTGGCGCGACGGGGCAAGGCGCGACCATGTGTCGCGGAGTTTCTCAATCGGCTTGCGAACACGCGTGATCCCAAATTCCCGTGCGACGCGTCCGAGAGCGTCGAGGACCTGTGGATGAGCATGAGTATGCTTGTGGGTGTCGAAATGAGTAGGCGAGATTCCGGCGCCAATTATTTTTTCAATCTGGGCACGCAGTTCTATTTCGAGATGGGAGCGGCGGACCTTGTACATACTGACGCGGGCGATGAATTCGCCCAGGGATTTGGCCAGGTATCCGTCGGCGTCGGCAAGCGTAGGGACATCCTCTGCGGGCGCCACGCATTTCCCCCCGACGAGGACCAAGTGGCAGCCGACCCCAAGCGTGGGATTGGCCAGCGCAAGTTCGACGGCGTGATCGAAGGCGTCGCCGTTCGCCATGAGCGTGGCGCTGGTGAGAATTCCGTCTCGGTGCGCACGGATAATTCCATCATCGACGCCTTTGGTCAACCCAAAGTCGTCGGCATTCAGGATCAGTCGCTTCGTCACTCGCGGGATTTCTTGCCGAAAAACTGGCAGGATCATATCACGAACTGAGCTGGCGACAGACGGCAATTTTCTTTCCAAACGAATACAGCGACGCGGGAAATTGTTAATGGAAGGTTAAGGTTTTCAACAGAACTGTTGAAAACCGTGTGAAAAGGGCTTTCGGGCGCACTGAAACTCCGCACGAATACAAGAGTTATGCTCTTTGCACAATTTCTAGTGCAACTCACGAATCCACTCGCTTTTTCTCCGCGTGACGCAGAATTTCGACGCTGTTTTTTTTCAGAATGGAAGAGCGCGGAAACCTTTTTGGGAAAAATGCTCCGTGAAGACTCGTCTGGGACCAAAAAAGTTCCGGGCGAGGCTAATACCAGTGAGGCGGCTCTTGCAGCTGGATCTTAACGGTCTGATCGTCTTTTTCGACGTCGTACCATTCGCCATAGGTGTGCCAGCCCTTGGCGATCACCTGGATCTCCACTTTTCCCTGCGGCACGGGAGGAACTTTCACCGAGCCGTCGAGATTGGTCTTCAGGTCTAGTTCCTGCAAATCGCCGTGATGCAAGAAGCTGTCGGGCTTGGGGTAACGCACATAGACGCTCGCGTTGCCGACCGGGTGCCCGTTGGGGTTGGTGATCATGATCTTGAGCTTCACAACAGTGGGTGACGCGACGTAATCCTTCGCCGTGGGAGCGGTCGTGATCGGCGGCGAGGAATCGTTCTGGCCAGCGGCGCTTTGGGCACAAACAATTCCCGCAGTGAGGCTCGCAACGAGCAAAACAACCCAACCGCAACGCGACAAACGGCGTCTCATCGTGCCACCTTTTTACTCCAAAGCGATCTCTCGCTCAAGACCCTTCAGAAAATTAATCTGTTATATGATGCGGATAGCGGGACGTTGGACAAACTCCCTCATGGCGGACCATTCGAAAACTCTGGCGCTCATAGGCGCGGGGCCCGTGGGCCTTTGCGTCGCCAAGGCGCTTCAGGCTCAGAACATCGATTACGAACAGTTAGAAGCCGATAGCGACGTGGGTGGCAACTGGTACCATGGCGTTTATCCGACGGCGCACATCATTTCGTCGCGCAAGACCACCGAGTATCCCGACTACCCGATGCCCGTCTTCTACCCGGACTTTCCGAGCGCGGCGCAAATGCTGGAGTATTTGCGCGACTATGCCGATCATTTCGGACTGCGCGAACGCATAGAGTTCAATACAAAAGTGTTGATGGCGATGCCGCTGCCCGATGGGCGCTGGGAACTGCTGCTTTCGCGGGGCGGGAGGCGAGTTTACAAAGGCGTGATCATCTGCAACGGGCACCATTGGGACAAGAAATTTCCTTCGTATCCCGGAATTTTTACGGGCGAGATCCTGCACTCGAAAGATTACAAGTCACCATCGCAGCTGAAGGACAAACGAGTTCTTGTGATCGGCGGAGGCAATTCGGCGTGCGACGTCGCCTCCGAGGCGGCTCGAGTGGCCGAATCATGCAGCCTGAGCCTGCGGCGGGGATATTGGTTTTTGCCGAAAACCATTTTGGGAATTCCGTCGGCGGAACTGATCAAGCCGTGGGCCCCCGTGTGGGTGCAACGCCTCTTTCTCCGGATGGCGCTGCGGCTGATCATCGGGCGGTATCAGGATTACGGCTTGCCGAAACCGGATCACAAGATTTTCCAGGCTCACCCGACAATCAACAGCGAACTGCTTCACTACATTCGTCATGGCCGAATCACGCCGAAGCCCGATGTAGCTCGATACGACGGAAATAGTGTTCACTTCACCGACGGCAGCAGCGACGAATTCGAATTGATCGTTTGCGGCACTGGATTTCACGTGAGCTTTCCCTTCTTACCCGAAGGACTCGTACACACGCGCGGAGGCATCGCCGATCTTTATGGCGGGATGTTTCCGGCCGACTGCAAAAACCTGTATATCGTCGGCACAGCACAGTTGCGTTACGGCTTTGGGCCCGTGGCAACGCCGGGGGCCGATCTGCTGGCTGAAATGATTCGGCTCCAGGACCGGATGGAGTTGCCGATCGGGCTGGTGCTGAAGGAATCCGGAATGCGATTGCCTACGACGCATTTGGTCGACCCGCATGCCGCGATTCGCAGCATCCGGCGAGGGAAGCGAGTGCTTCCATTGCTTCTTTGGAAAGAGCGGAGGCTGCGAAAGAAACTGGCCGGGCATCCGCTGCGCGCGTTCGACCCTCCCGCTGTGCGTGTGGTCCGCGACATGGAGGTATTTTGAGCTGGGATCTCGCTGGAGGCGTCGCAGTGGTGACGGGCGCGGGATCCGGCATCGGGCGAGCATTGGCGCAGCGATTGGCGGTCGAGAAAATGTCGCTGGCCCTCTGCGACGTGAACGCGGATCGGCTCGACGAATCGGCTGCTGAAGCGCGGCTGGCCATCAACGAAAACGTCCAACGCGTCACGACCCACTTGGTTGACGTAAGCGACGCAAGCCGAATGCGCGAATTTGCCGATGAAGTGGTATCGGCTCACGGCCGCGCCACGTTGCTGATCAACAATGCCGGCGTGGCGCTGCATGGGCGCTTCGAGGAGCTTTCGCTTGAGGATTTCGAATGGCTGATGCGAATTAATCTTTGGGGCGTGGTCAACGGGACGAAGGCGTTTTTGCCCGTGTTGCGGCACGAGCGCCGGGCTCATATCGCGAATCTTTCGAGCATCTTTGGAATCATCGCACCAGCCGGACAGACGGCGTATGCCGCCAGCAAGTTTGCTGTTCGCGGGTTTACGGAGGCGCTGCGCAATGAACTGGCGGGCTCGAACGTGGGCGTTTCGTGCGTTCATCCGGGAGGGATCCGCACCCGGATTGCGGAAGACGCGAGGATGGGCGCGAATACCCCGGGGAGCAAGCCCGAGTACGCGGACGCGTTTGCCCGAGTGGCCAGGCATTCGCCGGAATTCGCGGCACGAAAAATCGTTGACGGCGTCAAACGTAATAAGGCGCGAATATTGATCGGCGTCGAAGCCCACGCGCTGGATACGGCGCAACGGATTTCCCCGGCGCGCGCGGCCTCGCTTCTGATGGGCAGCCTCCGAAGCATTTGAAGCTCGTTCGATAGGGCAAGGGTGGTATTGACGATCCGCAAATTCGTGATACTTTCGGCCATACAGGGTGCTCCGGTCCGCCCAGTACGTGAGCGTCCTCCTGCAGGAGACAAGTATGAAAGAAGCAAAGATCGTCGCGGTTTTCCTGGCCGCGTTGTCTCTGGCGGCGATAACGAGCGCGCAAAACGCTGTCCCCTCTGGAACAGTGATTCCCGTCGCGTTGACTTCGTCAGTTTCAACGAACGACCAGCCCGGAAAGACAGTTTCAGCTCGGGTGATGCAGGACGTACCGCTTGCCGGAGGGAAGACAATTCGCGCGGGATCGCGATTGGTCGGTCGCGTGCTCGCAGTGAAGCCGGGCGCAAATGGCAAGGGCGCACAGATTTTCTTAACATTTGACAAGCTGGTTTCCGAACGCCGATCAGAGCCGGTCACGACGGACCTGCGCGCCATTGCTTCGTTCGTGGAAGTGGAACAGGCGCAAATTCCGCCGATGGGCCCGGATCGAGGCACTCCGCAGTGGGAATGGACAACGCAACTGATCGGTGGCGATGTCGATTATCGCGGAGGCGGACCAGTGAAAGAGGGACGGGAGATTGTCGGGCGCCCCGTTTCGAACGGCGTGTTGAGTAACTTGACCACGAGCCTCAACGGTCCATGTCGCGGTGCGATCGATCAGAACGACCGTCCCCAGGCACTCTGGGTCTTCTCGGCGGACGCTTGCGGCGTTTACGGCTTTCCGTCGATTGCCGTCGCCCACGCAGGCCGGACCAGTCCCGTTGGCGAAATCGTGCTGCGTTCGGATCGGGCCAAGTTCAAAATCGCCAGCGGAACCGGAATTCTTTTGCGAGTGATCGCCGGCGGAACGGGCAATGCTTGATCCCTATTTGCGACTGGTTACGGATTCCGCCAACCATGCAAGATAATCCCGCCAGCCCGCCGTAATCGGGATCGCGATGATCTCGGGAACCTCGTAACTGTGGAGCGCCCGGATCGCGCGTTCGACCGCGGCATAGCGGGCGCGGGAAGTCTTAATCAGTAGGGTGATTTCCTTCGCAGTTTCAAGTTTTCCTGCCCACCAGTAAACCGATTCGACCGGCGCCGCGAGCATGTTGACGCACGCTGCGAGTCGTTTCTCAACGAGGGCGCGCGCAATATGCCGCGCTTCCTTTGCTGAGCCGCAGTTTGTGAGGACGATGATGTAACCGCTCGCGGGCATGCAGTCTCTCCAACCAAGCAATACCGCAGCACATTGTGCGGCGCGATCGGCTCGCGGCGAGGAGAGACAATTTCGTGCGCCACAGCGATTGTAGTGTCTTCAGAATTCCGTAGCCGTGGCCAGCGAGGCCTCGGATCGCGAGGGCATCCCCGGGCAAGGTACCGAAAGCCCAGACTGCAACGCCACGCGCCGGTAGACGAACCCGCGTGTCGGCCGCTCAGCGGCGATGGGCGACCTTCGCCAAGTCGCCATCGGCAGCGGCCGCCACTCCCCCGCGTGCCAGGGCTATAAATGCAGACGCCGAGCGCGGCAGCGTGCGATCGCGGCGATACACGATCCCCAGCTCGCGCCAGATGTCCATATCCGAAATAGGAATCAGCTTGCATTGGCCGGCCGCGACTTCGTCCTGCGCAAACTTCTCGCTGATGATCGAGACGCCGAGGCCGGCGGCCACGAAGCGCTTGATCATTCCCACGCTCGCCAATTCCATATTCACGCGAAGCTGCACGCGGAACGGCCGGAATTGCTTATCGAGCACCTGCCGCATGAACCCGGTCTTGGGGAAGATCCAGTTTTGATCGAGCGTGTCACTCGTGCGAACACTTTTCAGTTTCGCCAGCGGATTCGCCGGATCGACCATCAGCACCAGGCGGTCGCGAAAGATCGAATGCACTTTGAGGCTCGGTGATTTCACAGGGAGAGTCACGATTCCCACGTCCACCGTGCCGTCTTCGATCTTCTCCAGCACTTTGTGGCTGAAATTGCGGTAAATACTGATCTGTACCGAAGGAAACCGCCGGGTATATTCCGCGAAAATATCCGGCAGCACATAAAGGCAGGTTGCTTCGTTCGCGCCGATCGCCAGCGATCCGCGCGGCGTGCTGGCCTGGTCCGCAACGGCTCGAAGCGATTCGTTACGCAAAGTAAGAAGCCGCCCGGCATATTCGAGCAACGTCTCGCCGGCGACAGTAAGGCGAACGGATTTCCCGACGCGGTCAAAAAGCTTCTGGCCGTATTCCTGCTCCAGCTGGCGAATCTGCGCGCTCACCGCAGGCTGCGAGCGATAGAGCTTTTGCCCCGCTCTCGAAAAACTGCCCTGCTTGGCAATCTCCAAAAAGGTGACTAGGTGATCGAAATCCATAGGATGGTCATGGATTATAGCAAAAGCAGGCCGCGCAAACCGGTCATGTAGAAAAAAAGCAAATTCGTGCAAACTTCACCGCAGGGCGTGACCCTGCTTACGAATACCCTGAGTCGCTGATAATCGATATACTGCACACAGGCCGCCAAATCCGAGTGTGCGATGACCGCCAACTCTGAATCCAGGCGCAACTGGATACCGAAACGCATCGTCAGGCGTTGCACTGACCAGATTTGCGACGCGGAAATTTGGAAACTCGCCTGGGAAGCGCTGATCAGCAACCGCATGCGCGCCATCCTCACCATCCTCGGCGTGATGATCGGTACCGCGTGCGTCGTTCTTGTCGTAACAGTCGCAATGGCCGGCCGACGCTATATTCTCGGCCAAATCGAAGGCGTCGGCGCGAACTTGATTTACGCGAACAGGGTCGACCCGGGCACCGGCGCGCCTCCGGCCCTCGCCGATGAGATCTCGCCGGCCGATATGGCGGCCGTAAAAGCCGAAATCCCCAACGCCGTGCAGGTCGCCGGAACGCGCAAAATCGAAATGACGGTGATCGCGAACGGCGAGCCGTATCCGATCGACCTCGTAGGCGTCACCGATGGTTACCAGCAAATCCGCAAGCTCGTCGTGGACCACGGCAGTTACTTCACTTCTGACGATCTCGCTTCGCAAAACAAAATTTGCCTGATCACGCAGGGGCTGGCCGCGCTCGTTTTCCCGTCGGACGATCCTGTGGGCCAGGATATCCGCATCGGCGATCTCCACTTCACGGTCATTGGAGTCTTTCACGAGCGCGCCGGGCTCTTCGGCAATTCCGGCCTCACCGGGCGCTCCGTGATCGTTCCCTTCCCCGTGATCAGCTATTACACCGGCACGGATTTTTTTGACACGCTTTACGCGCAAGCGGATCAGCCGAGCAACGTTCCCGCCGTGACTTCGGAGATTACCGAAGTGCTGCATGACCGGCACCGGCCTGGAGCTGAGTACGAAGCGCAGAATCTGGCCGGAATTCTCGACACGGCGCGTGACATTGCTGCCGCTCTAACAATATTGCTGATTGTGATTTCGCTCATCGCTCTCGTAATCAGCGGCGTCGGCATCATGAACATCATGCTCGTCACGGTCACTGAGCGCACGCGGGAAATCGGCATTCGCAAGGCGATCGGGGCGCGGCAAGACAGCATCCGCTTTCAATTTCTCGTCGAGGCGTTGATGATCAGCGGAATCGGTGCCGCCATCGGAGTTGGCATCGCTATCGCCATCCCCGCCGCGGTGAACTTCGGGCTTAGCTTTGTACCCGACCTGGGGGACTTCAATTTGCCGGTTTCCTGGGTGTCCGTCGTCCTGGCTTTTCTGGTCTCGTTCTCGACGGGCGTCATCTTTGGCTATCTGCCCGCGAATCGCGCAGCCAAGCTGCAGCCCACCGAGTCGCTTTACCACGAATAGCCGCCGCGCATGCGGCTCAGGCACTCTGTGAATGGTCCGTCAGAGGCGCAGAACTCGAGTTCGTCTTCCTCTTCAACTGCGCGGCAAGCAACTTCCCTTTCCTGAACCAAATTCTCTCCACGCGTTGCACGTAACGCGGCGATGATTTTCGCTTGTCCTCGAGCTGCGCGAGCCATTCCCGCGCTTCGGTGTCGCGATTCTGCTTCGCGAGAAAGTCCGCATAGCTGAAGAGTATTTCCGGAGCGCTCGATCGTTTCACCGCGTCAGCAAACCATGCGGCAGCGTCATCGACGCGGCCCACCTCAGCGTAGGCTTGCGCCAGGAGCAGCTCCCCGCGGTAATTATCGATCTTCGGCTCGCCGCGAACGGCTTCTTCCAAATCCGGCACAGCCGCCGCATAATCCCCCATCTCCATTTCGCATTGGCCGCGCCGGTAAAACGTGCGCGTCGAATCGGCCTTCGTCGCGATCGCTCGATCGAACATCCCGCGCGCCTTCGCATAGTCGCGCTGATCGAAATAGAGCTCGCCCAATTCCTCGAGATTGGCCACCGAAGGGTTGTCGCGAACCGTTGCTTCCGTCGTCGCGATACGCGACCGCCTCCCATAGCGCCGAAATCCCTGGCGGGCCATACCGACATCGGGAACCACTTCCGCAACGATGTAAACAACCGAGCCGAGCGCGCCGAAAAAGAGAATGATCCAGAACCAGTACCACTCAGGCCGCCGCTTAAAAAAATGCACCAGTGCCGCGATTTGAAGAAACATTCCCCACGGCCAAAAGAGATGGCTGACGAACCACATTCGCGCGACGCTCCTCTTCAGTGCGTGATTCCATTATGACGCAAAGGTGCGCCCGCGATTGATCCGTCGCGAGATCTGTTCCTCGTTTCGCTAAATCAGGACGCCAAGGCGCACTCAAGCCACTCACATTCCTTCTTTCCAATCCTTACACTCTAAGGAATACTGCGGCGGCATGATTTCGACCAATGCGGAACCCGCCGCAAGCAAGCCCAGCCCCGGATTACGACGCCGATGGACGCGCATCCTCCCGGCCGTGCTTGCCACGTACAGCATCGCCTACCTGGAACGCGCGAACTATTCGCTTGGCGCGGCCGCTGGACTCGCCGCCACCTTGCACATCACGCAGGCCCGTTCCGCCCTGCTCGCAGGCGCATTCTTCCTCGGCTATTTCATCTTTCAGGTGCCGGGCACCGCCTACGCGCAGCGCACAAGCTCCAAAGGACTGATCTTCTGGGCCCTGATCGCCTGGGGCATTTTCGCCGGACTCACCGGCGTGATTCGCAGCTTTCCGCTCCTGATCGTCGATCGGCTGCTTTTGGGCGTCGCCGAAAGCGTGATCCTGCCGACGATGATCGTCCTGCTCGCGAACTGGTTTACAAAGGCCGAAAGGTCGAGGGCGAACGCACTGTGCATTCTGGGCAACCCTGCAACGCTGCTCTGGATGTCCGCCATCACCGGCTTTTTGATTAGCGCCGTGGGATGGCAGCGGGCGTTCGTGCTCGAAGGCATTCCTTCGATCGTATGGGCGTTCGGATGGCTCGCACTCGTCGATGATCGACCGGCTCGGGCAAAGTGGCTCAGTTCGGCGGACCGCGATCGGATCGAGAGCGAGATCGCGGAGGAACAATCTGTGATTCCGCAGATTCCGAACCTCGGCCTTGCGCTGCGGACGCCCACGGTCGTGCTCCTGAGCCTCACTTATTTCTTCTGGAGCCTCGGCCTTTACGGCTTTGTGCTTTGGCTGCCGACCATCGTGCGCAAAGGCTCGGCCGAGGGTATGGGGCTCACCGGTTTGCTGAGCGCAGCGCCCTATCTGGCGGCGGCACTGGCGATGTTGCTGATTTCACACGCGGCGGACAAGACCTTGCAGCGCCGTCGCTTTGTGTGGCCGTTTCTGATGCTCTCGGGCGTGGCGTTTTTTCTGTCGTTTGTCACGGCTGACTGGAAATTTGCCGTTCCCTATGGATTTTTGATTTTAGCGGGCGCGGCGATGTACGCGCCCTACGGGCCGTACTTTGCGCTGATTTCCGATCTCCTGCCCGCAAACGTCGCCGGGCAGTCGATCGCCTTTATTAATAGCTGCGGCGCACTCGGCGCCTTCGGAGGCACATATTTTGTGGGGTTATTGCAATCCTATACGGGGAGCTCGAAGGCGAGCTTTCTCACGATGTCAGCATTTCTGGCAATTTCCGCGGTGACGATGATGCTGGTGCCGCCAGCACGATCAAAGGAGACGCCGGCTTGAACGCGAGCATTACGCGTCGAGGCGGCGATGTTTGAAACGCTTTTCTCCTTTCGCGTAGGGCGCAACGGTGTGGCCGTTCCCGTAAAGCTTATACTTGTACGTCGTTAGGCCTTCGAGTCCCATGGGTCCGCGCGCGTGAAGCTTGCTGTTGCTGATTCCCACCTCGGCGCCAAAGCCATAACGAAACCCATCCGCAAATCGCGTCGACGCATTTTGGAACACGCCCGCACTATCGACCTCATCCATAAATTTCCCAGCGGCCGCGTCGTCTTCGGTCACGATCGCATCGGTGTGGCGCGAGCCGTAGCGATTGATGTGGTCGATCGCGCTGTCGATGTCGGAAACGATTTTAATTGCGAGAATCATGTCGCCATATTCGGTGGACCAATCGTCCTCTGTGGCGCGCACGATTTTCTCCTCGGGAAGCAGCGAGGCGGTTTTTGCATCTGCACGAATTTCCACTCCCGCTTTTTTCAGGCGCGCCACAGCCTGCGGCAGAAACTTCGCCGCAATGTCTTCGTGCACAAGCAAAGTCTCTGCTGCATTGCAGACCGCGGGATATTGCACTTTCGCGTCGTAAGCGATATCCAGGGCCTTTTCCATGTCCGCGCTGCGGTCCACATAGACGTGGCAGATGCCTTCGCCGTGGCCGAGCACGGGAATCCGGCTATGCTCCATGATGTAACGTACCAACTCGTACGAGCCGCGCGGAATGATCAGGTCTACATCGCGGTCGAGCGAAAGCAATTCGAGCACATCAGCCCGGGTGTGCAGCAGTTGCACCGAATCACCAGGAACCTCCGGCAATTTCTCCAGCGCGGCGCGCCACAGGCGCACAAGCGTTTCGTTCGTGTGCGTCGCCTCCGCTCCGCCTTTCAGAATCAGCGCGTTGCCCGATTTCAGAGCGAGCGAGGCGACCTGCGGCACCACATCCGGCCGTGATTCGAACACAACGCCAACCACGCCGAGCGGACATGATTCGCGGAACAACGTGAGATTGTCGTCCAGTTCGGTGGCCATTAACGTGCGCCCGAGTGGGTCCGGCAGCCCCGCGACCTCGCGCACGTGCGTCGCCATCCCTGCGATGCCGCTTTCGGTCAGGCGCAGCCGCTTGAGCATTGCCGCCGACATACTCCCCGAGGCGACGGATGGTTCGGCGGCAGCGCAATCGAGAGCATTCGCCTCCAGGATTTGCGCCCGGCCCGCTTCGATTGCGCCGGCCGCGGCCAGCAAGACCGCCTTGCGTCGCTCATCCGAAAGCCGCGCCAGCGCACGCGAAGCTTCCCGCGCGCGCTTCGCAACAGCCGCGACGGACTCGCTCGCTCGGACCTCCGTCTTCGATGGCGCAGTCTGGCTCATTGTCGTTGCAATAGCACAATATTATCGCGCGTCACAAGCACTGGCGAGGCCGCAGCGCCCTGCGCTTTCCTCTTGCGCGCCGCCTGCTCGGCGTCTTCGCTGGCACATTTCGCGATGCCTCGTGCGAATTCGCGCCCTTCCGAATCGAGAATGCTCACCACGTCCATCGGCGCAAAATGACTTTCGACGCGGACAATTCCCGACGCAAGCAAGCTCGCTTTTCGTTCGGTGATGGCGCGATATGCACCCGCATCGACGACCACCCGTCCACGTACTCCAGCGGCATACGCAATCCACCGCCGCTTGCCGCGCATCCGAGTGGACGGCAGAAAGGCCGTCCCGATCTTCTCTCCCGCGAAAACACGGTCGAGAATCTCAGGCGCCTGGCCGTTCGCAATCACAGCGATCCCGCCGCAATTCATCGCGATCTCAGCCGCTTCGAGCTTCGTCCGCATCCCGCCGCGCCCATTTTCCGAAGGCCCCGCCGCCAGCCGCTTCAGCTCCGGCGTGATTTCCGCCACGAACGGAATCACTTCGCGAGCGGCGGTATCTTTATTCGCGTTCCGCAGCAGGCCATCCACATTCGTCATCAGCACCAGCGCGTCCGCTTCCATCCCGCTCATCACCAGCGCAGCCAGCCGGTCGTTGTCGCTGAAAACGGGAGTCCGCGGAGCCGACGCAAACGTGGCTTCGAGCTCAGCCGTCGAAACCGTATCGTTTTCATTCACGATCGGCAGCACTCCGAAACCCAGCAGCTTTTCCATCGTCTGGCGAAGATTCGAATAGCGGTGCCAGTTAGTGAAGTCGTCTTCTGTCAGCAGGACTTGCGCCACCTTGATGCCCCACTCCGAGAAAAGCTCCTTGTACGCGTTCATCAAAAGGCTCTGCCCCACCGCCGCGCAAGCCTGCTTCGTCACAAGGTCGCCCAAGCGGGAAGGGTGGAGGCCAAGCCAACCGCGCCCCAGCCCGACCGCCCCGGATGAAACGAGCACCACCTGCCGCCCCTCGCGCATCAACTCCGCAATCGACCGCGCGATCGGCCGCACCCGTTCGCTCGAAAGCTCGCCCTGTGAACCCGCAACGGTATTCGTGCCGAGCTTAATCACCAGTCGCCGCGCTGCCTTGAGCAGCGCTTCGCGTCCAGCCTCAGTTTTTGAGCTTTCAGCCATCGCAAGTCCGTTACGGATCACAAAACCCTCGCTCACTTCGACCACCCACTGCGTTGCACGGGATTCTCTTACAGTAGCCGCTGGAAGGCACTATCCGCAAGGCCAGCGCGCTCGAATGCGCATAGGATCAGGCGCCCGCATATAGCTCGGCAATATGGGATTTACTGCTAAGGAAAAATCAGGTCCAAAAAATAATCAGAGAGAAGAAGAGGAGCACCGTCCCAGCCCTCGCGCCTCGTTTTCTCTCAAGGCACACGACATCTCTGCTTCTTCTCTCTGCCTTGCGGACAATTACTTCCGCAGTTCGGATTATCGACGGCTATGCTGTGTAGGGTGAATACAGTTGATGCTGTAAATTGAAGACTCTCCGTCGCCGAGCGCTTTGTAGGGAAGCCAACGGAAGAAAAATGGGGTCGTTTCTGCTGAGCGCAAAGCGGCTGCTCGGAAAACGCGCGCTGGCAGATTTAACCGGCGCCTTTAGCCTTCATGCTGGATTGTATGGAAGGATTTACGGCTCGATGATCTGGTTGCGCACAGCATAGCGCACCAGTTCGCTCACGGAGTGAATCTCCAGCTTGCGCATGATGTTCGCGCGGTGCGTCTCTGCCGTCTTCACGCTGATGCTCAAGTCGGACGCGACTTCCTTGCTGCTCTTCCCCTCCGAAAGGAGCTGTACGATCTCGCGCTCCCGGGAAGTCAGCCGGTCCGTCAGATTCTGCGGCAGGCCGCCAGGGCCAGTGCCGCGCTGCTCTAGTCCGTTGAGCATCAACTCGGTAGCCCGTGGAGTGAAAAATGGCTTGTGATTCGATAGGGCCTCCACAGCAACTACCAGATCCCGGTCCGAATCGGACTTGACGATGTAGCCGCGCACTCCTGCGGCCAGGATTTCGCGAATCAGCTGATCGGAGTGATGGACCGAAAGAATCAGGATTTCCGTGCTCGGCGATGCTTTCAGTATCCGCCGCGCGGCCTCGACGCCATTCAACTCCGGCATCGTTATATCCATGATAACGATGTCCGGTCTCAACTCCTCGGCCCTGGCTACGGCGTCGCGGCCCGTGCCCGCCTCGGCGCATACCGTCCAGCCCGGATGGGATTCCAACAGAGCACGCAGCCCGCGCCGCATCAGATCGTGATCGTCGGCAATCAGGATCCGCAGAGATCTCATACCACTCCTCCCGTAACGAAGCTCTTCGCCGTCATTCTAAGCGCCTTACACGCCACCTTTTCGCCGCGGAAGTGCAATCGAGCCCTCCCGTTTTCGGCATGGTGCACACGCATTACCAAAACGCTGCAGTCCCTCCAACTAATTGCAAACGATTATAACCGGACCGAATAGGCTGATGACACTACACGGAAACATGTATGCCGCAATCGCCTCGCGTTTGTAGAATTCGGCACACACCAGGCAATATTTGCAAGCGTCCCCGCGGAAACCCTGTATTTTCGCCAACTCTTCGCGTTTGATTTTGTTGCAATCACACGATTTCCAAAAATCTATTCCGCATTTCCGAAATGGGAACATGACTTGCTTCACTAACTGTGTGGTTTGAAAATCCTTCGGAGGTATCAGGAAAAATGAATCGAATTCACAAGCTTTTGTTGACTGTTTTCTCAGCAGCGTTGCTGGTTGGAGCGACTGTCGCGCTCCCGTCGCATGCTGCCGCACAGGCAATGCCGAGCGCCGGCTCCCAGACCTCGCCAAGCACAGGCGAACAGGGACAGCAGGGCGAGCTCCAGTCCGTTTCTGGAAAAATCACGTCCGTCTCCGGTAAGACCTTCACTCTCGAGACCTCTTCAAGCCCGTCCGCTCCCGCTGGCCAGCAGTTCCAGAGCAGCCAAAGCGCCGAGTCCGGCCAGAGCATGACTTTCACGATTAACGACAACACCACCGTTTCCGGCAAGCTTGCCGTTGGCAAGACTGCTGACGTCACCTATCGTTCGCAGAATGGCGAAAACATCGCCGTCAGCGTTCGCGTGTCGTAAGCCTTCCTGCTTACCTCTCGGCGGGGCGCCCGCATTTTCGATGCGGCGCCCCGTTTTTTTCCTCCTCGTCTTCACCCGGGGTCGCGGCCAACCCGAAAATCCTGTCGCCTTCTTCGCCTTTCCGAGTAAAATTCCAACCCATGTCAAAAATAATGGAAGGCAAAACGGCCATCGTCCTGGGCGTGTGGAATAAATGGAGCATCGCTTTCGCCATCGCGCAGGCCTTCGTTCGCGAAGGCGCAAGCCTTCTGCTCACGTATCAAAACGAGCGCGCCAAGCCAACGGTCGAAGATCTCGGCCGCGAACT
>DATJOL010000054.1:0-5248 GCA_035507075.1 Candidatus Aquilonibacter sp. | reverse complement strand
GAAGACAGGCTCGCGGAAATCGATGGCCATCTCAGCCATCGCGTCGATTTCGGCTGGGGAATTCTAGGCCATCTCGACCGGGGCGGCCGCTTTCATGTCGTGCAGCGCGAAGTCGCGCCCGGCCACTGGGAAATCGTGCGGTTGCAGGTTGATATGCGCGGCAAAGCTCTCTTCTTCAAAAGCATCAGCGTTCAGCAAAACGAAACTCGCTCGGATTACAAACTCCTGCCGCAGGACATCACCCTCGCCCAAGCTGCAAACATGCTCATCCACCAATCCCCTTCTTCATCGCGAGCATCGGCCGGTCTTTAGCCCTTCGCAAAAAAATGAACCGTCTGCCGGCCGCGTTTAACCGTCGCGCGACCCGCGGCGCGCGCCAGACGCCCATCGCGACCCGCAACATCCCTCCACATCGCTAAAGCGCGCCACCCAACGTTGCACCGACTCGTGAAATTTTTGAGCGCCGAGCCTGCCAGGTTACTTGAAGTCGTACTGCAAAGTCACGTTTGCGATGATGATCAGTTCATCGCTCTTCGTGGTGAAAAAGCGATACCTCAGGCCCGCGAGCGGACTCGGACCTGATCGAGGAATCACGCCGCTGCCTGCGAGGTAACCCGATTGGACGTTGCGTAGTTCCGTCAGGTGAACGCCGGTTCCCGCGGCGATATCCTGCGCTGCAACGCGCGCCCGCGCGATGGCTACCTGCAGCGCCTTGCGTTCGTACTCGCCCGCGTCTTTAACCGTATAGATTATTAGCGATCCCTGCTGCGCGCCAATCATCACGGGCCCAAACCCGTTCCCCTCATTCGCTGGAACCGCGCCCGCCTTGCGCAGCGCTTCGATCACTGCGGCTGCTTTCTGCGTCAGCTTCGCCACGTCGGCCAGATCCGCGGCCTCGAAAAAAACATAAATATATTGATTCGCTTCGTACGCCGTTATATCGCTTTGCCCGGGAAACCGCGGCCCGCCCTGGTCTCCAAACGTTACCGACGAGATCTCATATTCGGTCGGGCTGAAGCCAAGTCCCGCAAGCGCACTTTCCACATCCTTCGCCTTTTGCGCGTTGTCTCCCACCGCCTCATCGGCAATCGGCGAGGTCGACCGGATGCTCATGATCAAAATGCCCAGGTCGGGCTTCGCGTAAGCCTCGCCGCTCCGGCTCACTGTGATCGTGTGACCTTCCACGTTCTGCGAATCACCGTTTTGCGCTTCGTCCGCGGCGCCACGCGCTTGTCTCACCACCGGCCCTTGCACCGCGAAAACGAAGGAAAGCAAAGCGGCAATCAGTGCGCAGTTCATAACTCACCTCTACCAAAGCTGCCAAGAAGATAACATAACTCGCGCTTACATCGGCGGCGCGCCGCGTTCCGGCGTCGCCGGCGCGATCTCTGCATATCGTGGGACTGCATCCGCTTGATTCGTGGTTGCTTGCAGGCGCGGGCGAGAATCGTACTTGCGCACGGTTATAGCACCATCGTAAACACATGGCTTAACAACAGCTGCTAGTCGCTGACTCTGATACGGCATTGCTTGGGGAGTTGCTTCAGCGGGAGATCTGGAAAGTGTACGAAATTGGAACCGGGTTGTGATCCCGGGTCAGGATATGCTGTTTCCTAGTACTCCACATGTCCGGTTGCCGAACCGGTTGGGGACTGCCCGCCTCTACCGTACAATCAGCCAAGGAGCCTCCGTGGATTCCTTCTTGCTTTGGTACATCAAGAACCGCAATAGTTCCAACGAGGATGAGCTGCTCATAGGCGTATATGACTCGGAAGTCGAGGTTCAAGCGGCTATCGAACGTCTTAAGGCCAAGCCTGGCTTTGCAGACGCACCTGAGGGCTTTCAGATTCACCGCTACGAGGTGAATCGAGACGGTTGGACTGAAGGCTTCATCGTCGATTGACATGTCCGATTACGGCGGAGGTCTCAATAGGTCGACGCAACACTAGCAGGAAGCCTCAAGTCCAGAAATCCCAAGGGCTAACAATCATCCGCACGCACAAAACCAAAGAAAAGGCGTCCTGTTCAGGTAAAACCGAACCGCAACCCGAAGGATCGGTCCGCTTGAAACATTTTGCCAGATCAATTGACCGGAGGGGTGTTGCATCGACCGTCTGAACTGGCAGCGTTACTCGGGCACTACACGCTCAAAACAGCGTATTATCACGTCGAGAGAAATGAAGCATATGCTGCGCACGAGGGCATTCGGGAAGTGGCTATCATGGCCGATAGCTCTTTTATTCGTTTGCGGAGCTACTTTACTTGCGCAGGCGCAAAGAATAACTGGGATTTGGCAGGGCACGCTCACGTTTTCTGGACGTCATTTTCGGGCGCAGATTAGAATTTCCCAAGCTACTGACAATACTCTTAAAGCGGTTTTGTACAGCGTTGACCAAAACGGTGATCCCAATCCAGCGAGTGCTATCCGTCTTGATGGTTCCACGGTCGAAATGACGTTTGGTCTCGGCACATTTGAAGGAAAGCTCAGCGCCTCTGGAAAATCGATGGAAGGAACCTGGACTTTGGGAACTCAAACACAGCCACTGAGCCTTGATCGCGCGAATGCCGAAGCAGCATGGACGATTCCGGCCCCAACGCTTCACATGGCCATCAACGCGGATCCGTCGTTTGACGTGATATCAATTAAGCTCAGCGTCCCAGGCAAGCCCGGGAACGGGTTTGGTATGCGGGGACACGAATTTCTGACTTACAATACAACCGCCAGTGATCTCATCAAGTTTGCCTATAGGCTAAACGCTCAAGAAATCATCGGGGGGCCGGGTTGGCTCGACAAGGAAAAGTATGATGTGACCGGAACTCCTGACACCCCGGGCGAGCCGAGCCCGGAGCGACAGCGGACGATGATTAAGAAGCTGTTAGCAAATCGCTTTCGACTTACCTTCCATCGTGAAACGAAACGCCTCGCCGTGTACGCAATTGTAGTGGACAAATCCGGACCCAAACTTAGAAGGAGTGCAGCCGATCCGAGCGAGCTACCGGTTTTGAACTTCCCGACGATAGGAGTTTTGGTGTGCGCCAACGCATCCATGTCGGACCTTGCGGAAATTATGCAGGACCCGATTCTGGATCGGCCCGTGGTGGATCAAACGGGATTGACTGGAAGATATGACTTCAAGTTGACTTGGACTCCCACTGGACGCGAGTTGGCTGAATATGGAGTTCACGCACCGGCATCCGCAGGTGATGACGCGAATGCGCCGCCGGACTTGTTCACGGCTATGCGCGAGCAGCTGGGATTGAGGCTGAAAGCTACGAAGGCGTCAGTAAACACTATCGTCATCGATAACATCGAGCAGCCTTCGCCAAACTAGGAGCAGTCGCTTTCACTTGGATGTGTCGGATAACCGGACAAGTCCCCCACTACCCGGTGCAGGCGTCAAAGCCTCCAACCCGCGGTCGCTCTTTTGGCGGTGTACAATCGAGTGTACAAAACAGCCAACTCTACGCTACAACCCGCTTAAACATTGGCGAAAACGATGGAGGCGCGGGTGGGAATCGAACCCACGCATGAAGGTTTTGCAGACCTCTCCCTTACCGCTTGGGTACCGCGCCCCGGACGCACAGTATAGCGAAACTGCCCTTGTCTTTCGATTTTCGCACAGCTCTAAGGTTCAGGCAGCGCGTGCGGCTGCAGGTCGCCGTGGAATTCCACCTTGTGCGTGTTCGTCAGCAGGATGCGTGCTTCCTCAAAACCGAGCTTGATGCGCCGCCGAAGCTCGCGCGCCACGTCGTCTTTCCGGTTCAGTATCGTGCGCACCTGCAGCCGCAGCACTGTGCCGTCCAGGCTCAGCGATTCGATGCCCAGCACCCGCGGGCCATCCACCAGCGCCGCTGACCAATCCGGATCGTTGCGAAAATCGCCCGCAATTTTCTCGAGTGTCGCAATCGCGCGGCTGGCCTGCTCGTCGGAAGGAATCGTCACATCCACGAAAGCCTGCGACCAATCGCGATTCAAATTCGCAACTTGCCCGACGAGAGAATTAGGAATCGTTACGATTGCGCCGTTGGGATTGCGCAGCACCGTGCGCCGCAGCGTCAGGTGCTCCACGCGGCCGGTCTCATTATTGAGTTGAATCACGTCCCCCACCACGTACTGATCCTCGATCACGATGAAAAACCCGTTGATCAGGTCCTTCACCAGGTTTTGCGCGCCGAATCCAAAGGCCAGGCTCGCCACGGCCGCGATAGCTTCCACCGGAGTTACGTTGAAGCCGAATTCGGGCAGCGCCATCAGCACAGCGCCCGCGATGATCAGCGCCACGCCGGCGCTATAGGCCATGCCTGCCACGGTGCGCGTCTGCTGCTCGCGCATCTGGCCCACGCGCGTATGCCCTTTTGAGATCTCGATCAGCCGGGACGTCAGCGCTTTCCACACCCGCGCGATGATCACCGCGAAGACGAGGATGATCAGCACTCTCAGGCCGCGCGATTCGGCGAGGTCAAGCCAATGTGCAAGAGCAGGATTCATCGTAAATTTTCCGGCAAGGCGCGAAATTATACCATTCCGCGCAGCGCCGCCTCACACGCAACCGGCGCCGCCCGTGCCAGAATCGAAACTTTCGCACCCATGCCGGCCCTAAGCAGGCATTTCAAACCGGGCCTTGCTTTTGGCATTTGCGCCTCTTCCCACGAACGCTCCCTCGGGCGCGCTCGGTGGCCCCGCCACTCGCCAATCACTATCCACCGCTCACAGGCCGCCTTTTTGAGACCCGAGGGCAGCCCGTCGCCGCGCTGCCGCCTCGAAACCCGTGTAGACTAGCCGGGCACCGATCAGGCGCCGCTCAGCGGCGGAAGAGGAGACCGACATGACCGAGAAATCTTCCAAGGACAAACCGTCGCCGCAGCGGGGAGGTGCGGCAATCGCCTGGAGCGGCGACGATCCGATCCTTTATACACGCGTGGTGGCAGCCCTCGAGGACGCCAACGTCCGTATGTTCGATCTCGAGGAGCACGATCAGTTCTTCACCGTTCCGATGATTTCCGGCCCGCGTTATCGTGTCGTCATCGCCGAATCGGATCTCGCGCGGGCCGAAAAGGCCATTCAAGAGGCGCTCGGCGAAAAAACCGGGGAATGAATCCGCGCTATGCCTGCCCGCGATATAAGGAATGTCGCTGTTCTCGGAGCCGGCACCATGGGCAACGGCATCGCTCACGTTTTCGCTCGCAGCGGATATGACGTCGTCCTCCGCGATGTGGATGCGGCCGCCCTCGATCGCGCGCTCTCCGC
>DATJOL010000053.1:0-10704 GCA_035507075.1 Candidatus Aquilonibacter sp. | reverse complement strand
GTCCGCCTGGGCAAACCGGTCCGCCATATTCTCGATGAAGGGCAGAACCTCCGCATGGAATTGACGACGCGCATAGGCTTCGCGGACAGCATTATAATCGCGTTCGCCGGTCTGGTGCACCACGAAAAGCTGCTCTTTTTTTGGAGCGATCAGATCGAGCGATTGAATTACGGCTTGATTGATCGGCAGAGCGCCGCGGCTACCTCCGGTGATCAAAATCGTGAAGGGCGCCTGGTGTTCCTTGGCCGGGATGGAGAAGAATTCCTTGCGGATCGGGCAGCCCGTCACCACAGCCTTAGCCCCGAGGCGCTTGGCCGTCTGAGGGTAGCCGACGGCCACCCGCTTCGCGACCCGGAAAAGCAGCTTATTGGTCAGGCCCGGTTCTACGTTAGGTTCGAAGACCGCGCACGGCACTCCGTGCATCGCCGCCAGCAGGATCATCGGGCCTGCGGCGTAGCCGCCCACGCCGAAGCCGGCCGCGAAGCGGTGTTTGCGAAGAATTCGTTCGGAATCCAGCAAGCCGAGCGGAAGCATGGCGGCATTCCGGTAAAACTTCGCGCCGCCGATTCCCTTTAGGCCCGCGACGCGGATCGTCTCCAGCGGAAATCCCGCTTGCGGCACCAGCCGCGATTCCAATCCGCGTTCGGTTCCCACAAACACGACGCGCCTCTCACCGCCGCTCTGGCTCGCTCGCGCGAGCCACTCTTTTGCCACGGCCAGCGCCGGAAAAACGTGGCCGCCTGTTCCGCCGCCCGCAATTAACAGCGTCTGCGCGTTGACGGATTCATTGCTCTTCACGTTTCTTCCGCGTGCTGACTAATATTAAGGAGCACGCCCGTTGCCAAAAGCATGCCAAGCAGATTCGATCCGCCATAGCTGATGAACGGCAGCGGAATGCCCTTCGTCGGCACGAGCCCGAGCACCACGCTCAAATTGATCAACGCCTGGCCGACCACCATCGTTGCGATCCCGATGCCGAGGTAGCGGCCGAAATCATCGGGCGCCTTCATTGCGGAAACCAAGGCCCGCCACCCGTAAACCGCAAACAGCACCACCACGATCACCGCGCCGATGTAACCCAGCTCCTCCGCGATCACGGAGAAGATAAAATCCGTGTGCGCTTCCGGAAGGAAAAAGAGCTTTTGCCGGCTTTCCATCAGACCGACCCCGCTGAACCCGCCAGAACCCACGGCTATCAACGACTGCAAAAGCTGGAAACCGTGCCCCTGGGGATCGGCGCCGGGCGAAAAGAACGTCTCCACGCGCTGCAGGCGATAAGCGCTGGTGGCAACGGCAAAATAAACCACGGGAAGCGCCGCTGCGACGGCGATCCCGATGTAGCGGAATGATAGTCCCGCAACAAAAAGCATCACCGCGGCGATGAACGCGATCATACAAGCCGTGCCCATGTCCGGCTCTTTATAAACGAGCAGGACGATGAGCAGCACCATTCCCACAGCGGGCAGAAGGGTGCGGCGCAGGTTGTTTACTCCGAAACCGTGCGGCGCCGTGCGAATCTCCAGAAACCATGCGAGGAACACGATCAGCGCGAGTTTCGCAATCTCCGAAGGCTGCAGGCTGAAGGAACCGTACCGTATCCAGCGGTGCGTATCGTGGGACCGGTCGAGGAAGAAGACCGCGATCAGCATCGTCAGAGTGACGGTGAGCGCTGTAAAAATTACCTTTGGCTGGCGCAATTTGCGGTAATCGAAATTCATCAGCAGAAACATCCCGCCGATTCCCAGCGCCAGCCAAATGAGTTGGCGCAGCAGGAAGTAATACGCGCTGCCGTGCTCGTCGCGCGCCGTGATTGCTGACGCGCTGAAGACCATGACCGCGCCCATCAGGCACAGGGCCAGCGTGGTCCCAAAAAGACTGCGATCCGGTTGCAGGCTGCGTGGCATTCCTGGTTATCCTTTGCTCGCCGGCGCGACGGCGGACTGCGGCGAAAGTTTCGCCACAAGCTCCTTGAAGACCCGCCCGCGCTGCTCGTAATTCTCAAATTGGTCAAAACTCGAACAAGCCGGCGACAGCAGCACCACGTCGCCCGATTTTGCCCTGGTGTTTGCGATCTCGACGGCGCGGGCGAGCGTCCCGGCGCATTCGATCGGCACAACTTTGCCGAGATCGGCGGCGATCTTTTCGGAGGCCGCACCGATCAGCAAAACGTCGCTCGACCGGTCGGCAAGCGGCTCTCGCAAGGGCGTGTAGGGGGCGCCTTTGTCTTTGCCTCCCAAAATCACGATGAGTTTGCCCTTCGCGCCGCTGGCGTGGCCTTTCGGGAAGGCTTCGATCGCTTTCAGCGCGGCGTCAACGTTCGTCGCTTTCGAATCGTTATAGAAGCGCACTCCTCCGACTTCGGCCACGAATTCGAGCCGATGCTCGACCCCCGGGAAACTCCTCACGGCGGCCCCAATGCTGCCAATGGGCGCACCGACGAGGTAGGCAGCGGCACATGCCGCGATCACGTTTTCCACATTGTGTTCGCCGCGCAGCCCGATGTCCGATCGCTTCGCAAGTTCGGCTTCTTCGCCATCGGACCGAAAAACGATCGCCTCCTCGAGCAGAAATGCACCCACCGCAACGCGTTTCTTGCGGCTGAACCAATAAACTCGCGGACCACTGGGCATCCGGCGCGCGACTTCAGGATCATCCGCGTTGAGGATGGCCGCGTCGCGGACGAGCTGGTTCTCAAACATGCGCATCTTCGCGCCGGCATACTCGTCAAATGATGCATGCCGGTCGAGATGGTCCGGCGTGAGATTGAGCAGCACTCCCACCTCCGGACGGAAAGCCTCAATCGTCTCGAGCTGAAAGCTGCTCACTTCGGCGACCGTCACCGTTTTATCCGACGAAGCATCGACCAGCGAGAGCAGCGGCACGCCGATATTTCCGCCCATGAGAGTTGGAATTCCGGCCCTTTTCAGGATGTGCGCCACCAGCGAAGTCGTCGTCGTTTTCCCGTTCGACCCAGTAATCGCCACTAGCTTGCCGCGCAGGAATCGCCAGGCCAGCTCAATCTCGCTCCACACCGGCACGCCAACCTTGCGCGCCTCTTCCAATAGCGGCGCATTCGCTGGAACGCCGGGGCTAGCCACAACCAAATCGAACTCGGCCAGGTCCCTCACGCGATGCCCGCCAAGCTCAAGCGCAATCCCGCTTGCACCAAGAGTCGTAGCCGTTTCTCCAAGCTCCTCCGCCGTTTTCTGGTCGGTAGCCGTCACGAAGGCGCCGCGCTTTGCGCAAAAAAGCGCTGCGGCCACGCCCGTTCGGGCGAGCCCCACCACCAGCACGCGCTTGGTCTGCAAGTCGTACCCTGGTTTCACTCGCTCACCTCAACTTCAACGTCGTCAACGCAAACAATGCAAAGACGAGCGCCATGATCCAAAAGCGCACAATCACTTTCGATTCGCTCCATCCCATCAGCTCGAAGTGATGGTGCAGCGGCGCCATGCGGAAAATCCGCTTGCCTGTCAATTTGAACGAACCAACCTGCAGAATCACCGAAAGCGCTTCGATCACGAAAATCCCGCCGATCGAAAAAAGCAGAATCTCCTGCTTGATGCTTACGGCCACCGTCCCGATCGCTCCGCCCAGCGCCAGAGATCCCACGTCGCCCATGAACATTTCGGCCGGATGCGCGTTGTACCAAAGAAATCCCAGCGAAGCTCCCGCCAGCGACCCGCAAAACACGACCAGCTCGCCGGCGTTCGAAAGCCGCTGGATCTCCAGATAATCCGCGAACCGCGCGTTGCTCGAAAGATACGTCAGCACCGTAAGCGCCACAGCTGTGACGAACACGCAGCCGATCGCCAGGCCGTCCAATCCGTCCGTAAGGTTCACCGCGTTGGAACAGCCCACGATTACCGCGATCAGGAAGATCAGGAACGGCACGTACGCCAGCGGCCAGACGTAACGATGCCCGAGCAGCGAATCGACCACGAGATCGGGATGCAGCTTCTTGAAAAACGGCACGCTCAGCTCCGTCGAGTACATACCATTTGCCTGCAAGCCGATCAGCACAATTCCCACCACCAGGCAGGTCAATACCTGCAGCCCGAACTTCGCGCGCGGCCGCAAGCCGAGATTTCGCTTGCGCACCACCTTGTTGTAATCGTCGATAAACCCAATCGCACCGAACGCGACCGTGGCGCCCATCGCAAGCAACACGTACGGATTGCGCAAGTCCGCCCATAGCAGCGTTGGGATCACGATCGAGGCGACGATCAGGACGCCGCCCATCGTCGGCGTCCCGGCCTTTTTCTGGTGCGCCTTCGGCCCCTCCTCGCGAATGTATTGCTTCACCTGCAGCGCGCGCAGCCGCTGGATTACCCAGGGCCCCATCAGCAGCGACAGCAAAAATGCCGTGGCGCTCGCCACGGCGGTGCGCACCGTGATGTAGCGAAAAACGTTGAGTGCGCTGAAGTGCGACCGCAGCAGGAAGAAGAAAAGGTAGTAAAGCATTCAGTCGCTCTTCCGCGCCGGCGCCACGCCGCTCGGCTCCCCTGCCGCGGACCTTCGCGCATGCAACGCGTCGATCGCCTCCAGAATCTTTTCCATCCTTACGCCACGAGACCCCTTGAGCAGGACCAGATCTCCCGTCCTCACAAACTGTTTCAGAAAATCAGCCGCTTCGCGCGAATCATCGAAAAAACGCGTTCGTTCGCGGGGATACCCCGCCGCAATCGCCGCATCGACGAACTCCGCCGCGTTCCCCTGTACGCCGAAAATCCAATCGATCGCGCGCGTCTCAGCCGCCGCGCGGCCGCACTCCCGATGGAGCTCCGCCGCCGCTGCGCCCAGCTCCCGCATTTCGCCCGCCGCCAGAATGCGCCGCTTGTACCCCGGGGTCTTCGCCAGCAGCGCCACCAGCGCATTCAGCGCCGTTGGACTCGAATTGTATGTATCGTTGATCACTGTAAATTCTTCTTCGTACCGGACCACCTCGCCGCGCTTATCTGCCGGTGTCAGCGTCGCAAACACATGCTTCGCCTCTTCCGCGCCGATTCCCCAAACACTCGCCGCCGCCAGCGCGCCCAGCGCATTCATCACGTTGTGTCTTCCGATCAGCGGCGATTCCAATCGCGCGCGACCGCCCGGCCACACAAAATCAAACGCAGCACCTTCGATCCCACGTTCTTCGATCGCCTCCGCCCGAAACTCCGCGCCTGAGCTCGCCCCAAACCGAATCACCGGCCCGCGCGCTACCTCCGCAAACCGCGCCACGCGCTCATCATCCGCGTTCAGCACAGCTGTCGCATGCGGCCACGCCAGGTTTTCAATCAACTCCCGCTCCGCCAGCGCGATCTCGTCAATCGATGTGAAAAACTCCAGATGTTCCACGGCCACGCGCGTAATCACTCCCACTTCCGGCGAAGCGATCCGCGCCAACTGCGCCAATTCCCCCCGATGCGACATCCCGAGTTCCACCACCGCCGCATCGTGCTCGTCGCTCAATCCGAGCAGCGTCAAGGGCAGCCCATACTCGTTGTTCAGATTCCCCTGCGTCTTCAGCACACCAAACCGCGCGCGCAGCAGCGCCGCAAGAATTTCTTTGGTGGTCGTTTTACCCACCGACCCGGCGACACCAGCGATCCTTCGACCAGGTTTCCTTGCGCGCCAGATCGCGCATGCCCGTGACGCCAACCGCTGCAGCGCCGCAAGGGTGTTGTCCACACCGAACAGCCGCCCTCTAATCTCGGCCGAATATCCCCCCAGCCGTCCCGTTTCGACCACAGCCGCGGTTGCCCTGCTCCTGAGCGCTCCAGACACATGATCGTGTCCGTCGTGACGCGGTCCGCGTATGGCGAAGAACAGTTCCCCGGGGCGCACGGTGCGGGAGTCAATGGACACGCCGGCGATTTCGACGGTGCCCCCAAGTCCAGCAGGCGCCGAGACGCCCAATGCTTCAGCCACTTGCACCACGTTCCATCGCATTGCGTCTCCCGCAGGCCGAGCCTCAATATCCGCCTCAACGCCGGCCCGCCCGAACGCGGGCATCGCGCAGTAATGGCCCTACCAAAGCTAATGCAAGCAGCCTTCCGTGGCACCGCTACTTCGCGCCCGGTTTCGTCCTCGAATATCCTTTTCGCCGCAGTATCGCCCGCGCTTTCTCCCGGTCGTCAAAGGGAACAGGTCCTTCCCTCAGAACCTGGTACGTCTCGTGACCTTTCCCCGCGAGGAGCAGAATGTCTCCTGCGCGCGCTTCGTCCACCGCAATCTCAATCGCTTTTTCCCGGTCGGGCTCAATCCGGTAATTCGCATTGGCTTTCTGCAGCCCAACCACCACATCATTGATAATCAGCAGCGGATCCTCGCTCCGAGGATTGTCGCTCGTGAGCACCACGAGATCGCTCGCGGCGCCCGCCGCCTCTCCCATCATCGGCCGCTTGGCGCGATCGCGCTCGCCGCCCGCTCCAAAAAGCGTAATGATCCGCGCGCCTGTGCTGATGTCGCGCGCAGTCGCGATCGAATTGCGCAGCGCGTCATCCGTATGCGCGTAATCGACCACCACCAAAAACGGCTGGCCTTCATCGATTCGCTCGAATCGTCCAGGAACGCCCCGCAGCAGAGAAATGCCCTCTTCGATCCTGGGCACGGGAACTTCGAGAGCAACGGCCGCGCCGATCGCGGCCAGAATGTTGTATACGTTTATGCGCCCCACCAGCGGAGAATCGACCTCGAGCTTTCCCGCCGGCGTCTGCGCCGTGAATCGCAATCCTTCGAAACTCAGGCTGAACTTTTTCGCGGTCACGTCCGCCGCACCCTTAAGCCCATACGTGAAAGTTCGGTTCGCCAGCCCCGTCAGCCGCTCTCCATAGGGGTCATCAATATTGATCACCGCCGCATCCGGCGCGCCTGCGCCCGTGCCTTCAAAAAGCCGCCGCTTGGCTGCGAAATATTCTTCGAACGTTTTGTGATAATCCAGATGATCTCTCGTTAGATTCGTGAACACCGCCGCCGCAAAATGGCAGCCGGCGAGCCGGTCCATCGCCAGCGCGTGCGAACTCGCCTCGAGCGTCGCAAACCTTCCACCCGCATCGCGAATCTCCGCAAAAATCTCCTGCAGGTCCAGCGATTCCGGCGTCGTATTCAAGGCCGGCCTTTCGCCCGCGGGCGTGCGGTATCCGGTCGTTCCCACCAACCCCGAAATATGTCCCGCCGCCCGCAGAATCGCATCGACCAGAAAGGTCGTCGTCGTCTTCCCGTTCGTCCCGGTCACTCCGATAAGCTTCAGCGCGTCCGCCGGATGGCCGTAAAAATTTGCGGCAGCGCGAGCAAGCGCCTGGCGGTCAGTCCCGGGCGGCAGTTCGATCCACGTGATTTCAGGCGCAATCGCCTCCGCACGAGCCGCTTCCGCAGCCACGGCCGCCGCGCCCGCGCGCAAAGCATTCGCCACGAATTCCAAGCCGTTCAATTTCTCCCCGCGCAGAGCGAAGAACATGCCTCCGGCCGCGACCCTCCGGCTGTCGTAGGCGAGCGAACGAATCTCGGCCTTACCGTTCCCGCTCACTCGTGCAACCTCGATCCCCGCCAGTATTTGTTCCAGCTTCATCCTTGCCTTCGATTGACCACCCGCACCCGTCCCACGATTCGCACGCGGCCTAGCTTCCACCACCATACTCAATTTGCATCTCCGTGCGCGGCGGTGTTCACCAACTGCGCCGCTCGCCCGAAGCGCACGGTAATCTGCGTTCCCTGCGCCACCTGAGTTCCAGGATCCGGATACTGTTGCAATGCAATGCCGTCGCCAATCAACGCAGGATCAAGGCCCAGTTTTGAACAAACCTCAATCACGCCGCGAACGCTCTGCCCCGTCAAATTCGGCACCGCAACCAGCGCCGTATGCCCTACCGGCATCGCCGTCCCCACCGCTTCATCTGTCTGCTTCTGCACTGCGGCTTCGAAGCTGGCGCGATTCGCGTCCTCAATTCCCTCTTGCGCAGGGTTCGCGCCCGCTTCGGGACCTTCCTTCTTCGAATTCGCGGCCTCTTCTACATTAGAAGACGGCGTCACATCGTGCGGCACGCCCATGTACGTCAGCACCTGCTGCGCGATTCGCTTGAACACCGGCCCCGCCGTATCTCCTCCCTCGTGTCCGCCGATCGGCGAATCGAGCACCACAAGGATCGTCACCACCGGATGATCCACCGGCGCGAATCCTACAAAAGAAGCGTAGTAGTCCGTCTTGGAATAGCGCCCGGTTGCGGGGTCGATTTTTTGCGCCGTGCCCGATTTGCCCGCGGCCGTATACCCGTTCAACTGCGCAGGCATGCCCGTACCGCGCAAAATCACGGATTCCATCATGTCCCGCACCGTCGCGGCGGTCTGCTCGTCCGTCGCGCGATGAGGATCCGGCCCGGCCAGGTCCGGCATCGGCCCGTTTGTTTGAATATCGCGAACGACCGTCGGGTGGTAATACATGCCTCCGTTGGCTACCGCCGAAATCGCGGAAATGATCTGAATGGGCGTCACGCTCACTTCCTGCCCCATCGCGATTGACCCGATCGAGCTCGGCGACCACTCCGAAACCGGCCGCAGCAATCCCCGGTTTTCCCCGGGCAGCGCGATGCCGGTCGGCTCGCCGATGTCGAAAGCGCGAATGGCGTTGTAGAACCGCTCCGGCCCCAGCCGCAGTGCAATCTTGATCGCACCCACGTCGCTCGAATGCACAAGAATGTCCCGCACGCTGATCACGCCGAAGCGCGCATGATCGTGAATGATGCGTCCGGCCACATCGATCGAGCCCATCTGGCAATCGATCATCTCCGCCGGATTCGTTAAGTGATTTTCGATGGCGCCGGTCATGGTCAGCACTTTGAATACCGACCCCGGCTCATAGGCGGCGCTGATTGCCCGATCCATCCGCGCGTCCGGCGGATATTGGCCCGCATTGTTCGCGTCGAACGTCGGCCAGTTCGCCACGGCGAGAAGCTCTCCCGAGTTCGGGTCCTGCACCACCACGGTTCCGTGCTTCGCGTGCGTTTCCACGATCGCTGCGTTCAGCTCCTTTTCCGCGATGTACTGGATCGTTTCGTCGATTGTCAGCGTCACGGTCCCGCCGGGCTGCGGCGCGGATTCGGAGCTGTCATAGAAGCGTCGGCGCCCGTCGGCCATCACGATCATCTTGCCCGGCCGCCCCCGAATCACGCTATCGAGCGAATATTCCAGTCCCCCGATGCCTTTTTCGTCGATATCCACGTAGCCCAAGACCGATGCGGCCAGATCGTGCTGCGGATAGACGCGCCGGTTTTCTTTTTCGAAGAAAACACCTTTCAAATTCATGTCGTCGATTCGCTGCACCGTTTCCGGCGAGAGCTTCATCGCCAGGCGTACGGGCGTGTGCGCGGCGCGAATCTTTGTGTCGAGATCTCCGGCGGAGACTCCAAGCGCGGGCGCAACCAGTTGCGCCACCATCGAGGGATCGGAAATTTCGGCGGGGTCGGCAAATACGGAGTCCATCGGCAAGCTCACCGCGAGTTCGCGGTCTTTGCGGTCGTAGATCGTCCCGCGGATGGGGCTGATTTCAAAGACGCGCTGCTGTTGTCTCTGCGCCTTTGCCAGGTAATCGCTGTATTCGAATAACTGCAGGTAGGTGAGCCGCGCGACTATCGCGACCATCCAAACCGCCGCCAGCACCCAGATGGTCAGCCAGCGGAGACGCGCGTTGCGCTGCTCCATGAATTCGGGCCTGCCTTGGATTGTTACATCGGCGGTGGGCCTGCTCGCCGCTTCCGCGCCTGCCTAGCCGCAGGCCGGTTGGCCTCGAATGATGCGCGCCGGAACCCCGTCATCGGGCTCGAATCGATGAAGGAACTCCGGCGCTACGAAGCGCCGCAAACAAACCCACCACGCGAACTCAAGATCGTTGTGCCAACGTTGGCGTTGCCGCGGCCCAGAGCGAGCGAATCGCCGTCCATCCCGGTTTCACCAATCTCCGCTCAGCGGCTGTCACTGCTGCGGCGCATCCGCGTTCACACTTGCCTGCGCCAGTACCCCATCGCTCGGCGTATAGCTCACGGGCGCGATTTGCCCGGGCACGGGGACCGTCAACCCAAGCTCGCCTCGCGCGATCGCATCCACCCGGCTCGGCGAACGCAGCGTCGCCACCTGCAGGTGCAGCTGCTCGTTCAGTTCGTTTGCCTGAGCCTCCTGCGCTTGCAGCTGTTCGACCTGATAGCGCAGCTGGATGCATTCAAAATGCTGCCAGGCATAAAAGAAGAGGCATCCAGCCACGGCCGCTCCCGCGGCGACCCGCTGCCACAAAGGATTGAGGCGCGCAGGGGGAGCCGGCCGCAGGAGCCGCGAGTTATCGATCCGCTTTACCGTGTAATATTCCGTCATCGCAATTCTCGATTCGGCGCCTCTAGGCCGCCACTTTCTCCGCCACGCGCATTTTTGCGCTGCGCGCTCGCGGGTTGCCTGCAATCTCCGCCTCGCCGGGAACGATCACCTTCTTCGTCAACACTCGAAAGCCGCCTTCGCGCTCAAGCTGCTGAAAAGCGCGCTTCACTGGGCGGTCTTCGCGGGAGTGGTAGCTGATCACCACCCATCGTGCTCCCAAATTCAAAGTGGCAGGGGTCCGTGAAAGAAACTGCTCGAGTTCCTCCTCTTCTCGATTCACCGCTATCCGCAGCGCCAGAAACGTTTTTGTCGCGGGATGCAGTTTCTGCCTTCCCCTTACCTTTCGTACCCCTGCCACAA
>DATJOL010000052.1:0-3624 GCA_035507075.1 Candidatus Aquilonibacter sp. | reverse complement strand
CCGATATCGCTCGAGGAGCCGAGCCGCATTGGCGCCCGCGAAATCTTCCCACTGCAAAAGTACATGCGGCCAGCGGCGTTCGACCGCACTGACGAACGCCTCAACAAAGTCATCGTAGTCCTGGCCGCGGACGCGCTTGTGTTGCCAGCCAACGTAGACGGGATCGTTCAGCAGCACTTCATTGTCGGTGCCCACATCCAGAATCACCGGCAGGCAATGCTCGGGAGGAATGCCGCCCAGCGCAGTGTAGAGCGCCATCTTGCCGATCGGAATTCCCATGCCTCCCGCGCCCTGATCGCCCAGCCCAAGAATTCGTTCCCCGTCGCTGACCACGATGCAGCGCACACTGTCGAGGTGGGAATCGGCAAAAATCTGCTCCATGCGATTCTTGTTGGGATAGCTGAGAAAGACGCCGCGCGGTTTGCGCCAGATTTCCGAGAATCGCTGGCAACCCTCGCCAACGGCCGGCGTGTAGACGATCGGCAGCAGCTCCTCGACGTTGTGGGCAATCAGCGAGTAGAACAACGTCTCGTTGTTGTCCTGAAGGTCGCGCATATTGCTGTACTTGCCGAAAGCCGTGGGCCGTGTGTCGAGCACGCGTTTGCGGCGTTCGCGCTGGTCCTCAAGACTTCCCACGTGAGGCGGAAGCAGGCCGTGCAGGCCGAACATGTCACGCTCGGCCTCAGTGAATGCGGTGCCCTTGTTCAGGCGCGGATTCATCAGCAGGTCGCGCCCGGAAAGGCCGGTGCGGAACACAGGGAGGCGAGACGGAGCCGGCGCGGGCGATGCGGAATCCAAGACGTTATCTCCTCAGTCCATTGTTCGCTTGCTTACAGAATAGGAGATCCTGCTCGAACATAAACACCACGATCTCCGCCGCGCTGCCCATCCGCATCGGAGGGCCCCAAGTCCCCGCGCCAGTAGTGGTGTACACCTCGAGCGCCCTAATGTTCCCACGGATTAAGCGTCTGAACCCCGGTGCGAGCGAAATGTGCAACGTTGCGAGTAACCACAGTCATGCCATGAACGAGCGCCGTCGCAGCAATCAAGGAGTCGCGGTAAGAACAGGGATTGGGTACGTGAAGGGCCGCGCATCGTAGGACGATGTCAATGTCCACAGGTAGAATGCGGCCCGAGAAAGACCGCATCACGTATTCCTCCAACCATTTTTGCAGCACCGATGCTTGCGCTGCATCGGATCGCTGAACCTGAAGAATACCCATCTCCAGTTCGAAGACGCAGATCACCGAGAGGTAGAGGCTCGAGGGGGGAACACCACGGGCCCACGCGATCACGTGTGGATCGGATACGCGATTTCTTCTTGGGCGCAGCTCAGAGACGACGTTCGTATCGAGCACGTACATCAGGAGAAATCCGCTGGTTTGGGAAACTCATCTCCGCCAATCCGAGGCGGTTCAAAATCGATTTCGGCAACCTCGGGCATCGCCAGCATTTCGACAATTGACTTCCGCTTGCCGGCTAGTTCTTGATACTGCTTGATCGAGAGCAACACGTGCGCTGGCCGGCCCCGATCCGTGATAAAGACCGGCCCCTTTCGTGCCGCCCTTTTGGCGCGGCCGGTGTCCTGATTGAATTCGCGGCTTGAAATCGTTGTAATGGCCACAGCGTACCCTCATGTAGCAACGTTCCTACATTGTAGCATATTCCTGGCTAAATAAAGGTAAACACCACGATCTCCGCCGCGCTCCCCACCCGCATCGGAGGGCCCCACGTCCCCGCGCCTGTAGAGGTGTACACCTTGAGCGCGCCAAAGCGGTGCAGGCCGCTGGTGAATGGCCCGAAGATGCGCCGCGTCATCCAGGTAAAGGGAATGAACTGGCCACCATGCGTGTGACCGGAAAGCTGCAGGCTCACTCCCGCCTGTTCCACAATCGGCAGGCGCGTCGGCGCGTGGTTCAGCAGAATCGACGGCTGGGTGCGATCGAGGTTGAGGCCGTCGAGAAACGCCTTCATGCGAATGATGTGCGTGGAGTCCTGATAGAGCACACCGGCGATCTGCACTCCGTCGACATTCACCGCTTCATTCGCCAGCACGCGAATGCCGGCGCGGGTCACAGCGTCGAGGTAGTGCGTGGCGACGGTAAACTCCTCGTGGTTGCCGGTAGAGAAGTAGATGCCGAGCGGCGCCGAGAATTCCTTGAACGGCGCAAGGACGCGGTCGAGATCCACCTTTGTCCCATCGAACAGGTCGCCGGGAAGAAAGACAATGTCGGGCTCGAACCGCGCGGCGAGCTTGAGCAGCCGGCGGCAAAATCCGGCTCCGTTGACCGGGCCAAGATGCAAGTCGCTCATCAGCACGGCACGGCGGCCGCGCCACGATGCAGGCAGATTGGGAAGTTCCAGCGGAATGCGGCGGATGCGAATAGTGCGGGCATTGATAATGCCGTAAATGCCGGCCAGCGCGGCGAGCGAGAACAGAATTTCAAGCAGGACAGGGCGAACCGCGGCAGGATTTGATGCCAGGGGCGAGAAGCGCAGCGCCAGCCACGCCAGGCGAACGAGAATCGCAGCCCAGAAGAAGAAATTGAGGAAGCCGAGCCACGCAGCGGCAAGCGTATAGAAAATGTGGACGGCAAAGTTGGTAAATCGAAACGAAACCAGCGATGCGGCAACGAAGGTGAACGCCAGAACAAACATGGCGATGCGCAGATCGGCGACGGCTGCGGGCGGCAGGCCGGGCCAGTAGGCAACGCAGGTGGAATAAACCAGCCAATGGCCGAGAAAAAGAATGCCCTGGATGAAGAAAATGGCGAAGACGGGCCAGGCTTTCAAACCGGATCTCCCTCCATTCATGATTGCATGAGGCCCGGAGGGGGTTCACCCGCCTGCCCCCTGAGCCAAGGCGCGTGAAACAATCAAAGTATGACCGGCGACCGCGATCACGCGCTCGGAATCTACATTTCCATTCCCTTTTGCCGGTCGAAGTGTACCTACTGCAACTTTGCTTCAGGCGTCTATCCGGCGGCCGATCACGAGCGCTACGTGCAGCGCGTGATCGAGGACATGGCAAATGCGCCGGCGTGGTCGCGAGCGATGGGGGTCGAGCTGCCGCGCCGGGTCGATACCGTCTACCTGGGCGGAGGCACTCCCAGCCTCCTTGCGCCCGAATTGCTGGCCACGCTGTTCGCAGCGCTGCGCGCGCAATTCGATATTGAGGCCGGCGCGGAGATCACCGTGGAGTGCGCGCCGGGACAATTGGCGGATCCCATGCCGGAAGCATTGGCCGCGGCAGGCGTGAATCGCGTCAGCCTCGGCGTGCAGTCGTTTGTCGATGTTGAAGCCCATGCGAGCGGGCGGCTGCACGATCGCAACATTGTTGAGCGCGACCTGCGGCGTCTGCGCGCGGCAGGGATCTCGAATCTGAATGTCGACCTGATTGCCGGACTGGCCGGGCAGACCTTCGCCACCTGGGAAGAGTCGCTCGACGCATTGTTGGCGTCGGACGTCCCGCACGCCAGCGTGTACATGCTTGAAGTGGATGAGGATTCGCGGCTCGGGCGCGAGATGCTCAAAGGCGGATCGCGGTATCGCGCAGGGCTGGTGCCGAGCGACGACGCGATCGCGCAAATGTATGAGCGGGCAATCGAAAGGCTGAATGCAGCG
>DATJOL010000051.1:0-9041 GCA_035507075.1 Candidatus Aquilonibacter sp. | reverse complement strand
CCGGTTCGCGCAGCGTGCGATAGGCGTCGTTCAACTGCGACGAGCGGTCGAGCGAAAGATTCCGCTCGAATTCGCTCGAGCGGACGAAATTGTCCGGATGCAGCTTCCAGCTCAGCTTGTGAAATTGCGCTTCAAGAGCGGTCTCGTCGATCGAGAGCTTCTGCGGCCATTCGAAGAACGCGAAGTAGTCCGTTCCCGCGGGCAGCGGCTGGATTTTGCCGCACGCGGCGCAGAAGTGCCCGCCGGTGACGGGAGCCTGGCAGCTCCAGCACTTGGTGGCCGCCGCGGAACTGGTTTTAATCTGCGTCGCACTCATCGACTTGCCAACACTCCTAGCGGATGCCTCCTCGGGAGGCTGTATCCGGTGAAATTTTCTTGGTCGCCGGGCGGTGCGAGGAAATAGCCGCCCGCAAATCGCCCGGGGCGAAACTCAGGCGGTGAACGAACTCCCGCAACCGCAACTGCGTGTCGCCTGGGGATTCTGGAAGACGAAGCCTTGCTTGATCAGGTCCTCGTGATAATCGAGCGTCGTATCGTGGAGGTAGAGATAGCTCTTCGGGTCCACGAAAATGCGCGCGCCGTTTTCTTCGAACACCTTGTCGCGGTTGCGCGCTTCGGTATCGAGCCGCATCGCATAGGTGAGGCCCGAACATCCCCCGCCCTGCACGCCGACGCGGAGACCGCCAGTCTCGACCGTCACGCCTTCCTTGGCGAGAAGTTCGCGAATTTTAGCCGCCGCTTTTTCAGATAGATGAATCATGAAAGTCCGTAACTCGTGATTTGTGACTGGTAACTCGTGAAAAACCCTTTTCTCGTTTGATCCATAGCGGGGCAAGGAACATTCTTCCCCAGGCCCCGCGACTTACCAAACCTGACGCGGTATTAATTCGCGGCGGCGGAAGTTTCCGCGGGCTTGGCTTCCACTTCGCCCTGTTTCTTCTTCCAGTCGCCGAGTGCCGCCTTGATGGCGTCTTCCGCGAGCACTGAACAGTGAATCTTCACCGGCGGAAGCGCCAATTCGCGCACGATGTCCGTGTTCTTGATCGCCAGCGCCTCTTCCACGGTCTTCCCCTTCACCCACTCGGTGGCCAGCGAAGAGCTGGCGATCGCCGAGCCGCAGCCGAAAGTCTTGAACTTCGCGTCTTCGATGACGCGCGTGTCCGGATTGACCTTCATCTGCAGCTTCATGACATCGCCGCACTCCGGCGCGCCCACCAGGCCGGTGCCTACGTTCGGGTCGCTCTTGTCGAGCGAGCCGACGTTGCGGGGATTCTTGTAATGCTCGACCACTTTATCTGAATAAGCCATGGCTTCTCTGCTCCTTTGCTTCCAGAAACTTTTAGTGCGTATCGGACGCGGCGACCCACTTCATCTTGCTGATGTCGACGCCTTCCTTGGCCATTTCGTACAGAGGTGAAAGTTCGCGCAAGCGGCTGACCGTCTCGACCACGCGGTCCGCGACGTAATCCACTTCTTCCTGGGTGTTGAAGCGGCCAAGGCCGAAGCGAATCGACGTATGCGCCAGATCCTCACCCACGCCGAGTGCCTTCAGTACGTAGCTGGGTTCGAGCGTGGCCGACGTGCAGGCCGAGCCGCTCGACACCGCAACGTCGTTGATGCCCATCAGCAGCGATTCGCCTTCGACGTATGCGAAGCTGATGTTCAGGCTGTGCGGCAGGCGATGCTCCATCGAGCCGTTGATGAACGTCTCATCCAGGCGCGACATGATCGATTCGCGCAAACGCTCGCGCAATCCGCGCAGCCGCTCCGATTCCGCGGCCATTTCCTGCTGGCACAGCTCGCAGGCTTTGCCGAGTCCGACGATGCCGGGAACGTTCAACGTGCCGGAACGCATGCCGCGTTCGTGGCCGCCGCCGTCAATGATGGCGGCAAGCTGCACGCGCGGATTCTTGCGGCGCACGTAAAGGGCGCCAACGCCCTTCGGTCCGTAAATTTTGTGCGCGGAGATCGACATCAGGTCGATGCCGTCTTTCTGCACGTCCACCGGAATTTTCCCGATGGCCTGCACGCCGTCGACGTGGAAGAAGATGCCCTTTTCCTTGGCAATTTTGCCGATTTCGGCAATCGGCTGCACGACGCCAATTTCGTTGTTCGCGTACATGATCGAAATCAGGATCGTCTTTGGCGTGATCGCGCGGCGCAGATCATCCAGATTGATGCGGCCGTCCTTTTCGACCGGGAGGTACGTCACCTCATAGCCGTATTTCTCGAGGCGCTTGCAGGTGTCGAGCGTCGCCTTGTGCTCGGTCACCTGCGTGATGATGTGATTGCCCTTCTCGCGGTACATCTCCGCGACGCCCTTGATCGCCAGGTTCGTCGATTCCGTGGCGCCGCTGGTGAAAACGATCTCCTTGGGAGTCGCATTGATTAGGCGGGCCACCTGTGCGCGCGCGTTTTCGACGCCTTCTTCCGCCACCCAGCCGAATTCATGGTTCCGGCTGGCGGCGTTGCCGAATTTCTCGGTGAAGTAGGGCTTCATCGCTTCGACGACGCGCGGATCCACAGGCGTGGTCGCGTGATTGTCCATATAAATCGGAAGCTTCGGTGCCATTGGTATCTCCTAGACCCCCAACTCGACGAGCTCCGCAGCGGGAGCTTCGTCGGTCATATGAGAAATCGTTACTTTCCCCAAAACTTCAAGAATGCTGTCGTTCACCCTGCGCAGAGGTTCGCGAATCGAACAGGTGCTCGACACATCGCAATTGCCGCGCGACGTAACACAGGAGGTGATGAACAGTGGCCCGTCGATCGCGCGAATCACGTCGAGTGCGGTGATCTGCTTTGGGTCCCGAGCCAGCGTGTAGCCGCCGCTCGACCCATGCCGCGCCGCTACGAGACCGTTCTTTGCCAGTTTCTGCAGCACCTTGGCCATCAGCGGTGATGACATGTGGTACAACTCTG
This sequence comes from Candidatus Aquilonibacter sp., assembly GCA_035507075.1. GTDB lineage: Bacteria > Acidobacteriota > Terriglobia > Acidiferrales > UBA7541 > Palsa-295. The sequence goes on along the minus strand of DATJOL010000051.1, from coordinate 6,119 downwards.
CAATGTCAGCAGCGCTGGCGGAGCCCGCATGGGTCGCCAAATGCTTCAGCGCGATCAGCCCGTAGTCCGCCTTTTTCGTCAGCTTCATCATAGCGGTAGATGAATATGCGACTGATTTAGTCGCAAATAAAGAATAGAACCCGGGATGGGTAATTGTCAAGCGGTCAAATTCCCCCAACCCTCACAGCCACAGTACCTTAATACACGACCAATTTAGTCCACTTCGTCAACACGGCTTCAGCAAACGGAGCTTCCTGGGAGTCGAATGGTTGCCCCAGAGTCCTGAGCTATCGCGCTCTCAAGTACACAACTCATCCTCTGTCCAAAGCGAGATACCTGTCCGGACCCTGATGCGCCAGCCCGAAAATGAAACGGCAACAAGTTCAAACTGGGTTAGAATGGCCGCACAGATGACAATCGAGCGGCAGACTCCGGTCATCGCGATCTACCCAGGATCTTTTGACCCGGTGACCAACGGACACTTGGACCTGATCGCGCGCGGTGCCGGCATTTTCGACCGCCTTGTGGTCGCCGTGGCGCAGAATGCCGGGAAAGACCCTCTATTTTCAGCGAAGGAACGCGTCGACATGCTCGAAGCCGTGACGTTCAAGATGATGAAGAACGTAAGCGTCGAGACCTTCGACGGGCTTCTGATCGATTTCGCGCGCGAAAAAAAAGCGCAAATCATTCTGCGCGGCATCCGATTGGTCTCCGATTACGAATACGAGCTGCAAATGGCCTGGATGAACCGCAAGATGGAGCCGGACATCGAAACGGTGTTCATGCTGCCGGCCGAGGCTCACAGCTATTTGTCTTCGAGCCTGGTGAAGGAAATTGCACGCCTGGGCGGGCCTGTGAAAGACCTGGTGCCGCCGCTGGTAGAAGAAAAGTTGAAGACCAAGGTCTCCTAGCTTCACAATCCTGAAAACACGAAGTCGGACGGCTCAATTTAATATGGGAACGGCAACAGAGAAAAAGCAGACAATTCGTTTCGCGGAACGCGTGAATCGCATCAGTGTCTCGCCCACCATGCTCGTGCTGCAAGAGGCGGAAAAACTGAAGGCCCGCGGCGTGGACGTGGCCGACTTCGGCGCGGGCGAACCGGATTTCCCGACGCCCGACCACATCAAGCTGGCGGCAATTCGCGCGCTCGAAGAGAACCGGACGAAGTACACGCCCGCCGCGGGGATCGCGCCTTTGCGGGAGGCAATTTGCGAATGGCACGCCGCGCAACTCGGCTCAAGCTACGAAGCGGCGGAATGTATCGTCACGGTTGGCGGAAAGCACGCCGTCTTTCAGGCGATTTGCGCGCTGGTGAATCCCGGCGAAGAGGTCGTGATTCCCTCGCCGTACTGGGTCAGCTATCCGGACATGGTGAAGTACGCGAACGGCCACCCACTGCTGATCGAGACCCGCGCGGACGACGGATTCGTGCTGCGCGCCGCGGCGCTTGAAAAATTTCTGACGCCCAAGACCCGCATCGTTATCGCGAACTCGCCCAATAATCCCACTGGAGCGGTGATTCCGCCGGATGAGTTCGCGAAAATTCTCGACGTCTGCCGCAGGCGCGGAGTATGGCTGCTAACGGACGAGTGCTACTCGCACTTCACTTACGGTTCGGCGAAACCGTTCTCCGTCGCGAGCCCGCCCGGTTCAAAAGACACGGTCATCGTCGCCGGATCATTCTCCAAGACCTTTGCCATGACGGGCTGGCGCATGGGTTACCTCCTCGGACCGAAAGAGCTGGTCGGCGCAGTCACCAAGCTGCAAAGCCAGACCACGTCCAACGCAACATCGATCGCGCAATACGCCGCTCTCGCGGCGGCGCATGGCCCGATGGAATCCGTTGTGAAAATGCTCGCGGAGTACGCGCGGCGGCGCGAAAGAATTCTTGCCGGCCTGCGTGCGATACCAGGCGTCTCGTGCGTCGCCCCGCAGGGCGCGTTTTACGTGTTCCCCGACGTATCAGCGCACTACGGGCCCGCAATGCCCGACGATATGGCCATCGCCCGGCAGTTGCTCGACCGCGAGCATCTCGCCGTAGTTCCCGGCACTGCTTTCGGAGCGCCGGGCCATCTGCGCCTTTCCTACGCCACCTCGATGGAGCGCATTGAAGAAGGCTTGCGCCGCCTGACGCGCTTCTTCGGCCCGATCCAGTGATGCTTCGTCCGTCGCGCCTGGAGCCGATTTTCAGCCCGCGACCGTGGGGCGCGCGTTCACTTGCTCCCTACTTTCCGGAAAAAACGAATCTCGCGGAGCCTCTCGGCGAAGCGTGGCTCACCGGCAGTGAATGCCTGTTTACAAATGGCCCATTTGCCGGACAAAAACTGGGCGAAGTTTGGCCGCAAATGTCCGCCGAATGGGCCGGAACAGAAGTCGCGGCTGATGGTCCATTTCCGCTGCTTCTGAAATTCATTTTCGCCGAGGACAAATTGTCCGTGCAGGTGCATCCGGATGATGCTTACGCCCGCGCACACGAGAAATTGCCAAGCGGTGAAATCGCACGCGGAAAGACCGAAATGTGGTACGCCGTCGAAGCGCGGCCGGGAGCCGAAGTCCTCGCAGGATTGAAGGAAAACGTGACGCGCGAAAGTTTCGCGCGCGCGATCACGGCTGGCACGGCGGAAGAGTGCCTCGTCCATGTGCCAATGAAGAAGGGCGACGCGATTTTTGTTCCGGCAGGGACGGCGCACACCATCGGCGCGGGACTCGTGCTGTGCGAAATTCAGGAGCACTCGGATTTGACCTATCGCGTCTACGACTACAACCGCCGTGATGCGCAGGGCCGCGCGCGCGAACTGCATATTGAGAAGGCTCTCGACGTGATGCGCTTTGGCAAGCAGCTTGGCGGCAAGCTCACCCCGGCAAAAGTCGCTCGCGATGGGATGGATGAGACTTTTTTTGTCGCCTGCCGCTATTTTGCGACCGAGAAGTGGGAATTTGCGGCGGGCGCAACGGAAACCACTACACCGCAACACTTCGAGCTACTCATCATTCTCGCGGGCCGTGGAGAAATTTCCTGGAACGGCGGCCGCGATGCCTTCGGCCCTGTGCAAGTCTGGCTGCTCCCCGCAGCGCTTGGAAAATACGAGCTCGCTGCGACCGAGCCCGTTTCTCTTCTCCGGACCTACGTGCCGAAGGATCCCTTGGATTTCGCCAGGCGCGCACGGGACCACGGCGTGGACTCTGCAACCGCTTCGCGTCTGGTGTTCCCATGAAGCGCGATCGTTTGCCGGCCGAAGCCGTGTTGCTGGCCGGAGGCCGCGGCACACGTTTCTGGCCGCGCAGCCGCCTGCGCACTCCCAAACAACTTCTCAACATCGTCGGCAAGCAAACCATGCTTTGCCAGACGGCCGATCGCCTGGCAGACGTATTTCCCGCGCGGCACTTGTGGATCGTCACGAACGCAGAGCAAGCCGCCGCCGTGCGGCGCGAATTGCGCGGTGTTCCGGCGCCGCAAATTCTGGCCGAGCCGGTGGGCCGCAACACCGCCGCAGCGATCGGTCTCGCAGCGATCCATTTGGCGAAAAAGTATGGCGATGCGCTCATGGCAGTGCTGCATTCAGACAGCTATGTGGCGGATACGAAGCGGTACCGGCACTTATTGCGCGCAGCGCTCGAAATCGCGCGCACGCCGGCCAATATCGTCGTCTTTGGGATTCCGCCCGCGCGCCCCGAGACTGCCTACGGCTATATCGAACGCGGCGCAGCCTTGCTCGAAAAGCCGCGCGGCGAGACGGTGTACGCAGTCGCACGATTCACCGAAAAGCCCGCAGCCGAAACCGCCCAGGAATATGTCGCATCGGGAAATTACTATTGGAATGCCGGGACGTTTGTCTGGCGAGTTTCCACCTTTTTGAAATGCCTCGAAGAATTTCTTCCCGAAACGCATGCGGGATTGCGAGACCTGGCCAAAACGATCGGCACCAGAAAGTACGCCAGCGCGCTGAAGCGAATCTATCCGCAGCTCGAAAACATCTCCGTAGATCACGCGGTGATGGAGCGAGCCACACGGGAGCCCGGCTCGGCGCGCGTCTCCGTTTTGCCCGCCGACGTCGGCTGGAGCGATATTGGTTCCTGGGCGGCTGTTTACGACCTGCTGACTGGCGAAACGGAAGAGAACGTTTCCGTCAGTCCGTTCTATGCACTCGACGCAACGGGAAATTTTTTCTGGACGCCGAAAAAATTCACTGCCGCGATCGGCGTCAACGACCTCGTCGTTGTGGAAACGGACGACGCGATTCTGATCTGCCCGCGCGAACGGTCGCAGGACGTGGGAAAGATTGTGAAGTGGCTTGAGGGCCAGAAACTGAAAAGGCTCCTCTAAGCGCACCGCAAGGTCTCGCCTGCCATGCCGTGAATGCCAGTCAGCACCGTGCAACGGATTCAGTCGGCCATTTTGGCAACGCGCGCCCGCCCCTCGCACCTTCCCGCCAAAAACTTCCTCGCATATACTCCTGAACGATGAGCCATATCCAATTCGGCACCGACGGCTGGCGCGGCATCATCGCCGAAGACTTCACGTGCGAGAACGTGCGGACAGTGGCGCACGCAATTGCGCGTTACGTCGTGCGCGCGGAAAGGCCCGGCGCGGGCGTGCTGGTGGGCCACGACACGCGCTTTGGCGGCGAAATGTTTGCGTACGTCGCCGCCGAAACCATTGCCGCAACGGGAACGCCCGTCTGGCTCACCGCGGCGCCTTGCCCCACGCCCGCAATTTCGCTGCTTGTGAAGCAGCGCGGGGCCGCGGCGGGCATCCAGATTTCCGCAAGCCACAATCCTTACCGCTGGAACGGCGTGAAGCTCAAAGCGAGCTACGGGAGTTCGGCTCTGCCGGGAATCGTCGCCCAAATCGAGGACGAGCTGAGGAAAGTCGAACATGACGGCGTCCCGAATCTTCCTCCGCGCCCCGACTTGATTCATTCGCTCGACGTGCGCGCGCCGTATCTTGAAACGCTCGACGCCCTGATTGATTGGGGCCGTGTGCGCTCGTCGAAATTCCGGTTTGTCGCGGATCCGATGCATGGCGCAGGCCGCGGCCTCCTGAGCGAGCTTTTCCGTCGCCACGGAATCGACCACGAAGAGATTCGCGGGACGCGCGATCCGCTTTTCGGCGGCGTGAATCCGGAGCCGATCGAGCCGCACGTCGAGGCCTGCCGCCGGGCAGTCATCGCCGGGAAATTCGATGCCGGCTTCGTGCTCGATGGCGACGGCGATCGCATCGGCGCGATCGATGCCGACGGCACGTTCATCACGCCGCATCAGATTTTTTCGATTCTGCTGTGGCACCTGGCGGGCACGCGAAAAATCTCCGGCGGTGTCGCGAAAACATTTTCCACCACGAAGATGATCGACAAAATCGCCGCGAAATTCGGTCGCCAATTGTGGGAGACGCCGGTCGGATTCAAGTACATCTGCGAGCGCATGCTTGAAGGCGACATTCTTCTCGGGGGCGAAGAAAGCGGCGGCATCGGCACAAAGCTCTACCTGCCGGAGCGAGACGCTACGGTGAATGCACTCTTGCTCGCCGAAGTGATGGCCTGGCACGGCAAGCGGCTCGGCGAACTCGTGGCGATGCTCCACCGCGAATTCGGCGAATTTCACTACGGCCGCATCGATTTGCATACGCGCGACGGGCAGAAGGAAAAGGCGATCGCGCTTTTCGCAGGCGAAAAGCTGAAAAAAATTCTCGATTGGCCGGTTACGCGCCGCGAAGGCCTCGACGGTGTGAAAGTCTATCTCGACGATATCGGCTGGATGATGGTCCGCGCCTCGGGTACCGAGCACATGCTGCGCATCTATTCGGAAACTTCGAAGGCCGCGACAACGCAGAAGTTATTGCAGGAAGTGGCGGCCATCGTCGGCAGCCTGTAGCCGCCGCGCTCTCCCGCCTGCGAAACGGGATGCCGCGGCGCGAAGGAGCCATCGAAATGGACACGGTGAATCTGCAGGAAAAGTTCGGCAAGGTGAAGGATTTTTGGAGCCCAAAGATCGTCGGCGAGCTCAACGATTCCTATGTAAAGGTCGTGAAGCTAAAAGGCGAATTTGTGTGGCACCATCATGATGACGAGGACGAGCTTTTTCTGGTCGTCCAAGGAAAATTGAAGATGTGTTTCCGC
>DATJOL010000050.1:0-11344 GCA_035507075.1 Candidatus Aquilonibacter sp. | reverse complement strand
TCGAAAATGCCCCAATTGGACGGAGTGGACGGAAAACTCAAGTTGGAGCTGTTGAGGAAATGGCTGTAAGCTACTGAGAGTATACTGGTTGCACCGCGTGGGCGTGTAGCTCAGCTGGGAGAGCACCTGCTTTGCAAGCAGGGGGTCGCCGGTTCGATCCCGGCCACGTCCACCAAATTCCTCCTGATTGCAGCGGACTTGGAAAAATCACCTCGGCCAGAACGCTCCGTTATTCGTCCACACTGATTGATCTTCGCCTGAAATCGCCATCTGATTGTTGAAAGCCTCGATGGCGAGTGAAGTGAAAGGAACTTCGGCCGTGCCGTTTGGAGTTTTCGAATCCGGTATCCAGACCGCCGCATTCCGCAGTTCCACTTGGTCCTTTCGCACCGGGATCAGTTCCTTGTAGATCCGTAGTCCAGTCTCTCTGATGATTCGAATAATGTTCCGCAAATACTGGGGAGCATGGTCTTCGATTTCTTGCTCCATTTCTTGCGACTTCGGCCTCGTACAACGGTGGCACGATGGCTTCACGCTCGGAACTCGACCACGTTTGCTCGGAATAGCGCCGTGGAAGCGAGCTGATCGGAAGTAGGCAGGCGACAGGATCGGCCCTTCCAGGTTCGTAGCAAAATAGTTGTCACAGGCGTCACACACGATCCCCGGCGAAAGGACAAAGATTGTATTGCCGAGGGACTCTGGAACGACGTTTTCGCTTGTAATGAATGATCACTGTGCACCTTTCCGCCGAAATCCTACTGCAGTGAAACCCCTAGAGTGCGACAGTTTACGATGCACACCTTGCGAGAAAGGAGCCCCAGAGTAGCGCCAAAGAACGGGCAGCGATCGGTCACACGCGTACAGACGTTCCGGACTCGGTGTTTGGATGGAGATCGAGGAGCGACACCGGGCCCAGATTCAGTTCGTGCAGGGCTCTTTCGATTGCATTGGCGTCGCCGACGGCGACGACCACCATCGATTCCGGCCGGAGATGATTCCGGGCGGCGCGGTGAATATCGCCGAGGCTTACGCTCGCGACTGCTGCCGGTAAGTTCTTGAAAAAATCGAGGCCGAGATCGTGGACGAATAGCTCCCCCACCGATCCGGCGCTGCTGGCCAGGGTCTCGAAGCGCGAGGCCAACGAGCGCGTGAACGACTCGACCACAACCGCCAATTCTTCGGGCGAGGGCGGCGCATCGCGCAGCCGTTCCATCTCGTGGAAGATTTCCCGCAACGCGGCAGCGGTGGCGTCGGTGCGAACGTCCGCTCGGATCGTAAAAGGGCCAGGGCTGCGGTGATAAGAGAAACCCGATCTGGCGCCATAGGTGTAGCCGTGGACTTCGCGCAGGTTGGTGTTGATGCGGCTCGAAAACGTTCCGCCGAGGATTGCGTTCATGAGTTCGATGGCGGCATAGTCCGGATGGCCATGGGTCACGCCGATCTGGCCGACGAGCAGGTGCGTTTGCGGCGCAGACGGGCGGTCCACCACGATGATGCGGCGGGCGGCATTATTTCGCACTTCGGGCGGAGGCGAAGATGGCGTGCCGCCGGTTCGCTGACTGAAGTGCGTACGTGCAAGGGCCTGCGCCTCTTCCGGCGCCAGATCGCCGACGATCACGAGCGCCGCATTTTGCGGAAGCCACCGGGCTGAATAGAACTGCAGCAAGTCTTCCCGCTGAATCTTTTGATTGGAGGACTCGGTGCCGATCCCGGGCGAGCCGTAGGAATGTTCGGCTCCATACAGCTGGAGCAGCAGTTCGGTTTCGGCGACCGCGGCGGGATTGTCGCGCTGCTGCGCGATGCTGACGAGGCGTTGGGCGCGGACGCGCTCGATTTCCTCGTTGTCAAATGCCGGATGAAGGACGGCGTCCGAAAGAATTTGAAAGGCGGCGTCCGCATTCTTCCTCAAAACATGAAGGGTGGCAGTGGACGAATCGGTGTGGGACCGGATTGCCCAGCGGGCTCCGAGGCGGCCGAAATCGTCGGCCAACCGGCGATGGGATCGGCGCGAAGTGCCGCGCGCCAACATGGCGGCGGTAAAGGAAGACAGACCCGGAACCCTGGGAGGATTGCTGCCGGCCCCGCCGAGAATCACCAGGTTCGCCGTGATTGCAGGCAGGTGACGCTGCGCGAGGAACAGGACATTCAAGCCGTTGGACAGATTGAATGAGACTGGGACCGGCAGCTCCGCCAGAGTTCGCCGATGCGCTTTGGGCGGATCGCTGCGCCACTCATTTCCTGACGGAGACGAATCCATTTCCGAGACTGTTTCGGCATCGATGCGCTTCGGCACGTCGTGGACGATTTTCGGTCCGGGCACGGCAAGGACGACCACGCTCGACTCCGGAGTGAGCTTGCCCGCGACGGACTGGACACCGGCGGCGGTCACGTTTTCAAACCGCGCGAAATCCCTCGCGACATACCCCGGATCGCCGAGGTAGTGGTTGTAAAGATTGAGGCGATCGGCGACGCCGCCCATTCCGCCGGGTTGTTCGAGGCTGAAGACAAAACCCGCTTCAACCCCGCTGCGAACCCGCTCCAGTTCCTCGGGCGCCGGGCCAGCGCGTTGGATGAGCGACAACTCTTCATCGAGTGCCCTTTCGAGGTCGTCGAGCGCCACTCCGGGCTTCGCGGTCGCACGGAGAACGAACACCGAACCGAGCATCATCGATTGGTGGCTCGCGGAAACGTCTTGTGCGATCTGGTCGCGATAAACGAGCCTCTGGTACAGCCGGCCGGAGACGCCTCCACCGAGAATTCCAGCAAGAACGTCGGCCTCGGCGTCGCCCGGCTCGTAGACCGGAGCGGTAACCCAGGCTTTATAGATGCACGGCAATTCGACACGATCGGTAACCGTCACGCGCTTGGCCGACGTGATAGACGGGATCGGAACGTTCGGTTTGGATGCAGGTGCACCCGCCGGAATCGAAGCGAAATATCGCTCGATCAACTGTTTCGCATCCCGGGAATCGAAGTCGCCCACGAGAGCAAGGCTGGCATTGTTGGGCACGTAATACTGGCGGCAGAATTCGCGGACGTCGTCGAGGCCCACCGATTCGATGTCCTCGTGCGAGCCGATAATCGAGGCGCGATACGGATGGCCCGCCGGGAAAAGCTGGCGATACAGCTCCTCGCTGACGAGCGCGTAAGGAGTGTTTTCGCGCTCGCGACGCTCGTTGCGCACGACGTCGCGCTGATTCTCGAGATTGCGCGCGCTGAGCGAGTCGAGCAGAAACGCCATGCGATCGCTCTCGAGCCACAGAGCTAACTCGAACCGATCCGAAGGCATCGTCTCGAAATAATTCGTGCGATCGAAGCCGGTGGTGCCGTTGATGGCGGTGGCGCCGGCAGCCTGTAAAACCCTGATCTGATTGTTGCCGACGTGCTTCGATCCCTGGAACATCATGTGCTCGAAGAGGTGCGCGAAGCCGGTGCGGCCGGGCTTCTCGTTGGCTGGGCCGACGTGATACCAGATGTTGACGGCAACAATCGGGAGGCGGTGATCCTCGCTGAGGATCACCTCCAGGCCGTTTCCCAGCGTGTACTTTTCGAACGGGATTTCGGGAGCGACGGAAGACACAAGGTCGCGCTGCGATGGTGTGATGGGCATCGTCTGCATCCCTTTTTACGTCGTGCAGCATGAATTCACAATATCCGAATCGTCGGCGGACTTGGGCAACTCGTAGCCGAGCGCGCCAGCGACGGTCACCTTGAGCGCCCTGAGCTCCGTGGCGGATCGCATGATGTAATGTCCGAAGTCCTCAGCCGCGCGCCCTTTCTCCCGATCGTACATGAGCATCGCCTTCGCGTCGGCCACGATGCGGCGCAAATCGGCGGGAGTAAAGCCGTCGGTCAGCTTGAGGAGTTCTGGAAAATCGAGCGCGGTGGAAGATTCGATCATTCCCTTGGCGCGATGCAGGATGATTTCCTTGCGGATCGCGGCGTTCGGCAGCTTGGTTTCGAGCCACAATTCCACGCGGCCAGATCGCAGCAGCGCGGGCGGCAAGTCTTTCACGTCCATTGCGGTCAGCATCACGCACACGTCTCCAATCGATTCGCTTTCGAGTCCGTCGAGCATCGTCAGCAGGTAGCGATTCAAGCCGTAGACGTGATCGGTCTTGAACAGCACGTCGGCATCGTCGATAAAAATCACCGAGGGGCTATTGGATTTCGCCGCTTCGAAAATATTTCTCACCCTGTTGAAGAACGCGCTTGGCGGCTCGGTAATGAACGTGCCGTCGATCATGAAGAACTTTCCCTTCATCTGCCGCGCGAGTGCCCGGCCCACGCTTGTCTTGCCGGTGCCCGGGAATCCATGGAGCAGCACGCCGCGCTTCGGCTTCAACCCCAGTACCTTTGCCTTCTGCATCTGCTGCATCGGCAGCAGGACATTGATCTCCAGCTTCTCGATCAAGTTCTCTGCGCCCTTTAGATCCGAGAACGAAACGTCTTCCACTTCATCCACATGCAAATTGCTGGTTAGAATCCGCTCCTGAACGCACGTGAGGATGTCCTGCGTACTCGGCTCGCTGCCCTCGTCCTTCGCCAGCAGCGCCAAATTGCGCAGCTGATGGCCGGTCAGCTTCGACGCGAAGCGGAATATCTTGTCCACGTCGAGCTTCGCCGCCGCGTCCCCGAGGTAATGCTTCAAAATCGCCGCGTAGTCCTCCACCTTGAACGGCGGAAGCTCCAGCCGCACCGCTTGTGCGCCCAGGCTCTCGTAGGATTGCACCGGCTGGGCGAAAATCAGCTTCTTGCCGTTGTCGCGCGCCTGAGCAAAGGCTTCCTCGAGGACGGACTGCAACAGGTAAGGCCGCGAGTAAGATTGGTGCATTTGGGTGACCGTCGCCACGGTCCTGAAGTCGTCGAAGATCAGCACCTCGTTTTCGCGAAACGCCTCGGCGAAAAGCTCTCGTATCGCTTCGTCGATTTGCTCGGGCCACTTTTGCTCCTCGATCGCATCCAGCACCTCAGTCGTACTGATGAATCGCCCGCCCAAACTCTCGTGCAAGTGGCGGAGAACCGTCGTCTTGCCCAAGCCCGTCGCGCCCTCGATCAGCAGCACAGGCGCTACGCGCGCGATGCTTTCCGCGAGTTCGTACGCCTGCCGTTGTCCCGGCGTCAGCGGGAAATTGCCGCTTCTCGAATTCAATGTCTCGTGCACCCTCGCCTTGCCCATTTTTCTTTCTCCTGGTGTCCGCGAGTTGCAACGCGGATTGTTCAATCAGCCGATGCTCGGCGCCAGCGCTTGCGTCAGCGTCCATCGGCCGTTTCCTAGCAGCGTCAGTTGCAGTTGGTGGTAAGGAACCAGCGTCACCCGGTGAGCCACGCTGAGATATGTCGCGCCCATCTTTCTCAGCAGTTCGTAGAGAAGCTGCTCGCCTTCCACGTCCACCGAGCTTGTTGCCTCGTCGAGGATCACGAGTTTCGACCTGCGCAGCAGGGCGCGAGCCACCGCGATGCGTTGCTGTTCGCCCGGCGAAAGGACGTGCGTCCAATCCAGCTTCACGCCCATCCCGCCGAACCGCTCCTCGAGATAACCCAGCTTCACTTCCTGCAATATCCCGCGAACCGAGTCGTCGTCGAACGCATCCAGGTTGTCCGGATACGTCAGTTGCTCTCGAAACGTCCCCAGGCTCATGTACGGCCGCTGCGGCAGGAACATCACCTTTTCGCGCGGCGGCAGATAGAGCTTGCCCGAACCGCGCGTCCACAATCCGGCCAGCCCTCGCAGCAGCGAGCTTTTGCCCGCTCCATTCGGCCCCGTCACCATCATGCGCACGTCCGGCGGCAAGTCGAACGACAGCCCTTCGATCAGCACCCGCGCACCGTCGGGCGTCTCGAGCGTGAAATCTCTTACGGCGAGATGATCGGAGACGATGTGCCGAATCTCATGGCCCGCGCTGAGCCGCTTTTGCTGCTTGCCCACCATGTGCTCGTGCATCGTGTGAAGACGGGCGATCAGAGCACCCCCGTATGCGAACGACATCGCCTGGTCCCCAATGAAACCGAACGCCGAGCCGAGGTTCCCCCAGGCGTTCTGCGTCTGTGTGAACGCGCTGATCGTGAACCGGCCGTGCAACACGAGCGGTGCAATCAGCAGCGCGGGCAGCAGCGTCGACCCGAAATTCCCTGTGAACGTGAACCAGACCGAAAGCAGGCTGCTCCACCAAACATTCTTCACGAAATTATCGATCAGCGCCCTCAGCCGCCCCGATAGCTCGCGCCGCTCCACACGCTCGCCTCGCAGGAACGCCACCGATTCGGCGTTCACGCGCACGTTCACTAGCGCGAAACGGAAATCTCCGTCTAGCCGCCGCTGCGCGTAACTCAGATTCAGAATCGGCTTCGTGAAGAGCATCATGGTCACCGAATAGAGCGCGTAGTAGCCCGCGCATGCCGGCACCAGGTACCAGCCGAAAGAACCGAGCACGTAGCCGAAAACTACCAGGTTCGAAACGCACTGCAGCAGCCCGAAAAGCAGCTGCATCGGATAGGTGATGAATCCCGGGATGTCGATCGCGATGCGCTCGTCCGGGTTGTCCACCGCCCGGTCCCGGTTCAGCGCGTAGTAGTTCGTATCCTGTAGGTAGTCCCGGATGAATCTCTCCGTGAGCCACTCCCTCCACCGCAGAATCATGATGGAGTAGGGCAAGGTAAACACCGTGAAGATCAGCGAATTCACAACCTGGATCACGATCGCAACGATCAGCAGGTGATAGAAAGCCGTCCCCTCGTGCTTGGCCAGCGCGTCGAGCTGATCTCCGCCGAATTTCGCGATCTCCGCGGAGAGCACCGTCCCGCCGAAGGTCAGCGCCACCTGAAGAGCCGTGATGACGTAACTCGTCCACGCACCCTTCCTCTTCCAGTAGGGAACCGTCAGCTCCCACATCTCCCGCAGGAGCTTCAGGCTTAGCTTTGGTGTATTGGGATCGCGGTCGAGGCGGAAATTCCCCGCGAACTTTTGAGCCCAGGACCCTTCGGAATTTTGTACGCTGCCCGATGGTCCCCCAGAACCGGTCGGCATGATCAGGTTTCCAAATATCTCTCGGCAAGAAACGCGCGAACCGTGAGGCTGTCCGTCACTTTGGTTTGTCTTGCCCTTAGAATTTCAATTTCAGCGCGAATTGTATCGAGCGCGGGCCGCCCGTTGAGTACAGTCCATTGCCCCCGCCCAGGGCTGAGTTCAGCGTCTGATAGGGGGTGCCAAAGCAGAAGCCATCCGTCAGTGGTTGACCATTGCAAGAACCGAACTGCAATTGTCCCCACAGAGCTCCAAAGCTCGGATGATTGAGGATGTTGAAAGCCTCGGCGCGGAACTCCAAATGGAGTGACTCGCGAATCGGAATGTCGCGTCTGAGGGCCAGGTTAGCCTGCCATGCTCCGAAGGAACGAGCGGAGTTCCTGCCCGAGTTACCTTCCTCGCCTGCAGGTAACGCAACCCAGGCATTGTAGTTCAGGACTTTCCCTCCAGGTCGCCCCGGAGCGGAAACGTACATCGGCTGGCCGGGAACGATGTCGGGGTGATAGCTTACGAAGGTCCCGGTCTCGGGATCGAGATCAAACGTTCCAGCTATGTCCACAGGCAGACCGGACCGGGCGCTAATACGAGTGTCAACGCCCCAGCCGCCCAGGATGCTTGACAGCACCCGGCTCGAATACCTCCCCGGAATGTCATAGGTGAGAGCCGCCTGAAAGTTATGGCGAACATCAAAGTCTGAGTTGCCGCGTACCAGCTCTTCCAGCAGAAAGTTCGTTGTTGAGTTGTCGATAGAGTGCGACCACGTGTAGGACGCCAATGCTTGCAGTCCATGCGAAAGCTGGCGTTGGAATTGGACCTGCAATGCGTCGTAGTCCGAAGATCCCTCATTCTTGGTGATAAACAGGCAGTGGTAGCACAGATTGTTGTCAAAATTCGGATTGCCCAAATCTGCGGGCCCGTACTGAAATGTGCTGAGTAGTCCCCGGCCCGCGGATCCCAGGTAGGTTACGGTGAGGGCGTTCTTGTTCCCCAGGGATTGCTGAATCGCAAAATTCCACTGCAACGTGTACGGAAGACGGAGATGGGGATCGTATCCGACTACGTCCGCCGAATAAGGCGGCGTGACGCTCGGCGGCGGAAGAGTGACCTGCGCCGATGTCAGAGGGAACGGGACGTTAAAGAAATTCGCCATCCCCATGAATCCGACGCCTTCGAAACCGGTGGACCCAGTGGCGTTACCCATGTCAAAGAACTTCCCGAACCCGGTGCGAATCACAGTTTCGTGGCCGGGCGTTTGGCGCAACTGATACGCCAATCCGATGCGGGGCGCAAATGCACGCCATTCCGTATGCCACAGTGGCGTGCCGGCGGGGGCGAGTTGGACGGTTGCCGGATCGGTGATCTGGTTCACCGTGTAGGGCGACGGTCCCGCGGCGTTTGTAGGCGCGGGATTCACGTCCCAGCGCAGTCCGAGAGAAAGGGACAGGTGCGGAGTAACTTTCCACTCGTCTTCCGCAAAAAGTGAAAAGTTCTTATAGATAGGCCTAGCGGGAGCGGGCGCCGTCACGTTAACCGTCGCATTATCCATAATGCCACTCAATACCGATGTCTCGCTGTAGAAGACGGCGTCCACCGACGTCGGCTGTGGAACCATGTACGTCGACAGGCGCCGCCAATCCACGCCGAACTTCAGCTCGTGAGAACCGACCGTCCAGCTGTGTGTGTCGACGATGTTGTACTGCCGCTGCGAATTCCTGGAAACCTCAAGCTGAAGGCTTGCAACATCGCCGTAGCAAAGACAGAAAAGAATGTTAGGACCTAGAGGCTTGCCGTTCGGCCCGGGCAGACTGGAACCGTTAAACGGCGTCGCCCCCCCAATGTTGCCGGAAAACTCGTCGGTGGCTACGTCGCTCTGCGTAATGTTGAAGCGCAATTCATTGGTCTGGCGTGCCCCCATGGCGATCGTGGTTCCCACGGTCAGCAAACGGTCGTTGTAGTCAAAGCTGTTTGTCACTGCACCGACGAAGGCAGCGTCCGATGACGGTGTGCTCGCATACCGGCCGAAGAGCCGAACCTTGCTACCAAAGTCATGGTCGATACGCACGCTGACGCTGTCGATCGTGGATGGGTATGAGATCCGGGCTTCGTAGAACCCGAAGCCATCATTCAGTCCGTCTTCGATCGGATTGCCGTTCTTGTCCTTGCTCTGGAGAGGGAACGCATTGAGAAGCGGCTGAAGCGCCGCCGGCGCCGTCTCGCGGAACGCTTGATCCGGAACGGCGCTCGTTTCGAGACCCTCCGGCGTCCATAGGCGCAGTCCTTCATAGGAAAAGAAAAAGAATGTTTTGCCCGTGCCATTGTAGACGCCGGGGACAACTATCGGCCCACCCAGCGTCCCGCCAAAATCGTTCTGGCGTTCTCTTTCCTTGGGCTCATCCTCCTGATCCAGGAACCAGTTGTTCGCGTCGAGCGCCTCATTGCGAAAATAATCGTAAGCCGAGCCGTGCCAGCCGTTGGTTCCCGACCGCGTGGTAAACGCGAATTGCCCGCCCGGCGTTCTGCCGTACTCGGCAGAGTACGTGGATGTAGAGGCGCGAAACTCCTGAAGCGAATCCACGGAGGCCAGGCTTTGCGTCGTGCCCAACGCAGTCTCAGAAGGCGTGGCGCCGCCCAAACCAGCCCCGGTTCCGAAGATTTGCGCCCCGAAAGTGCTCGGCGGTCCGACGGTAGCGCTTGCGCCATCCACCGTGAAATAATTGGCCTCCGTGCGTTGGCCATTGACGGTCATTTCCCCGTTACTGCCCCCGGAACCTCCAAAGACCTGAAGAACTCCGGGCACCAGGGTGAGCAGATCCTCAAAGCTCCTGCCGTTCAGCGGAATGTTGTCGAAAAACTGGCGGTCTACCACGGTGCTCACCGCCCCGTCCGTCGTATTGATCATCGAGGTGCCGGCTTCCACCGTCACCGTCTCGCTGACGGAGCCGATCTCAAGCGAGAAATTGATCGAAACGTTGTCCTGGACGTGCAGCTCGATATCACCTTTGACGATGCTCTTGAAGCCGTCCTTGGTGACGTTCACACGATAAATGCCGGGTTGGAGACCGCTCACGCGATAAATGCCGTCGCCGTTCGTCTTCGTCGGCGAGGCAACATTCGTGTTCAGATTTGTGAGCGTCACCTCTGCCCCGGGAACCACACGCCCGTTCGGATCGGTGATCTGTCCGGCGACGGCCGCGCTTGCGGTCTGCGCGCGGCATGGAATCGCGACTACGGCAACAAACACAAACACGACAGCGAACACTCGCCCCGCGAGCCCAGGTCTCATGCTTTCTCCAGTGAAGCTTGTATATCTACTCTATTGTCGAAATTCGGCGGATGTTCTCAGCGTCAGGAGAGAAATTGCCGTCAAAGAACGAATCACCGGAAGAGAAATTTTGGATGCGGGCGCTACCCCTTATCGAAGAGCGTTTTCGGACTCAAAACGGGCGGCGCGCGCCGAGTCCATGATGGGTCAGGCTTTCTTGGCCCGCCCAAATCTGCACCCAAGGACAGTTGATATGCTGCTCGCACAATGGCAGCCTTATTGAGGAGATTGCAATTACGGCACCTTCGAAGGTAGCCGCAAGCTCTTTGAAAAATCGAGAAGCCGAGGATGAAATTGCTGACGAATTCATGTGACCGGTCGCGCGCAGTTCGAGCCCATTACCACGATTTTCTAATCGACATTCGGCGATTAGAAACGATTGTAACTTCCTGAAAACAAAAGAAAGCGATCCGTTCTAATCGACACGATAAGGACACCCCTTCTCAGCGCATACTTTGACCGTTTTGGGCGCTGGCTCGCTCGCATTTTGCGCACGTGAGGCGGTCCAAGTAGCGCCGGCGTGCCGCCGGCCGTTTCTTCGCCCGCCAGGAACTGCTGCTTGAATCAGGGATGATTTGCGGGACCGGCAAGATTCGCGTAGAGCAGTCTCCGGCCCTTTGGCGACGCGCTGCCGTTGGGCGGCTCCATCGTCACAAACACCGCGTCGATATGTTCGAGAACGTGCGGATCATTCACCTTCAGCACCCAGCGATTCAACGAAGCATTGTCGACGTTGAACAGGCCGAGATTGTCCGGCTTGCTCTGGTTTGCCTGCCGATAGCCCCACGCCTGAAAATCAGCGGGCGCGCGATGGCGGTTTTTGTCCAGATCGAAGGCATAAAAAACGAGAAGCTTTTTCTCGACGTAATAGACGCGGCCATACGTGCGCTTGGTCTCGCCGCTCGCGTCGACGTCGTAGACATCGACGATGTGCAGATCGCGCGCGCCGAAGAGATTGCTGGCTTGCGCATCATCGGTCGGCGGAGCGGCGGCGGACA
>DATJOL010000049.1:0-5342 GCA_035507075.1 Candidatus Aquilonibacter sp. | reverse complement strand
TGAGGAGAGCGGAACCGTACCAATCCGTTCGCCGGTCGCTGGATTTATCACCGGCAGCTGATCTGACGCCGGCGAAACTCGCCACTTCCCATCGACATAATTGCGAACCAGTTCCTCTTTCGCCGTTGCTCTCACGCTCATAGATTTCTTCGCTTTCTCGCTCCAAAAGCACTCGGAGCTCTGCTGGCGACATTCTCCTACCGGCCACAGACCTGTTTTAGAGCCACAATTAGAGGCGGGATTACTGCGTCGCTGTGATCCCGCCGTCCACGTAAAGAGTTTGTCCCGTGATGAAGTCTGAGGCCGGTGAAATCAGGAAGAGCACCGCGCCCATGACGTCTCGCGGCGTGCCTATTCGGCCCAGCGGAATCCGGGACACGATGCTATCGTAAAACGACTTGTCCGAGAGCATCTTCGCCACCTGGTCGGTGCCCACAAACGTTGGCGCGACCACGTTGACATTAATACCATGTGGCGCCCATTCGGCTGCGAGCTGTTTGCACAAAATCCCAAGGCCGCCTTTGGCCGAGCAATAGGCCGCGTATCCTCGACCTCTCAGGCCAAGCTGTGTACGAACGGAACCCAAGTGTACCTTACCTGTTTGCCGGCAATTCCCTGCTTGATCATCTGACGCGCCACGGCTTGCGCCTGGAACATCGCTCCTTTGAGGTTCACATCAATCACATAATCAAAAGCCTGCTCCGTCACTTCTGTAGCTTTCTCTTCGCGGCTTAGTCCCACGGTGTTGACAAGAATATCGATCCGTCCGAAATGCGCGACAACATCGTCGATCATTCGTTCGATACCGCTCGTCGTTCGTTTGGACTGGACGGATGCCGACCCGGTCCGCGCCTCAAACTCGATTCTGCAACTTCTGCTGGCGAATATGAGAAATAGCTAGCCTTCACGACGAATGCTTCGAACCGCGCGCTCCGGTGTTTGGCGGATCGATAATTTTCCGCCCGCCTTAGGTTTCGCCGTCTGCCTCTCCACAACACAGATCTACGCGTTCTCAAACTGACGGCCGCCGTAGCGGATGCCGCTCGGGCATCAGGGTGAGCGCTGCAAGGGAGAACTTGCCGTACTCCTTCCCATTCTGCACATTCCTGACATGCATCATTCTTGCAGCTTTCCTCGCGATCACATTTGTGAGATAGCTGACTTTGGTAGCTCACTCTTTTCACCCGGGGATGACGATGAAGCGAATAGCAGCGACCACGGCGATTATCTTGTTTTTCCCGCTGGCTCTTCCGGCACAGCGCGGACGCGGCATGAGTGGAATGCGAGGAGAGCGCGGTGCGCGCATGCCCGTCATGGACGAGCACACGACTCTGCTGGTTTTCGCTGCCTTGCTCAATCTGAATGACGCGCAGCAACAACAGCTCGGGGCTATTTTCGACGCAGCCGTGAAAGCCGCCGCGCCTCTCAATACGCAAATTCAGGACGGCAAGCAGGCTCTCTTTGAAGCGATAAAGTCCGGAAAAACCGAAAATCAAGTCAAAGCCGCGCAGGAGCAAGACAATTCGGCCGCCGCTCAATTGCTGGCACTCCAAACGCAGGCCTTCGAGAAGATGTGCACCCTGCTCACGCCGGCCCAAAAGGCCGAAGTGGACGACACGATGTTCACCGACATCGGCAACTTCCTCGCCAACGTAAGAGAGCCGCTTCCCGAGCCGGCCGTGCCGCAGCCTGCGCCGCCTGCCACAGCGGCCCCAGGTATCAATGCAGTCCCATCGCCTCAATGAAAAGTCAGTCAGCGTCCCGTAAACCGCTGACAAAATTCTACAATTCGGCCCTCCGACCAGAATCGCTCTTCAGGAGACGCGGAAATAAATGCACAATGCCCGCCGTGACGCGTTGCCAGAAGTTCGATCAACGGATTCACCGAACCCACCGCAGTCGTAATCGAAGCGAAGGGCACGAAAGGGTCATCCTCAGACGCCACGATGAGCGTCGGCCGCGTAATCGCTGCCAGAAATTGTCCTGCACTCGAACGCGCGTAATAGTCGCTTGCGTCACGAAACCCGCTATGAGGCGCGGTAATCACATCGTCATATTCGCGTACCGTCCGAATTTTTCTAAGCCCGTTGAGTTTGTATTCTTCCGGAAACAGCTTCGCCTTCCGCCGGATGCGCGCCTTTAGTCGCGTCACGAAATGGTGCTCGTAGATGAAGTTCCTCCTCTCGGCCAGCGCGTCGGCGCAAGCCGCCAAATTCAGCGCAGGCGCAACGGCAACGAATGCTTTCACTTCGGGCGGCGTGCGGTTTGCGAACTCTCCCGCCATCTTCAGCACTAAATTGCCGCCCATGGAAAAACCCGCCGCAAAAAGAGCCCTCAGCCCGTCTTTTTCAATTAGCCCGATCAATACGCTTCGAATATCGCCACTCAGCCCGGAATGATAGAGCGACGGCGTCAACTGCTCGCTGCCGCCGCAGTTGCGCTGGTTCAATCGCACCACGTTGAACCCTGCAACCCACGCCTTCTCGGCCGATCCCATGATGTAGCCGGAGTCGCTCGAACCCTCCAGGCCGTGTAGCAGCACGATCGTTGGCTGTTCACGTCGATTCTGGTGCCAATGGCAGGCGCCCCATATTTTGGTACCGGGCTCGACCTCAAAAAGGCGCATGTCGCCTGGCGGCAATGATGGAAATCTCCGCTGCCACAAATGCGCAGCGATCGTCATCACATGCGAATTCCGAAGTAGCCTATGCGGAACGAATTCTTTCATTGCGCAATCATCGTAATGGCTCACCTACCCACCCGCAAGCCGGCCCGTATACGTCTGCATTAGCTACCGCCTTAAGCGCGCCTAACGACGTGGCGAATCAATGAGTTGGAATCTGGAGCCTCGGCCCTGATTCAGCCAAGTTCCTGCTTATCTCAGAGCTTCAAAGAGATTGCTGTAATCGTCGGTCCAAAGGCGATCTCTTGAAGGAGGGAAAATGATCAGGCCCTTGGCTTCAATTTGCCGCTGCCCCTCGAATCCTG
Organism: Candidatus Aquilonibacter sp.; assembly: GCA_035507075.1. GTDB lineage: Bacteria > Acidobacteriota > Terriglobia > Acidiferrales > UBA7541 > Palsa-295. The sequence goes on along the minus strand of DATJOL010000049.1, from coordinate 2,354 downwards.
CCGGGCTTCCTACAAGTATCCACGCCGCTGCTGTAATGCCTTTGGGAGGATCCTCTGGGTTCTGAATCAAAACCGCCTCTTTGCCCAAATCCGCGGCAGCGGCGGCCACTATCGGCTGCAGGTCCAGATACTTGTTTGAGACGTGGACTGCGAGAACCCCGTCGGGCTTAAGCTGATGAAAATAAAGCTGAAAGGCCTCGCGCGTTAGAAGATGAACGGGGATGGCATCCCCGCTGAACGCGTCCACGGCGAGAACATCGAAATTCTGCGGCGCTTCGCGCTCAAGAGAAAGGCGAGCGTCGCCCTCGACGATTTCGATAGATGCCGCAGTCTCCTTCAGGAACGTGAACTGACTTTCCGCGATTTGAATGACTAAGGGATTGATGTCGTAGTAGGTGTAGCGGTCACCGGACCGGCCATAGACCGCGGTGGTTCCCGCGCCCAGGCCGATAATTCCCACACGCAAAGGTCCATTCCTTTCAGCGGCTTGCAATGCGACACCGATGCCGGAGTTCGGCCCATAGTAAGTCGTGGCCCAACGCCGGCGATCCGGGGCCAGAAATTGCACTCCGTGGTTGATCGTGCCGTTGACGAGCGAGCGATAGCTCGTATCTTCCGGCTGCTGCACGAGCGTATCGCCCTGAATTATCGAGACATTCGGCGCTTTACCATCGATCACGCGAAGAACCCCGTAAAAATTGCGAACGGAAAGCTCCGCGGAAGTCGCTGTGTCTCTCGCGTTCACGGCGAGGCTGGCAATGATCGCAATCGCCAGGGCAGCCAGCGCAAAACCGCCCGGCCGAAGGCGACGAACCGAGAATGGGCTATCCGGCTCGATCGAATAGACGATCACGATGAGGATCGCACACAAGCCGATCGCGACGTGCAACTCATAGAAACCGCGGAATATGTGAGGCGCGATGACCGCAACAAAAAGCGCGCCGAGGGCGCCGCCGGCGGCAATCATAAGGTAAAAAGAGGTGAGGTGCTGCTGATCCGGCTTCAATCGCGCCAGTTCCCCGTGGCAGAACATGCAAGCGATGAATAACCCCCCGCAAAATAATGGAATTCCTACCTCTATCGGCAATTGCGCGAATGAGACGGAAAGCGCATAGGTCATGCCGCCGAGGGCGATCCCGATCAAGCGCAAAAATACGCTGCGCGGATAGAAAGAATGCGAAGCGAAGCAGAGGATAAAGCTAAGCAAATAAAGGCTTAGCGGGATGATCCAGAGCAGCGGGACCGAGGCGATATTCTGTGTGATGTGATTGGTGATGCTCAGCAGCAAGGCGGAGCCGCAAGCTGCGAGCGCCACCCAAAGCGCCTGAAGCGCCCAGGCCGGACGCGGCGTAATGCTTTTATTTTCAGCTTCTTGAACGCCTTCGCGCGGCGCGAAAGCGATGGCTGCGCAGATCAATGCGAACCCGGCGTAAATGACTGACCAGGCGATTGCTTGATGATGCGTCGTCAGATGCGGCTCGACCAACACGGGGTAAGCCAGCAGGGCGAGCATCGAGCCGACGTTGGAGAGCGCGTAGAAGCGATAAGGAGAGGCGCGATGATGATGGCCGTACCAGACTTGAAATAAGGGACTTGTGGCAGACAGAAGAAAATAGGGCAGGCCGATCGTGGCGGCAAGGAGCAACAGGATATGAAGCGTGGGGCTCTGAGAAGGCGAGGGCTGCCACAAATCGCGCGGGTAGACGGGAAGTAAAAAGAGGCTCGCGGCAAGCAGTGCGACGTGAAGGCGGCACTGCGTTTTCGGCCGGAATTTCACGCTGATCCAGTGCGCGTAGGCATAACCGAGAAGCAGCACTAGCTGAAAGAAAAGAAGGCAGATAATCCATACCGACGCCGCTCCGCCGAACCAGGGCAGGATGCGCTTGGCAATGAGCGGCTCGATCCCGAAGAGCAAAAACGCCCCGAGGAAGATCGCTACGCCATAGGAAAGTTTGGAAGTCATCGAATGTCGGTTTGGGATTTTCAACGCTGAGGCGCGGCGTGTAAAGGCTGAAATTCTTGGCAGAGATCGCGACAATTTTGGCGCGAAAATGACGCTTAAAACCGGTAAATTGACACGATTTGCGCCTTAAAACAGGCTATTTTCCCGCCTGCCTCACGCCGCCTTCGAGCGCGGGACGTCCGCCCTGCCCAGCCGGCTTATCGAACCCCTGCGGCTCTTTGGCGAATGCTCACGCATCGCACAATGGACCGATGTGCAAAGCCGAAGACGGGCGCTAGGCGCGGAGGGTTTCGGCTTCCTTGAAATAGGGGAGCAGATTGAGGCGGATGAATTCGAGGCGGGCGCCGAGTTCGCGGGCCCATTTGGGCGTGGCGGGAACATTGACGGGAAT
>DATJOL010000048.1:0-18590 GCA_035507075.1 Candidatus Aquilonibacter sp. | reverse complement strand
TATGTGGCTGCCGTGCTTTTGTGGTTTGTCTTTCGCTCGCGCGCGAAACCGCCGCTAAAGGCGGACTTTGGCGATGCAGCTGCGAAGAAGTGAATTGGATTCACAGGTTCGTTTCCCTTTTTGTTTTGTTGTCGGAGAATGAAAACACTAAATAACTTCGTTAGCGGCGAATGCGCCGCAAGGAGGCGCTATGAAGGCATTTATTACAAAAGATACTCCCGTTGGCGATGAGGTACTAAACGTAATCGCTTACCTTCCGACAAAGAGCCTCTCGAAGCTTGCCGATGACGGGTTCTTTCGGAAACTGACGGACAAAGACTTTATGCGTCTTGCATTCCTGCTGGCCAGAAAAGGATATGACGAAGGCGGCTCCCCGATCGGCGGCGTGATTATCGATAATGAGACGCGGCAAATCCTCGGTAAGGGGCATAACACGCTTGTCCAGGAGAACCACCCTTACAATCACGGCGAGACTTCTGCCGCCCGCGATGCCGGACGCCTGGACTTCAGTCAAACCACGATGTTCACGTCTCTAAGCCCCTGCGATATCTGCGCGGCGCTCATTTACATGCGTCAGTTCAAGCGGTTGGTCGTTGGTGACGTGACCAATGCTTCGGGCAATGAAGAAATGTTGCGCCAAAAGGGCGTCCAGGTCGATATCCTCGAGGATCCCGAAGGCGTCGCATTCTACGCAAAATATCGCGGGGAAAAGCCAGACCAGGATCTTGAAGACTGGAAAGGGGTGGCTGCCGTGCGCAAAGCCGCTACCGCAGAATCCTAGGCGACAGCTCTCAGTCGCCAAAATCAAAAACGACGGCGAAACAGCCTGGGTCTGGGTGTTCAAGGTAGACTCAGGATTTCGGGAATAGACACAAGATGCGAGGCAGGCGGGGACCTTCACGAGTCGCTAAGCAAATCCTGCCGCCGAAACTGCTTGACGCCCCTCGGGAGGCTGTAACGCGGGCTTCTTGCCCTTACCCAGTTAAATCAGGCCGGATCAACACCAGATCTAGTAAACATATATCTTGAGGAATGCGAAGACCACTACACCGGTGATCGAAACGTACAGCCAAATGGGGAACGTCAAGCGCGCGATTCGGCGGTGCATCGCGAAGCGGCCCGTCAGCGAGAAAAAGAATGTCGTGAGCACCATTGGCAAAGCGACGATGGAAAGGGTCACATGACTGGCTAAAATCCAAAGATACAGAATGCGCACCGGGCTGTGGCCGGGGAAAATCGTATCGCCGTGCAGTGCGTGGTTCGCGATGTAGCTGATGAGAAAAATAGAAGAGAACGCGAAGGCCAGCAGCATGCTCGTGCGATGCGCTTGCCTGTTGTGGTGTTTGATGAAATACAATCCCGCGCAGAGTGCAATCGCGCACAATCCGTTCAGAAGTGCATTGATGGCCGGCAAAAACGTCCAGCGCCCGACGAAATCAGCCGAGGCATGATGCACGTACACCAGCCACAGCAGGAATGACACAGCGAGGCCGCTCACCACGACGATCCCGCCAACGACGGGGCGCGTCCCAACCTGCGTCCGTTCCATGCTGACAATTAAATCACAAAAATCCGTGCGGAAGTCAGCCTGTCTTAGGAGCGATAGGGATGAGAAGGATTTGCGGTCTCCTGCAGAAGATTAGACGGTCAACTCCCGAACTGTCGTCCAACCGGAAGTAATCCGTTTCATCCGTCAGGCGGCCCGCTGGGAGCGACTCTTCCGCCGTTCCGTCACCGCGCCCAACTTCCGATCCCGCTCGGCCTGAATTTCCTGTTGATGCCTGGCGAGCATGTCCTCTGGCGCGATGTAGCCGATGGCTCTGTTCAGACGCACGTTGTTGCAATGCTCTACGCAACCCTCCTCCAGATGAAGCGTATCTTTGCGCGACCGCGGCGTCTCGGGCCGAATGCAGTGCTTCCGTTGCTCTTTCATGTGTTCGCTGCCTTTTGTTCATTTCCAACTCAGGCAGAACACGCTGAGATTCAACCAGCTCACTGGGAACTGTTTTTTTCCGGCAGGGACAGGTATCCTCTCCATCTCGTAGCCAACCTAATCTTGTCGCGCCAAAGCAATAATTTATCGAAGTCATTTGAGGAACCGACTACGCGGGTTGGCCGTCTCCCCTTATATTTCCAAGCGCAAGGCGTCAGAACTTGCAGCATGGCTCTGGGTGATAAATGAAGCCAGCCAGATTTAAATACGTTCGTTCTGAAACAGCAGAGCAAGCCGTCGATTTGCTTCGGTTGGACCCTGGCGCGAAAATTCTCGCGGGAGGACAGAGCCTTGTCCCCGCGCTCAGCGCGCGAACCGTCTCGCCATCCGTCCTGATTGACATCATGAAGTGCCCTGGACTGAATGAAGTCTCTGAGACCAAAACGAAACTCACTGTCGGAGCGACGTGCCGCCAGTCCTTCGCCGAAAAAAGTCCGCAGGTCCGCCGCGCAACACCGCTACTTTCGGAGGCGCTCGGCTGGGTGGCGATGCCTCAGGTTCGCAGCCGTGGCACAGTCGTGGGCTGCTTGGCTCAGGGAAATCCAGGCGCTGAGGTCCCGGCGGTGGCTCTTGCGTTGGACGGCGAAATCAATGTCCTGACTTCAGGCGGGGCTCGGGAGACGCTACGCGCTGCAGACATTTACGCCGCGGAAAGCGGTGTGCTCGTTCCGCCGCGAAGTATGATCGAATCTGCCTCCTTTCGAACGCAGGCCGAAGGTGAAGGATGGGGATTCAGCGAGATACAGTTGCGGCAGGGGCATTTCGCGCTCGCTTGCTGCGCCGTGACTATGCAGCTCGACGAAAGCCGGAATGTTAGAGCGGCGAGCATTGCTATTGGAGGGTTAACTGCGAATCCGTACCGAGCCAGGAGAGCCGAAAGGGCGTTGAGCGGACAAAATGCTTACGATGACGTAGCGATTCGCGCCGCCGCTCATACCGCAGTTGCGGAACGCCCTTGGCATGCGCGGACGGATTTACACGCGACCGCCGAGTTCCGGATTAGAGTCGCGGTTGTTGCATTAACCCGCGCTCTAACCATCGCGCGAAATCGATGCCATCCGTATGGAGTGGTCGACCAATGATTCAGACCGGTGGGGAGTATGACTTTTCTTGTTGGGAAGGATCTGACGAACCGCGCGCCGAACTAGAAGTGACCGTCAACGGCAAGCGAATCCAAACCGCGGTGCCTGTCAGACTCTTGCTGAGCGATTTTCTGCGCGATCATCTGGGGCTGACGGCGTTGAAGGTATCCTGCGGCGAAGGAGCGTGCGGCACCTGCACAGTGATAATCGATGGAGAGGCGGCGCGTTCTTGCACTCTTCTCGCCGTGCAAACGGACGGGTCCGAGATTGTCACGCTCGAGGGGCTTAATCATGGGGCCGACTCGAACAATTTACGTCGGCTCTTTCAGGAGCACCATGCCCTTCAGTGCGGATATTGCACGCCAGGGTGGCTGATCAGCGCACACTGCATGATCGAACGGCGTATCGATCCACATTCAGACGAGGCAGGCGGATATTTGAGCGGACATCTGTGCCGTTGCACAGGCTACAAGAATATTTGCAGCGCAATTCACGAGGCGCTTCTCTTAGCAAACACCGCGGCCGCAGGCGAAAAGGAATGAAAGAAGAGACGCTCGAGTCCGCCGCGCCTCAAAAAAAGCGGCGATATATCGGCGAGGCCGTCAGGCGCGCCGAAGACATTCAACTACTTGACGGACGCGGCGGATTCCTTGCCGATCTGGCAACGCCTGACACCGCGGAAGTCTGCATCGTCCGCTCCACCCACGCTCATGCCATTGTGCATGCCATTCGGAAGGAGCGGGCTCTCGCGAGCCCCGGTGTCATTGCGGTGCTCACGGCAAACGATCTGGATTTCGTCGACGACAAGCTTCCTTGCGTAGATATGATTCCCGGCACGCTTGATGTGCGGCATCGCATCATCGCGCGCGATCGAGTCCGCTATGCAGGTCAGGCCGTCGCCTTGGTGGTCGCGGCGAATCGCTATTTGGCCGAAGACGCCGCAGCACTTGTCGAAATTGACTACGAAGTTCTTCCCGCCGTGCTCGACCACAAGGCCGCTATCGAGCCAGGTGCATCATTGCTTTATCCGGAATTGGGAACAAATGTGGTCTACCAGGTGCGCCAGCGCGACGGAAATCCCGATTTCGTTCCGGAACAAGGCGACATCGTCCTCCGAAAACGCTTCGAATTTCATCGCCAGACAGCCGTCCCGTTGGAATCGCGCGGGGTAATCGCCAAAGTCATCGACAACGGAGAGCGATTGCATGTTGGAAGTTGCACGCAACTTCCGCAGGTGCTGCGAGCAACCATCGTGAATGCGCTTGGTCTCGATCCGCGGCAAGTGCGAGTAACCGCGCCGCGTCTTGGAGGAGGGTTTGGCTGCAAGGAGATGGTCTATCCCGAGGAATTGCTTCTGCCGGTCGTTGCTCGCAAACTGAACCGCCCGGTGCGCTGGCTGGAGGACCGACGTGAGTCTTTTGCCGCGACAACGCACGCTCGGGAAGAAACGATCGACGCCGAACTCGTCGTCACCAAGGACGGCGAAGCCACTGGCCTCCGCCTGCGAGGCTGCTGCAGCATCGGAGCCGCCTTCGGTTTCGTCGGGAATACACCCATCACCGCGATGGGCGCCATGGTCCGGGGCCCCTACGCCATTCCCAATCTCGATTCAGACCTTTGTTCAGTGGTCACAAACAAGACGCCGCTCAACGTCCTCCGAGGCGCCGGTGCGCCGCAAGCGACAATCGTGATCGAACGGCTTCTCGACGAAGCGGCGAGAATTCTCAAAATCGACCGCGCCGAAATACGCCGCCGCAATCTCATCCAGCCTGATGAACTCCCGCTTGACCGTGGCGCCACGGAATTCGCGGGTGCATATCATGTGATTTACGACGAAGCTGACTATCCGCGTTGCCTCGAAGAAGCTCTGTGCGTGGCAAACTACAAGACTTTCGAATCCGAACGGAGAGTGGCACTCGAGAGCGGGAAACTGCTCGGTCTCGGCATTACCATGTACGTTGAAATCACGGCCGTCGGTCCCTATGAGACCTCCCGCGTCGCCCTTCGCACGGATGGATCGGTTCTTCTTTACAGTTCGATTCTTCCTGTCGGACAGGGTTCGGAAACCACGCAGCGCCAGTGCATCGCCGAGGAGCTCGGCATCGAAATCGATCAAGTGAGCGTGCGACAAGGCGACACGGACGAAGTTCCAGATGGCATTGGCACATTTGCGAGTCGCGGGGCAGCCGCGGGAGGAGCCGCTGGGCGCACCGCCGCCCGCGCACTCGTTCAGCAAATCCTTGAGGCGTTTGCTGCGGAGTTCAGCTGCGATCCCGCGGCGCTCCGCTGGGAAGGCGGCGGTATCATCGTCCCTGACTCCTCGGAATTCATCGCTCTTGCTGAGGTTCCGGGGAAGCTTGCGCAACTTCGCGGTACCTCTGATCTCGTCGCATTTGAAGCGAAATCGCGAATCGAAATTCCCAAGCCTTCGTTTTCCTACGCCACGCATATTGCGATCGTCGAAATCGATCCGGAAACGGGACGGATCAGCATTCCGCGCTACGTCGTCACGCACGATTGTGGGCGAATCATCAATCCGATGCTAGTTGATGGACAGATCGTCGGCGGCGCAGTGCAAGGAATCGGTGAAGTACTGCGTGAAAACCTCGTCTACAGCCCTGACGGGAATTTACAGACGTGCGCGATGATGGACTACGTTCTTCCCGGTGTGTCTGACGCTCCACGCGAATTCATTATCACGCACATGGAGACGCCAACCGGCTTCAACCCATTCGGGGTTCGCGGCGTCGGCGAGGGCGGCACAATTGGCGCGTTCGGCGCAATGGCTTGCGCCGTGGCCGACGCCTTGCGCGATTATGAAATCGGAGTGGAGGGCTCGGGCCCGTTCACCCCCAGCTGGGTGCTTGAAGTCTTGAACAGGCCCCAAACCAACGCAACAGCTACGAACGGTTCTTAAGCATTTGATGCGGCTGCCATCTTGCGCACTTCAGCTACCCCACGAGCGTCCTCGAGATGCTGTTCCGGCTTCTCCCGGAAGTATTTGGCGAACAGCGCTACGCCCATCGGATCCTCCAAGATTTCCACCTCGACGCCTTTTTGCCGGAGCATATCCTCGTTGCCTGAAAAATTTGTGACGTCACCGACGACGCAGCGCTGGAACTGCCGCAGATAAATCAGCGCCGCACAAATGTCGCAAGGACTAAGCGTCGTAAACATCGTCGTCTCGCTGAAATCCTGCCGGCCGGCGTCACGCACCGCCGAAGTCTCTCCGTGATTGTAGGGATGGTTCTCCTGCACAAGCGTGTTGTGTCCCTTTCCTACGATTTGTCGCGTCTTGTTGTGAACGATGACGCCGCCGATCGGGCATCCGCCTTCTTCGTAGCCTTTAAGCGCCAAGAGCACGCCGATCCGCATGAAATCCCGGTCAGTGAGCTTTTTGAAGAATGCTTCCTCGACGATCTTCGGCAGACTCTTGGTCGGCAGATGGGCAATGGTGTTCAGCACTTCGTCCGTAACAAGCGTGTCCTTCGTGATAAAGGCTTGCATGATTCTCCTTTCACATTGGTGCTTCACACCGTTAGAGGGATTGCCCGTTCTCTAAGAACAGTGCGAAGAGAGAAGGGGAGACTGCGATGAGCCGCGCGACCTACGCCTGCTCCCGCGCGGCAGCTCTCTGGCGGGAGCGTAACACAAAAAGCAAAAGAACGGCCCCAAGATATCCAAGGTAAATGTAAGGCAACTTTCCGTAAGCACCTTCCGGCACGGGATAAAGGTTGGCGACAAACGCAAAAACCATCCAGAGAAATGCGACGACCGCGATTACTCTGGTCGCGATGCTTTCCACGCCGTGGTGGCGGCGCAAATATGCCGGCAGCGCGAAACACACCAGCGCGTAGCTTACAATAAATCCGTAGGTTGCAAGCGTTCCCATCCAGCCGTAGACATCCAACCCGCTAGTGCCACGCGCCGCCAGAATTGCCACGGGCAAGAAGGCCGCAAGCCCGGTGACAATGATCGCCAAGGTCGGCGTTTTATTGCTTGCGTGGGTCGAGGTGAAAGATCGGCTTGTGAGCCCCCGATGAGCCATCAAGAGCAGCACACGAGCGGCGGCCGAAAGGCACGCGAGAATTCCCGCAAATAATGCGACCAGCGCGCCGATATCAATCAAAACGCCCAGAATCGGGAGACCCGCCACGTTGGCAAGAACTTGCAATGGCAGAGACGCAGCACCCAAATCTTGGCCGGCCATTCGTGCTCCCAGCACCTCTACGTAAGCGCAAATCGTAAAGAAAGCGCCGCTCAGGATTGCCGTCAGCATCACCGCGCGCGGAATCGTCACCAGCGGATTTCGCGCTTCTGACCCCATCGCTGTCGCACTCTCAAATCCCACGAAGCTGTAGAGCGCGAGCACCACGCCCTGACGGAATCCGCCGAAGCTCACGCCGCTCAGATGAAACTGTTCTGGAGCGCCGTGGAATCCGTGCCGAAAAAGCACTAAGGCCAACACGATCGAAACGGTAGTCACCGAAACCGCCTCAATCCCCAGCATGAGCCGCGCCGACACCTTTACATCGCGCCATGCAATCCACACCGGAGGGACGGCCACAATCGTCGCGAGAAGCAGCGCTGGCAGCCCGTGTTCCGTCGCATTTCGCAAGAGCAAATTCGTGTAGTGATAGAAGCCGCCGATATTGCTCGCGCTTCCGGCAACATATGCCATCAACAAACTCCACGCCACAACTGCCGAGAGCCACTCGGGCAAAACAATCTCCGCGTAAGAATAAAGCGATCCCGGCGAAGAAGAGCTTCGAGCGAACCGGCTGATGCACCACCCAACCAGAAGAATTCCCGCGGTTCCTAGAGCATAGGCGAGCCAGGTGCCGTTGCCCGCGAGGGTGAAGACGAGGGGCACGGTCACGAACGGGGTCAAAGTAGGACAGCAACCCGAGACCGATTGCGCCAGCGTTTCTAAGGGTGACAGAGCCTCGCGCCGTAATCCGAATCCATCTTCTGTGCCTATGGGCGAATCTTGTGTGGGCGCGGGCTCTTCCGCATTTGTAGCGGCGACATCTTGTTGCGGGAAAGCTTCCATGGAAGGCCGAAGGTGGCATTGTGCCGTCAACGGCGAAAAGTAGAAAATCGAAATAACGGATACCAGCAATCAAAAGATTGAGGTTTTGGTTTCGGCCGCCCACGAGTACCCTGCATAAAACCATTCTGCTCGATGGGGCCTTTTTCAGCGCCGCCCTTGGCGCGGTTTTCGCCCCACTAGTCGTTCCTCTGGAGACGAATGGATTATGCGAATTTCAAATTCCCTTCCCATCGTTAGATTCCTTTTGTGTCTTCTCGCTTCGCTTGCAACCGCATCGAGCGCGCGACCGCAGCAGACTCTTGGCGGAATAACCGGAACCGTGACCGACACGTCCGGTGCCATACTTCCCGGCGCCACGGTCACGATCGTCGGGGATCAGACGAAACTTACGCGCAGCTTAAACACCTCTGAGACAGGCAGCTACAACTTCGTAAGTCTTCCGATCGGCAATTACACGATCACGTTTACGCACGACAATTTTCAAAGCGTGAACATCCCCTCGATTCAAGTGCAAGCCGACCGTACCGTCACGGTTAACGCGACTCTCAAGGTAGGCCAGATAGCCGAAACGGTCACGGTCTCGGAGACGCCGCTGGTGAACGCCGTCGATACGACCAACGGGTACGTGATGGAAAAGAGCGAAATTGAGGAGGTCCCTCTGCCGACAGGGTCCTTCACAGGTCTTGCGATGCTCTCGCCGGGCGTCGATGAAGAACTGCCCGCCGGGACTGGCGCGAATGCGGGCCTTGGTAATCAGCCCGTTTGGGCCAACGGCCAGAGAGACACGAGCAACACGTTCCTTCTCAATGGCGTCGACGCGAAAAACCTCTTCAATGGAAAGACGACCAGCCAGGTCGCTTCTTCTCGCATCGTTAACGAGACTGGTGTCAGTACGTCGTCCGCCCTAAGCGCGCTGCCGGTGCAAAGCAGCGCCTCGATCTACCTTGCAATCGGCGAATCGATTCCTTCGCCCGCGCCGGAAACGGTGCAGGAGGTGCGCGTCAATACCTCCATGTACGACGCCGAACAGGGTGGCACTAGCGGAGCGCACATCGACATGAGCACGGGGTCGGGTTCCAACGACATTCACGGGCAGCTCTACGGCCATCGCGGCACCAACTGGATCAACGCGGATCCTTATTTCTTCAATGCCGATCCGAACATCCCGAAGGATGAGAAAAATCCTGGCTTGCATCGTTACACCGCGGGCGGGGTATTCGGCGCTCCAATCGTCAAAAACAAACTCTTCTTCTACGGCGCCTACCAGCACACGCGCTCCTCTGACGATGAAATCGGCATTTCGCGGCCCACCGTTCCGCCGGGCCTCACAAACGACCGCTCCGCTGCTGGACTTGCTGCGGTCGGCAACAATAATAATCTCAGCAGCATCCTCGGCCTTGCTGACGGCCCGATCAGCCCTACCGTAGGCACCGAAGCCGGCGACATCAACCCTATCGCCTACACGTTATTCAATTATAAGTTTCCCAACGGCAGCTACTTGATTCCGTCAGCAAATCCCAACGCCATTGCGCTCAACACTACAAATCCCGCGCTAATTGAAGCGTTTCCGGAAGACGCCGAAATTCCCGGCACAGCTTATTTCTACACCGACCAGGCCGTGGGCGATATCGACTGGAACCCGAATTCATCTCACTCCATCGCAGCGAAATACTACTATCAACACGATCCGACCGTTGCTCCGTACGCCTATTCGTCCGTTGCCGGATTCACCCAGCATCTCGATGCCGGCAGCCAGGTCGCATCTCTTAGCCATACGCAAGTCGTAAAGCCGAACCTCAGCGTCACTGAGGAGTTCGGCTTCATTCGGGAAAAAGCCTATAGCGCTGTTGGCCAGCCATTCACTCCAACGCAATTCGGTCAGATTTGCGAGAATCTGACGGGTTTCGGCGCCTCCGATTGCGCGATCAATACGTTCGGTTCCAGCATTTTCCCCGGCATCACCGTCACGTGGCCGGGTACCGTTCTTCCGTCGTACCAGCCCCTCTTCAACATTGGGTCCGGTGCGCTCTCGATGGCGTCGTTCACCGGTGTCTTCCAAAACCGTTTCAATCCATCTGCCAATGCGATTTGGACTCTCGGCCGCCATACGCTTACCTTCGGAGGCAGTTACGAATATACGCAGCTCAACACTCGTGATCGCCGCAATGAAGTCGGCATGATCGAATCGCAGGACATCAACCAGTTCCTTCAGGGAATTCTGGCCAACGATTATCTGTATGCCGGAACGATTTATCTGACCGGAAATCCAAACCGCTACTGGCGCGCGAACGAGCACGGCGAATATATTCAGGACAAATTTCAGGTGCGCCCGAGTCTCTCGGTCACCGCTGGCCTGCGATTCGAATACGAAGGCGGAATGACAGAAAAGAACGGCAACTTCCTAAACTTCGATCCCAGCAAATACTCCTACGATCCAAAAACGGACACGATTACTTCCACCGGCTTAATCGTTGCTGGCAACAGCCCGCACGCTACGCCAGGCGTCAGTGCCTCCACACTCACAGGACGCCAATGGGGCTTGGCTCCGCGTATCGGAGTCGCCTGGAGTCCTAAAATGTTCGCCGACAAACTCGTCATCCGGGCCGGATGGGGCATGTACTACGACCGCGGAGAGCTTTACTCCTATTTCTCTCTGCCGGATGCCCAGAGCCTCGCGCCCGGTGGTCCCTTCGGGATCAATCAACAGCTCCCGTTTGTAGGCGCGCAGTTCTGTCCCACGCCCGCTTACGGCACCTTCCAGAACTGCACCTCCACGCTCGCCAATCCTTGGGGCCCAACGCTGGCGGCTCCGCCAAATGGCAACCCTGGGACCGTCACTCAAGTCGATCCCAGCACAGGGGTGCCTGCGATGCCGAACGCCACAGGTTTGGAAGACGGGGAAATTCCGTTTTACCTTGCGGCCTATGCGCGAAACAACAAGCTGCCGTATACGATGAATAGCACGCTCGACATTCAGTGGCAGCCGCGTAACGACATCGCCGTCGACATCGGTTACGTCAATGCGCTCGGCCGCCACGAAGTAGTTCCGATTCCATTCAATCAGGCGCGCATCGCTTCTCCCGGCAATCCGCTTTGCGGCCCGGCACCGACATGTTCCGACCCCGCGAGTTCACCGCACGCGCAGTACTACACCTACGGCTACACCGTCCAGACGTCGGCCGGATGCGGCTACCTCGCTTGCACGATGAATCTGCCCAACGGCCAACCCATGCAGTTCAACTCCGAAGGCGGCAACATTGACGAGCGTGTTCCTTATATCGGCTACGCGGGGGAATCGGAGGACTACACAGCGGCCGGAATTTCTGCCTACAACGCCCTGCAAACGCACTTTGAAAAGCAGATCAGCCATGGCTTGCAGGCCGGCCTCTCTTACACCTATTCGCGCTCCCTCGATGAACAGAGCGACATGGGCCTTTATTACAACGGCAGCAATCCGCTCGACCTCCGCCAGAGTTACGGACCTTCGGACTTTGATCGTACACACGTCTTCAACATCGACTATCACTACGAGCTTCCTAAATTGGCAAAGTCGTCTTCTTGGGAAGGGATGGCTTCCAACGGGTGGGGCGTGCAGGGGCTGATAACATTGCAGAGTGGCCAACCCTACAGCATCGTCGATTATTCGGGTGCTGTCGGCAGCATCTATTACAGCATCAACGACGGCATCACCAACCCGATCGTTCCTCTCGCTCCGGGCTGCACGCCGAAGAACGCGAAGACGGGCGCGATCGGTAATAATTTCAATTTGCCCGCGCTCAAGTCGACATGCTTCGACGTGCCGCTGCTTAATCCCGGCGACCTCAACGGCGCGATTCCTGCCGGCGATACCTTCGAAACAAACTTCATCACTACCGGCAGCCAACGCAACATCTTTCGTCAATCCTGGCAGAAGCGCGCGGATATCTCTCTGTTCAAGACCACCCAAATCACTGAGCGCTTCACTCTTAAATACAGCTTCGATGTCTACAACCTGACGAATCACCCGAGCTTCGATATCCCTATTGACAACATTGACCAGAACCTGGCTTTCAGCCCGTTCCCCGTGGCACAGCCACCCTTCGGCACCAGCACCACGCCCACTCTGGCATCAGGCTGCAACAGCGCCAATCCAGAAAACGGCTTCTACTTCTGCCCCACGGGCCTTGGCCAGGTCGTGAAGACGATCGGCAGCTCACGCCAAATTCAGATGTCGCTCAACTTGTCATTCTGAAGCGAGCTTGAGCCTGAGGCGGCGAATCATGAAGACACCTGCGCGCAGTTTAAGGCCGCGAGCCGGAATCGGGTTCGACGATCAGCAATAAAATGAGTGATCTGGCCGCTGTGCTAGAGTGATTTTCTTTATAAAAGGAGCGGACAGCAGCAATGGTGGGTACTGACGAGCGGTGTCAACGATTGGGAATTCAACTGCCTGTGCCACCTTCGTCGGGCGGAAATTATCTAAGTGCAAAGGCCGTCGGTCGGATGTTGTACCTGGCAGGCGTAATCTCAACCGGTGCCGACGGCGTGATTACCGGAACCCTCGGGGCTAATCGCACGATCGAGGAGGGTTACGCGGCGGCACGCGCCTGCGCGCTTTCGCAACTCGCGGTAATCCGCGCGACACTGGGCTCCCTGAATGCCGTGAAGGGCGTTGTCACGGTGAACGGCTATGTCAACTCCGTCGCCGGATTCGCTGATTCGCCAAAGGTGATCGATGGCGCATCGGATTTGCTGGTAGAGATTTTTGGAGAAGCGGGGCGGCACGTACGCGCCGCAATTGGCGTGGCGGCATTGCCGCGGAATGCGCTTGTGGAATTGCAGATGACGGTTGAGGTGCAAGAATAGTGGCCGCAGAGCGCCTTATTTCCGCCCGCCCGACGCATTCGTGTTGGAATCGCGCTTTAGCACCGCGTTTGCGAATCCAGTCGGGTGACACGGTACGTTTCGAGTGCCTCGATTCGAGCGGCGCACAGGTCCATCCCGGTATGACCGCCGAGGAGTTCCTTTCGATTGACCGCGGGCTCATCCATGCGCTGACGGGGCCACTTTTTGTTGAAGGAGCAGAGCAAGGCGATGTGCTGCAAGTCGACATTTTGGAAGTCACGCACAAGGGTTGGGGCTGGTCTAGTGTGATCGGCGGCCTGGGGTTTTTGAAAGACCGTTTTAGCGCGCCGTATCTCTTTCATTGGAAGCTCGACGGCGATGTGACGCGTTCGCTTGCGCCCGCCATTGTTCCGCTTCGGCCTTTTTGCGGCGTCATCGGCGTCGCGCCGGGCAAAGACGGCGAGTTCCGCACGCGGCCGCCGGGAGCGTTTGGTGGAAACATGGACGTGCGCGATCTTTGCGTGGGTGCCACGCTTTATTTGCCCATCTTTAACACTGGCGCCCTATTTTCGATCGGAGACGCGCACGCGGCGCAAGGAGACGGCGAAGTCTGCATCAACGGTATTGAGTGCCCCGTGGACGCAACGGCGCGTTTCCATCTTCACAAGTCGCGGAATCTTTCGGCTCCGCTGGCGGAATCTCCCGCCGGCGGCGATCGCGACGCGGCTTCGGATGCGTGGATCGTGATTGAGTCCGGGCTGGATGCGACAGCGGCCGCACGCGCAGCAACATCGCGAATGATCGATTTGCTCCTGGAGAAGTGGGGCTTCAGCGAAGTTCATGCATACATTCTCTGCAGTGTTGCCATGCATCTGCGCTTCAGCCAAGTGGTGAACGAGCCTGTCTTTACGGTGGCTGCTTACATGCCGAAGCGGATTCTTCCGTCGACGACCCTCTTTTGACGCGGAGCGTTGTTCGCCCCCGCTATCCCGCACTGACCGTAACCGTGAGCGTCTGAACGGGAGCCGAAGCAAATCTCTCTCTCAGATCTTCTCGCGTTGAAAAGATCTTTCCCTCCACATGGCGAGAGGGAAAGGAAAACATCACCGGCGATTGCGCGAACGGATACGGAGAAAGTTTGAAGTGGCGTGCGCCGGCGTGAGTCACTTCGACACGTGAATAGCCGCCGTTGCGAAGCGGGAGCGGGTGCAGAAGATTCGCCGGCGGGGCAAAATCAACGCAAGTGAGCAGGGAAAGGTTGTCTGCGGCTTGCAGCAGGCGAAAGCGATCGCGGATGGCCGTTTCGGACTTTTGTTCGTCATCGATGCTGCGATCCTCAGCGATTCGTCTTCTCAGAGTTTGCTGAAATCGCGTCTGCTCTTTCAAGAACTCGTCAAGCAATGGAAGCTGCGAACGTGCGATGGTAGTGCGGTCTGCGTGGTCGGTTAGAAGACTGTAGGTGTGCATCGAGACGAGAATGGCGGCGTATGGGTCTTCCTCGGCAATAAGCCGCAAGGCCCGACCGCGGACAGCAAGATAATCGGCAAGGTCAATCTCCTCAAATGCAGAGTATTTGCCCACGAGTTCGACCGAGAACGCACTTGGCTTGCCCTGCCGCGTGATTTCCGGCGCGGCGTCGCGAGTTAGCCAGCCATCGTCATGGCGCGAAATGCCTTTCAGGACACGCTCGCGAGGTTCTGGAGCCGGGAACGCCTCATTGCCCCAGCTTTGCGCAAAGGCGCCGGCAAGGCGCGCGTGATCGGGATGCGTTACCAGCCACCAGCCCGTCTCGGTTTCCAACCGCAACATCGTTCCTCCTTTTGCCCTTCGATTTTAGCGGATCACTCTATTTCCGGAATGCGCGCAGATTCGTGCCAGCGATGCTGGAAGCGCCATTCGAGAATCGCCACCAGAAAAGAAAGTGCGAGGCCAGGCGTGTTGGGATGACTCCGAGCCGCGGGCCAACCAGGAGCCTCGCGGCAGCGCTTTTCCCCGGCACGAAGTGGCGAATGCGCCGCTCCCGCGTGAATTCGCCGGAACCTTTGGGGCAATCCTTAGAACCAGCGGAGAAGAATTGCGGTCGCGTCGATAAGCCTGCGGCGGCCAGAGCTGCGTCAAGCCTTGGCAGGAGAAGCCATACGTGCCGATGGGGCCATTCGAGTCGCACCGTGAACGCAGCCAATCGATTGTCTCGGCGCCATCACGCGCCTCGTGGCGAAACGGATAAACCTCACCGTCGGACTCGCCGCGGCCACGAACAACCTGAATCACAACGTTGCAGCCGTGCCGCGCGAACCATGAGCGATAGGCATAGGCAACGGTGGAAGCGATGTCGCGTCCGTAAGGCTGGCGCATGAGAAGCGTGAGATGGGGGCCAGAGGCCGGAGGATAATAATGATCGGAGACCAGCGTCACGCCGTCATACATGCGACAGCGCACGCCGCTTTCCAGGCGCACGCCGCAGTCGACCGACGTCGTTGTACTCATGCCGATCCGGGGCCCCCGTGGTGATACATTGCGGTAAGAGCGGCCGCCAGTTTTATAGCGGCTTCGTTCAACCAGCGCTCGCCGTTTTCCCTGGTGGCTGGTCGCGGGTCGCCGAGCACTCCGCTTTCGGCAATGTCACGTGTGAGCCATCCGAACGTCGCGGCTCCCCCTTCCGGCGAGAGCACCGCCGGCTTTGAAACTTGCGCGATATAGTTTGACGTGAGCGCCGACCGGTCGACGAGCTCCGGGACGCTTGCCAGCAGATAAGCCGTCTCGACTTCTCCCGCGTGAAACCCGTACACCCGCTCCTGTGGATCGAGGCCTTCAAATGCGATTCCGCCCGATCCGTGTAAGGCGAAAGTCTGGAGACCAAATTCCTGGCGAAGATCACGCGCCATGACGTCAACTAACGATGTGTTGCCGCCATGCGTGTTGTAAAGAACGAGCTTTTTGAATCCAACACTCGAGACACTCGCACCGATATCGTGGACCACTGCCATGAACGTGGTGGATGTGAGCGAGAGCGTACCGGGGAAGCCAATGTGTTCGTTACTTTTGCCGTAATGCACGGGCGGCAGAGCGTAAATAGACAAGTCGGGCTCGATGCGCTCCAGAGCGCGACCAAGCAAGAGATTGTTGATTAGCGTGTCGGTTGCGACAGGAAGATGGTGGCCGTGCTGTTCGATCGAAGCCGTAGGTAAAACGAGCAGCGTGGATTCGCGCGGCAGGGCATCGACCTGCTTCCAATTCAGATATGCAAAGTTGCGCGAATCCGGAACCCAGGTTTTCATGGCGCGGGCGCCTCCGGTTTAAACGTAATCATTTTCCCAGAATCCATCAGTCCTTATTGGGGTCGTAACGATACTCGGCAAGCAGCTGAACATTATCCGGCCTATAGCGGCCGCGACCTTCCACGTTATTCACATGCGGATTTGTAACCGACACGCCTATTTCCTGGCAGAAATCGATCATTCCGCTCGACCGGCTCGGTGCCGTAATGGACGACGGGAATTGCGCCCGGGATTACAGGACCGCTGCCGATTTTCATGAACTCCGTGTGAAATAGTAACTCGGAAGCGAAGCGTTCCTCGGCCTCCGCTTTAACTCGCGATCGGTCAAGTAATAGTCTTGAACGAAGCCGAACGGCGGCGCACTCTGAAGTCTACTTCGACTAGGCACAAACGCGAATGGCAATATTCAAAATCCCGACCGTGATTTCCCCTTCTGCTTCCTCTGCTGTAGATGTTTTGCTTTTGAACCGAGCCGCCATTTTCATTGAGTGATTTGTCGTTCGGTGCTACCGATATTCTCGTTTCGGCGGGCACCTGTTCGACCTCGTCGACCGAATCTATTCAGGGGAAGACGATCAGCAACTTTAGCACCGCCTATCTTGAGGCGCGGCCCCGGTTATATCGCGGCAGCAGGTCGTCAGCGATTTCGCACAGCCGCGCATATTTCGAATCCTTCTCTGAAACCAGTGGTTCGAGAGTATTCCAATTGATCCCCAGGTCAGGATCGCCCCAGAACAGGCCGTGCTCGTCTGACGGATCGTAAAAATTGGTGCATTTATAAAGGAATTGAACCGAATCGCTCAGTGCCAAAAAGGCGTGCGCGAAGCCGGCGGGAATATATATCTGGTTCTGTTCCTTTGCCGAAAGAATCACGCCAGCCCATTTGCCGAATGTGGGAGAGCCCCTGCGAATATCAAGCGCAACGTCGAAAGCCTCTCCTTCGACGACCCGGCATAATTTCGCCTGCGCCTGCCGCAATTGATAATGAAAGCCGCGAAGAGTGCCTTTCACCGATCGCGAGTGATTGTCCTGAACGAAAGTATCGGCAATCCCGGCTTCGGCGAACTTTCGTTGATGATATGTCTCTATGAAGAAGCCGCGGGCGTCTGAGATAACCTTAGGTCGCAGCTCCCACACGTCGCGGAGAGATGTCTCGATTCGCTGCACGAATTCAGGCCTCTACCGGGTCGAAATTGTTACAGATTTCTGAATCACGCGGTGTTTTTCACTGGCGCAGTTTCGCGCTGGATTGAATGTCATCGAGAGAGGAGTCGCGATTCTCATAATATTTTTCGTAGTAAAGACGGTATTCGCCGTCGCGGATGCCGGCCACCCAATCCCTGTTGTCTTTGTACCAGTCAATCGTCTGCCGCAGGCCTTCTTCCAGCGGAACTTCAGCCTTCCAGCCAAGCTCGCGTTCAATCTTGTCGCATCGCAGCGCGTAGCGCCGATCGTGGCCGGGCCTGTCTTTCACGTAGGTGAGCAGCGATTCAGGTTTCCCCATCGCCGCAAGCAGCTTACGCGCCATCACGAGATTGTCTACGATATCCAGTCCGCCGATGTTATAGACCTCGCCGATGCGGCCTCGCTCAAGAACAGCCACTATCCCCCGGCAGTTATCTTCCACATGCAGCCAATCTCGTTGCTGCAGACCGTCGCCGTAAATCGGGAGCGGCTTGTCCCCGAGCAAATTGGTGATCATCAGCGGCAGGAATTTCTCGGGAAATTGATAGGGTCCATAGTTGTTCGATGATCGTGTAATCAACGCCGGGAAGCCGTACGTGCGCACATAAGACAGAACGAGCAGATCGGACCCCGCCTTCGATGACGAGTACGGACTGCTTGGCCGTATCGGGGAATTCTCATCGGCGAAAGCCCCTGGCTGCATATCCCCGTACACTTCGTCGGTCGAAATGTGCAGGAAGCGAGCGACGTTCAGCTTGCGCGCTACCTGCAACAGAACGAACGTGCCTTTCACGTTTGTCTCGATCGAAGCGGCCGGCTCGTAGATGCTCCGGTCCACATGCGATTCCGCGGCAAAATGCACTACTGCGTCGCAGCCCGTCATTGCCGCTTCGACGGCAGCGGCATCGCAAATATCCCCTTTTACAAATTCATACCTTGGATTCGCAGCGACCGATTTCAAGTTGGAAAGGTTTCCGGCATAGGTCAGCTTGTCGTAGTTAACGACCGCATAATCCTTGTTCGCCAAGACGTGCCGGATGAAATTCGACCCAATAAAACCGGCGCCGCCCGTCACCAGGATTTTCATCGGGAAACTTCCTGCGAGCGGGCGCTTGCCGTCGTTGTGAGCTTGTTCGCGCCGGTTTCGGCCACTAAATTGTTCGCGCGCAGCAGCG
>DATJOL010000047.1:0-25727 GCA_035507075.1 Candidatus Aquilonibacter sp. | reverse complement strand
GTGGGCTCGTCTTTTTCGATTTTGCCGTCGCGAACGCGGATGACGCGGTGGGCGTGAGCGGCAATGTCCGGTTCGTGAGTGACCAGGATGATGGTGTTGCCGCCGGCGTGAAGGCGCGCGAAGAGAGCCATGATTTCTTCGCCAGTGGCGGAATCGAGATTGCCGGTGGGCTCGTCAGCCAGGAGAATGGCGGGATGATTGACGAGGGCCCGGGCGATGGCGACGCGCTGGCGTTGACCGCCGGAAAGTTCGTTGGGTTTGTGCATCATGCGGTCTTTTAAATCGACTTGCGCGAGCGCACTTTTAGCGCGCTCGATGCGTTCGGCGGCGGGGGTGCCGTTGTAGATCATGGGCAGCTCGACATTGTGAAGAGCGGTGGCGCGCGCGAGAAGATTGAACGTCTGAAAGACGAAGCCGATCTCTTTATTGCGGATGTAGGCGAGTTCGTCGTCGTTGAGCTGGCTGACGAGGCGGCCTGCGAGCCAATAGTTTCCTTTAGTGGGAGAGTCGAGACACCCGATAAGATTCATCAATGTGGATTTGCCGGAGCCGGACGGCCCCATGATCGCGACGTATTCGCCCTTGTGGATTTGCATGGTGACGCCGCGCAAGGCGTGGAGCTGTTCGGCTCCCATTTCGTAGGTCTTCCAGAGCTCGTCGGTTTGGATGACGACGCCGGCGTCGATCAGATCCTGGCGGAAGGCTTGCGCTTCGAGTTCTTTTTCTTGCACCGGCATTCAGGGTGACTCCCGACTATTTGATGCGCAGGGCCGCAAGGCCGCGGCTAGCAAAACTCGGGCACAAAATGCAGCCGGCTGGAAGCCGGCGCTACCACATAAAATCAAAGGTTCCCGCCGGGCGGCGGACACGCCACTAGGTGCAAAGACTCGCACGCGTCAGCTGCCGCTCGATGCATCGGCCGAGTTGGCGATGCTGTTATCGATCTTGATGGCGCTGCCCGAGTGAAGCGTACGCAAAGCCTTGTAGCTGCCGATCACGATCTGGTCACCGAGCTGGAGCCCGCTGGTGACTTCGATATCGGTGACGCCGCTGATGCCGGTCTGGACCGGAACGAATTCGACCTTGTTGCCGCGAACGACGAAGACTCCTTGAATATCCGCCTTCGAGCTGGGACTGGTTGTGTCCGCAGTAGATGCTGCGAGCGTGACGGAGCCGCCGGAATCCTGCTTCGCCACGAGATCCTTTTGCGAGCGCATGGCGAGCGCCT
The DNA here is from genome assembly GCA_035507075.1 of Candidatus Aquilonibacter sp. Taxonomy (GTDB): domain Bacteria; phylum Acidobacteriota; class Terriglobia; order Acidiferrales; family UBA7541; genus Palsa-295. Next base: position 24,499 of record DATJOL010000047.1, on the reverse strand, counting down.
GGATCGGGATGCTCAGGACGTCGCGCTTGGCTGCGGTCTGGATCTTGGCCGTGACGGAAAGACCCGGGCGCAGATTCGGCGGCGGATTATCGAGCGTAACGACGACTTTGAAGTCGCGCGCTTCCTGCGTGTCGGCGGTAGTTTCGGTCATCGAGGCATCGCCGCTGCTGCGCAGGATGGCTTCGTCGCCGACGGCGGTGACTTTGCCCGTGAAGGTTTTATTCGGGATAGCGTCGATGGTGACTTCGGCGGTCTGGCCGTTGTGCACGTTGGTGATGTCCGTCTCGTCGATTTTTACTTCGGCGGTGACCACGCTCATGTCCGAGAGGGTGAGTAAGAAGCTGCCCTGGGAATTCTGGATGCCGGGGACGACGTTTTCGCCCACGCGAACCGCGATGTAGCTGACGAGGCCGCTAATCGGAGCGAAATAGGTGGTCTTGTGGAGAATGTCCGCTTCGTGGATCAGGGTAGCCTGGGCCTGCTCAAGATTGGATTTGGACTGATCGCGCGCAGCAGCCATTTGAGCGACTTGCGCCTTGGCTGCCGCGAGGGCGCCCACGGCGCTGTCGTACGTGGCCTTGATCGCATCGTAATCGGATTTCGCGACGAGTTGGTCCTTGTACATTTCCTGCTCGCGGTTCCAATCGAGCTTGGCCTTCTCGAGGTCCGATTGCCGCTGCGTGACGGTGGCGAGGGCGGCATTGTAGTTCGCGACGGAGGCGTCAACTGCGGCTTTGCCGGCGTCAATGGTCGCTTGCTGCGCTTTCACGTCGGCCGCAGGCTGGACGTTATCCACATGGATCAGGACATCGCCCTTTTTGACGTAGTCGCCTTCGTGCACATCGATGGAGGTGATGATACCGATGCCTTGGCCCACGACGTTAGTGTAATTGTTGGGACGAATCTCGCCTGAGCCGGTAACGAGAGTGCGCAGGTCTTCCCGGACGACTGCGCCGGTTTGGACCGTGACGACGTCTTTATTTGCCTCGTAGACGCTAACCCAGGTGATCACGCCGAGGGCGACGAGGACTCCTGCACCGATAACGCCCTTTTGCCAAGTCTTCATCTCAATATGTTCCTTCGAATGTGCCGGTTCCGGATGAACCTTCGCGGCAGCAAAGTACCGACGCTCTCGCTTGCTAGATTAGATACGCAGAGGCTACGGAAATGTTTCGCGACGAGTGGAGTTGACGAGTGCGTATTCTAACTTGGCGCGAAAACGCGGGCAACCCATTTCGCAACGGCTCAGTCCAAACCTTCCAGGGAAGGGGCAAGGTCCGTAGGGCGAGGTCCGCGATTGACCTGTCCGTTCGGACAGGGTAACATCCCTCCCTAAGCTTGGTGGCCCATGATCAGACGCCGGTGTCTTAGTACGTTCTTATTTGTCGCTTTTGCCGGGGGCGCGGTAGGTGTGTCTGGCCTGGCTGCAGCGGCGCGACAGGACAGCGCGAAATCCTCGCAAGACGAGTCCAAAAAGGCCCAAAAAGAGAAGAAAAGGAGCGACTCAGCTCTTTACAAGGAGTTGGACGACCCCTACAAGAAGTGGCTCGACGAGGACGTGGTATACATCATCACGCCGGAGGAGCGGGACGCTTTCCTCCACCTGCAAACGAACGAGGAGCGTGAATCGTTTATCGAGGCCTTCTGGCAGCGGCGCAATCCAAACCCCGATTCGCCGGATAATACCTATAAAGACGAGATTTACCGGCGGATCGCCTACGCCAATGAGCATTTTGCCTCGGGAATCCCGGGCTGGAAGACGGATCGCGGCAGGATATGGATCATGTGGGGGCCTCCGGACGAGCGGGACGAGCATACGGCCGGCGAGCAGTGGGATCGCCCGATGGATCAGGGCGGCGGCACGACAACGACCTACGCCTACGAGGACTGGCGGTACCGGTACCTGGAAGGTTACAACGGCGACCACCAGGAAAACGTCGAATTCGAGTTTGTGGACCCCACGGGGACCGGCGAGTTCCATCTAACGATGGATCCGTCCGAGAAAGATGCGCTCTTGAACGTTCCGGGTGCCGGCCTGACGATGCCTGAAGAAATGGGCATGGCTGACAAGTCCATGCGCTTCTCGAACCCAGATGGAACGCACTTGGCGGGACAGGGTGAAGGCGTGGCACAGGGGTCGGAATTGAATGAGTTTTCGCGGCTTGAGAACTACGCCGCTGCATTCCAGCCGCCTGCGGTGAAGCTGCCCGAAGAGCTAGTGACGCATAGCCTGGTGAGAAATACGCTGAAGTTCGACTATATGGAAGATTTCCTGCGTATTACGTCAGACACTGTGCTGGTGCCGGTCACCGTCCAGATTCCACGGACGCAGATGACGTTTGTGGATAAAAGCGGGGTTGATAGTGCGAAGCTGGATGTTTTCGGTCGCGTCACCACGCTGACCGGCCGCACGATCACGACGTTTGACGATCCGATCGAGGAAGATGTGCCCGCTTCCACGATTCAGGCAACGAAGAGCACACAGGAGATTTATCAGAAGCAGTTGCCGCTGAGTCCGGGGCTTTATGCGCTGGACCTGGTGATCAAGGATACGAACAGCGGGAACGTGGGGGTGGTGGATACGCGTCTGGACGTGCCGCAATTCAAGGATGACGAGCTGAACGCGAGTTCCCTCATCCTCGCCGACCAAATCACACCGGTTTCCTCCAAAGACATCGGGCTTGGACAGTTTGTGCTCGGAGACATGAAGGTCCGGCCGAAGATGGACCGCTCGTTTTATCAGAATCAGGAGATGGGGGTCTTCCTGCAGGTCTACAACCTGAAAGTGGACCCGAAGACAAACAAGCCTGATGTTTCAGTGGAATACCTGGTCTTGAAGGACGAGAAGGACAGTAAGGATAAGGATCAAAATCCGGTATTGAAATTTGACCTCGGTGCGGATAAGCTTCCGGCTCACGGCGAAGAGATGACGTTGCAGGATGGGCTCACACTAGGCTCTCTGGCGCCAGGCGAGTACAAACTGGAAATAGCAATCACGGACAACCTGGCAAAAGAATCGATCAAGCCATGGCAGAATTTTACTGTCTTGGCGGCCCCCGCGAACACGACTCAGGGGAGGTAAGCTTGTGAATCTCCGAGCGGTCCGTCTTTTTATTCTTGGCTGTTTTGTGTGCCTCATCGTTGTGCCTGCCGAGTCCGCACCCAACAACGGAAAAATATCAGGGGTCGTGGTGGATGCAAGCGGCACGCCGCAGATGGGCGCCACAGTGCTTATCTCGCCTGAAAAATTGCTCGCCCCTGCCCTGTCGCCGGTGAAGCTGCAAACGAATGGGCGCGGGAGTTTCACATCCGCGACGCTGCCTGCCGGGATGTATTCGGTGGAAGTGACACTCGCCGGATTCCTGCCAACTATGGAGCAGCACATTGAAGTGAGCGGCAGCCACGCGACGCTTTTGCAGGTGGTGATGGGCTCGGTCTTCTCGTCGCTCGGTGATCTGCAAAAACAAAAAGAAAAGCAGGGCGCAGCGGACGATTGGGTCTGGGTGCTGCGCTCCAACGAGGCGGCTCGGTCTGTGTTGCGCTGGGATGATTCGCCAAGTATGGTTCTGGCGAGCGAAGCGGAAGGTGCGGCGGGACAATCAAAAGACCACGGCCTCGTCGAGCTTTCGTCCGGCGGAGACGCTCCAACGTCCGTTTCAAGCGATCCTGTGGCTCCGGCAACTGCGTTCGCGTATGACGTGCCCATGGGGCAGGAGGCACGCTTCCTGATCGCAGGACAATTCAGTTATTTGAACGACGAATCCGCCACCGGAGTGGCTGCGGAGTGGCTGCCGACCGGCGACGCGCGGACAGGCCCTGTAACAACGATGGTGGTTAGACAAACGAATTTTGGCCCGGGAGGCCCGGTTTTCCGCGGAGTTCGCGTTTCACATGACGACGAACTGGCGCTGGGCAGCCGCGTGACGCTACGCTACGGCGGTGAGTTCGTTTACGCTGGCTTCGGGAACGGTACTTCCGCAGTCCGTCCGCGGGCTGAAGTGGCCGTGGAGATGGCACCGGACTGGCAAGTTTCCATGATCGTGGCGACCCATCCGTGGGAAGACGCGCTCGGTGATAGCACAGATGCTTTGCAATCCGCGGTAAACACCTTTGACGCCTTCCCGACGCTGATGATGCGGCATGGAAACCCTGTGTTTGAGAATGGCGTGCACGAAGAAGTCGCCGTGAAGCATTCGATCAGCGGCAGTGCGGAGCTGACGGCGGCCGTATTCCATGACAGCTCGAGCCACACGGCGGTAATGGGGCTCGGGACAATGCCCGGCTCCGATTTCGTGCAGGGATTTTTTGGGGATGCATTTGCATATGACGGAGGCGCAACCAGCTCGACCGGAGCACGGGTCGTATATGAGCAGCGAATCGCCCCTGAGGTTACGACCACAGTGATTTACGATTACTCTGGCGCGCTGGCGGCGGACGATCTGCCTGAAGGACGACATTTGCGGGATGATTTTGCAACTCAATACCGGCACAGTGTGGCGACGAGAGTCACAGCCAGAGTTCCAGGCGTTGGGACGAGGGTCGTCGTCGGCTACAAGTGGCTCAACGGGCAGGTCGTTTCGCAACAGGACTCTTATGGCGAGGCGATGTACGGCGTCGATCCTTACCTTACCCTCGGGGTTCGGCAGCCGCTTCCGGCGTTCTTCCCGGGTCACATGGTGGTTCAAGCCGACATGGGGAACCTGCTTTCGCAGGGATGCACTTCTCTGACGGTGGGGACCCGCGATGTCGTGCTCGTGCCAGCCTACCGGTACTTCCGTGGCGGCCTCAGCTTCCAGTTTTAGACCTAGAATTCCCCGATACACTTTTAGGTATCTCCTACCAGAAACGGAATGGAGGAAAGTTCCGCTCTCTTGTTATGGCTTCGAAGCGACTGAATCCAATGGCTTTACATTTGAATCAGGTCTATGGCTTACTGGAATGCTACGTGCTAGCATTCCAGCAAGTCTTGGTGGGTGGGTAGCGTGACCGCAACATGAACTATAACCTCCGACTTCGGCTAGGGGCCGTCTTGCTGGCGTTATTGACGCTGGCCGCGGTGGTGTTTGCTGCGATCAATCTTCAGCAAAGTTATCGATTTGTCTCGCCCACGGATGGGGTGACGTGGGGGGACTCTTCTCGCGGAGTGTTTGCGCAAGACGTCGCGAAGGCTTCGCCGGGCGCCACGGCCGGCATCCGAGAAGGTGACGTAGTCGAGGCGGTGCAAGGCGTTCCGATCCGCCGCGTGACCGATGTAAGGCGGGTTTTATGGCGTGCGGGGACCTGGAGTGAGCTGAATTATCAGATTGTGCGAAACGGCGAGCCGCTCACTCTGCCCTTGATCACCGCGCCGAACCAGCTTCCCATCACCGAAAGCTATCTGCGTGTTACCGGGCTGCTCTACCTTTTCATCGGGCTTTTTATCTTTGCACGGCGATGGAATGCGCCGCGAGCCGTGCACTTCTATGTGTTCTGCCTGGTTTCGTTCGCCCTCTATACGTTCCACTACACGGGGAAGCTCAATTCGTTTGATTGGACGATTTATTGGGGCAACATCGTCGCGGGGCTGTTGCAACCGGCGCTGCTGGTTCACTTCGCGCTCGTGTTCCCGGAGCGGCGCGGCAGATTGTGGCCGAAGCTGACGCTCGTTTATGGTTTCATGGCGATGTTGCTCGCCGGGCATCTGCTGGTCGTGAAGGCTCCGTCGCTCGCCTTCCTGCGGACCGTTGGCGTAAGAGACAGGCTGGACAACATCGAATTTTTCTGCATGTCTGCCTACTTCCTGGCTGCGGCCGGGATCTTTCTCACGAGCTACTTCCGGGCGCCGAGCGGCATTCTAAGGCAACAGCTGAAATGGGTCACGGCCGGAACGTTTGCTGGGATATTGCCCTTTTTCGGGCTGTACGCGATTCCGCGATTTGAGAATGCTGTGCTCCCGCATTGGATGAGCCTTTCGGTGCTTTCACTGGCGCTGATCCCGCTCTCGTTCGGCTATGCGATCGTGCGTTACCGGCTGATGGACGTGGACATCATTTTCAAGCGCGGGCTGGCGTACACGTTTGCGGGGGCGGGCGTGGGCGCAGTTTATTTCGCGGCGGTTGCGGTAATCGGCGAGCTTTCGCACACCGCTGTGCCTTCGGGATCGATGGGTGCCGTGATCGCGATTGTCGTGGCCGCATTTCTTTTCGAGCCATTGCGGAATTGGTTGCAGGCGCGGCTCGATCACTTTTTCTATCGCGACCGGCTCGATTACCGGCGGACGCTGATCGAGTTCGGGCGGGCGTTGACCAGCCAGGTTCATTTGCAAACGCTGTTGGGCTCCGCGCTGGACCGGATTTCGCAGACGCTCCTGGTGGACCGGCTGGCGATTTTCCTGGAAGACCCTGCAGACCCGGGGCCGTTTGCGCTGGCGCGTTCCATGGGATTGCGGCCGGAAGGCGAACTGGACCTGAGCTTTCTCGATGCGGCGAGGCAGCGCGATTGCGTCTTTTTCGAGTCGGCGCGAACGGCCGGCGAACAAAGCGAATCAGTGCGGCAGACGATCGAGCAGCTCGATCTGAATTATTTCATCGCCTGCCGCTTGCACGAGCGGACGGTGGCGGTGCTCGGGCTGGGAAAAACGGTGGACGGCGATTATCTTTCCTCCGACGACCTGGAATTGCTTTCCACGATTGCGGGATATGTCGCGATTGCGGTGGAAAACGCGCGCCTTTATCAATCGCTGGAGCAAAAGGCGATACAGGTGGAGCGGTTGAAGGATTTCAGCGAAAACATCGTGGAATCGTTGCGGATCGGAGTCCTCACTGCGGATCTGGAAGATCGGATCGAATCGTGGAACCCCCAACTCGAGGGTCTGCTCGGGGTGACGCGCGTCGAAGCGATCGGGCAAAGGCTGGCAAACGTGTTGCCCGCGGGACTGGCCGAGGAGATCGCGGCGCGTGCGGAGAGCGATCACGTTTCCGGGATTTACAAATTCCACGTGAATACAAAGAAGGGGCAGCATGTGGTGGTGAATGCGTCCATCGCACCGCTGCTCGGCAAGACCGGCGCGAGACTGGGGCGGCTTGTGCTGCTGGACGACATTACGCAGCGCGTGAGCCTGGAAGAACAGCTACTGCAGAATGAAAAGCTGACGTCGCTGGGACTTTTGGCGGCTGGTGTGGCGCATGAAGTGAATACGCCGCTCGCGGTGATTTCCAACTACATCCAGATGCTTGCGAAGCAAATCCCGCCGGACGATCCGCGGCAGAAGACAATCGAGCGGATCGTGAAGCAAACCTTCCGCGCGAGCGAAATCGTGAATAATTTGCTGAATTTCTCGCGAACCGGCGGGGCCGATCTCACCGAAGTGAACCTGAATTCGGTGCTCGAGGAAACTTTAACGCTGGTGCAGCATCCATTTAAGACGGCGCAGGTGACCGTGATCAAGAGCTTTAGGGAAGAATTGCCTGCCGTGCTTGGGTCGACGACGAGGCTGCAACAAGTGTTCCTGAACTTGCTGATGAACGCGCGCGACGCTATGCCCGGCGGAGGCATGCTGGAAGTGCGGACGGCAGCGCATAACGGTTCGGTGGAAGTGGAGTTGACCGACAACGGCGCGGGAATTGCACCCGAACACCTGCACAAGATCTTCGATCCGTTTTTTACTACCAAGCCGACCGGTCGTGGAACCGGACTGGGCCTCTCCGTGAGCTACGGCATCATCAAAGAACATGCAGGAAAAGTAGACGTGAAATCAACGCCCGGAAAGGGCACGTCCTTCCGGCTGGAATTTCCCGCGGCCAGGAAAGCGGTTCATGCCTAAAGGTAGCATTCTCGTTGTCGACGACGAAGTGGAAATCCGGGAAGGGCTCGACGCGCTGCTGAGCTCGGAGGATTTTCGCGTGACGCTGGCGGAAACCGGCCAGGCCGGACTGGACCGGCTGTCCCAGAATCCGTTTGACCTGCTGCTGCTGGATGTGAGCCTGCCGGACCGGAACGGGATCGAACTCCTGCGCGAAATCCGGGGGCGCGATCCGCACCTGCCGATCATCCTGATCACGGCGTACGGCTCGATCGAAATGGCGCGCGCGGCATTCAAGAGCGGTGCGCAGGATTACATCACCAAGCCGTGGTCGAACGATGAGCTTGTGACGCAGGTGTCTCTGGCGATCGAGGGAAGGCGGCTGCGCGAAGAGAATCTCCACCTGAAGCGCGCGCTGAAACAGCGGTACAACTTCCCCAACATTGTGGGCAAGAGCGAGAAGATGCTGGCGCTGCTCGACCTGGTGGCGCAGATTGCGCCTTCGCGTTCCACGGTGCTGATTTCGGGCGAGAGCGGCACGGGAAAAGAGGTGATTGCGAAGGCGATTCATTCCGCTTCGCCACGCGCGGAAAAGGCGTTCATACCGGTGAATACCGGATCGATTCCCGTCGATTTGCTGGAATCTCAGCTTTTCGGGCATGTAAAAGGCGCGTTCACGAGCGCCGTTTCTTCAAAAAAGGGACTTTTCGAGGTTGCCGATCAAGGAACGATTTTTTTCGATGAAATCTCGACGGTGAGCCCGGAAACGCAGGCCAAGCTTCTGCGCGTGATTCAAGAGCGCGAGTTCATGCGGCTGGGCGGGACTGAAACGATCAAGGTGGATGTGAGGATCCTGGCCGCTTCAAATGAGGATTTGCAGCAACTGGTGCGCGAGGGCCGCTTCCGCGAGGATTTGTTTCACCGGTTGAACGTGATTTCCCTGCAGCTGCCGCCGCTGCGCGAACGCAAGGAAGACGTTCCGCTGCTCGCAGAGCGGTTTCTGGCGCGCTTCTGCCAGGAAAACGCGAAGCCGCCGCGGGCGTTCACCAGCACGGCGATGAAGACGATGATGGATTACGATTGGCCGGGGAATGTGCGCGAACTGGAAAACACGGTCGAGAGGGCCGTGGTGCTTTCGACGCAAAGCGCGATGGATGCAGACTTGCTGCCGGAGGGCATCCGCAGCCGCGAAATCGTAAAGGGCGTGCGGCTGCAGCTTTCGGAGTTCCTGCCGCCGCTGCCGGGCGAAGCGCGCGGGCGCAACAGCGGTCCATCGCCTTCGCTATTCGAGATTCTGGAAGAGATCGAGCGGCGACTGATCACGGATATGCTCGACCGGACGAATTGGAACCAGACGGAAGCGGCGGAGCGTTTTCAAGTGCCGCTTTCGACGCTAAATCAGAAGATCAAGAGGCTCGGAATCGAAACGCGGCGTCGGCCGGGAAGCGCACGGGGCAGCGCGGCTTACGAATATCCGGGCGAAGAAGCTGCTGCAGAATATCCTGCCGGGAAGTAGTCAGCCCTTCCCCACCAAACCAGCCAGTCTAATAGACGAGAGGGCAGCCTGCGATAGTCTCCAGAACGCGGAACGGCGCGTAGTCGGGAGAGACAAGGGCGTCGGCCGGGATTAGCAGCGTTTGCTCGAGGGCGTAACGGCCGGACATTGCGGCGTGCGCTACTCCATCCGTATACACAAGCCAAGTAGATAAAGGCGGAAAATCGAGCCGCGATTTGGGCGCCTTTTCCTGAAATTCGACATTTTCCTTCAGGTAATCATGGAATCGCAGCATGAACATGTCGTAAGGAGTGCGCCCCATGCCCCGAATGCCCACTGCGTGACCGAGGGTTTGCACCGTGCGCTGGAGAAAGCCATCCTGTTCAGCGATGCGGCGCAAGCCGGCGTTTTCCGCATGGGCGCGCGCTATGGCCGCGAAGTCGTCGCAAGTATTCCAGACGCGCGCCGTCGTGGGATTCAGATTGGTAAAGACGCGGAGGATCCGTCCACCACGAGTGGGACGGCTGGGAAACGCGTCAACGTGAAGAAGATCGTTGCGCTTGTGAAGAGGAAGGCCCCGGCGCTCCTCTTCGAACGGGCGAAAACTGGCGAAATCGAGAATCCACCTTCCTGCGTAGGGCGAGAGAAACTGCTTCAGAAAGCCTACGACGCCGGCGCTGTAAAGGCGCATTATATGGTGAACCTTTGCGACGATCTCGGCCTTGCCCTGGACTCCTTTTAGGAGATCCTCTCCCGGCCGATAGGAAATATTCTTGTGAAGGCGCATCTCGGCCCATTCCTGGGCGAGCAGAAACTCACGATCCTCGGCAGGAAGCGCGAAGGGCGGTTCGCGAAAAAAGAGAATCTGGCCTCGTTCGAGGAGATCGCAATAGGCACGCGCGCGTTCCTCATGCTGGCCAGGACCGATCCACCCTGTTGATTTGAAATCTTCGACAAGGATTCCGGGGAAATTGGGCATTGGACTTCGCTATTCGGCTTTTGTGGCGGCGCCAGCCTTATAGCCGCGTGGCAAAATCGCCGTTGAGAGATCGACGCCGGAAAGGTCGACGCCGTCGAGGTTCGTTTCGCGAAGGATGGTGGTTTGCATGTTTGCGCCATCGAAATCGGCTCCCTGGACATCAGCGGCGCGCAAATTCGTGGCGCCAAAATCGGCGCGGCGTAAAATTGCGTTGCGGAGTGTAGCGCGAAAAAGCTCGGCGCCGCCCAATTGCGCTTCAGTAAGGTCGGCGCCGTCAAAAGTAGTCTCTGTAAGATCGGCGCGCCGCAGATCGGCTTTGCGAAGGTTCGCATCGGCTAGATCAGCCGAGCCCAATTTCGCGTCGCGCAGGCTAGCGCCTTCCAGATTGACGCCGCGAAGGTTGGCATAAGCCAGGTTTGCTTTGGCCAAATCGGCATGCGTGAGTTTCGCGCCGGAAAGATCGGCACGCTCCCCGCCTTCGCGGCCACGGATAAAGAGCGCATGGGCTGCGAGGATGTCGCTGAGCCGCTTGCCCTTGTGACGAATGCTTCCGGCGGATTTCAGGCCGCCGGGTTTCAATGCGCGGAGTAATCCCATTGCTCACTTTCCATGAGTGAATGAAACTTGCTTGGCCTATTCTACTAGAATTTTCCTGGAAGTGCGCCTTATGCGCGATGAGCTGAACTTGTGCTAACTTCGAGACTGCCATGAGCAGCACCGCGCGGCTGGCGATCGCTCCGATGATAGTCGCGTGCTTGTGCGTTTGCGCGCTGCTGCGTGTAGTGGCGCAAGATGACTCGAACCCTCCCGTAAACGAAGTTGTGGTGAACCAAGCGGCCGGGCGCGTGGTGATCGCCGTCGTGAAGCATGCGATACTCATCAGCACCTCCGAGAATCCGATCGAAGAAGGCACACGCCCGCCAATTCCAACCGCAATGTCCAGCATACGTGCCGGAATCTTCTTGGGCGCCGATGAATGGACTTCTCCTTCCCTGCAACGGGATCTGGGCTTGCTCGATCAGGAGTTGCCGCAATTGCGCAGCGCCGTGGGACCTGAGGCGCCCAGTTTGGGAGTAGGCGTCGCGAATGCGGAGGCTACTGACATTGAGGGGATCGGCAAGCCGTTAGGCCAAAGGCTCGGCGATCTGGCAGGGGAAATTCACAGCAATCTGAATTGGCCGGAGACCGATCCCGTAGCCGAGTTGGTGCTGGCGGATTACGTGGCCGACTACGGCCCCGAGGTATGGACACTGACGTATACGCTCGAGCAGGAGCAGCAGCAGGGCGACTACTGGGTGACGAACGTCGATGGCCCGGTATACCTGCAAATCTGGCCGCCGGAAAAAGGGCAACCGCATACGCTGATGGAATTTGATTACCCGCAGAAAAACGCACCGACGCCCTTGCTCGATCTCCTGAAGCAAAAGGATCCGAGGCTTGAGGGCTTGATCCAGGGCGATCAGACGATGGCGGACACCGCGAACAAGTTTCTGATCGGCGACAGCATGAAGATATCCGCTACGGACGCGACGCAGTTTTTGCGCGCGGCAATGGACGCGATCACACCGCCGAATCTGCCGCAGACGATGGCGATAATCCGCGAAGACAGCGGTTTTGACTGGATCCTGCGACCGCCGCCGGAAAGCAGGAAGATCAACCGGCCGCCCGGCGCGCCGTCGCTCGCAAATCCGCCCAGCGGTGATTCGGATGCTCCCTCGTTGGCGCATCCGCCGCGAGCCCGCTGAGGCCTTCACTTTTTCTGAGTGAGTTGTTGCTGGAGACGAGCGTTCTTTTCGGCCACGCCGCGAGCCAAATCCTCTTTGTGGCTGACAATTTTCCGGGCGATTTCGGGATCGGAGAGCGCGAGCATTTGCGCCGCGAATATTGCCGCATTCACGGCGCCGGCTTTGTCGATGGCCATGGTAGCGACGGGAATTCCGCCCGGCATTTGCACAGTGGAAAGCAAAGCGTCGAGACCGTTGAGAGAGCTCGAACCGATCGGGACGCCGATCACCGGAAGCGTCGTATTTGCCGCCATCACTCCTGCCAGGTGAGCGGCTGCGCCCGCCGCAGCGATCAGAATTTTCAGCCCTCGGCTGGCCGCCGTGGTGGCGTATTCATGCGCGCGCGCCGGCGTACGATGCGCGGAAACCACTTCGATTTCGTAGCCGATGCCGAATTTTTCCAGCGCCTTGGCCGCCTCGCTCATCATTGGATAGTCTGAATCCGAACCCATAAGAATTCCTACTACGACCGGCCGGTTGTCCGATGGCACTCTGCTATTCTCCTTAGCTATTTTCGGCGTGAGCCGCGACTCGGCGGCTCTTGGCGGCTTTGACGGCGCCGATGTCCGTGCGGTAATGCGCACCGCGTATATCGATTTTTGTCGTGGCCGTGTAGGCTGTGGCACAGGCGTCCGCCAGTGTGGCGCCTTTCGCGCACACGGCCAGCACCCTCCCACCTGTAGAGTAAAACACGCCCTTATCTTGCCGGGTTCCCGCGTGAAGAATCACGGCCCCCGCCACCTTTGCGGCTTCTTCGAGGCCGTCGATGCGGACGCCTGTGATCGGATTGCCGGGATAGCCCTTCGAAGCGATCACAACGCAGGCGCTGGCCCCCGGCAGCCAGCGTCCTTTCGCGCCAGCCAGGCCGCCTGACGCCGCGTTCATACAGGCCTCGCCAAAATCGAAATCGGCGCGAAGAAGAATCGCTTCGGTTTCCGGGTCGCCCAGACGGCAATTATATTCGAGAACTTTCGGGCCGTCTGGCGTGATCATCAGGCCAAAATAAAGGAAGCCTCGATAGGGAATGCCGTCTTCGCGCAGCCCGGCTAGAGTCGGCTCGACGATCGTGCTGCGGATTCTTCGCTCGAGCGAAGTTGGTAGAATATCGTCGACCGAATACGCTCCCATCCCGCCGGTATTGGGGCCTTCATCGCGGTCAAACGCACGCTTGTGATCGCGCGTGGGAGCAAGCCGAATAAAGTCCTTGCCATCGGTCAAAATAATGTAAGAGAGTTCTTCGCCGGTTAGGCCTTGCTCGAGAAGGACGCGACTTCCTGCTCCGCCGAATTCGCCGCGCTCCATAAGGAGGGTGAGGAAATCAGCCGCTTCGTCAGCGGATGACGTGACCAGAACACCCTTCCCCGCGCAAAGACCGTCCGCTTTGATCACGAGCGGCCACTCGACAGAACCCAGCGTCATGTGCGCGTCCGCCGGATTGTCGCAGAAGCCGTAAACCCCCGCAGTCGGGATCGAGTGGCGCTGCATGAACTGCTTGGAAAATATCTTGCTGCCCTCGAGCTGCGCAGCTTGCGAGCTGGGCCCTAGGAGCCTCAGGCCGCGCTGCTGAAATTCGTCGGCAATGCCGAGCACAAGCGGAAGCTCAGGGCCGACTATGGTCAGGTCAGCGCCTAAGTGGGTCGCGAGTTCAGCGGCGGCGCGAGGGTTTTGCAGATCGAGAGGAACGCACTCGGCGTCCTGCGAAATTCCCCCATTGCCCGGTGCGCACCAGATCTTTTCGACCGACTCCGACTGACAGAGCCGCCATACGATTGCATGCTCGCGGCCCCCGCTGCCGATGACGAGAATTTTCATAAGAAAAAGAACGATACGGCCTCGGCTCCGGCGGTGTCAACAAGACTTCGGCTGCACTTTTTAGCTCGCTAATCCCGTCAGCCCTTAACAGCAACGTGAAAACGTCAGCCCATGGCACGGGCAGATCGGTTGTTTCGACGTGACAATTTTGTATGGCCGAACCTCTGAGGTGACAAAAATGTATCAGTCTTCGCCACGTGGAAATGTCGCAGAGAAACGTGGTGGGACAAATTTGTAAAACACCCTGCTCACGGGCGACAAAAATGTATTGTTCCGCCGAAGTCAATTTGCCCGCGTCAGCCCGCAAACCGGCCTAAAACGCTTATTTCACAGGGATTCCGCAATTGGTGTTCCACGTGCGCTAGCGAAACCGTGGGAGTGTTCCAACAGATGTCAACGCCTCACCCCGGGAGATTCCATGAGCGACACGAGCATCGGCTACGAGCAAGCTATCAAAAAGACTCACACTCGATTGAAGCGCGACGCACTCAACTTCTGGGAGGTTCTCGCGCAGGCGATCGCGCTCATTTCTCCTAGCATGACCGCCGCACTCATCGTTCCCCTGATGTTCGGCACTGCGGGAACGGCGGGCTGGCTCTGCTACCTCTTCGGCACAATCATGCTTCTCTTTGTCGCCATCAGCTTGAATCAGTTCTCGAAGCGGTATACCTCGGCCGGGAGCATGTATGAATACACCGTCAAAGGTTTAGGGCCAAAGGCAGGCGGGCTCTCCGGCTGGTGTCTCATTTGGGCATATATGTTCATCGGGATCGCCGGAGTCACGGGCTTCACGCACTTTGCGACTAAACTCATCGACATGACGCGCGCGACGGGATACATCTCTCATCCTGCGGTCACCCTTTTCGCGATATGCGTGCTCGCGGCGCTGTTTCTCGCGTACAAAGACATCACGTTTTCCACGATCCTCATGCTCATATTTGAAGGGATATCCGTCACCCTGATCCTCGGCCTCGCCTTTCTCGCTCTCAGCAAAACGGGCGTAACGGACATGGCACAGTTGCATCCGGTCGGCCACGGACTCAAGGACATTGGGCTGGGCGTCGTCGTTGCGATCTTCAGCCTTGTCGGCTTCGAGTGCGCGACAGCCTTCGGTGAGGAAGCACGCCAGCCGCTCCGCACAATTCCCCGCGCCGTGATCGCCAGCCTGCTATTGACAGGCGCGTTCTTCGTTTTTATCACGTACGTGGAAACTCACGCTCTCGCCAGCAATAAGCCCACACTCGACCAGCTCGATGCGCCCCTCTCGACCCTCAGCGCGAATCTGCACGTGCCCTGGATGGGAACGCTCATCTCGATCGGCGCCATGATCAGTTTCTTCGCACTGGCGCTTTCCTGCCTCAATGCCGGGGCACGCGTGATGATGACCATGGGCCGTTACGGCCTTTTCCCCATTTCTTTCGGAATGTCTCACAAAAAGAACCTCACCCCGCACGTGGCCCTTTCGCTTTTCGCCTCGCTGCAATTCCTGATTCCCACCACTTTTATTCTGCTCTCCTACGCAGCCGTGCACGGTTGGCAGATGGCGCCCTTTGACGCGTTCAACGACGCCGGCCTCTTCGGTGCCATGGGATTCTGCGGCGCTTACGTGCTGATTTCGCTCGCGACGCCGTTCTATCTGAAAAAAATCGGCGAATTGAAGGCGCATCACGTTGCGATCGCTGTAATCGCGCTCGCCCTCCTTATCGTCCCCATTGTCGGCACCGTTTATCCGGTGCCCGCGTTTCCGATGAACTACTTCCCATACATCTTCGTCGCTTACCTCATCGGCGGAGTTGTGTTAGTTTCGTTTCGTAGCCGGAGCCATTCGGAAATCGAGGGTATCCGGAGGGTGTTGGAAGAGACTACGGATATGACGCCCGTTACAAAGGCCGTCGCGGCGAAGTCTCGCGTCGCCGAAGCCCATATCCCTTCCGTCTCCGATCTCACCGAGGGATCCGCATGATCAGCTCAGGGTCGCTGGCGAGTATCCATCGCTATCCGGTGAAGTCCATGATGGGCGAAGCGCTTGAATCGGTCCAGATGACGCGCATCGGCCTTATGGGAGATCGTGCCTACGCTCTTTGCGACGCAGAAACCGGAAAGGTTGTGAGCGCCAAGAACCCGCTAAAGTGGCCCAACATCTTCACCTATCACGCTTGCTTCACGAAGCCGTTCGTGGCCGGCTCGGATGTTCCTCCGGTTCGCGTCACGCTTCCGGACGGAAGCTCGGCCCTGAGTTCAAGCCCGGACTTCGCCCCGAAGCTGTCCACGACTCTCGGCCGCTCCGTTTCCCTGCTCTCGACCCCGCCCCAGAACCCGGAACTCGAGGAATACTGGCCGGACATGGAAGAGCTGTCAAATCGCAACGTGGTCACAGACGAAAAAATTCCGGAAGGCACGTTTTTCGATTTGGGTACGTTGCATTTGCTCACGACCAGCACGCTCGTGTGCTTGGGCGAGCTCAATCCGCAAAGCCGTTTTGAGTCCCGCCGCTTTCGTCCAAACCTGATCGTCGATACCGGCGATTCGAGAGGTTTTGTCGAGAACGATTGGGTCGGCAAGACACTTTCCATCGGGCCAGATGTTCGCATCCACGTCACCGGCCCCTGCCCGCGCTGCGTGATGACGACGCTCGCGCAGGGTGATCTGCCGAAAGACCCCGCGATTCTGAAAACGGCGGCTAAGTACAACCAGGCGCGCGTCGGGGTCTATGCGTCAGTCGTTCAGACGGGAAGGCTGAGCGTAGGCGACCCAGTAACAATTCTTAACTGATGGACACGCTAGAATTCAAGACTGCCTCGCTGGCTTCTATTCAAGTCGGCGCGCCGGCGAGCTATGGTTCCGAAGAAGCCAGCGATCCGCACGATCAGCCGTGGACCACAGGCTTCTACAAAAAGCCGCTGGAAGGAAAGGTATTCGTCGCCACGACAAATATTCAAGGCGACGGCCAAGCTGACCTGAAACATCATGGCGGACCCGATAAAGCCGTTCTGGCCTACGGCGCCGACCACTATCCGCAATGGCGCGAGAGTCTGGCTTTGCCCCAGATGCCGCACGGCGCATTCGGCGAAAACCTCACAATTGCCGGTTTGAGCGAAGAGTGCGTCTGCATCGGTGATGTTTTTCGCATCGGGTCCGCGATATTCCAGTTGAGTCAGCCGCGCCAGCCCTGTTGGAAGCTTGCTCGCCGCTGGCGCATGCACGAACTTGTCGCCTTGGTCGTTCGCAATGGGCGCACTGGTTGGTATTTCCGGGTTCTGCAGGAGGGCTGGATCGATTCCGGCCTGCCCGTCGAGCTCGTCGAGCGTTGCAACCCGGATTGGACCGTCGCCAGAGCGAATCGGATCATGCACTTTCACCGGACCGATGCGTCGCTCACTCTCGAACTCGCGGAGGTGCCGAAATTGGCGGTTTCGTGGGTCGATGAGCTCCGCGAGCGCGCGGAACGATTGCGCGTCCCCGTAGCTTCCGATTGAAGGTCAGCCGCGGAAACGATTGCAGTCTATCTTCAGCCGCTTGATTTTGTAATTGATCACGCGATTGGTTGTCTTCAAGAGCATGGCCGCCTTCGTCCGGTTGCCGCGCGTCGTTTTCAGGGTGTCCTGAATCAGGTCCTTCTCGTAAGCATCGACTGCCTCGCGAAACGAAAGATTCACGCCGGTGCCGGAAGACTCCGCCGTTTGCAACGTCGGCGGCAGATGGTGGCCGTGGATCACGCCCCCTTCGCATACGAGTACCGCTCGCTCGATCGTATTCTCCAATTCCCGAATATTTCCCGGCCAGTGGTAACTCATCAGCATGTCGATGGCGGGCGTCGAGACGCGCTTGATGCTCTTGCCGTGCTGGTTCGAGTACTTCTCGAGGAAGTGCTCCGCAAGCAGCAGAATGTCTGACTTGCGCTCGCGCAAGGGCGGCAGAAAAATGGCGAAGACGTTCAGCCGGTAATAAAGGTCTTCACGGAACGCGCCCTCCGCGATCGCCTTCTCCAGGTCCTTGTTTGTCGCAACAATCAGCCGCACGTCTGCCTTGATCGGCCGCGTGCCTCCCAGCCGGTCGAATTCTCTTTCCTGCAGGACTCGCAGAAGCTTCACCGCCGTCGAGGCGTTCAGGTCGCCGATCTCATCGAGGAATAGTGTTCCTCCTTCGGCAAGCTCGAACCTGCCCTTTTTCTGCGAAAATGCGCCGGTGAACGCACCCTTCTCATACCCAAACAATTCTGATTCGATCAGCGTTTCGGGCAGCGCCGCGCAATTCACCTTCACAAAGGGGTTGTTCTTGCGCCCGGAATTGTAGTGAATGGCGTGCGCGATGAGTTCCTTGCCTGTTCCAGACTCGCCGCGGAGCATCACCGTCGTGTTCGTGGCAGCCACCTGCGACACCTGCTCGTAGACGCGGCGAATCGGGCCGCTATTTCCGATCAGATTGGAAAAATCGTAGCGCTCGCGCAACTCCTCGCGAAGGTAGACGTTCTCCTCCAGCAATCGATTCTGTTCCGCAGCGACCAGGTCGTTGATCTTCAGGGCGGTCGCAATCATTGACGCCACCAGGCAAAAAAACGTCGTAGCGTGCTCGTAATCGCGGTCTTTCTGGAACCGCAGGTCTACATTCAGGGTCCCGACCGGTTTGCGATTTACCAGAATCGGCGCACAAATCACTGTGATTTCCTGCGAGGGCGTGTAATGCCTCTGCCCCGCGCGATTGAGAAACAAAGGTTCGCGGCTGATCTCCGGAATCACCACGGACTTGCCGGTCTGCACCACGCGGCCGGTCACTCCCTCACCAATCAAATAATGGACACGCCTGCCCTGCGTGCTCAGGCCCAGCGACGCTTCGATATGGATCTGGTTCGTACCCTCGCGAAGCCGCGTAATCAGGCTTCGAAACACGCCGTGATAGCGGTCCAGGATCTCCAGCACCCGGCGAAGGCCGTCTTTGTTCGGGTTGCCCGTAAGCGTCTTGCTGATTTCGAGAAGAGATGTGAGTTCGCGAATGTCGCGGGCGTCTTCACGCGACCCCTCCGATGCGCCGCCGGAGAGCATCCGTTGACCGCCAAGCCTATAGGAATGCAGTGCCGCCTCTTCGTCGGACATGTATTGAGCCCCTCGCCTGTTGCCGGCAGCGCGGGGCGCCTGAGGAACCTGCAACCGGTTTCGGCAATCCGGTCAACCTGCGTGAACTCTGCCATTGCGCAGCCAGAGAACCGGAGCGTGACGAGCGGGAGCCGCGCAACTCGACGTTACGCGACGCGGAAAACAACTGTCAACGCCGAGAAAGTGATAGAGACGATTTAGAAATCTGATGCCGTCCGCAACGCGCAAACGCAGCCCCGCGTAGTGGTGTCATTTGCCACCCAGGGTGTGGGACGTCGGCCGTTTCGTTGCCAAATGACACCACTACCTAGCTCCGGGGCCCTGCCGTTCACTCGCGGCAACTGTGCTAAAGTAAAGATCTTCGCTGCGGAGAGGTGCTGGAGTGGCCGAACAGGGCTGCCTGCTAAGTCTTATCGGACGAAGAATCAATAAGTTACGCTGGATGCTATCAACTGCTATTGAATGCTATAAGCATTAGATTCATTTTCGCTTAATGGCTTTCGCCTACTCTCAGTAGCAATCAGTAGGGCTTGGTGGTGGGCACAAAATTGGGCACAGCCACGCAACTCTCCTCTGCTATCCGGTTGACCCTGGTCTTCCCGGCTAACTCGCCTCAGGAGGATGGTGCCTTCATTGCCGAGAGAAATGTAGTTTCGTGATTTCCCGGAGGAAAAAAATCCCACATTACCAGGCGACTTTCGGGGCCCAGGAAGCTGCCTGCGGCTGATAATGCCTTCCAGGTTACGTTCGCTTCTATTGCCGCACGGAATAGCCGAGTCACGTGGTCCAGGAACTCTTCGAGGAGTGATTGAGGGATTGGTTCGTATTCCTTGAGGTGATCGAGCAAAAGGGTTTGCCCCGATCTCTCAAGATATTTGACTCCTTCCTTCACCAATTGTTCTGAATCGGCCGCCCCTTCGCTTGTGCGTAGCTCTATTTCCGGAAAGGGGGCGTTCCTTAGTCGAGCACCAACCTTTGCTAGTCTCCGGCGAGCGGACGCTTGGTACGCTTTGCCGTCAATCAGAAGTGACTGCCTCATTTGACGGCCAGAGTACTTTCCGAATCGGTTTGGCTCGGTCCCTCCGAAGATTTCGAACCGCTCGTGAGGTGTGACATCACCTCTCAGGATGTCGCTCGCGTCGAATCCTGGTCCAACTACCTCAACATCGATTTTCCCTGTTGCTAACTCACCCACCGAAGCAAGGCTATAAAAATCCATGTACGGACTTACCGGTTCCAACAACTGCGCCAAGATCCCCTCACGGGCCAGCGACTCGACGGCGGTATGAACGCCCGCCAACGGTATCGTGTAGCCGCCTCTTCGCCGGATCCATCTTTGCCCTGGCTTCTCGATCCTCAGCAGGAGGTCGCGGAAGTTCCTTTCTCGGCAGAATCGAGGCACTGAAATTTCCGCTTCCCGCGCCCAGCCCTTAAGAATCAGTCCCGGTAGCACCGGGAAAGCATTCGCTTCCATCCAGATAAGACTGCTACATTTCCAACAGCCCTGAAGGGCATCAAGAAAATTGACGACGTTATGCCGAGTGACTTTTGGGGTCTCAATGAGAAGTGAAGTACTGAAGGGCATTGTTCAAAATGATCTTAAGGAGCTTGGACAAGCGGGTCGAATTGGGCGGCGAGTCGTTCCAGGGTAGCCAGTAATCGTTCCTCTCTTCCCGCGGTCCGCCAATCCCAGCCTTTGTTATTAAGCGCATCTGCTAGTAGTTTACGCATGTATTGGGAAGAGAGCGGGCCCGTATCGAAAAGATAGAGCCTCCCCGTCCGATCTTTGTACAGAAGGTAGCTCGGTAAACCTGTGCCCCGGTCCCCAATCTCACGCAAATCGTCGAATTCTTGGTACGGGAACTTCGCCTTGAGCGTGCTGACTGGATCTGGAATGCTTGCGATCGGCGCGACATGAAGATGCGCGTGGTAGATACCGCATCCTCCCGCGTTCTCCGACCGCGTTCCATGTTCGAAGAGGATGTATGGTCCATAAGCTCGTTCAAGAACTTCTCCGACGCGGGCGGAAATGCAAGCGAATTCATCTAGAAACGCTTTCGGCAGATCGCCGATTGCTTTAAAGTGCGACCGGGGAACTAGCAGTAAATAACCTTCAACAATCTGTCCTAAAGATGGAACCACGACCATCTGCGGCGTTTGAAAAATGACGCGACTCTCAGGCCGGCCGTCATAAATCCTGCCGAAGGTGTTCTCTGAGTTTCCCGAGAACTCGTTGCAGAAATCGCATTCTGTCGTGGACATTTGCCGCTTTGCTCCCGTGAAGGTCTTCGATTCTCTTATCGAAGGCGTGATTATGCGCCACCTGATTTGCGCTGTGGTTCGTCGTGTGCTTCTGGTAAGAACCGATGAACATTTTCGTTGGTTATGAGGATGCTCTCATTTTCGATCTTTTCCAAATTCTTCGCATATGTATTGTATAAGCTTCCTTCAATACCGCCTTCTGGCGGGCTGAGCAAGAGAGCCGGCGATGTCACGTCGGGGAGACCAGCAAGGTAGTGAGTCACGAGCATCGTCTGGTCAATCCAAGTCAGTCCGCAACTCGGCGTCGCCGTATAGACGTACAGGAAAACGCGAGCTCTTGGTCCCGCTTCGAGAGTTCCGCGGAGCTCCCACATAATTTTAATCGAATTTCTAATTTGCTCTCTTGTGTCTCTACCATTTGGCTGTTTCTTTTCCTCGTCCGCTCTGAGTGCTGCAGCGGACGATTCCGGATTGAGGAAAAACATCTTGAATAACAGTCCATGATCAAGACGTTCGCTGAGGGTCGGCGCGAATCTTCGGTCTCGACACCACCCTCCATGAGCTATCCCCAATAGGAAGCATTTCTCCGTTGCATTGTGTAGGTGATCGACCCAGTAATTCTCCTCAATGGCCTCCCGCGATGGCCAAAAGTAGTCGATGCTGAGCGACAGGAATCTTCTGAAAGCGGGTTCATTGAAAGGTGAAAGGTAAGCAAACACAGCAGCCGCGATAATTGCCGCGCCGACGCCCACGAGGAAAGATCCCCAAATCTCGCCGAGCATCTTGCGATACCATAGCGAGGCGGCAACCCCCGCAATTACGAGACCCAACACAAAACCTGCAACTTGGCTGTGCATGCGAAACCAGGTAAGGGTTTTTTCCCAGCGGCCCCGCCAAGAAATCAAGGCGCCTCCCGCTAACTGCAGCTAAAGAATTTAGACGCGGCTGGAATTCTAGATGATTTTGCCTGCGGCGTGAAATGTTTGTCTGGTAATCGCTTGCACAAGCCTCGAAAATGGCGTGCGAAAAAAAGAACTTCAGCTGTGCTGAGCGGCAGCCAGCTCTTGCACCCGTAGCAGGCCTGCATCCTCAAGGACTCTTCGCACCAATGGCGACACTTTTAGATCTCCCAGTTCCTGCGGTTCAAAGAATTTTACTTGTGAGAGATCGTCGGAGGCTCTAGGAGCACCTTCCCTCGCCTTGGCCCAACTATAGATCACGATTCGATGCTCGTTAGGTGGGTTAACAATTTCATAGACTCTAAATTGGTTTCCCACTTCGACTGCGAGTCCGGTCTCTTCCTGGAGTTCGCGAGCCGCTGCCTCGGCGATGCCCTCGAACGCGTGGATCTTGCCACCCGGTATGACCCAGTAGCCTCTTTGGGGATCCTTGTTTCTCTTTCCCAACAGAATGCGATTGGAGCGATCCATCACGAGAAGCGCCGAACCGATCCTTGGCAATGAGTCACTCATTGAATGAGCCTCCTCCTCCTCAGTGCTTTAACGCACATGCGGAGCCACGATAAACCGAAGTGCGGTGCCTAGGCAGCAGATGGAAGCTGTTGAAAAGACCATTCCTGTGGAAAAGCAGTCTGCGCCCGATCCCAACCGATTTGCTGCTTAGCCTTTTGAACACAAACATTCGCTTCTCCTGCCGACTAAAACTTAAGTTGTATTATAACTTAAGTTTTACTACGATTTCATCGTTTTTGTGATCTGAGGGCAAATGAAAAGGACTTCGGAAGATCGGAAATTTGCCGAAAAGTTTTCCATGGCCCTGCAACCTCACGTTTCGCTTGAGCAGGACCGAGGTAAATCTTTGGCCGAGATAGCCAAAAAGCTGGGGGTCACGGCGGCCGGACTACAGAAGCAGCTAGCCGGCGGAACTCCGAGCATCCGAACGATCGCATTCGCATATGCTCTTTACGGCGTGTCCGTGGCGTACGGCGACGTCGACATCGCGAAGGCAATCTCGGGAAAGCGAAAGAAGAGTGAACGCGAACGTTCAGAGCAGTTGTTTTTGCCGCTCGAAATTACTGCGCCACCCTCTTCTAGAGGCTTACAGCTGAAACCTGTACCAAAAACGCTGCGGCGATATCGGCTCCAAATCACAATTGGAGTCGCGGGCTAGAGCTTCTCAGCTCCGATCTCCTGACTGCCAATTCCAACGGCGATCAGAAAACTGTGCGCTAACGCAGGGTGCGCAGCCGGTCAGGAACAGGAAACATGGCCCATCGTTCCACTATCAAGCTACGCTCCAGCTCGGCCACGGCGCCCAAGACCGTGAAGACCATCTTGCCGGCCGGTGTCGTGGTGTCCATCTGTTCGCTCAAGCTTACAAGCGAGATACCGACAGCACTGAAGGTTTCGAGCGCGCGCAACAGGTGACTGGCCGAACGGGCAAAGCGATCAAATTTCCACACAACTATCGCGTCGAAGCTTCTGCGGCCTGCATCAGCCATCAGCCGATTTAGCGGCCACGTGGAGCCAAATAGCATTTACGGCCAGCACCTCAAGGCTCTCAGCGAAAGTAAAGTCCGCCCGTTTGTTCTATACTCGCTTCGACACACGTTTCTAACGCGACTTGGCGAGTCTGGCTGTGACGCTTGGACGTTGGCCCGGATCGCTGGTCACCGTTCGGTCGGAATCTCAAGCCGCTACGTTCACCCGAGCGAAGACAGCGTATTGCAAGCAACCGCGCGGCTGGGTGGGCACAAAATTGGGCACAGCGAGCAAGGGCAACTTCCGCCGGCCCCCAGTGAAACGGCCGCAACCATGCTACAGTAAAAGTCTTGGCAGCTGCGGAGAGGTGCTGGAGTGGCCGAACAGGGCTGCCTGCTAAGCAGTTTCACCCCAAAAGGGTGACGGGGGTTCGAATCCCCCCCTCTCCGCCAGAGCAAGCATCCGCTCCCGGGTTCGGCAGCGGCTCTCGCGATTATTCGGGCTGTTATCTGCAAAGCTCCATTACCATAGAGCGCCGGGAAGGTGGCTCATGGAAGAAGTGCGCGCAGAATTAGTCGCCCCGCTCAACTGCCACACAGGCGAAAATCCGCTCTGGTGCGGGCGCCGCAACCTGCTGCTTTTCGTCGACATTCCGAACGGAGCGATCTACGGTTACGACCCCTCACAAACCGGGTACGATGTGCTTGCCCGCACCCGCGTGACCGGCGGGTTCACCCTGCAAGAAGACGGTTCGCTCCTCCTTTTTCAGGACGGTCGCATTGCCCAGCTTGGCGTAGACGAAGCGGTTCGCGAGCTTAAGCGCGACGCCTGCCCCGGCAACGATCGTTTTAACGAT
>DATJOL010000046.1:0-37350 GCA_035507075.1 Candidatus Aquilonibacter sp. | reverse complement strand
CGCACAATGCCGAGGCAAAACCTTTTGCGTGGACCAAAAGCGCCGAGGAAATCCTGGCCAGCATCGCCCGCTTCGCCCAGCGCACGGCGGATGCCCACGCCACGGAACTTATGTCATGAACCAATGTTACAGGACACTAGCTTAGCGCCTGGTTAATCCTGGCTGCGCCGATCGCATCATTGTATCGAGCGCGTGCGAGGTGTATGGTTAGTCGAGCCGGGGTTAAATGCATGGAAGCCACGCCATCGAGGATTCGGGATCAGCAATTTTTCACGCCGAATCGCCGGGCGGGCTCATTCCCGCCTCTTCTTTTTCCTTTGAGATGTTCGGTATCGCGAGGTGCTTTATGAAAAATCTGCGATGGTTCGCGATGATTTTCCTGGTGGCTCTGATTCTGCCGGTTTCGCTCCGAGCGGATACAGGGCCGTCGACAGGGGCAATGTCCTTACTGCACGTCCGCATTGTGCGCTTGAGTTTCGTTCAGGGCGAGGTTGCGATTCGACGGTCCGGCGAGAGCGAGTGGAGCGCGGGCAGCGTGAACACGCCTATTGAAGAGGGTTTTTCGGTGGCCACGTCGGCAAACAGCTTCGCCGAGGTTGAATTCGAGAACGGGTCGACCGCGCGCCTGGGCCAGAATTCGGAGATCGATTTTACGGAACTGGCGCTGACGCAGCAGGGCGACCGGATCAACAAACTCGACCTTTCGAAAGGGTACGCAACGTTTCACTTCGTGCCGGAGCACCACGATCAGTATGAAGTCGATGCCTCGGGCGTGAGTTTCACAACCCATGGCAAGACGGAGTTCCGGACGAATTTCACGGGCGATTCCTTGCGCGTGGAAGTGTTCGACGGACAAGTGGAAGCCGCCCATGACGGCAAGACCGAGGAAGTGGGCAAGAATCGAGTTCTCACGTACGATCCCAACGCTGCTGTGGCGTTCAACACCTCGACCGGCATTCAGAAGGACGAATGGGATAAGTGGAGCCAAGCAAGAGACGAACAGGCGGTGTTGGCGACCGATGACGAGTCTCTTTCGCTGAACCATCCTATGTTCGGCTGGTCCGATCTCGATACTTACGGTGCCTGGAGCTTTTTCCCAGGCTACGGGTATGGCTGGGCGCCTTACGAGCCTGCCGGCTGGTCGCCGTATTCGGCCGGAATGTGGGGCTATTACCCTGGATGGGGTTTCACCTGGATTTCTGCCGAGCCGTGGGGATGGTTGCCATTTCACAATGGGTTCTGGGATTACGACGCGTCGATGGGGTGGTTTTGGATGCCCGGTCCGCTCGATGCGTGGAGCCCGGCTCTGGTGAATTGGTACAACGGTCCCGGCTGGGTAGGCTGGATGCCGCTTGGCAATGGCGGCGGCGCGTGCGCAATCAGCACGCCCGGATGCTTGACCGCGGTGGCGCCGGGAACAATCGAGCAGGGCACTCCGTTGCGCCCTGGCAGCCCGGTGATCATACACCCCGTGGGAGTGACGAAGGCGAGCCTGACGCGGATGGAGCCGCCGCAACTCGAGCGCGCGGGTGCGAGGTCGGTTAGCGTGATTGGGCCTCCCGTGAGTGCCGTGCGAACTGGGGTGCGCGGAGACGCTTCCCCGGCGATGATGCACGTTGCGCCAACGAGCGTTGTGATGGGTCGGCAGGTTAACGTGGACGCTTTTGTGGGGCATCACGGCTTTTTCTCGGGACCGCAACCTATTCACGCGCAATTGGGGCGCACGATGGGGGGCGTGGTGCCGACAGTGGTCGCTCGGGACGGCGAGGTTTCGATCGATTCGAGATATCGCGGCCCAGAGCCGACGGCGATGAGCGGTCCTCGGGGCGAAGCGAGCATGCGAGGCGCAGACGAAGCGCACGTTCCGGTCATGATGGCGCATGGTTCGGCCGGAGTTCCCTCGGGCTCTATCGACGAACACGGCGGGATTTCGCCGGCGGCGTCTGGGGGTGCGCCCAGCGCCTTCGGGAGCCCCGCATCGGCGAATGCGCCGGCGGCCGCATCGGCGCCGGGGCCGGTCTCGACTGGGAGCCCGTCTGGTGGTGCGCGTTCGAGCGGCTCTGTGGCGGCAGCATCAGCAGGCGGACACCGCTGATTTCTTCAGGCAGGCCGCGCTGCTGCATAGGAGGCAGCGCGGCTCGCCTTCTTTCCTCTCTTTTTCTTTCTGATTTTCGCTCCGCACACACGATTGCGAATGGTTCGCGCGCATGATAATTTCGCCGCGCTCGCCGTACAGGCGATGATGCGCGTCTTGCGCCGCGCAAAGAGGAAAAGGGCCGGAGGGAAAAATGCGCGCACAACCGCGCCGCACAATTTTCTGGGTTCCAGGCATTGCCGCGATTTTGTGGATCGTTACTGCGGCCGCGTTAATGCGAGCCAAGCCGGCAGCAGCTCAGCAGCCGGACCAATCAGCGCCCACACCACAGGCAAGCGCTGCCGCAGGCCGCGGGCGGGGGCGCGGAAACTTTCGCGAGCCCGACCCAATCGACTTCGACGGTCGGACGGGCTACGCGGAAATGTTCGACGGCGCGACCCTGAACGGCTGGGACGGCAATCCGGATATCTGGAAAGTTGTTGATGGAGCGATAGTTGGCGAGCGCCCCGCTCCTCCGCCGGGCACAGCCGCTGCGCCATTTCGCGGAACGTTTCTTGTATGGCAGGGCGGAGAACCGGCCGATTTCGAATTGAAGCTCGAAATCAAACTGGAAGGCCCGAGCGCCGATAGCGGAATTCAATACCGCAGCTTCATTGCGCCGCTGAATCCCGGGCGCGCCGGCGCACCACCGCCCGATCCGCGTGAGGCAAAATGGAACCTCGGCGGTTACCAGTTCGATTTCAACCTAAACAGCACGTGGGTGGGACAGATTGCCGAAGGCGCGGGCCGCGGAATCATTGCGTACCGGGGGCAGATGGTTCGCACCGAGGAAGGGAAGAATCCGCGCCTGATTGCGGAATTAGGCGACCGTCTGGAGCTGGGCGGATATTACAAACACGATGATTGGAATCAGGTGGATCTGATCGCGCACGGGGATACGACGATCGGGATCATCAACGGCCACGTGATGGCGATTCTTGTGGACGATGATGCAAGCAAGGCGAAGTCGAAGGGGCTAATCGGGCTGCAGTACGCGGGCCCGGCCGGGACCAGAATTTCGTTCCGGAATATTCGGATTCGGATGATTTCGTGAGAGATGGATAAACACACGGGCGAGAAACGTCCGCAACACTTCGGTGATTCAGGGTTCGCCGGCCGGCATTCACAAGGCAGTTCAACACCAAATGCAAAGGCGCCCGTACGAAGACTGACGCTCCCAGGGCACTGCCGCTACAAAAGCAAACCGCAATTTTGACCTAGCGTGGTCGCCACTGCGCTTTGGCTTGTTAGAATAGACTTGTCCATATGAAATCGATTGCGGTGTTTTGCGGTTCGAGTCTTGGTGCAAACAAGATTTACGAAGAAGCGGCGTTTTCGGTGGGCCAGATTCTTGCGCGCGAGCGCCTGCGGGTGATCTACGGTGGCGGCAAAGTGGGCCTAATGGGCGTGGTCGCCGATTCCGTGCTCGCGGCGGGCGGGGAAGTGGTGGGCGTGATTCCACGCGCTCTCTTTAAAACGGAAGTCGTTCATGCGGGCCTTTCCGATCTTCGCGTGGTCGAGTCCATGCACGAACGCAAGAAGCTGATGGCCGATTTGGCAGATGCTTTTCTGGCGCTGCCCGGCGGCGCAGGCACGCTGGAGGAGATTTTCGAGCAGTGGACATGGTCGCAGCTCGGGATTCACAAAAAGCCGTGCGGGATGTTGAATGTGAACAATTATTTCAGTCCGGTGCGAACCATGATCGATCACACGGTGGCGGAAGGCTTCACCAAGCCGACGTTCGCCTCGATGCTGGCGATCGAAGACGATCTGGAAGTGCTGCTGGATCGGTTCCGGAATTACCGCCCGTCCGGCCGTAAATGGACGGAGGAGGCTGTGGAACCTTAGGCAAGGAAACGCTGGAGCGGGCTGAGGTGGATGAGTTGTTACAGGTGGTACATCCGGCGACGGGATAGATAGCCGTTGCGAACAATGCGAACCCCGGCGGGGGTAAACAATGTGCTTCTGTCGGTCCGCGGAGATGGGGAATAATAGAGGCCCGCTCGGGCGGGCGCGGACAAAGTCGGATGTGCGAAATTGCAGATTCGCACCGGCTGCCGCTGTGCCGAACGGCAGTCGAGGATGCGATGCCCGAAGTGACCGCGAAGATAACGACGCTTTTCTGGGACAACGGCGGCGTGATTTTGACGAATGGCTGGGACCGCGATTCGCGGGAGAAGGCAGTCGAGCAGTTTCACCTGGACCCGATCGACTTCGAAGACCGTCACGAGTTGATGCTGAACGATTTCGAGGAGGGCAAGGCGTCGCTCGACGAGTATCTTCGGCGGACGGTCTTTTATCGGGACCGGCCGTTTTCGGCAGATGAATTCAAGCAGTTCATGTTTGACCAATCGCAACCCATGCCCGAGTCGCTGGAATTCATCGGGAAACTGGCACGCACGCGGCGCTACGCGATGGCGTCACTCAACAACGAATCGCTCGAACTCAACGAGTATCGCGTCCACAAGTTTCATCTGCGCGACTATTTCGAAGCTTTTTTCAGTTCGTGCTATCTGGCCATGCGCAAACCTTCCGCCGAGATTTACCAACAGGCGCTGCGGATCACGCAATGCGAGCCGGAGGAATGCGTGATGATCGACGACCGCAGCCTGAACCTGGAATGCGCTCGCGAGCAGGGCATGCGGACAATACAATTCAAGAGCGTTGGGCAGTTGCGAAATGATTTGGCGAATTTAGGAGTTACGGCGGACGGAATGTGACGCCGGTTCAGTGCGAATCTGAAGACGGGAGAGACTTATGGAACTGGGAATGATTGGATTGGGGAAGATGGGCGGATTCATGAGCGAGCGGTTGACGCGCGCGGGGCATCGCGTGGTGGGATACGACCGCGACGCGGCGGTCGTGCAGAGAATCGGAGAAAAGGGGGTGGTGGGTGCGAATACGCTGGAGAAGATGATTGCGGAATTGAAGGCGCCGCGCGCCGTGTGGCTGATGGTGCCGGCGGGAAAGCCGGTGGATGATACGATCGATTTGCTGCTGCCGCATTTGGCGGCGGGCGATACCATCATCGACGGCGGAAATTCGTATTACAAGGATTCGGTGCGGCGGGCAGCGGCGTTGAAGCCGAAGAACATCAATTTCGTGGATTGCGGGACGAGCGGCGGCGTCTGGGGGATAAGCGAAGGGTACAGCATGATGGTTGGCGGCGACGCGGACGCGGTGAAGCGGCTCTCGCCGATTTTTGAGGCGCTGGCGCCGGGAAAAGATCAGGGTTGGGGCCGCGTGGGTCCGGCGGGCGCAGGGCATTTCGTGAAGATGGTACACAACGGGATCGAGTACGGAATCATGGAGGCGTATGCGGAGGGTCTCGACCTGCTTGGGCACAAGAAGGATTTCAATCTGGACCTGCTGCAGGTATCGAAGATATGGCAATACGGAAGCGTGATCCGTTCGTGGCTGCTGGATCTGACGGTGGACGCGCTGACGCACAATCCGAAGCTCGAGGGCATCGGCGCTTATGTGACCGATTCGGGCGAGGGACGCTGGACTGTGATCGAGGGAGTCGACTTGGGCGTGGCGCTGCCGGTGATTTCGGGCGCGCTCGATATGCGGTTCCGTTCGCAGGACCCGGAGCCATTTGCGAATAAGCTGCTGGCGATGATGCGGCACGAGTTCGGCGGGCACGCGTTTAAGACGGAAAAGGCGTGAGTGGGGAGCTGGTGAGTGGTGTGGCGCCATGAAGATGCAGAAACGGGTGTTTCCGGACATTGACGCGCTGAGCCTGGCGGCGCTCGACGAAGTGGTGCGCATCACAAATCAGGCGGTTGCGAGCCATGGCCGGTGCGCGATTTCGCTCTCCGGAGGGCACACCCCCGAGAGGATGTTCATTTTATGGGCGCAGGAAAAGTACCGGGCGGCGTATCCGTGGGAGCGCGTGCACTTTTTCTGGGGCGATGACCGTTACGTGGCGCACACGGACCCGCTCAGCAATTACGGCGTGGCGAAGACGCTGCTCTTTGACAAATTAGGCGCAAATGTCCCATTGAATATTCATCCGATGCCCACCGAGGATGCGGACCCTTCGGTTGCGGCGCGTGCCTATGCGGCGGAAATGCGAAATTTTTTCGGGACCGATCCGCCGGAATTTGATGTGCAGCTTCTTGGGCTTGGCGGCGAGGGGCACACCGCTTCGCTTTTTCCAAATAGTCCGGCGCTCGATGAACAAGAGGCCTGGGTGCTGCCGGTGACAGTGCCCGCGACGCCACCGCGCCGGCTGACGATGACATATCCTGTGATCAATCAAGCGCGGAACACGTATTTTCTAGTGGCGGGCGAATCGAAGCGAGAAATCGTGCGAGCGATTGCAGCGGAGCCGGATACCGGCGTGAGCCAATATCCCGCGGCGCGCGTCAAGCCGGCCGGAACCCTCCTCTGGATGCTGGATCAAGCAGCTGCTTCGTAACTCGTCTTGCAGAATGCCTCGCTGTGCCGACCTGCCTGTTCTCTCCTCTTTTTTTTCCTTCCTAATCGGAGCGCAACTTTGGAGATTCGCCGCGCGTAGTACACTGAGGAGAACATGATGGACGCAAATAACGGGGCGGCGGTGCGCGCCGAGCATGTGGCGAAGCATTACCGCATGGGCGAGACGATTGTGCGCGCCGTCGACGACGTTTCGATTGGCGTGCAGCCCGGCGAATTCGTGGCGCTGCTGGGAAGTTCGGGCTCGGGTAAATCGACGATGATGAATCTGATCGCGGGTCTGGACCGGCCTACGGCGGGCGCGATCTACGCGCACGGAAAAAATCTGGCAGAGATGGATTCAGCGGAGCTGGCGAAACATCGCAGCCATACGATCGGGATGGTTTTTCAGGCATTCAATCTGCTGCCGCGGATGACATTGGCAGAGAACGTCGAGCTGCCGCTGAGGCTGGCGGAAGTGGATCGCGCGGAACGCGGGGCGCGGGTGATGGAAGCGATCAAGCGCGTGCATCTTGCCGAGCGTGCCAACCACCGTCCGACCGAACTCTCCGGCGGCGAGCAGCAGCGAGTAGCGCTGGCGCGCGCGCTGGTGAACAAGCCGACGATTCTATTGGCGGATGAACCTACGGGAAATCTGGACAGCAAGACCGGCGACGAAATCATGGCGCTCTTGACGGAGATCAATCAGTCCGGAGTGACGATACTGATGGTAACGCATGAGCAGCAGCGCGCGGAGAAATACGCGCGCAGGTCGATTGTGATGAAAGACGGGAAAGTGGTGAGCGACGGGGTACGGCCATGAAAATGCGGGATTTGACGGAGCTGGCGGGACGGAATTTGCGCGAGGCCGTTTTACGCAATTCGCTGACGACGCTGGGAATCGGCGTAGGCGTGGCGTCGCTGGTGGCGATTTTGTCGCTCGGCGTGGGACTGCAGGAACTGGCGAACAAGCGGCTGACGAATTCGGGGCTATTCAATGCAGTGATCGTGATGCCGCGGGAGAATGGCCGCGGGGGATTCGGGCGGATGCGCGGCGGAGAGGATGTGAACACGTCCGTGCCGCCGCGGCCGCTTGACGACGAGGCGCTAAGGGAACTCGAGCAGATTCCGGGAGTAACCGAGGTTTACCCGGAGGTACGGTTCCCGACAGGAATCAAGTACGGCGATAGCACGTATCCCACGGTGATCGCAGGAGTGCCGCAATCGAGCAAAGGGAGCGGCGCATATGACGGGATAGAAGGGTCGTTCTTTTCCGGGCCGGATGCGCAGGAAGCGATCCTGCAGATCGAGCTGGCCAAGCAGCTTTCGAGTGATCCGAATTCGCTGATCGGGAAAGAAGTGACGGTGAATTACGCGGAGAGGCAGGCGCTGCCGGCGTCGGCAGACGGGGGAATTTCGGGCGGATTTTCGGTGGTGCCGCAGGAGGACAAACTGCGCATCGTGGGCATCATCGATACGGAGCCCGCAACCGGTGCAGGCGGATTCGGCCAGGTGCGGATGATGATCCCGCTTGCCGTGGCGGAAAAGCTGCAGGCGGCGCAGACGAACGATTTGCGATCCGTGCTGGGAGGAAACGGGGGGAAGCCGAATTATGCCAGTCTGACGGTGAAAGTGGATGACCCGGCGGAAGTAGAAGCGGTGGAGGAGAACATCAAGACGCGGGGGTTCGGCGCTTTTTCGCTGCTGGATGCGTCTAAAAACCTTACGTTGATCTTTCGCGTGTTCGACACGCTGTTCGGATCGTTTGGGGGGCTGGCGCTCGTCGTGGCGTCGCTGGGTATTGTGAACACGCTGGTGATGGCAATTCTGGAGCGGCGGCGGGAGATTGGGATTTTGAAGGCGCTGGGGGCTTCCGATGGCGACGTGAAGAAGCTGTTCTTCACGGAGGCCGGCTGCATGGGGCTGATCGGCGGAGTTTTCGGAGTGGTGCTGGGTTGGGCGATCGGGCGCGGGATCAATTTTGGCGCGAACGTTTATCTACATCGGCAGAATCTGCCGAGCATCGAGCTGACGGCGGTGCCGGCGTGGATGGTGTTTTTTGCGATTGCGATTTCGATCGGAGTGAGCCTGGCGGCCGGGCTTTACCCGGCGTCACGCGCGGCGAAGCTGAATCCGGTCGAGGCGCTGCGGTATGAATAGCGGCGCGCGCCGATGGGTCTTGGGCGTTGTTACGTTGGTATTTGTGGCGGCTTCTGGTCTGATCGGCGCGCCGAAAGCCGCGCCACGCGGGCGCACGATGGCGGCTCCGGCGCAGATGACGGCAGCGCCCGGCCAGGGACGCGCGGAGTGCCGCGACGTCGATAGCAAGATTCTTGGCAGACCGGTTCCTTACTGCATTTTTCTTCCGCCAAGTTACGATACGAGCCCGGCGCGACGCTATCCCGTGCTTTATTTCCTGCACGGGCTGGGCGAAAACGAGCAGGTGCTGCTCAATACGGACGGCTGGCAGATCATCGAGCAGGCCTGGGCGGACAAAAGCCTGGGGGAATTTATTATTGTGGCGCCGGCGGCAGGGCGCACGTTTTACCTCAATTCGAAAGACGGGAAAGTCCGCTACGAAGATTTCTTCATTCACGAATTCTTGCCCATCATCGAGAAGAACTACCGCATTCGCGCCGAACGCAGCTCGCGCGGGCTGGACGGCATTTCGATGGGCGGCTACGGCGCATTGCGCTTTGCGTTCAAATACCCGCAGTTATTCGGCTCTGTGAGTGCGCATAGTGCAGCGCTAATCGAGCGGCCGCCCACGGTCCAGATCAATCCGCAGCAAGAGGCGGCGGTGACGCGGCTCGTGGGGACCGCGTTTGGCGTGCCTTTCGATCGGGCTTATTGGGACCGCGAAAGCCCGTTCACGATCGTGAAGGAAAGGCCGAAGCCCGTCGGGCTGAAAGTTTATTTCGATTGCGGGACGGAAGATAGTTTTGGCTTCAATGTGGGCGCGCAGCAGTTTCACGAACTGCTTGATTCGCGCGGCATACCAAATGATTTTCATCTTTACCCGGGCGGGCATGACTGGATGTATTTTGCCGCGCATTTGCCGCAGTCGCTCGAGTTTGAATCGCGCGCCTTTGGGCTCACGAGTGAGTAAGCAGCCGTGAAGTTGTACGGGATTTTTTTGCGGCCTCCGACCGGGCTTCGGCGTTTCTTCTGCGAGTTGGCTATTTGGGAGTGTCTAACGTCGCTAAGCAGCAGAAGCGCGAAATAACCCCGTCGCATTCGTTTGAAGCTCCCCTCACAGGAAAATCTACTTCGAGTGACAGGCGTTACTGTTGTTGCTGGGCGGGTTGCTGCGGACGCTCGATGGCGGCGGTGGCGGCTGGCGGCGGGGCGGCGGTTTCGCTGATTTGCTCATGGCCTTCGCCGTCGAGGACGGGGCGAACGCGCACGTCGACGGCGAGGCGCTGGCCGGCGTGGCCTTTGTAAACGCCGCGAACGGGCGCGACGTCGCCGTAATCGCGGCCATAAGCCACGCGGACGTGGCGCAATCCCACTGGCTTACCGAGCGTCGGGTCCAGCCCGATCCATCCCTCTTCAGGAAGCAAAGCTTCAGCCCAGGCGTGAGAAGCCTGGCCGCCGATCACCTCTTCCTGGCGTGCTGACGGGCTCGCGGCGCTATTGGGCACGAGATAGCCGGAAACGTAGCGTGCGGGCAATCCGCGCATGCGAACGACGCCAAGGAACAGGTGCGAGAAATCCTGGCAGACGCCGGCGCCGATGGAAAGCGCATCCTCGATCGAGGAGTGGACGTGCGTGGCACCCTTGACGTAGCGAAAGCCTTCGTGAATCACGCTGGAGACGGCTTCGACGTAGCTGCGTACGCTTCCGTCGGCGCGTTTTTCGGCGGCGCTGGAAATTTCGCGCAGGGCGCCAAGGTGCGGCACGTAGGTGGTCGGGGCGAGAAAGTCGAAGTGCTGCTCTTCCCACATCACGCGGCGGGAATCGAGTTCCGTGAGCGAAATCGAGCCGTTGGCGGCTTCGGTCGATTCGTGGGCCAGCACCATGGATTCGGCTTGCACGCGCAGATGGCTGTGCTCGGGCATCACGTTGAACTGGTGGACCCAATTGCCGTAGGCGTCTTTGTAAGCGGTGCCGCGCGATACGGGCGTGGTGGTGAGGCGAAACGAGAGGCAGCTCTGGCGGTCGTCGTGGACTGGGCGAAGGCGCACCTCGTTGTAACTTTCGGAAACGGGAGCGTCATAGATGAACTCGGTCGTGTGGACCAGATGGTACCGATTCATGCGACCACCGCGTAATAGAAGTAGGTGCGGGCGATGTCGTCACCGATCGCGCCGCACATGCCGAGCAGGTCGTTCAAGTAACCGTGCAGGCCCTGCGCGAAAATTTCGCTGATCCGGTCGTAGCTGAGTCGGTCGACGACACGGCCTGCGAGGCGTTCGGCCTCGTTGGAATAACCGCCGATGCCGGTGCCGCTCACGGCACGCAAGCCGGCCTGCACTTCGGCGGCATTGAAGCGAATCGAGTGAGGATGCTGCGGATTCAGGATCAGCATTTCAGCCACACGCTCAGGCTCGATCGGCGGATGGTAAGTGCGGTGATACGCCTCATACGCGCCGACGGAACGGAGCACGGCCATCCATTGATGATTGTCGGCGGCGCCGGCGACGGCGTATTCATCGAGCAAATTGTGATATTGCACGTCAACAAGGCGGGCCGTCATCTCCGCGCGTTCGAGGGCCCAGCCGATGCGGAGGAACTGCCAGCCTTCGTCGTGAGGAAGCGTGGTATCGGTGACGCCGTGAAAGCGCTGCGCGCCGAATTTGGTGCGGTCGCAGAAACGGTGCGGTCCGGACTCGATTTCTTCGCGTGGATCGAAGCCGGTGGCCATG
This sequence comes from Candidatus Aquilonibacter sp., assembly GCA_035507075.1. Classification (GTDB taxonomy): domain Bacteria; phylum Acidobacteriota; class Terriglobia; order Acidiferrales; family UBA7541; genus Palsa-295. Next base: position 25,929 of record DATJOL010000046.1, on the reverse strand, counting down.
TGGTAGAAGCCGTTGATGTCCTCCCACATTTCGCGGGAGATGCGGTCGCGGATGGTGCGCGCGTTCTCGCGGGCTTTCGAGATGCACTGAACGATGGAGCTGGGATTGTCTTCGCGGAAGGCGAGAAATTCGAACACGTTTTCAGCGTTCACTTCGGAGTAGAGCTTGCGGAAACGATCCTCTTCGCCGGCCATGATGATCAGCGGTTCCCAGCGCAGCCGGTAAGAAGATTGGGACTCCTCGAGAAGCATGTGGTAATTCACGTCGAGAATGCGCGCGGTACCTTCGGCGCGCTCGATATAGCGCGCGAGCCAGAAGAGCGATTCGGCGATGCGGGAGAGCATGCTCAATCTTCGCCTCGCAGGACCCAGGTATCTTTGCTGCCGCCGCCTTGCGACGAATTGACGACGAGAGAGCCGCGCTGCAAAGCTACACGCGTCAGTCCGCCGGGGACGATGGTGACGTCTTTGCCGTCGTAGAGGCAGTAAGGGCGCAAATCGACGTGGCGTCCGCCAACGCGGCCTTCATTGGCGTCATAGGAGGGCACGCGGGAGAGCGGGACGACCGGTTGCGCGATATAATTGCGCGGGAGCGTGTGGATGCGCTCGCGGAATTTCTCGATTGTCGCTTTGTCGGAATCGGGGCCGATCAACATGCCGTAGCCGCCGGATTCGCCGACGGCCTTCACCACGAGTTGCGGCAGATGGTCGAGCACGTAGGCGAGATCCTCGGGCTTGGCGCAGATATACGTTTCGACTGAGCGCAGAACCGGCTCTTCGCCGAGGTAATAGCGTATGAATTCGGGAACGTAGGCGTAGATTGCCTTGTCATCCGCGACCCCATTGCCGACGGCATTCGCGAGAGCGACGTTTCCGGCGCGATAGGCGCCCATAAGGCCGGGAACGCCGAGAATCGAATCCGCGCGGAAAGCGAGCGGATCGAGGAAATCATCATCGACGCGGCGATAGATCACGTCCACGCGCTTGAGGCCGCGAATCGTCTTCATGTAAACCGTGCCGCCATCGACGATCAGGTCGCGGCCCTCAACGAGCTCGATGCCCATTTGCTGCGCGAGGAAGCTGTGTTCGAAATAGGCGCTGTTGTAAATGCCGGGGGTCAAAAGGACGATTTGGGCGTCGTCGCCGCCGCGCGGAGAAAGGCTGCGGAGGATGCGCGAAAGCTCGGCGGGATAGTGATTCACGGGGAGCACTTCGGCGGCCTGGAAAGCGTCCGGAAAAGTACGCTTCATCACCATGCGATTTTCGAGCACGTAGGAGACGCCGCTTGGAGTGCGGACATTGTCTTCCAGGACGCAGAATTCACCTGTTTTCGAATCGCGCACCAGATCGATTCCGCAGATGTGCGTGTGAATTCCCAGCGGCACGTTGACGCCGATCACTTCGCGGCGGAAGTGCGGGCAGGAATAGACAAGCGAGCGGGGAATGCGTCCGTCTTTGAGGATCGATTGCTGGCCGTAAATGTCCTGCAGGAAATGATTGAGCGCGATCACGCGCTGCGAAAGGCCGCGGTTGATGCGTTCCCACTCGGAGTGAGCGAGAATGCGCGGGATCAGGTCAAAAGGGAAGAGCCGCTCGGTGCCGCGCCCGTCGCTATAAACGGTAAACGTGATGCCCTGAATCAGGAAGGAAATGTCGGCCAAGCGGCGGCGCGCCTCGAAATGTGCGGGCGCCATGGACACCAACTTCTGGAAAACCTTAGCGTATTGAGGGCGCGGATGCCCAGGCGACGAGAACATCTCGTCGTAGAATCCCCCAAGCTCATACCCCTCAAATATCCCCTGATTCACGATGTGCGCCGGGCCTGCAACAGACATAAGGCCAACTTTACCAACCGCGGGGAATGGTCTTGCACGCAAAAAATCTATGCAACCCATCTATATTTCGCGCTGGCTACGTTACACTGGCCGACTCGGGTGTGGCAAGGTTTGCAAGCTCGGCGCGCGCACCCATAAACCACCATCAACGGAGACCTATGACGATTCTTGTGACGGGCGGCGCAGGATATATCGGCAGCGCAACAGTGGAGCGGCTTATCGAGAAGGGCGCGCACGTGGTGGTGCTGGACGACCTATTTCGCGGGCATAGGGAGGCCGTGCCGAAGGATGTGCCGTTCTACCACGGGCGCGCGGGCGACGTGGCCTTAGTGGAGAAAATTCTGCGCGAGCATGCAATCGAATCCTGTATTCATTTTGCTGCGCTCGCTTATGTGGGTGAATCCGTGAGCGAGCCCGCGCGATATTTCGAGAAAAATATCGGCGAGGGGATGGCGTTTGTCGGTGCGCTGATCAAGGGGAAAGTGATGCGGTTCGTGCTTTCGTCCACATGCGCCACATATGGCGAGCCGCAGATTGTGCCGATCCCGGAGACGTGCCCGCAATGGCCGAAGAATCCTTACGGATGGTCGAAGCTCTTCATGGAGCGAATGCTGCAGAGCTATGACGAAGCATATGGGCTGAAGTTTGTGGCGCTGCGCTATTTCAATGCGGCGGGCGCTACACGCGAACGCGGCGAATATCATGAGCCGGAATCGCATCTGATTCCCAACGTGCTGGCGGCTGCAATGGCCGCGCGCGCCGAAGTGGCGGTTTTCGGCACGGATTATCCCACGCCGGATGGGACGGCGATTCGCGACTACGTTCACGTGACCGATCTGGCGGATGCCCATATCGCCGCACTCGACTATCTGCGCAACGGCGGCGCATCGGACTTCATTAACCTGGGCACCGGCGACGGCTATTCCGTGCTGGAAGTGATCGAGACCACGCAGAAAGTGACGGGCGCGCCCATTCCGATTCGCAAGGAAGGTCGCCGCGCCGGCGACCCGGCAAAGCTCGTCGCCGATGCGCGGAAGGCGAAGGCTGTGCTCGGTTGGACGCCGGCGATGTCTGATTTGGCGTCGATCATTCGCTCGCAGTGGGAATGGCGCAAGAAGTTCCCGCGCGGGTATCAGTCCTAGTTCTAACGCTGGCGTAGCCATGAAATACCAACTGGTGTTGCAATGGCCCTCAGAAACCACCGACGCTGATTTTGAGACATTGTGTCGAACGGAACGCCTGGTCCGGCTCCTACCCTTTGGTAATCAAGTCGATGGCCACGATATCGGATCGGGCGAGGCCAATATCTTCATCCTTACAAACGACCCATTAGGCTGTTTTGAGCAGGTCAAAGCTATTCTCGAATCTCATCCGATCTGGAAGGGGCGCGTTGCGTATCGTGAAGAGTCTGGCGAAAACTACGTTGTTGTTTGGCCGAAGGGGCTGAGGAACTTCCGCGTAATTTAGCTTGGCATCATGCAATTACCGGCGAATATCGAACAAACAAAGCCCCAGGCCGATTTGCCTCAGACCGGGGCTTTGCGCTTCTTCCGGGGTGCGAGGGAACTGTTACCGCTTCACGGCGTTGTGCTTCTTGGCGTAGATGTTGCCGGAGGCTCTGTTCTGCTGGCGATTCAGCTGGGCCTTATCGCCTCCGCTCAGCTTGCCGCCGTTGGCTTCACGCATGCCGGCCTTCTCGCGATTGATGCCTTGTTGCTGCCGTTCGAGCCGAGCCGATTCGCCGGCAGTGAGCTGGCCGCTCTTCATGCCCTGGGCGATGCGCTGCTGCTGCATCTTCTGCCGCTGACCGACTTCGCCATTGCCGTAATGGGCCGTGTTCGCATTGTGCTTATCGGTGTAGATCCGGTTCGAGAGGTGATTCTGCTGGTTGTTGATCTTGCTGCGGTCGGCGGCGGTTAAATGGCCGTCGTCCTGGGAGCGCATGTTGCGCTCTTCCTGGTTGATGCCGGCTTCCTTCGTCTCTAGGTTCTTGGTCTCGCCCGGAGTGAGCTGGCCATCGGCAACGCCGTTGGAGATTCGGTCCTGCTGATCGGTCTTGCGAACGCCGGCGGTTCCAGGCGCGGGCGAATTCGGTGTGGTCGTGGTGGCCGGGGTGCTTGCAGTGCTCGTGCTCGTCTGGGCAAAAACGGCTGGCCCGGCGAAAGCGACCAGCGCCGCAGCGGTCAAAATGATCCTCTTGTTCATGATGGCATTCCCTCCATTTGTTCTCTATGAGGCCGTGTATTTAAGGACGGCCTGAATCTCTCGCATGCCGCCCAATGTGTGGAACACAGCCTCCGCGAGAAAGTTCTGGCGATTCCCCGACTCGTCACCCGGACTGCTTCGCTTCAGTGACGGTCTAAGCGGGGCAGCCCGGCGAGTAGCCGATTTCATTAAGATTACGACCGTTTTTGGGGGATTTAAGCTGGCCGAAAGGACAGATATGCCCGCCGAGTCATCATCGGGCGGTTACACCCGGTGACGCGATTTGTTGACCGTCTGCCAAAGACCGGGCTCGAATAAAGCCTTTAGCAGCGCGTGTATAATGCGGTTTCTTGTAGAATCTGGGCGCTGGGGGTCGATTTTAACTCAGCACTCGCAACAAGATACTTTTGGGAGGCCTCGGCCTGAACTCTGAAACGCGCAAGATGCAAGGCGCGTTGCGGAGCGAGGCCGACAGGACGGGGCATCGATGACAAAAGTGGAAGCGATTATTCAGACGTCAAAGCTGGACGCTGTGAAGGATGCTTTGCATGAAATCGGCGTTGAGGGCATGACCGTGCTCGAGGCGCGAGGACACGGGCGGCAGAAAGGGCACACCGAGTATTACCGGGGCCGCGAGTATACGGTCGACCTGATCCCGAAGATCAAGATCGAAATGGTCCTGGCTGACGAAATGGTGGACCGGGCCGTTGAGGCGATTTGCAATGCGGCTCGGACCGGGAAGATCGGCGATGGTAAGATTTTTACATCGCGGATCGACAATGCGATCAGGATTCGCAACGACGAGCGCGGCGACAGCGCATTGTAATTAAATAGAGTGCTGCGGCTGCCGATCTGACGGCGGGCGAGGAGAATTGACACTTTTCAATGCCGACGCAACCATCTTCGAGCACCGAACTCCGCGAGCTTTACGCGGCTGAGACGGCGCGCATCCAGCGCGACTTTGAGGCCACGGGAAACGGCCGCGCAGCCGTTTTCGCGCGGACGGCGCTCGTCGAATCGATCGCGCTGCGGTTGTGGAACGAAATGGTGTCGGCGGAGCCGGAAGGCCCCGCCGGATTCGCACTGGTGGCGCTTGGTGGATTCGGGCGGCGATGGCTGTTTCCGTATTCGGACGTGGATCTGCTCTTTTTGCACGCCACGCCTGACACCGAACGCGAATTCAAAACGCGGATACGAGCGTTTTCGCAAGAGCTTTGGGACCTGCGGTTACGGCTGAGCCCGGCGACGCGTTTGATTGCGGAATGCGACCGCTTCGACGCAAACAACGTGGAATTCACGATTTCTCTGCTCGACTGTCGTTATCTTGCGGGCGATCCGGCCGTCTTTCAGAAACTTCACGATCAGGTGATTCCGAAACTGGTGACGCGCGAATCGCGCCAGATCGTGCAGCGGCTTACGGATCTTTGCCGCGCGCGTTACAACAAATTCGGAAATACGGTGTTTCACCTCGAGCCGAATATAAAAGACGGGCCGGGCGGCCTGCGCGACTACAATCTCGCGTCCTGGCTGGCGCTGATTGCGGCGATGGAGGAAACGAGCGCGTGGCCGGAAGAAGGCTCGTTGCTGCCGGAGTCTTTGCAGCAGCCGTTTCGGGATGCGCTGGATTTTCTGATGTCCACGCGATGCTTCCTCCATTTCCGGCACTCGCGAGACGACAATACGCTCGCCTGGACTGCGCAGGATGAAACGGCAGAACAGAGAATCGGCGTCGGTGGCAACGAACCGCTGACGGCGTCCGATTGGATGCGGACCTACTATCAGCACGCACGGCTGGTTCATCGCATTTCGGCGCAGCTACTGGAAGAGTTTCCGGCGGCGCGGCCTTCGCTCTATCGTCAATTCCAGAATCTGCGCTCACGGCTCTCGAACGCCGAGTTTTCCGTTGTGGACGGGCGTATTTTTTTGAATCGCCCTGAGGCCTTGAGCGACCCGGAGCTGCCGCTGCGGACCTTCCGTTTCATGGCGCGGCACGGACTGAGCCTGAGCTCGACCACGGAACACCAGATTGAGCAGATCATGCCCAGGCTGGAGGCATCACCGCCACGGGGCGTCGAGCTTTGGCATTATTTGCAGGAGATTCTGCTTGCGCCGCACGCTGCGAGCGCGTTGCGCGCAATGCATTCGATTGGATTGCTCACACTGCTGTTGCCGGAGTTCAAAGGCATCGAGTCCCTTGTGGTGCGCGATTACTCGCACCGGTTCACGGTGGACGAGCACACGTTTGTTGCGATTGAAAACGTGCATGCGCTCCGGCGTTCGCAAAACAAGTGGGATCAGCGCTACGCAGAGCTGCTCGACGAGCTGGAACAACCGGATTTGCTTTATTTTTCCTTGCTCGTGCATGACACGGGCAAGGGCACGGACGCTTCCAGCCACGTAATGGGAAGCCTGCAGGTGGCCGAGGCGTGCATGGAGCGGCTCGAGATGGATGAACCGGACCGCGAGACCGTTACGTTTCTGGTCGGCAGGCACATGGAGCTGAGCGCCGCGCTGCGTCGCGATATTTTCGATCCGGATACGATCCGGCAGTTCGCGGCAAAAGCCGAAACGCCGGAGCGGCTGAAGATGCTTTGTTTGCTCACGTATGCGGATATTAAGGCCGTCAATCCCGAGGCGCTCACACCGTGGAAGGCCGAAAACATCTGGCAGCTCTACATCGGCACAGCGAATTTCATGATGCGTAGTGCAGATGATCGAGTCCACGGAGACGTGGACGAAGAAGTGATCACGCATCTGCGCACTCTTGCTCCCGCCGCCGGCGCCAAGCTGGAAAGCTTCCTGGACGGGCTTCCGCGGCGCTATCTGCAGACGCAAGCTGCGAGCGACGTGCTCAGTCACATGGCGATGGCCAACCGGCTGAGCGAAGATCCGGTTCAACTGGAGCTGACGCGCGGGCGCCAGTGGTACGAATTGACGCTGGTGACGACGGACCGGCCATTTCTTTTTGCGCGCATGGCCGGCGTGCTGGCGGCGTGGGGCATGAACATCGTGAAGGCCGCGGCATTTTCAAACACGGCGGGAATCGTGCTCGACAAATTTTTCTTTACTGACCGCTTCCGCACGCTGGAACTGAATCTGCCGGAGTGGGAGCGCTTCAAGACGAGCATTCACGACGTGCTTACGGATAAGGCGGATTTGGACCGCATGCTGAACGACCGCATTCGCGGGCAGAAGAAGCAGCCGCCAAAGGTGAAGGTCGAGACGCAAGTCGAAATCGACAACGAGTGTTCGAGGCAGAGCACGCTTTTCGAGGTTGTGGTGCAGGACCAGCTCGGCTTGCTCTACCGCATCAGCTCGCAGTTTGCCGAGCAGAAGTGCAACATCGAGATCGCGCTGATCGAAACGGAGGGGCAGACGGCGATCGACGTTTTTTACCTCACCTCCGGCGGAGAGAAGCTCACGGCTATCCACGCGCAGCGCGTGCGCGAAGCTTTGCTCAAGGAACTTGCGGAAGAGTAAAGCCAGCCACACTTTTCTGAATCCCAGGCCGCCTTTCTGTATCATAAGGTGTAGATAGCACGAGCAGCGCTGGGGCGGCGCAGATGGAGCGGACGCATGCTTATCAAGAATAAGCCCGACTTGACTTACGCAGATATTACCCCGAAGGCGCTCTACATGGGGCGGCGCAATTTTCTGCTGGGATTGGGTGTTACGGCCGCCGCCGTGAAACTTTATAAGAATCTTCCTTACGTGTTTGCCGCGAAGCCGACGGGCTCCGTGCCTGTTCCCCTCAACAATATTCCTCTGAGCAAATACACCACGACCGGGGAGAAAATCACGCCGGAAGACGATGTGACGCACTATAACAACTATTATGAATTCGGAACGGACAAGGACGATCCGGCCAAGAATGCCGTGAATTTCGTGACCCGGCCGTGGACTGTGTCCGTGGAAGGCGAAGTCACCAGGCCGCGCAAATTCTCGCTGGAAGAAATCATGCAGCTCGCGCCGCTCGAGGAACGCGTTTACCGCCATCGCTGCGTCGAGGCATGGTCGATGGTCGTGCCGTGGATTGGATACTCGTTCAGTGCGCTTCTGAACGAGGTGCAGCCGACGCCAAAGGCGAAATTCGTGGCGTTTCAGACCTATTACGATCTGCGGCAAATGCCGCTGGGACCCGAAGCGGGCATCCAGCTGCCGTATGTGGAAGGGCTACGGCTCGACGAGGCGATGAATCCGCTCACGCTGCTCTGCTTCGGGATGTACGGTGAAACGCTCCCCAACCAGGATGGCGCCCCTGTGCGCATGGTGATTCCGTGGAAGTACGGGTTCAAGAGCATCAAATCGATCGTGAAGATCAAGCTGGTGAGCGGCATGCCCCCGACTACGTGGAACCTTTACGCACCCGATGAATACGGCTTTTATTCCAACGTGAATCCCAACCGCGATCATCCGCGCTGGAGCCAGGCAACCGAGCGGCGTCTGGGCGAGTTTTTCCGGCGCAAGACGCTGATGTTCAATGGCTACGGCGATTTTGTCGCGTCCATGTACGCCGGCATGGATCTGATGAAGTGGTATTGATCCTCGTCCTCGCATTCTACCGGGAGCGAAATTGGACGCCTTCCTGAAAAGCAAATGGACGAAGCGCGCGCTTTTCGTCGTGTGCCTGGTGCCGCTCGGCGATCTCATCTGGATTGCTTTTACAGGCGGCCTCGGCCCGAACCCCATTACTTTTGTAGAGCATTTCACAGGCGATTGGACGATCCGCTTTATCTGCATCACGCTGGCTGTCACGCCGTTGCGGGAAATCCTGCGCCAGCCGCAGTTGATTCGATTTCGCCGGATGCTGGGGCTCTACGCGTTCTTTTACGCCTGCCTGCATTTCAGCACGTGGTTTGGCATCGACAATTTTTTCGATTTTCATGCCATCGCGAAAGACATCGTGAAGCGACCGTTCATCACGGTAGGATTCACGGCGTTTGTGCTGATGATTCCGCTCGCGGTCACATCGACCGACCGCATGGTGCGCCGGCTCGGCTACAAGAAATGGGTTGCGCTGCACCGCGCCATTTACGTGATCGCGATCCTCGCCGTGGTGCATTATTACTGGCTGGTGAAATCCGACGAGCGTCGGCCGATTCGCTACGGGATTCTTGTTGCGGCGCTGCTTTTGTGGAGAGTGGGTGCGTGGGTACGCGACCGGAGAAGGCGCCAGGCCCGTCCCGCCGCGGCCCCGCGGGAAACGGCCACACCAGTCGAAACGGCCTAGTACTGCAAACACCGACATTCGTACAGCTGTACCCGCGTAATCTTGGCGTCTACCTAGTTTTCCATTAGCGTAAACGCATCCAACCTTGCGGGGATTCTTTTTCGTGAACATCCGTCTATTGCGCATCGGCGCTTTCGCAATGGTTTCGCTTATCGCGTTCGCGGGCTGCGGCGGTTCCACTAAGACGCCGGGCGGCGGAGGCGGGACGAATCCAGGTGGGTCCGGCAATCCGAGCACGGTCAATGTGCTCACCTATCACAACGACAATGCGCGCACGGGTCAAAACCTGAACGAGACAATCTTGACTCCCGCGAACGTCGCTTCGGCGACCTTCGGGAAGCTTGGTACGATGCCGGTGACCACCAACGTCGATGCCGAGCCACTTTACGCTTCAAACCTGACGATCAACGGTGCCTCGCATAATGTGGTGTTTGTAGCGACGGAAGCGGACATCGTCTACGCGTTTGATGCCGACACTTTCGCGCAGCTTTGGAGCACGCCAGTCACAGAAGGCGAATCGACGGCCGGCGAAGTGGATGGGTGCACGCAGGTGCAGCCCACGATTGGCGTCACGGCCACGCCCGTGATCGATTTAAACGCGGGCGCGCACGGCACCATTTTTCTTGTGGCGATGACGAGGGATTCGAACGGTAATTATCATCAGCGCTTGCACGCGCTCGATCTCACCACGGGAGAGGAACAGCCTGGGAGCCCCGTCGCGATCACGGCAACCTATACGGCGCCGGGAAGCGGCACCCAACTCACGTTTAATCCCATGCAGTATAAGGAGCGCGCAGGCCTGTTGCTGATCAACGGGACGATCTATCTGGCGTGGGCGTCGCACTGCGACGTGGATCCTTATCAGGGCTGGATGATGGCCTATAGCGAATCGAGCTTGCAGCAGACGGCCGTGCTCAACATCACGCCTAATGGTTCCCGCGGCGCGATCTGGATGGGCAATTCGGCAATGGCCGCGGATTCCTCAGGGAACATTTACTTCCTTGTGGCGAACGGCACTTTCGGCGATGGTTCGAATAATCCGCCGCTGAACGGATCGGGTTTTCCATCAAACGCAAATTACGGCAACGCTTTCATGAAAGTTTCGACGGCGAATAATACGCTTTCCGTGGAAGATTACTTCGCGATGTTTGATGCCAATAGCGAGTCGAACCAGGACGAAGACCTGGGTTCGGGCGGCGCGATTGTGCTGCCGGATTTGAAAGACGCGACCGGCGCGACACACCACCTTGCTGTGGGAGCAGGCAAGGATCAATACGTTTACGTGGTGAATCGCGACTCGATGGGCAAATACAATCCGAGCAACGATAAAGCCGTTTATCAGAAATTGGACGATCCCAACGGCAACGCGACAGGCACTCCGGCACTCGGCGGGGGAGTCTTCTCCATGCCTGCCTATTTCAACAACGAGGTCTATTACGGCGCGTCCAACGACGCTGTGCGCGCTTTCCCGATCACCAACGCGCAGCTCGCGACGCAGTCTGCCTTTCAGACGTCCGCCTCGTTCGGCCACGGCGGCTGCACACCAGGAATTTCGGCAAACGGAGCGTCAAACGGCATCGTCTGGTGCATCGACGCGCAAAGCAATGGAAAACTTTACGCCTTTAATGCGACCAATCTCTCCGAGCTTTACGATAGCAGCCAGGCCGGCTCGCGCGACGAGTTTCCCGACAACTCTTCGGATAAATTTGTCACCCCGCTGATCGCCAATGGGAAAGTCTATGTCGGTACTCCTTCAGGTGTGGTTGTCTTCGGTCTATTGAACTAGCCCGCGGCGGCTGCACTCTGGTTCGTGGATACCGGGAAAGTGGCGGAGACGGTCGTGCCGGCATCGCTGGAACGGAGATCCATGACTCCGCCGAGTTGAGCGACGCGCTCGCGCATGCCTCTCAGGCCAACACCCATTGCGCCGCCTCCGGCGAAATTGCGACGCTTTTCGATTGGGATGCCCTTCCCTTCGTCAAGGATCTCGACCCGAACGTTGGCCGGCTCCGCCGTCAAGCGAACGGTGGCGCGTTTACTGCCCGAATGGCGATGGACGTTTGTCAAAGCCTCCTGCACGATTCGGAAGATCGCAATTTCGCATTCCGCGGGCAGACGGCCGAAATCCGGGGCGATTTCCACACAGGTGACGATTTCGCTCCGCTTGGAGAATCCTTCGACATACCAGGTAAGCGCCGACGGCAACCCCATTTCCTCGAGCAAAGGAGGGTGCAAGAGATGCGAGATAGTGCGGACTTCGTGCACCAAGCCTTGGGCGAGCTGTTTCGCGTCCGATAGAATCTCCGCCTCCCCCTGAGTGAGCTTTGCCGTCCCTCCGAGTCGCCCGAGATTCAGGTTCAGCAGCGCCGCGATTTGGCCGATGCTGTCATGCAATTCGCGCGCGATACGCTTCCGCTCATCGTCCTGCATCTTCAGAACCTGCGCCCCGAGCTGCCGCGCCGATTCTTCGGCCTGCTTCAACTCGATGGTGCGCTCTGCGACGCGAAATTCGAGTTCTGTGCTGAAGATTTCCAGCGCTTTCTGGCGCTGAGCCAATTGTTCAAGCGCCGCGCTCAGTTTTTCTTTCGACTGTCTGTTCACTTCGCCTGCGGCGATGATCAACGTGCATACGCCGATGTACGTAAGGGCTTCGGCAGCGTGGGGAACGTCGCGGATCAGGAAGGCCCCGCGCGGCGGAACGAAAAGCTGAATTGTGGCCACGAAGCCGAAAACTGAGGTCAAAAGGGCAGGGCCGAGTCCGAGATAAATTGCAGAAAACGCTACAGCAGCATAGAGCAAGCCGTATGGAACGCGGTCACCAAAGGCGGGGTCAAGCAGCCAGCGGCCGAGCAGGGCCAGCGCAGTGATGATGATTGCCAACGACCACCTGACCCAAGCGTTGGTCTCCGGTCCGATCAGCGTTGTTATTCGTGCGGCGATGTCATTTTGAGCACCCGCAATCACAGGTACGTCAGCTTGTGCCCTTTGGATTGACTCGCGTTGGCTTACGTGTCCCACCCGAATTCCTTAAGGATTTCAGCTAAAAGGGACTTGTTTCAATGCTGAGAACGGCGAGACGGACACCACTCATCTCGCGTGATACCCGAAAGAGGGCAGCAATGCGCACTGAGTACCGGCTCACGTTGGTTCGTTACAGGTAGATCATGTACCGAGATCACCTGGCGCAAAATCAGGTAGTTGCTGTAGCCCTCCCGGCCCCGGTGCTGGTTGAAAGGCCTGGGATCAACTTGGCCTCGCGCCCGGTACCGCATTTGTTTTGTGGATGGAATGTATCAGCAAATGTGATGCGAGTGGCCCTCGAGAAAAGTGAGGCCCGCAGCAAGCGAATTGATTTGATTCGATTATGAAATGGGTGAAGGGCCTTGCGTTCCGTGATAGAGTTTCGGGCGTCTTCCGTGATCATAGCGTGGAGGTCCATTTGCGTCTGGTGAAAATAGGGTCATTGCTTTTGTTCGGTCTGAGCGCGGCGGCGCTGGTGATTGCGCAGAGTCAGGCGCCTCAGCCGGCCGCACCGCCTGCTGCTGCGAGCCAGCAACCAGCAGAGCAGCCGGCTGCCGCTCAACAGCCGGGGGAACAACCTGCTGCGAATGCGCCGCCTGCGGAGGGCGCCGCACAACCCGGCGGTCGCGGAGGGCGCGGCCGTGGAGGGCGTGCCCCGGCTTATCCCGTGCGACCGCCTGCCGATCCGGCGCTGGTAGCGCGCGGCAAGCAAATCTTCAGCGCGAATTGCAGCTTCTGTCATGGTTCCGACGCGCGCGGCGGCGAAGGCGGCGGCCCGAACCTGATTCGCAGCGAGCTGGTAATGGACGACAACAACGGCGAAAAGATTGCGACGGTGGTCCTGAACGGTCGCCCCGGAACGGCGATGCCTAAGTTCGATCTGTCGATGGCGGATATTTCCGCGATTGCGGCTTACATTCACAGCTTCCCGGTTGGCGGACGGGCAGCGACGACGGGAATGGTCGATCCGGTCGTCGGCAATGCCGGCGCGGGCGAGACGTTTTTCAACGGAGCGGGAAAGTGCAACACGTGCCATTCCGTGACGGGCGATCTGGCCGGCATCGGAGAAAGATACAGCGACGCGCGAGCGTTGCAAGGCGCAATGCTTTCGGGCGGCGCAGAACGCGGCCGAGGAGCGGTCCCTTCGCCGGAGACGATAAAGGCTTTGACGAAAACGGTGACCGTGACATTCCCCAACGGCAAGGTGGTAAGCGGCGACCTGGAGAAGGTCGACGATTTTCTGGTTACGCTTACGGATGCGGAAGGGGATCGCTACACTTTTGTGCGAAACGGCGACGTGCCGAAGGTGGTGGTGAAGAACCCGGTTCAACCGCACTTGGACATGCTGCTTACGCTTACAGACGACGATATTCACAATTTGACGGCTTACCTGGTGACCTTGAAATGACGAGAATGCGGAACATAGTCTTGGTGATTTCGATAGTGCTGGCTGGCGCGGCGGTGGCGGCGCAGGGGCTGGACCCGAAGCTACTGACGAAGCCTGCGACGGATTCGTGGCCGACGTATTCAGGAGATTATTCCGGTCGGCGGTTCAGCACGCTGACACAGGTCAATCAGTTGAATGTGAAAGATCTGGGGCTGGCGTGGGTGAGCGAACTCACGATGGGAATGGGCAGCGCCGAGGCGGGTCCATTCGCGTTTTTAAGGGCTGGTGCGGGCGAGGCGCCGACGATCGTGGGCGGCGAGGCGACCGAGCCGGTTCCGGTTGCGGGCGGGCGCGCGATCTCAGGAGCGGAGCTGCTGGTGAACGGGATTTTGTACATGTCGGCGCCCGATAATGCCTGGGCCGTAGATGCGCGGGACGGCACGGTGCTCTGGCACTATTTCTGGAGGACCAGGGGCGGCACGCACATCGGCAATCGCGGCATGGCGATGTACGGCGACTGGCTCTATTTCGAAACGCCAGACGATTATCTCGTTTCGCTCGATGCGAAGACCGGAAAAGAGCGCTGGCACAGAGTGATCTCCGACTTTGACGAGCAGTATTTTTCGACCATGGCGCCGGTGCTGATCGGCAACCACTTACTCGTTGGCACGGGCGACGACCTGGACGCGCCGGGCTATATGGAATCAGTTGATCCGGAAACGGGCGAAGTGCAGTGGAAGTGGTACAGCGAACCTTTGAAGATGGGCGACCCGGGCTCGAACACATGGCCTGATCAGGATGCGATGCGCCACGGCGGCGCGGGCGTATGGGTGCCGGGAAGTTACGATCCGGAGCTGAACCTTTATTATTTCGGGACGGCGAATCCCACGCCGGCATTTTCGGCGGTGACGCGCGAGGGCCGGGATCTTTACACGTCGAGCCTTGTCGCCGTGAACGTCGATACCGGGAAACAAGCATGGTATTTCCAGTCTTCGCCGGAAGATACGCACGATTGGGACGCGGCGCAGACGCCGGTTCTGGTCGACGGCACGTGGAACGGAAAGCCGCGCAAGCTTTTGCTGAATGCCACGCGGAACGGCTACTTTTTTGTTCTCGATCGTGCGACGGGCGAGCACTTACTCACGGCCAAGCTTACTCCGACCCTGAACTGGTCGAACGGTCTTGACGAGCGTGGCGAGCCGTTGCGCAATCCCGAGAAGGATGCTTCGCCGGGCGGCTCGCTGGTTTCGCCCAATTCGGACGGCCTCGTGAACTGGCAGCCGCCAAGTTTCGATCCGCAGACTGGGCTTTTCTACGTCCAAACGAACGAACCTTTCGAAGTTTTTTACAGGACCGAACCTGACGTGAGGGCGATGCAGGGTCTCAATGGCGTGCTCGAGCAGCAAGTCGGCACGTTCGGGAGATTTCTCACCGCCGTCGATTACAAGACGGGCAAGGTCAGGTGGAAGCACCCCCAGATTTCCGCCGAAGGCGAAGGCGGTGGCGACACTGGAATTCTCACCACGGCAGGGCATCTCCTTTTCACCGGCGATGCCGACGGAGATTTCGTGGCCTATGACCCTGAGACCGGGAAGCCACTTTGGCACACGCGGCTAGGGCAAGTCTCGAACGCAGCGGAGACTTATATGCTCGATGGCCGGCAGTATATCCTCGTGGCTTCGGGCATCACGCTTTATGCATTTTGCCTGAATCCGTAGAGTTTCGCGGACGAGAGGGGCTTATGCGCATAGCCCCTCTCTATAAATTTCGCTTATATTTCCATATTTTAAACTTCCTTGACACGGCCGCTGGGCGAAGGCTAGAGTTGTCACGTTTAAAGAAATGAATGCAATCAGCAACTTCGGGCAGGGTCTGAGCACAGGAGAACCTGTGCGACTTCGCGTCGTAGTATTTCTGGTAGTAGGCGCGGGCCGGCCTGGAGGGTGTGATTGAGCTGAGTGACAGAAATTGAAAAGCTCCTTCGACCCACCGGCCGCCGGCTCGGTGGGTTTTTTAGTTTCTGGCGAAATGCAAGAGCACGCGAGGCCCGCGATTCAGGGAAGGTCTGGAAGATGAGGAGGATGGGATGAGTAGCGCGAGCAAGAGCAGCAAGACGGCGTCGGCATCAGGGAAACAGAAGCTGACGGGCGCGAGGATTCTTTGGGAGTGCATCGAGCGCGAAGGCGTAAGCGAGGTCTTCGGCTACCCCGGCGGCGCGATTTTGCCCGCCTACGATGCGCTGAAGCACAGCAAAATCCATCACATTCTCGTGCGACATGAGCAAGGCGCCACGCATATGGCTGATGGTTATGCGCGGGCGACGGGGAAGGTTGGGGTGGCTGTGGCTACCTCCGGGCCGGGCGCGACGAACATGGTGACCGGCATTGCCACCGCGATGATGGATTCCTCGCCGATTGTGTGCATCACGGGGCAGGTGGGCAGCAAGCTTGTCGGCTCGGACGCGTTTCAAGAAACGGATATCACCGGCGTGACGCTCCCGATCACGAAGCACAACTATCTCGTTACCCACCCGGAAGAGGTGGCGCATGCCGTGCGCGAAGCATTTTTCATCGCGCGCTCTGGTCGGCCGGGACCGGTACTGATCGATATTACGAAGGATGCGCAGCAGATGTCCTGCGAGTTCGATTACGAAGCGGCAGAACCCAGGATGCGGGGGTATCGGCCGGATCATTCGCCGGCGCGCGACGAAATTCAGCAGGCGCTGCAGCTGATTCGCGAATCCAAGCGACCGTTGATTCTGGCGGGCCACGGAATCATCGTTTCCGGTGCGGAGGCGGAAGTGCAGGTGTTCGCCGAAAAGGCGTGCATCCCGGTGGCGATGACGCTGCTCGGGCTCGGCGGGCTGCCCGCTTCGCACTTCCTCAACCTTGGCATGATGGGTATGCACGGCGAGGCCTGGGTCAACTCGGCGATTCAGGATGCCGATCTCTTGCTCGCGTTTGGCATGCGATTTGATGACCGCGTCACGGGAAGCCTGAAGACCTACGCGCCGAACGCGAAAAAGATTCACATCGACATCGATCCCGCGGAAATCAATAAGAACGTGAAGGTTGACGTCGCGCTCGTTGGCGACCTGCGCGATATTCTGAAAGAACTGCTCCCGCAGCTCGAGCCTGCCAATCACAGCGACTGGATCGATCATGTCCGCAGCCTGAAGGGCGATTCGGCGGTTCGCGATATCCAGAATTTGCCGGACAGCGGGCATCTCTACGCAGCGCACGTGATCAATGATCTTTGGCACGAGACGATGGGGCAGGACACCATTGTGGTCACGGACGTGGGCCAGCACCAGATGTGGGAAGCGCAATATTACAAGCACGAACGGCCGCGGTCGCTCATTACATCCGGTGGATTGGGCACGATGGGATTCGCGCTGCCTGCGGGAATTGGCGCGAAAGTCGCGCGGCCCGAGGCCGACGTCTGGGTTGTGGCCGGCGATGGCGGATTCCAGATGACGATGGCGGAGCTTGCTACGATCGTTCAGGAAAAGCTCAAGGTGAATATCGCGATCATCAACAATGGGTATCTCGGCATGGTGCGGCAGTGGCAGGAGTTTTTCTACGACCGCAATTACGAGGCGACACCGCTGCTGAGCCCCAATTTCGTCAAGCTCGGCGAGTCTTTCGGGATTCGCAGCATCGCGGTCAATAAGCGCGCCGATGTGGTTCCGACGGTGCGCGCTGCCCGCGAGCACGACGGCCCGGTGCTGATCGATTTTCAGGTCGAGCAGGAGGATACGGTTTACCCGATGGTGCCCGCGGGCGCATCGTTGCATGAGATGATCCGGCGGCCGAATCCGCTGGTCGAGACGGCGGAAGACGAATAAGGGACGATAGGGAAAAATGATGCTGAATACACTCGTGGTCTACGTGGAAAATAAGCCGGGCGTGCTGTCGCGCGTGGTGTCGCTTTTTCGGCGGCGCAATTTCAATATCGATTCGCTTACGGTGGGACGCACGGAGAAGCCGGACGTTTCGCGGATGACGATTGTTGTAGAGGGCGATGCGGACCAGGTGCGCCGCATCGAGGCCAACGTCTACAAGCTGGTCAACGTGCTGCTCGTCGACGACATTACGAACAAGCCTTCTTTGATTCGTGATTTGGCGCTGATCAAAGTGAAGGCGCCGCAGGAAACGCGTTCGCAAATTTTGGATATTGCGCATGTGTTCAAAGCGCGCGTGCTGGACATCGCAATCGATTCGATCACGGTGGAGATGACGGGTGGCGAAGAAAAAGTTGACCGGCTGCTCGAGATTTTGACTCCGTTTGGATTGCTCGAAGTCGTGCGGACGGGGGCGGTAGCGATGCGGCGCGGCACGTCAACGCGCGTGCCGGCTACGCTGCAGGCATCTGCGTCGCCCGAGAGGAAGCACGATCCCACTGTTTCATATTCTGTCTGACTGGCCGGACTCTAGGAAAAGAATTCACTTCCCGCGATGTTTCGAAACGTCGCCATAGGCGTGAACCTTTTCGCAAACGAGTCGAAGCTTATCCTCTAAATTCCCGGACGCAGTCTTGAACGAATCGGCGTCGATGGTGAGGGGCGCGCCGAGCACCACGAGCGGCGCGCCATACTCCGGCGTTCGTACGGCCTGCTCCACCGAAAGGCCGCCGACGGCCTGCACCGGCACATCCACCGCGGCAACAACTTCGCGCAATTGATCGAGCGGGCTCGGCCACGGCTTGCCCGCGGCAGCAAGGCCGCGCCGTTCGTCGTAACCGATATGGTGGACCACGAAATCGCAGCCGAGATCCTCAAGCCTCTTCGCTGCCGCGACCATATCCTCCGCGCCCAGATTGTCGCCCATCACCTTTACGCCAAAATCTTTTCCGGCGCGAACCACCATCTTCACGGTCTCCGGATGCGCGCGCTCCATCACGACCACGTGCGTGGCGCCGGCTTTCGCCATCATTTCCGCCTCGAGCCAACCGCCGTCCATCGTTTTCAGGTCCGCGACGATGGGTACGCTCGGGAACTCCTTGCGCAGCGCCCGCACTCCGTTCATCCCTGCGGCGATGATCAGCGGCGTGCCGGCTTCGAGCCAGTCCACGCCGCAGCGGACGGCGAGCCGCGCCGTTTCAAGCGCTTCGGGAATGTTGATGATGTCGAGCGAGATTTGGACGATGGTCTTCATATTAATTCGCAAAATGCTGGTCGATTTTCGCCTTCAGAAATTTCACGGATTGGCGCAGGTCATCCATGCCGTTCATGCCATCCTCGATCGAAATCCAGCCGTGAAAGCCCACGGAATTCAGTGTGGAGAAAATCGCGTCGTAATCATTCAGCCCGTTGCCGATCACTCCATGCGCCAGGCGGCTTGCATATCCGACGGAGTCTTCCTCTTTGCGCAAATCTTCCAGCGTGCCGGTTTTCAGATACCGATCGCTCGCATGCATTGAGACCACGCGATGCTTCACGCGGTCGAGCAGCGCGAGCGGATCGTCTCCCGCAAGAAACGCGTTCGAGGGGTCATAATTGACGCCGAACCAGGGCGACTCGATCTGGTCCACAATTTCGGCAAAGACGTCCATCTTCTGCGCGAACTCCGGATACTGCCAATAATTATCCTTGTAATGGTTTTCCATCGTGAGAACGACGCCATGCTTTTCCGCGAACGGCAGCAAGCCCTTGATCGTGCGCACCACTTGCGCCACTCCATCCGCGCGCCGCAATCCCGCGCGCCGCTGGCCGGAAAGCACGCGGCAAAATCGCCCGCTGAAAAACGAGGTGATTTCGATCATGCGCTTCTCGCGCTCGATTTCCGCTTGCAGCAGAGCAGGATCGGGCTGCGTAAAATCAGGCGAGCAGCAGAACATCGGCATGGCGAGGCCATGCTTTTCGAGCGACGCCTTCGTCCTTTCCAGAAATCCGGGCTCATCTTCGACGAACCCGGTATAAAACTCGAGCCCTTCGACGCCGAGAGTCGCCGCGAGATCGATCCATTCGGCAAGCGTCATGGTGCGACTCACGCAGAGATCGTCCATGAAAGCTTTCGGGAAGGCGGCAAGTTTAGGCTTCATAGCTGTTTCGGCAGGTTGCGTCCAATCACTGGAAATTGTTCGAAATCGACCACGGCGCCGTTTACGCGAGGCGCTTCGTCCGATAGAAAATAAACTGCGGCCCATGCAATGTCCTCGGGCGAAAGCAATCGGCCGGATGGCGCATATTGTTTCGGCAATTGCGAAGGCCAGTCGTCCGGCAGTCCGTCTTTCTTTTTTACCTCGTATTCGGCTTTGGTCAGCGTCCAGCCCACGTTGATCTGCTGGATGCGCAGACCTTCAGCGCCGTGCGCGTCGCCAAGATTGCGAGTCAGCGTCATCAGCGCGCCTTTGCTGATGGAATACGCGAAAAGATTCCGCTCGCCGCAATAAGCATTCACCGAACCGATGTTGATCACGCGCCCCCCGCCCTGCTTGCGAAAATGCGGCAGCGCAGCCTTAATCAAGAGAAACGGCGCGCGAACGTTCGTCGCAATCACGCGATCGAATTCCGCAGCGTCCGTGTTATCAATGTTCCCGCGCGCGGTCGTCGCGGCGTTGTTCACCAGGCCGTCGAGTCGGCCCCATTTGGCAGCGGCATCTTCAATCACGCGGGCAGGCACAGCCGGATCCTGCAAATCTCCCGCGACGGCGAATGCACGGCCCCCGGCGTTCTCCAGTTCGTCCGCCGTTTTCTTTGCGTCCTCCATCTTCATTCCGTGTACGACCACACTCGCGCCTTCCTTGGCGAAGAGACGCACCATTCCTTCGCCGATGCCGCTCGTCGAGCCGGTCACCAGGATGACTTTGCCTTTCAGCCGCATATTGCGTCTTTGCAGGTCGGGCTGACGGTAGCGGTCACGGTTTCAGGACGCCTTTTACAATCGCGCCGGAGTGCATCTCGTCGAACGACGCCCGCCATTCTGCCAACGGAGAAATTTTGTTGAGGATCAGATCGAGTTGCAGCTTGCCGCTCGCCAGCAGAAACAGCACTTTTTCCCAGATCGGCCAGTTGTGGGAAAAGCTTCCTTGCAGCGTCACCGCCTTTTGCACAAGGGGATCGAGCGAAAAATTCAGCGGCTGCGGGCCCCAGCCGACCTTCGTAATTCTTCCTGCAGGCCGCACGATATCGAGCGCGAGCTTGAGCGATGCCGAAACGCCGGCCGCATCGATCACGAGATCGAGGCCGTGGCCGTCGCCGAAGTTCTTCACCCACTCGTGAACGTTTTCGCCGTGTGCACCGAGCGCGGTTTCCGCGCCGATCTTTCGCGCAATTTCCAGCCGCGTCGCGTCCGCCGGAATTCCGATCACCACCAGATGCCCCGCTCCCGCGAGCTTGGCCATCAAAGCGCAGAGCAGCCCGATCGGCCCCGGACCGATCACCGCGACGGAGTCGCCCGGGCGAATGTGCGAGTGAACGCAAACCGCGTTGTAGGCGACGCTGCACGGCTCTGTGAGCGCGGCCCATTCGAAGGCGAGCGCATCCGGCACAGGATGCAAACATCGCGCTGGCACCCGCACAAACGGCGCCATCGCACCGTTTACTCCGTAGCCGAAACCGAGCCGCTTCGGATCCAGATTGTAAAGGCCCTGCCGGATGAACGCGGAATCCAGGGGCAGCACTGCGGCCGTCTCGCTGACGACGCGATCGCCCTCTTTGAAGCCCCGGACGCGGGTCCCTTTTTTCGCAACGACGCCCGCGAACTCGTGGCCGAGCACAACGGGAAAATTTACCGGCCAGCTTTGCGTGCCGGCGTATTGATGCAGATCGCTGCCGCAAATTCCCACGGCCTCGACGGCGAAAAGAACGTCTTCTTCCCCGAATTCCGGTTCGGGCAATTCGCGCAGTTCCACGGAATGCGGTTCTTTGGCGTAATGAACTAATCCGATCACGGCGTTTAGTCTGCAAAACTAGCGCGACAAAATCAACCGAAATACCCGGATGTTTGCAAAATTATCGGAGAGTTTTTTCAAGCTCGGTGAGCGACAAGACTATTTCGAAGCTCCGCTATTTGTAGGAGACGACGGCTTGCCCGTCTTGGATTTGAATATTGTTCACGTCGTCCGGCAGGCGTAGTTTCTCGCGATTTTCCGGCGAATTCATCAGCTTGTCGACCGCCGCGTCGAGCACGGATTGTGGAAGAGGCAACGACCCGAGCTTCCCGGCAACCGGCTCAAATTTCATGTAGCCGTCTTCGGTCGAGAGATGGCCGTCGAGTTCGAGAGAAAGATCTTGCCCGTGCAGATTGAAGACTACGTAGGCCTTAATCAAGTCCCCATCCATATCGACCTTCACGTCGCGCACCGAAGATTGCACTTCCTCAAGCGAAGGTTGGCCCTGGCCGGCTGCGTTCGGATCGGCTGCAGCAGGCGTGGGCGTGGGCGTTGCACTGCTGACTGGCGCTGACGAATCGGGCGCGGCCAGGGGCGCACCAGGTGTAACCGCCTGCGGCGAGCCTTGCGTCTGCAAATTTTGCGCCAGATACGAATTGAGCTCGGTCGAATCGAGTTGCACTTGCGCAGGTTGGCCGTCAGCTTTGGCCTCATCGGCCGCGGCGAATTTTTGTGCGGCACGAGTGGCGGCTGCCGGATCGACCGCGACGTTTGGCGCGGGCGATTTATGCAGCGCGAGCAGCACGATCAGCAGCAGGCATGCGAGCATCACCCAACGCAGGATCTTGTAAACCCGCATCACCGCTGAATCGGAGGCAGGCTGCTTTGGCATGGCTTAAGTGTAGCGGTGC
This sequence comes from Candidatus Aquilonibacter sp., assembly GCA_035507075.1. Classification (GTDB taxonomy): domain Bacteria; phylum Acidobacteriota; class Terriglobia; order Acidiferrales; family UBA7541; genus Palsa-295. The sequence goes on along the minus strand of DATJOL010000046.1, from coordinate 3,508 downwards.
GAGTTCCCAACGGAGCGGGCAGCAAGGTTCACAATGTCGAAGCCTCCACTGTACGAGAGTACAGGCCCTTCAGAGACAGCCGCTGAGGCCATGCTTTGATGCTGTCACACGGGCTCTTCAGCCTCACGCGCGACGGAGTGAAATAGCGGCAAACATGGCGAGACGGGGCATCGAACCGTTGAGCGACCGCTCGAAGGCCGCCCAGAGCGGGTGAGTGAATCCGGGCATCAGGCTGCGCATGCCGACGCCGCCCGAGACTAAATACCGAAACGGCATGAACGGACGAATTTGTTCGACCGTGAGTGCGGGGAATTCAGACTCGAATTTGGCGCGGTCGCGTTGAAAGACGATCCACGGCAGGGCGCCATTCGCGCCGGAAAGCGGGCCGGTGGTGGGGAAGGCCCAATCGGGTGCGTCCGGCTGAAAAGGCTCGTGGTGAAGGTGCTTATAGACGAAACGCGACCAGCCGCTCACCCACGGCTCGATCATCAGAATCTTGCCGCCGGGCAGCAAGGAGCGGCACGCTTCCGCGAAAAAGCGCCGGACATCCGCCATGTGGTGGAGCACGTCCGTGAAGATGATTGCGCGCAGCGAGGCGTCGCGAAAGGGGAGCCGCTGTGCATCCGCAACGAGCTGGATGCCGGGACAGAAAAATATTTCCGATGTGATCAGGCCGGGATTGAATTTTTCGCAATATCCGGCGCCGGAACCCAGTTCAAGCACCGGGCCCGCCACAGCTGGCAATTGCGCGGCGAGCAGCGAATACCATTCGTCATAAATGGCGCGCAGGAAAGGCTTCGATTCCACGATCTGCTTCCGCAGACGCGTCGTGCCGGGATCGTCGAGGTCACGCCCGGCCGTGAGCGGGTGCGCGAGCCAGCGCCGGACCAGAGAGGACAAATGCGTTCCTTTCGCAAAGGCTGGTGCCGCATCCAAAAGGGATGCCGAAATCATCTTAGCAATAGAGGAAGGGCCGGCGCGGCCCGCCGCCAGGCCAGATGCCCGAAACCACAACGCAATTGCGCCGCTCGCTTCTCGCAGCAGAGTTGCTCTTCGGCTACAGCGGCAGGAAAGGCGCGATGTTGGCTGGTCCGTTTCGCCGTAGAATACGCTCTTGGGCAAGCCATCCGGCAGGTGACCTTGCAAATGACCACGACCGTAATCGAACCCGAGCAGGTTCAGCGCGAAGAAGCGCAGCGCAATGCGGCCGCGCAATATCGCGCAGAGCGGCAACGCTACTGGGATGAATTTGCGGAATCGCTGGACCGCTGGGAATGGGTTCGCGGCTATTACCAGAAGAGGCTGGCGGAAATTTACAAGAACCTGATTCCGCCGAAAATGCGCGTGCTGGAGCTCGGCTGCGGGCAGGGGGACTTGCTGGCTGCGCTGGAGCCTTCACGCGGCGTCGGCATCGATCTTTCCGACAAAATGCTTGAGCGCGCGCGCGCGCGCCATCCGCACCTCGAGTTTTTTCAGGGCGACGTGCAGGAAGCGTTGCCGCCGGAAAAATTCGATTTCATTGTCCTGTCTGACTTGGTGAATGACGTTCGCGACGTGCAGCGCGTGCTGGAGCTTGTGGCGCAATGTTCGCTGCCGAGCACGCGCGTGGTGATCAACGCGTATAGCCGCTTGTGGCAAGGCCCGCGCTGGGCCGCCGAACTGATGGGCGCGGCAAAACTGCAGCTCGATCAGAACTGGCTTACGCGCGAAGACCTGGAAAATCTGTTGTATCTCGCCGGCTTTGAAACGATCCGCAAATTTTCGGAAATCATGTGGCCCGTGAAAACGCCGGGGATCCATACGCTCTGCAATCGTTATCTCGTAAAGCTCGGTCTTTTCAGCTGGCTTGGGTTGACGAACGTGATTGTCGCGCGTCCGCAGCCGCGGCGGTGGCTGGGACCTCCTCCCGTCGTGAGCGTGATTGTTCCGGCTCGCAACGAAGCCGGGAATATACGCCGGATTTTTGAAGAGACGCCGGAGATGGGCTCGGCGACCGAGTTGATCTTTGTGGAAGGCGGCTCGACGGATAATACGTACGAGGCCATCGCGGAAGAGATGCATCGCTGGCCCAATCGCCGCGTCAAGCTTTTCCGCCAGACCGGCAAGGGGAAGGGCGACGCGGTCCGCCTCGGCTTTGCGAATGCTACGGGCGACGTGCTGATGATCCTCGACGCCGATCTCACCGTGCCGCCTGAGGATTTGCCCCGGTTTTATGACGCGTGGTGCAGCGGCAAGGGCGAATTCGTGAATGGTGTTCGCCTGGTCTACCCGATGGAAGATCAGTCGATGCGGTTTTTCAATTTGGTCGGAAACAAATTTTTCAGCCTTGCCTTCACCTGGCTGCTGAGCCAGAGCGTGAAAGATACGCTTTGCGGAACCAAGGTTCTGAGCAAGCGCGACTATGAAATGATCGCGGCAAACCGCGCGTATTTCGGCGATTTCGATCCCTTTGGCGATTTCGATTTGCTTTTCGGCGCGGCAAAGTACAGCCTGAAGATTGTGGATCTGCCCATTCGCTATCGCGAGCGCACCTACGGCGCCACCAATATTCAGCGCTGGAGGCACGGCTGGCTGCTGCTGCAAATGGTGGCGAAGGCGATGCAAAGGATCAAGTTCGTATGAGCGGTGAGAAAAGCGGCAATGGGAATCGCGCGCGCCGCGCGTTGATTACCGGGATCACCGGCCAGGATGGGTCTTTCCTGGCCGAGTTTCTTCTTGGCCGCGGGTATGAAGTCCACGGGATCGTGCGTCGCGCTTCCACGTTCAACACCGAGCGGCTCGACGACATCTACGCCGACCCGCACAATCAGGGAGTTCGGCTTTCGCTTCATTACGGTGACATCACGGATGGCGCCGCACTTCGCCGTACGCTCGATCGCGCCCGTCCCGACGAAATCTACAATCTCGCGGCGCAATCCCACGTGCGCGTGAGCTTTGACCAGGCGGAATATACGGCAGACGCCGTTGCAACGGGCACCTTGCGGCTGCTCGAGGCCGTTCGCGACTACACGGCTGCGGGCAATGCCGTGCGCGTCTATCAGGCGGGCTCGTCTGAAATGTACGGTGCCGCTCGGCCTCCGCAGAACGAAAATACGCCGTTTTATCCGCGCAGCCCTTACGCGGTAAGCAAAGTTGCCGCGCACTGGTACGCGGTGAATTATCGCGAGGCCTATAAGCTTTTCGTCTGCAACGGAATTTTGTTCAACCACGAATCGGAGCGCCGCGGTGAAACGTTCGTGACGCGCAAAATCACCCGCGCCCTGGCGCGCATCAAACTTGGCCTGCAACAGAACCTGTATCTCGGCAATCTGAATGCCCGGCGCGACTGGGGATACGCAAAGGATTACGTCGAGGCGATGTGGATGATGCTGCAGCACACCGAGCCGGAAGACTTTGTGATTGCTACCGGTGAGTCTCACTCGGTCAGCGATTTTCTGGATTTGGCGGCTTCGCACTTGGGCCTCGACTGGAAAAAGCACGTAAAGGAAGACCCGCGCTATCTGCGTCC
>DATJOL010000045.1:0-15267 GCA_035507075.1 Candidatus Aquilonibacter sp. | reverse complement strand
TCCACGCCCGGCGTATCCCGCAGAAAGCGATTGATGGTATTCAGGTAGAGCAGCTTCCGCAATCCTTCCACGGCCGACCGGCCAAAAATAATCTGCGTGATGTGCTTTTCGCGCACGAATTGTGAAGCCGTGTCGGAAAAGTTGTCGCCCTTCAGGCGAACCGGTTTCGCGCCCAGGCTTTCGGCAAACTGAAGATTGGCCGCAAGAGTTTTTTCCGCGTCTTCGCTCGTCTCGTTCAAATCAATGTGCAGCGCGTAGAGATCGGCGTCCATGCGGCGCGCCATTCGCGCGGCGCGCGCCACCAGATATTGCGCCTTCGGATTGCCGCTGATGCAGACGACGATCCGTTCCTTCACAGCCCACTTCCCCTGGATATCCTTCTCCTCCATATAGGATTCCAGGCTGCGGTCCACCTGCTCGGCCACCTGACGCAGGGCCAGCTCGCGCAGAGCGATCAGGTTTCCGCGGCGGAAAAAATTTCTGAGCGCTTGTTCGACCTTCTCCTGGCCGTAGACGTCGCCGCGCTGCATGCGGGCTTGCAAGGCCTCGGGCGTCAGGTCCACCATCACGGTTTCCTGCGACACTTTCAGCAGCCAGTCGGGGACAGTTTCGCGGACGGGAACTCCCGTGATCGCGCGCACGATGGGAGCGATGCTTTCGATGTGCTGGATGTTGACGGTGGAGAGAACGTCGATTTTCGCGTCGAGAATTTCCAGCACGTCTTCGTATCTTTTGCGATGTTTGCTTCCGGGTATGTTCGTGTGCGCCAGCTCGTCCACCAAGGCCACCTTCGGCTGGCGCGCGACGATCGCCTCGACGTCCATTTCCTCGAACAACGTTCCTTTGTAGTCGATTTTCCGGCGCGGCACCGTCGCCAGCATCGGGACAAGTTCGGCAATTCCGCGGCGGCCATGGGTCTCGACGACGCCGATCACCACGTCCTCGCCGCGCTTGGCGCGCCGGATGGCTTCGCTCAGCATGCTATACGTCTTGCCCACACCGGGCGCGTAGCCAAGAAAAAGCTTCAGGATGCCTTTGGGCTTTTCGGGCGTCCTGGTGGCTTCCAGCCACTGTTCGGGAGTCTTGGGCACGGGGGATATTCTCATTTAGAGGCCATCGAAAAGCTACGGTAGAATGCTCGAGTGCGTGTTTCTCTGGCGTTGCGAATCCTTCAATTTTGCGCGGCCTTGGTCCTCGTTGCCGGCATTACCGTGTTTTACCGGCACGTGCTGGCGGTCAACGCCACGACGGTCGCGCTCACGTTCATTCTCGCCATTCTGCTGATCTCCGCGGCGTGGGGACTTGCCGTTTCTGTTTTCATGTCGATTGCGGCGGTGCTGGCGTTTAATTACTATTTTCTGCCGCCGATCGGGACGTTCACAATCGCCGACCCGCAGAACTGGGTGGCGCTGTTTGCCTTTCTTGTCGTTGCTGTCCTCTCCAGCCATCTATCGTCGCGCGCGCGTCTGCGTGCCCACGAGGCCTCGACAAGGCGCCGGGAAATCGAGCGGCTGTTTGCGTTCAGCCGCGGGCTGCTCGAATCGGGAAACGTCATCCAGCTTCTCAACCGCATTCCGGCACAGATCGTGGACACGTTCGAGGTGGGTGCCGCCGCGCTGCTGTTGGCCGAGAAGCAAAAAATCTATCATTCCGGGCCGTCGATCCCGCAACTGAACGTGGACCGGCTGAAAGCGATTGTTGCGCGCGAGGAGCCCGTGATCGATGCGAGCGCCAGCCTCAGCTTCGTTCCCGTGCGGTTGGGAGTGCGTCCGATTGGCAGCCTGGGAATTTCCGGGCCGATTCTTTCCCGGCAGACACTGGAGGCTATCGGCACTCTGATTGCCACGGCGATTGAGCGGGCACGCGCCGTCGAGCAACTGGGGCAAGCCGAAGCGACGCGCGAGGGCGAACGTCTTCGGACCGCGCTGCTCGATTCGGTGACGCACAATCTGCGCACGCCTCTCACCTCCATCAAAGCCGCCGCTACCAACCTGCTTTCCAACGACGCACTCTCCGCGGCGCAGAGGGCCGACCTGCTGCAGATCATCAACGAGGAAACGGACCGGCTGAACCGGCTAGTTGGCGAAGCGCAGGAAATGGCGGCGCTTGATGCCGGTGAGGTCGAACTGACCGTCGAGCCGCATCCAATCCGCGAAGTGATCGAAGCTGCGCTCAAGGAGCTGAAGCTGGCGCTTGGGTCGCGGCCCGTGAAACTCGCGATCGCGGATTCTCTTCCGAATGTCATGGTCGATCTGCCTCACGCCCGCGAAGTGCTTGTGCACTTGATCGAAAATGCAAACCAGTATTCGCCGCCCGATCTCCCCATCATCATCACCGCGGAGCCTGCGGGAGAGTTTGTTTCTACCAGCGTCGCCGACCAGGGAAACGGCATCGAGGACCCCGAGCAAGGCTTGATCTTCGAGAAGTTCTACCGTGGCAGAGACCAGCGGTTCACGATTCAGGGCACGGGGATGGGCCTTCCGATAGCGAAGGCCATCGTCGAGGCGCACGGCGGAACAATTTCGCTCACCAGTCAGCGCGGCCACGGGTCTGTTTTCACTTTCACTTTCCCCGCCGAGACCAGGCGGGCCGCAATTGCATGAGCAGCGCCGTCGTTTTGGTGGTCGATGACGAGCCGCAGATTCGCCGCGTCCTGCGCACCACTCTCGCTTCCCACGGTTATACCGTTCTGGAAGCCAAAGACGGCCCGGAAGCGCTGGAGCAGATGCGCAGCGGCCGCCCAGGCCTGATTCTGCTCGACGTAAATCTGCCCGGCCCCTCGGGGCTGGAAATTTGCCGCGAGCTGCGGGCTTCGAGCGACGCGCCAATCATCATGCTCACCGTGCGAAATTCGGAGCGCGACAAGGTGCAGGCGCTCGACGCGGGTGCGGACGATTACGTCGTCAAACCGTTCGGCATCGAGGAGTTGATGGCGCGGATTCGTGCGTCCCTGCGCCGCGCCAATCCGGCGGAAAAGTTGCCGCCTTTTCACTCGCCGGAGCTGGCGATCGATTTCGAAAAACGCGCGGTCAGCGTGAAATCGCGACCCGTCCGTCTGACTCCCAAGGAATTCGAATTGCTACGATTCCTGGTCGCCAATTGCGGCAAATCAGTCCCGCACCGCCGGTTGCTGCAGGCTGTGTGGGGGCCCGATTACGGCGAGGAAACCGAATACCTGCGCGTGTTCATCAACCAGCTTCGCAAGAAAATCGAGCCGGATCCCCGGCATCCACGCTTCTTGCACACGGAACCGTGGATCGGCTACCGCTTCGACCCGCCGGAGGAAAAATCCAAATAGCGCGACGGTGGAAGTCTCGCAGCCGCCTAGCGCATCGGATGTGTGGAATCGAGATCGAGGTTAAGTTCGAGGACGTTCACGCGCGGCTCGCCGAGAAACCCCCACTGGCGGCCCTCGGTGTGCTTTTGCACCAGCTCACGGACCGCGTCTTCACTCATGCCGCGCGCCTTCGCCACGAGCGGGACTTGAAATTCCGCCGCCGCGGGTGAAATGTCCGGGTCGAGCCCCGAAGCCGAAGTTGTGACGAGATCGATCGGAACGGGCTGCGAGGGATTTTCTGCCTGCAGCTTTTGCGCGTCGGCAGCCACGCGCGCAATCAGCGCTTGGTTGGTGGGTCCAAGGTTCGAGCCGGACGAATTGCCCGCATCATATCCCGCAGGACCTGCCGCAGACGGCCGCGATTGAAAATATCCCGGCGACGTGAACGGCTGGCCGATCAGGTCCGAACCGACAACGGCGCCGTTCCGCCGAATCAGATCACCATTGGCCTGTTGCGGAAACAGCCATTGCGCCGCGAAAGTCACCGCAAGCGGATAGGCGACGCCGAGCAGGGCCGTCGTAACCACGGTCATCAGCAACGAAATTATGAAATTCCTCTTCATCGTTCCTCACGCGAGCCCGATGTGGGTGATGATCAAATCGATCAGCTTGATACCGAGAAACGGCACGATTACGCCGCCCAGACCGTAAATCAGCAAATTGCGGCGCAGCAGCGCCTCTGCCCCCAGCGGCCGGTAGCGGACTCCGCGAAGCGCCAGTGGCACGAGCGCAATGATGATCAGCGCGTTGAAAATCACCGCGGACAGCACGGCGGATTCCGGCGTCTTCAACCCCATGATGTTGAGAGCGTTCAGCACCGGAAACGCTCCGGCAAACATCGCCGGGATGATCGCAAAGTATTTGGCGACGTCGTTGGCAACGGAGAATGTCGTCAGCGCCCCGCGGGTAATCAGCAATTGCTTGCCGATTTCCACCACCTCGATCAGCTTCGTAGGATTGGAGTCGAGGTCCACCATATTGCCCGCCTCTTTCGCCGCTTGCGTTCCGGCGTTCATCGCCAGGCCGACGTCCGCCTGCGCCAGCGCCGGCGCGTCGTTGGTGCCGTCGCCGGTCATGGCTACGAGCTTCCCTTTGGCTTGCTCGCGGCGGATCAGGGCGAGCTTGTCTTCGGGCTTGGCCTGCGCGAGGAAATCGTCCACGCCGGCTTCGCGCGCGATCGCCGCGGCGGTGAGCGGATTATCGCCCGTGATCATCACCGTGCGGATTCCCATCGCGCGAAGCTGATCGAACCGCTCGCGCATTCCGCCCTTCACGATATCCTTCAGATGAATGGCGCCGAGCATCCGGCAATCTTCCGCCACCAGGAGAGGCGTGCCTCCGGCATTGGCAATCCCCCGGACCGCCTCTTCCGTTTCTGGCGGCACATGATTGCAGCCCTGTTTGACGTACTGAATAATCGCGTCGGGAGCGCCTTTGCGAATGATTCGTCCGTCGAGATCGACGCCGGACATGCGCGTCTGCGCCGAAAACGGAATGAAAGTGGCCTCGTGCGAAGAAAGTTCGCGCCCGCGTAGGCCGTATTTGTCCTTGGCGAGCACCACGATCGAACGGCCCTCCGGCGTCTCGTCTGCGAGTGAAGCGAGTTGCGCAGCGTCGGCGAGGTACGTTTCCGAAACTCCGGGCGCTGGTACGAATTCGGTGGCGCGGCGGTTGCCGAGGGTAATTGTGCCGGTCTTGTCAAGGAGCAGAGTATCGACGTCTCCGGCAGCCTCCACCGCGCGGCCGGACATGGCAAGAACGTTTCGCTGAACGACGCGGTCCATTCCCGCAATGCCGATGGCGGAAAGAAGGCCGCCGATGGTGGTGGGAATCAAGCAAACGAGCAGCGCGATCAGGACGAAAATCGATTGGGGCGAACCGGAATAAATCGCCATCGGTTGCAGCGTGACGACGGCAAGCAGAAAAATAATCGTCAGCCCGGCCAGCAGGATATTCAGCGCAATTTCATTCGGCGTTTTCTGGCGTTCGGCGCCCTCCACCAGCTTGATCATGCGATCGAGAAACGTTTCGCCCGGGTTCGACGTGATTTTAACGGTGATCTCGTCGGACAAGACGCGCGTGCCGCCCGTGACCGCCGAGCGGTCGCCACCCGATTCACGGATCACCGGCGCGGATTCACCTGTGATGGCGGATTCGTCCACCGAAGCGACGCCTTCGATCACTTCGCCGTCGCCGGGAATGAATTCGCCCGCTTTCACTTTCACGATGTCGCCCGCGCGGAGCTTCGATCCGGCAATCGTCTCGATCCTGCCGTCGGCCTTCACCAGGCAAGCCATCGTTTCCGCGCGCGATTTTCGCAGCGTCTCCGCCTGCGCCTTGCCGCGCCCTTCGGCCATTGCCTCCGCGAAATTGGCGAAGAGCACCGTGAACCACAGCCAGAGCGTAATCTGGATGGAAAAGCCGAGTTGTCTGTCGTGCCTGGCCATCATGGCGAACAGATCGACGGTGGTCACGACAGCCCCGACCTCGACCACGAACATCACGGGATTTTTCGCCAGCGTGCGGGGGTTCAGCTTCCGGAAGCTGTCGCGAAGCGCGCCGCCGACAATTCCCCAGTGCCAAAGCGATTTTTTCTCTTCCTTGGTTTGCGTGCTCATGGGTCCTCAGAAAACTCTTCCTGCGTGCATCAGCAGATGCTCCAGAATCGGCCCCAGGCTGAGCGCCGGGAAAAACGTCAGCGCGCCGACGATCAGCACCACCGAAATCAGGAGAATCGTGAACAGAGGTGTGGTTACAGGGAACGTCCCCGCCGATTCCGGCACGATCTTCTTGCGTGCAAGGTTGCCCGCGATCGCGAGTACCGGAATAATCATGAAGAATCGGCCCACCAGCGTGGCGAAGCCGATCGTCGTGTTGTACCAGAGCGTATTAGCGTTGATTCCGGCGAACGCGGAGCCGTTATTGCCTGTTCCCGATGAAAAGGCGTAGAGAATCTGGGTAAGGCCGTGCGGTCCGGGGTTCGTGATGCCCGCAAGGCCGGCTTTGGTGACCAACGATACCGCCGTCAAGACCAAGATCGTGACGCAAAAAACCAGTACGGTCAGAATCGCCATTTTCACGTCGTACGATTCGATTTTCTTGCCGAGATATTCTGGCGTGCGCCCCACCATCAATCCCGCAATAAATACGGACAAAACTACGAAGACAATGATTCCGTACAGCCCCGCGCCCACGCCGCCGAATACGACTTCGCCGAGCATGATGTTGATGAGGGGGACCATGCCGCCGAGCGGCGTATAGGAATCGTGCATGGAATTCACCGCGCCGCAACTGGCGTCCGTCGTCACGGTAGCGTAGAGCGCTGAATCCACGATGCCGAACCGCACTTCCTTGCCTTCCATGTTTCCGCCGGACTGCACCGCGCTCGGCGACTGGTCCACCCCTTTCAGCAGCGGATTGCCCTTTGCCTCCGAGGAATATGCAACCGCGACCCCCGCAACGAAGAAAAACGCCATCGCCGCCCACACCGCCCAGCCGTGATGCTGCGATCCCGTCATGCGGCCAAGCGTGTAGGTCAGGCCCGAGGGAATCGCGAAAATCAGGATGAGCTGGAGAAAATTCGTGAGCGGAGTGGGATTTTCAAACGGATGAGCGCTATTGGTGTTGAAAAATCCTCCGCCGTTGGTTCCGAAAATCTTGATGGCTTCTTGCGATGCCACGGGTCCCTGCGCGATCGTTTGCTCGCCGATGGTCTGCGACGTGGTCTTGCCGTCCGCGTCCGTCTGCTGGACGGTCTGAGGATTCAACAGGTGCGCCTGATCGTAGGGTCGGAGGTTCTGCACCACGCCCTGCGATACGAACACAAGCGCGACCACAAAACAGATTGGCAGGAGGATCCACAGCAGGCAGCGCGTCAAATCCACCCAGAAATTTCCGATTGTTTCCGATTCGCGCCGCGCGATGCCGCGGATTACGGCGATTGCAAGCACGATTCCAACCGCCGCGGAAATGAAATTGTGATACGCCAGCCCGGCCATTTGCGTGAAATACGTCATCGTGGTTTCGGGGACGTAAGATTGCCAATTCGTATTCGTGGAAAATGACGCAGCGGTGTTGAACGCCAGATCCGGAGGAACCGCCGCGAGGTGCTGAGGGTTCCACGGCAGCCATTGCTGGACGCGCTCGATCAGGTAGAGAACGGCCATGGTGACGCCGCTGAAAAGCAGCATCGCAATCGCGTATTCCGTCCAGCGCATCTCGCGCGTTTCATCCACCCCGGTCAGGCGATAGATCAGCCGCTCCGCGGGCCGCAGCGCCGGATCGAGAAACGTCTTCTCGCCGGCGAATACGCGCGCCATGAAGACACCCATCGGCCTCGTGATCGCCAGGATCACCGCCAGGTAAACGCCGATCTGAAACCATCCATTCGCAGTCATCGTCAGAATTTCTCCGGCCACAGCAGCGCCGCCAGCAGATAGCCCAGCAGCAACACGCACACACCCAACAGCAGCAAAGTGCCTTGCATTTCGCGAGTCCCCCTACTTCAGCCGATTGCAGGCCTGGACGTACACAATCGCCAGGCCAAAAAAACCGACGGTGGCCGCTACGAAAATCACGTCGAACATAACGAGCCCTCGATTCGCGCTTAAAATTTTACCAGCAGCGCCATGTTGATCCGGTTTTCAATTTTCACCAGATCCGGCGACCAGCCCGGCACAAACGCCCCCGGTGAGCCGCAAATGTTATTGCCGATGACCGGGGTCGGGCAGGACGGCGGTGTGATTCCTCCGGGCCCCGAAAAATATGGAACGTTGGCGGCACGGTGATCGAATTCCCAGCGGAACGTGATGTACTGGCTGGGCATGTAGTCGAACGTCGCCGATGAATCCCAAGCTTTGAACGGGTCGCCCGGATTCTCCGGAAAGTACGGCGTGCCGGAAGCTGCCGTGGCGCCGTTGATCGGCGGCAGCAACACAAGATACCGTCCCGGATTGTTGATTCTTCCTCCGCCGAATGTAAGCCCGAACTTATCGCGGTCGAACCAGAGACGGTCGTACAGCATGAATCCGAGGAAGCTTTGCTTCGGCCAGGGAGTTTCGCCAGGTCCCTTGTGCGTGGTGCCGTGGCAGCTCACTCCCGCACCGTATTCGCAGCCGGCGTCGCCGGTCAGCGAAAACGCCATCTTGTCGATCAGCCTGTCCGGATTGTCGTAGTACTTCAACTCGATGCTGTCGTCGGTGTGAATACGTGAACGCCCCGGAATGCCAAGATCGTCCTGGCCCAGCCCGTATTGGTTGGCGATCAGCTCGAACCACCCGGTCGGGCGCCACAGGATTTGTCCGCCGAGTCCCGGCTTGCGATTGAACCGCCCGTAGGATTGCCAGCCGTTGATGAACCACGGCTCGATCTTCAGCTTTTCCGTCGGAAACACTTGTACACGCACGCCGTTGAAAAACCACGGAGTGTTCGAGGAGACATACGACGGCTGATACGCCCAATTGTCATAGTTGTAGAAGCTGAACAATCCGATATACGACAGGAAGATTCCCGCATCCACATTCACGCCGTGCAGCACGTTCCAGTGATAGCCGCCGTAGGCTTCCGAAAGATATCGATAAGCATCCTGAAGATTCCATTGGCCTCGGGAGGGGCTCGCATCGTTGCGCGGGGTTGTCTGGGAGTATTCGCCGAACTGCGTCAGGATTCGCCCGCGAACGTTGTCGTAGTGCAAGTCTCCGCCGAAGGCGAAATCCGTGAGCTGCACCTCCTGCGAGCGGAACACTTCGCTCGATCCGCCGATCGTGTCATCGGCGGGATGATTGAAATCATAAATATAGCTGACATCCGCGCGGAACTCGGGCGTGAAGAATTTCGAATCGAAGGGAATATCTTTCTCGCGGCTGTTTCCGTTGAGCCAGGAAAAATCGGCAAACGTGAAGGGTGCCGCCTTCTCCGGCTTTCCGGACTGCGCCGCAGGCGGCTCGTTTTGCACAACTGGAGTTGCCACAGGAGCGCCCGTCGCTGACGAGGACGCGAGCGGCGGCGGTCCGGGCTGATTAGTCGTCGCCGAGACCATCGGTGAGACCGTGGAACTTTCTGCGGCCTCAGGCTGCGCTTCTGACGGCTTGGGTTGGCTTGCAGCCGCATCTTCCGCTTCGCGCGCTTTCAACTCCGCTTCGAGCTGGGCGATGCGCGCCTGCATTTTTTCGAGCTCGTCAAGAATTGCCGCTGTAGAGGGCGGCGCTGCTTTCGCATTTGCCCCTGCCGATGCTGCGGATTTCACCACCGAGTCAACGGCTGCGCTATTGTTGCTCGCGGCACTTTGCGCCAAAACTTCTCCGGGAATCGCCCACAGAACTAGACCCGAGATGGCAGCGATCTGCGCGCACAATCTCATGGCATTTTTTCTCATGTTCGCACCAAGCCTTTCCTGGAAACTTGTTATCCTGGCCGGAATTTACCCGTCTGGATACTTAGAGTATTCGCTGAGGCGGAAGTTTCTTTTGTGCGCCCACGCGCGGAAATATCACCGGTGTTACGACCCCCGTGACGGGAAGCATCGCTTCAATGTAAGGCAAACGGTCCAATTGGTATTCCTGAGGTCGGTCGCACGCCGATTCCCCTGTTGCATGCCGCCAGAACTCGCGCACGGGGGCCAGCAGGCCATCCCGTAAGAAATTGCGCATCCGAGTGAACATGGAGTCGCTCCACGAAGCGGAACAAATCGCGTCTCGATTGCCACGCGCGGCCCGACAGCCGCAGCGCCGTAGATCAGCCTACGCAGAGCGCATCAGGAAGGAATAAGCGGGTCATAAGGATTTCGTAAGGGAAAGGGCAAGCGGAAATCGCCTACGCGTTGAAAATAAAACTTTTAAGGTCCCAAGACTCGGATTTGGACATCAAATAAATCGGATTGCACTACTTCCCGCGTATGACACTTGAGAGCAGAACTTGGGGTGTGGCGGATGGCTGAGAGGCATCGAGTTGTAATTATCGGGGGAGGATTCGGCGGATTGAGCGCCGCTCGCGCCCTGGGCCGCGCGCCTGTCGAAGTCACGCTGATTGATCGCTGCAATTACCACTCTTTTCAGCCGCTACTGTACCAGGTGGCGACCGGCTCTCTTTCTCCTGCCAACATCGCTTCGCCCCTGCGCCACATTCTGAAGCGCCAAAGGAACACGACGGTCTTACTGGCCGAAGGCACGCATATCGACGTGAACCGCCGCTGCGTCATGCTGAGCGACGGGGAGCTCGAATACGACACGCTCGTGATTGCCGCCGGGGCGAGCCATCAATATTTCGGCCATGACGCATGGGAAAAATACGCGCCGGGCCTGAAAACAATCGAAGACGCCACCAGCATGCGCCGCCGCATCTTGCTGGCGTTCGAGGCCGCCGAACGCGAAACGGACCCCGCGAAATTGCGCGCCTGGCTGACGTTCGTCATCGTCGGTGGCGGCCCAACGGGCGCTGAATTGGCAGGTGCGCTCGGCGAAATCGCCAACGACACCCTCCGCCACGATTTTCGGCACATTGATCCGACGAAAGCGCAGATCATTCTCGTCGAGGGCGCCGACCGCGTCATTCCTACCTATCCGCCAAAGCTTTCCGCCGCCGCGAAGAAAATGCTGGAAGGCCTCGGCGTTACCGTGCGCACGGCCACGATGGTGACAGACATTCAGGAACGCTTCGTGACCATTCGAATGGGAGACCATGACGAAATCATTCCCACGCGGACAGTTCTATGGGCTGCCGGCGTTCTTGGTTCGCCACTGGGGAGGGTCCTTGAAGAGGAGGCTGGCGCCAAGCTCGACCGTTCAGGACGCGTAATGGTGGAACCGGATCTGACGATTCAGGGGCATCCGGAAATCTTTGTCGTGGGCGATTTGGCGAATTTTAGCCATCAGACCGGCAAGCCTCTGCCAGGCGTTGCACAGCCCGCCATTCAGGAAGGGAAGTACGTGGCGAAAACCATCCTTCGCCGGCTGCGTGGCCAGCCGTGCAAGCCGTTTCATTATTTCAATAAAGGAAACATGGCAACCATCGGCCGCCACGCTGCTGTCGCTGACCTCAATTGGCTGCAAGTTGCGGGCGCACCTGCTTGGCTGCTCTGGATTTTCATTCACATTGCTTACATCGTCCAGTTCCAGAACCGTTTGCTGATCATGTTGCAATGGGCCTGGCTCTATTGGACCAACGATCGCGCGGCGCGACTGATTACGGGAAAGTGTCCTCTGCCGTTTGACCTTTGAGCCAGCACGGAACCCTTCCTCACCCGTGATTCACAACGATTTTCTCTGCACCTCCCAAACGCTCCTGCGTAATACAATCTAGGCTGGGAGCGGGCGCATGAAGACCTCTCAAAGACTCATCCTCATCATCCTGATCGTTCTCGCCGTCCTATCGCTCGGCGCCATCGTGTATACGCGATCCTGGGCCGATTACCGCTCGAGGTTGCGCGCGCTTTGGCTTGCCTCCAATCACTCTTCAACGATCGTCGATACGCACGCGCTCGACACAGCGCAGCAGTTGGCCCCACTCGCCGTCACGCGCCTCGAAAAGAATTACGCGGCGGAAGCTTTGCAACTGGCGGATCATTCCGTGGACTTGGCATTTGCCGCCGCTCTCGAAGACGCCACCGAAAATCCTGCTCCGCTCACGCCTGAGACTCGCGCGCTTGCTGCGAAGATAAAAGACAGCGAAGCTCTGGTGTCTGCAGATCAAGATAGAGTCGACCAACTGAAGAAGCAGTTGACGTCGGCCCGCGCATCCGCGAAAGACAAAATCCAGTCCCAGCTCGATCTCGCACAAGCCCAACTGGCGCTCGATCAGGACGCGCTCGATGACGCACACGACGACCTGATTCGCGCCGGTGGAGACAAGCACGCCAAAATCCAGCAGCTTCTTGATCAGCATGAAGCGCAGGATCACAAGGATACGAACGGGGGTGTCGCCGCCGCCGAAAATGCGGCCGCCGAAGCGGCCGAGACCACGCAAGCCGCCAACATCCTCGCGCAAGCCAAGGCTTGGTCCTCCTTGCATGCCAAAGAAAAGCAGCTCGCACAAGCCCGCCAGGAGTCCCTGCAGCGCGCTGCGTCTCTTTCCGCTCAGCACGACGAACTAGAGAAGCGGCTCGCTCAGGAAAAGGCGGAGAAGCGTATCATCCGCAAGTCCCCCGCACCGGCAGCGCATCCGGCTGTGGCAGCCCCCGCACCTGCAGCCTCCGCTCCTGCTGCGTCTACGCCCACTGCCTCAGCACCTGCCGCTTCTGCTGCACCTGTACCGGCCCAGGAACCGCAGTCCGAGACCGAAGCAGCCCTTGCCTTGATTGCTCATTTGAGTTCCGACCAAAAGACGCTGACTGCACTCGACAAACGGATTGAGGACGAGCAGGAGCTCGCGGCCACCTACGCAACGTGGATTACGCTCGTTAATACGCGCGAGCAGGCGTTCCTTCACAATCTGCTGAAGTCGTTCTTCTGGATCGTGCTCATCGCTCTTTGCGTTATGCTCGCCAACAGCTGGGTGCAGCGCTTTTTTGCGCAGGTCTCGATGGACCGGCGCGAACTTCACACGGCGCGCGCCTTGCTCCTCTTTGGCGTGCAGGTGGCGGGAGTTGTTCTGATCTTGCTCGTCATCTTCGGTGTTCCGCAGAATTTCGCCACCGTAGCGGCGCTTGCTGGAGCCGGCCTTACCGTCGCGCTGAAGGATTTCATCATGGGATTCATCGGATGGTTCGTCCTGATGGGCAAAGACGGCATCCGTCCCGGCGACTGGGTGGAAATCAACGGCGTCGCTGGAGAGGTTGTGGAGGTCGGGCCGCTCCATACCGTCCTGCTTGAAACGGGCAATTGGAGCGATACGGCGCACCCCACGGGGCGCAAAGTGACCTTCAACAACAGTTTTGCGATTGAAGGCCATTTCTTCAATTTCTCGGCCAGCGGCCAATGGCTGTGGGATGAGATTGAAACGCTGGTCCCGCAAAGCGCCGATCCTTCACAGATTGCGGAAGCGCTGCGAAAAATTGTAGAGCAGGAAACCTCATCCAATACTCAGCTTGCTGAGGAGGAATGGCGCCGCGCGGCTGGCTCCCACACGCGAGGAAAGTTTTCCGCTGAGCCCTCGATCATCCTTCGTCCCACCGGCGGCGGCGTGAATGTGAATATCCGCTATCTGACCCGAGTCAACGAGCGAGCCGACCTGCGCGCGCGCCTCTACCGCTCGATTGTCGAGTTGCTGCGGGGAAATGCGGCGCCAGAGCCCGTGGGAGACGCCGCGCCTGCCAAGAGCTAAACGGCCATGGTGGAAAAGAGGAAGTAACCCGCGAAGCCGAGCCCCGCGCCGAGCGCGCATCCTGCCAGCACGTCGCTGAGGAAGTGCATGCCGAGAATGATCCGCGAAGATGCGATCAACAGGGCCGCCACCAGCAGAGCGCCCCAAAGCTGCGGGTAGAACATCCCGACGGATACCGCCACGGCAAAAGCAGTAATCGAATGCCCCGAGGGAAACGAATACTTATCCGGGGGCAGGATTGAGGCCCAGCAGTGCGGTTCAATCTCGCACGGGCGCTTCCGGCGGCTGGAATGCTTCAGCAAGCGGAACAAGAAAATTCCCATCGTGGCGGCAGAAGCTGCTGCTCCGATCGCCAGAAAACGGTTCGCGCCGCCGAAGAACACCAGGATCAATCCGAGCGAATACCAGAGCCAGCCGTCTCCTCCGCGTGTCGCTGTGATCATCAAAATGCGAAACCATCTCGGTGCGCGCCAGCGGTGCACGCGGCGCATCAGCCGGTGGTCGTTCGATTGAATCTGATTCAGCACTGCGCGTCTGACGGTCATATCCAATCCTCCGCCGCAGGTTGCGGAACCATGATCCAGCGGGGACGATTACGCCTTTGTTTCTGGTCAAATAAAATTTCGGCCCATTTGCGGTAGAACTTTTTCTCGGCCCGGTAGTTCAGGTACGTGATCGCGGGCACCAGCACCGCCAGGGGCGACATCAGCGCCGTCCACGCCTTCTCTTTCATCAGCTCTGCGGCAATCAGAAAAACGTCGCGTGTCAGTTTGGTGAAGCAGCCGGATTCGCCGCCCACGCGGCCCATTCCCGCGCGCAATCCTGCAAAGAACTCTTCTTTGGTCTCCGCCCCGGGCACTTCCGTGTAAGCTGTGCCCGCCGACGGCAGGGCGTGCGCGTCGCTCCCGCCGATTTCGATCTTTTCCCACTGCTCTGCCAGACTGGCGGCATGTGCATTGGCCCTCTCGAGCATGTGGCCGTTGCGGGTTTCGACGGCCGGGAAGTATTCCCGGAACCACGCGAAGTCTTCCTCGTTGCGCGCTCCGGTGAGGCTGGAAAAGACGTGGTTGACGCTGAAAAACAGCCGCCGCTCGCTCAGGTACATCAGCAGCGAGATCAGGTCGTTGCGCCGCTGCTGCAGTTGCACATGCTGGCGTTCGGTGATGTCGTATACTCCGACGTGCACTTCCGTCCCGCTGGGCATCCGGCAGGTCAATTCCTCGCTAAGGAAAAAATTGGCATGGCGGCGGAGCCTTTCGGCGCCTTCGATCGAATCGTGGTCGGTCAGCGTAAAGAGGTCCATGCCGCGCTTCCCGAGTAGTTCGTATACCAGTTCAGGATCATTATAACTCTCGCGGCAGAATTTCCCGACAAAGGGAGTGGTGCACATTCCCGAGTAGTAAGAGTGGACGTGGAGGTCGCATCTCACATGTGGAAAAGTACAGCTTGTTTGTTACGGTCAAATGACAACGATGCTAAATTTCTGAAAACACAACCATTTAACCGTTTCCACACAGTCACCAAAAATTAATATGGTTGTAGCAGTTTTTGGCCCTTCCCCTGCCAGAATGTAACGCGGATGACAAATATCGAGTTCGGCTTCTTCGATGCCGGCGGGGGACACCGTGCGGCCGCCACCGCCCTCGCTCTCTCCATCAAGTCCCAGCAACTCCCCT
>DATJOL010000044.1:0-4966 GCA_035507075.1 Candidatus Aquilonibacter sp. | reverse complement strand
TTGATCCTCGTGGCAGCGGCAGGGAATGAGAGCACCAGTTCTCCGGTTTACCCGGCGGCATTCGATGGACAGGTGATGGGAATCGCGTCCACCACCGACTGGGACACGCTCTCGTCATTTTCAAACTACGGGAATACGGATGTATGGATTGCCGCGCCGGGCGAATACGTCATCAGCACATTCCCCGGCGGCACCTACGCGAGCTCGTCGGGCACGTCGTTCAGCTCGCCCCTGGTGGCGGGGACTGCCGATCTGCTCTTGAGCGCCGGCGGGTCCTTGACTCAAAGCGGCGCGGCCAGTGCTCTCGCGAACGCGGTGAAACTGACGTCCCAAGAGAATAACGGACGTCTCGACGCTTACCAGGCGGTCTCCGCGTGGGTGAATAGTTCGAGCTCCCAATCCTGTGGCCGGCAGTGCAGGTAGATTCGTGGCTACGGTCCAAGTTCCGGCATTTGCGGGAACCATGACGTGGGTGCCGGATTCCCTTCGCGTCAAACAAGTCGAGGAGCGCTTCACCGAGCTTCGCAGCTCGGTCATCTGCGCTTTCAACCAGCTTCTAGATTTAAAAGACCTCAACACGGGAGTACACAGCACGCGCTTGGCAGAGTGGGGCATGCGAGTCGGCCAGGAACTCCAAATGAGTGAAGCGGAGCTGGAAGCCCTCGAAGTGGCCGCGCTACTCCACGACATCGGAAAAGTGGGGATACCCGATTCCATCTTGAAGAAACCCGGGCGCCTGGACGAGGACGAATTCGCATTGATGAAAAAACATCCCGAGTACGGCTGGGCCGTCCTTCGCGTCCTTCCGGGCTTCGAACGCGCGGCGCTGGATATCCTGCACCATCACGAAAGGGTCGATGGCAAGGGCTATCCCGCCGGCCTGAAAGAAAACGAAATTCCGATCGCTTCCCGCATTGTTTGCGTTATAGATGCATTCGACGCGATGGTCTCCTACCGGCCCTACCGCGACGGACTTCCCACCGAAGAGGCAATACGCCGGCTGGTGGCGGACAGCGGAACGCAATTCGACAAAGCCGTAGTTAAATGCTTCCTTTCCTTCGCGCCTGCGGAAATGAAAACCGTATTTGCCGCCGCAGGTACCTCCGTCACATCTGCTCTATAAAGCCGCGCCTCATCGTTGCTGCGGGCGCGAGTTCATGGGAAACTGTGCCCGCTTGACTCAAGTTTTGCCGCTTCACGGCTTCCCGGGAGAATCCTCTGACGCAGACCCTTCCCGATTCTTCACTCATTCCCCGTAGACGTTGGAGAATCGCGTTTCTGCTTTCTTTTGGCGTTCTGGTGAATTTTTTCGATCGGGTCAATCTGTCGGTTTCCCAGGACGCACTGCACGCCTCGTTCGGCATATCCATCTTTGCCTTTGGCGTTCTTTCCAGCGCGTACAATTGGACCTACGCGTTGTCGCAAATTCCCGCCGGGGTCCTGCTCGATCGCTTTGGAGTCCGGCGCGTGGGATGCATCAGCACCGTGCTGTGGAGCTTCGCTTCCTTTGGCGCCGCAATTTCCACAGGAATCGGGACATTTTTCGGCGCGCGCTTACTGCTCGGCGTGGGCGAGTCGCCGACGTTTCCGGCAAACGTCAAGGCGATCGGCTATTGGTTTCCGGAGAGCGAACGCAGCCTGGCGACCGCGCTCACCGACGCCGCGGCCAAATTTTCGACCGCGATCGGCGTGCCGTTACTCGGCTTGCTCCTGCTGCGCTTTGGATGGCGCTGGAGCTTCGCGGCCACGGGCTTCCTCAGCTTTTTTTATTTCCTCATGTTTTACTGGACCTACTACAACCCGAGCGAAGACAAAGGCCTGTCCAAGGAGGAGTTTCAGCTCATGGTTGCGGGCCGCGTCCAACCCGAGGGGGGCGCACACGCCGCGCGCGGCGCTTCGCTTGGCTATTTGCTCCGGCAGCCGAAAGTCTACGGCCTGAGCTTGGGCTGGGGCGCCTATAACTACTGCTTCTACTTGCTGCTTTACTGGCTTCCGAGCATCCTCTCGATTTCGTTGCACGTGGACCTGCTTCACTCCGTCCTGTACACGAGTGTGCCGTGGATGTTCGCCACGTTCACGGATCTTGCCGTTGGCGGGTGGCTGGTGGACGCTTTGATCGAACGCGGCTACGATGCGAACCGCGTTCGCAAGACCGTGATGGTTGCGGGGACCGGATTTGGCCTGGGGCTATTGGGAGCTGCGCACGCGCACACTCCTATGGCGGCCATCGCCTGGATTAGCGTTTCTTTGGGAGGACTGGCGGCGGCAGCGCCGGTCGCTTGGACCGTACCATCGCTAATCGCGCCGCGGGAGAGCGTGGGCAGGCTTGGCTCGATCGCCAATTTCTGCGGGCAGTTGGGGGCGATATCCGCGCCGATTTTTACTGGTTACGTCAGAACGGTCACGCATTCGTTCGCGGCGGCGTTTGTCGCCGCCACCGCGATCTTGCTGCTGGGCATTGCAGGATATATTTTCTTGTTGGGCAAAATTGAACCTATTCCGGAGCCGGGATAAGCTGTGTATATGATGCGCCCCGGGGGGCCGCGCAAGTCACTGGAAAAATTGGAGGGCCCGATGAAGCAATGCAGTTCTGCCGGTACCGCGATTGTACGGCGCCTGTTTATTTTGACTCTTGTGCTTGCGGCTGCGCCCTTTGTCCAAGCGGCTCGCCCTGCAAAATATCTCGTCTACGTCGGGACTTATACAGGCCACGGCAGCCAGGGCATTTATGCTTACACTTTCGACTCCTCAAATGGAAAGCTCACTTCGCTAGGGCTGGCGGCGGAGTCCGCGCAGCCCTCTTTTCTGGCGGCGTCTCCCGACCACCACTTTCTCTACGCCGTGAACGAGCTCGATCAATTCCAGGGCAAGCCGGACGGAGCCGTGAGCGCGTTTTCGATTGATTCCATCACGGGCAAATTGACTTTGCTGAATCAGGTTTCCTCGCGTGGCGCCGGCCCCGCTTTCATTACGCTCGATGGAACCGGGCGCTACATCCTGGTGGCAAATTACGGCGGAGGAAGCGTGGCGGTTTTCGCGCGGATGCCGGACGGAAGCATCGGAGAGTTGACGGCATTTGTCCGGCACACCGGCTCGAGCGTAAATCCTCAGCGCCAGGAAGGACCGCACGCGCATTGCATCGCGATGTCTCCCGACAACCGGTTCGCGGTGGTCGCCGATCTCGGGCTCGATCAGCTGCTCGAGTATCCGTTCAACGAAAAGCATGGGACGTTGGGCATAGCGCGCATCGTGAACACGGATCCCGGCGCGGGTCCGCGCCACCTTGTCTTCTCGGACAGCGGCAAATTCGTCTACGTGATCAACGAGCTGTTTTCGACGGTAACTGTATATTCCTACGATAGCCGCGACGCTTTCACGCAACTTCGCCAGACCATCTCGACGCTTCCCAGCGGGTTCAAGGGCACGAATACCGACGCCGAAATCGCGCTCCATCCCAACGGCAGGTTTCTTTACGCTTCGAACCGCGGCGACGACAGCATCACCGTATTTGCCGTCCACGGTAGAAAAGGCACTCTCTCGTTGATCGAAACCGTCCCCACCGGCGGGAAAACGCCGCGCAACTTTGCGATCGACCCATCCGGCCAATGGCTGCTCGCCGCGAATCAGAATTCCAATAGCGTTGTGACGTTTCAAATCGACAGGAAATCTGGCCGGTTAACGGCCACAGGTGAATCCGCGGAAGTCGGCTCTCCCGTGATGCTGGATTTTCTGCCTGTGGAAAAAGAAAAAAAGTCGCATCGCAAAGTCATGAAGGAAGAATAGTGCGGGAACCATGAAAGAAACCTGGCGCTGGTTTGGTCCGCAAGACCCCATTTCGTTGCCGCAGGTGAAGCAGGCCGGCGCCACCGGCATCGTCACCGCGCTGCACCACATCTATCGCGGCGAAGCTTGGCCCGTCGAGGAAGTTCTGAAACGCAAAGCGGAGATCGAAGCCGCGGGCCTGGTGTGGTCCGTTGTGGAAAGCATTCCCGTTCACAATTCCATCAAGCTGCGTTCGGGAAAATTCCGCCAGTTTATCGGCGCCTGGAAAGACTCCCTCGCAGCCATCGCCAAGGCGGAGGTCAGCGTCGTCTGCTACAACTTCATGCCCGTGGTGGATTGGACTCGAACCGATTTGAAATGGCTCTTGCCCTCGACTGGGTTTGCCTTGCGTTTCGACCCGATCGACTTCGGCGCGTATGATCTGTGCATCCTCCAGCGCAAGAATGCAGAGGCGCAGTATCGTTCCGATCAAATTGCGGCGGCGCTCGCTCGCTTCCAGGCCATGCCGGAACCGCGCCGAACCGACCTCGAGCAGACGATCATCGCCGGCCTGCCGGGCGCCGAAGCCTCCTACGACCGCGAGGCGCTTCGCCGCCAATTGTCGGAATACGACGGCGTCACTTCCTCCGACCTTCGTGGAAATCTGCTCGCGTTCTTGCGAGAGGTTGCCCCGGTCGCCGAAGAACTCGGCATACGGCTCGGCATTCATCCTGACGATCCGCCATGGTCGCTGTTCGGCTTGCCTCGCGTGGTTTCAACCGCCGAGGATGTGCGCCAGATTTTTGCCGGCGCCGGCACGCCCGCCAACGGCTTGACGTTTTGTATTGGTTCGTTCGGCGCCCGAGCGGACAACGATCTGCTCGCGATGATTCGCGAATTCGCGCCGCGCATTCACTTCGCGCATTTGCGGCAGGTCACGCGTGAAGCGGATGGCTCATTTTTCGAAGCCGAGCACCTCAACGGAAGTTCGGACATGATCGGAGCGGTTCGCGCGCTGTTGGAGGAGGAATCCCGCCGCCGCCGGGTGGGAAGGGCTGATCACCAGATCCCGATGCGCCCGGATCATGGACACTTGGTCGCGGATGACATCTACAAGAAGGTCAATCCCGGTTACTCGCTGGTGGGCA
This sequence comes from Candidatus Aquilonibacter sp., assembly GCA_035507075.1. Lineage (GTDB taxonomy): Bacteria > Acidobacteriota > Terriglobia > Acidiferrales > UBA7541 > Palsa-295. Next base: position 56 of record DATJOL010000044.1, on the reverse strand, counting down.
GGCTGAAGGGGCTCGCGGAACTCCGGGGCGTCACGCACGGCTTGCAATATGCATTC
>DATJOL010000043.1:0-12775 GCA_035507075.1 Candidatus Aquilonibacter sp. | reverse complement strand
TTTCGTGCTTCCGGGGAATTCACTTATTCAGATGCAATATAGACTGGCCGCTCAAATTTCCGACATTCGCGATCCCGCATATCTGCCAACGATGGAACGCTTGCTGCGGCTTCCCAACTTGGCAATGCGCAGAGGTATCCTGCAAGGAATTCGGTCGATCGATTCGCGGCAGAGCGCCCCGACTTTTCTTACGCTGCTCGATGATCCGGATGATGATATCGGATTCATCGCCATGCAATCCCTGTTCGAATTGGCAGGTGGCGGCCCGATCGACTGGGTTCCGTCCTTCGAGCAGTTTCACGCTAATCGAGCCTACTACGCGAATCTCTGCCGAGAGTGGTGGCAAAGCAAAACTCTCCAACAATAGGGAGTGGGAGCAGGCACAGCGCGAGTGGATATGTGGTCGGATAAACGGACATTCGCCGTACCAGGACTGCATTCGTCCGGTAATCGCGTTTATCAGGACTTTGGCGATTCGGAAGCGTAAGTTCACACACTAAGGGCTATTACGAACGAAGGAGGAAAACTTGACTACCAATGAAGTTTGGCTCGTCACCGGCGCCGGGCGCGGCATGGGTTTCGACATCGCCAAGGCAGCTTTGGCTGCGGGCCACCGAGTTGTCGCCACCGGCCGCAATACTGAAAAAGTGGCTAAGGCCCTTGGAGAATCGGCGAACCTGCTGGTGGTGAAACTGGACGTAACCAACCCTGCCGACGCAGAATTGGCAGCCAAGGCTGTTATTGATCGCTTTGGCCGCATAGATGTGCTGGTCAACAATGCCGCAAGCTTTTATGCAGGCTACTTTGAGGAGCTCACGCCGGAGCAGATGGAGCGTCAGCTGACGACGAGCCTGGTCGGCCCGATGAATGTCACCCGCGCTTTTCTTCCGCTCATGCGCAAGCAACGTTCAGGGAAAATTATCTCGATCTCGTCGAGTGCGGCCTTCACTGGCTTTGAGTTCTGTTCCGCCTACTGCGCGTCAAAGTTCGGCCTTGAGGGCTGGATGGAGTCGCTGCAAGGCGAAATTGAATCCTTTGGCATTCAGACACTCGTTGTGAATCCGGGCTTCTTCCGCACCGAGCTTCTAACCGAAGAGTCAACGAATTACGCAGAGCCCTCTATCGAGGATTACAACGAGCGCAGAGCGCAGCAGATGCAGTTCTGGAAGGCCCAAAACGGTAAACAAACCGGCGACCCGACAAAGCTCGCTCATGCGCTGATCACATTAGCGGGCCAGAAAGTGTTGCCACGTCGCTTCATTGCAGGCGCCGATGCCGTTGGGACCGCAGAGCAGAAGATCGCGCTGCTTCAGCAGCAAATCAACGCCTACCGCGATCTGTCCACTTCCCTCGCATTCGACGGCGCGTAGACGAATCGCCAAGAAAAGTGGAGACCACCAATGGCTAGATCCTGGTAAGTCGGATTACCGGACGTTCGCCGTACCAGGACTCCATTCATCCGGTCAAGGCGTCAGTCAGGACTTAGACATTCGAGCGACGTCCGAGAGCGCCGTTTCTGGATAACTTCGGGTTGGCCGACAATGCGTCCGGAATGTGAGCTCGGCATGGGGTGCATCTACTCCAGCCCCTCTGCCCGCTTCTCGGCGCTCCACAGATTTCAAGCCTTTGGGAATTCTGAAAAGCCCCCACGCAACAACGCCTTGCGGGGCGCCCTCGGGGTCGAGTGACCTCAACGGCCGGGGCCGCCCGCCGTTGCAAGGGAGAGAAGGATTAAACGTCGTACAATCTCGTGCGCGCAAACGGGGGAGCGGAACATATGAACGTACAAGAGCAAATCAAGAAGTATATTGCCAGCCAACCGGAGCCAAAACGCAGCGACATGCGCGAGTTGCATCGGCTCACACTTCAAGTGTCACCCGAATGCAAATTATGGTTCTTCGATGGCAAAGACGTCAAAAACCGTACTGTTTCCAACCCTACGATTGGATATGGATTTCACACAATAAAATATGCCGATGGAAAAAGCAGAGAGTTTTTTCAAATTGGCGTGAGCGGAAACAAAACCGGAATCTCCGTGTATATTCTTGGTCTCAAAGATAAGAAGTACTTAGCCAAAACGTATGGAAAAAAACTGGGCAAGGCGAGCGTGACCGGATATTGCATCCGCTTTAAGGCTCTGAAGGATATAAACATCGATGCGCTGGAAGCGGCGATACGATGTGGGCTTGCAGCTCAGAATGAAAAAGGCAAGCTGACGAAATAATTCCACCCTTGAAGGCAGGCAGCGATCGAGGCAAAGGCGCTCCAGTATGCGCTCCCTACAGCCCTGGCCTGCGCCACAAAGCCATCTTCCATGAAACGGGCTCCCGCAACCGTCCGCCTGTGCTGGCAGGATACCGCTCTACGACGCGAACGTCGCCTAATAACGATAAATATTTATTGACATACGATAAGGCTCGAGTTAAGGTAGGGTCAGAAACAATCAAGGCCACCACTTATGAAACGAAGTTCAACCATTTTTCTCCAAACGGTGATCGTGCTGATCGGCGTCGGCGCTCTTGCCCTGATGCTTTGGGAACCCCACATCGAGGGCAGGAACCTACACGCCACGCTCTTTGAGATCTACTTCAAAGACCCCTTTTTGGCGTACGCGTATATAGCGTCCATTCCGTTTTTCGTGGCGCTCTATCAGGCGTTCAGGGTGTTGGTGTTCGTGAGACAAAACAAGACATTCTCGCAGCCGACCGTGAAGGCTTTGCGGACGATAAAACATTGCGCAATCGCGATTATCGGCTTTGTCGCGGTAGGGGTAGTTTTCATGCTGTTTGAGGACAAAGATGACCGGCCGGCGGGAGTTTTCATGCGCATCCTGATTAGCTTCGCGGCGATAGTGGTCGCCACCGCGGCGGCGGTGTTTGAACGGATCCTGCAAAATGCCGTGGATCTAAAATCCGAGAACGACTTGACGGTATAACGACACCACCATGGCGATCATCATAAACATCGACGTCATGCTCGCGAAGCGGAAGATGAGCGTCACCGAGCTCGCCGAGAGAGTCGGCATCACGATGGCGAATATTTCCGTGTTGAAAAACGGCAAAGCTAAGGCGGTCCGGTTATCAACCCTGGAGGCGATCTGCAGGGCCCTGGCGTGTCAGCCTGGAGATCTCTTGGAATACAAGGATTCGGCAGGGGCACAGCAATATTAGTCCATCGAGCTTATCGCGCCCGCGAGAAGCCATCCGATGTTTTCAAGACGAGCAGGTCTCGGCTTGGGTGTTGCGCCGACGCGTTGAGACCGCCGGGTTAATCAGGAGCTACAGCGCGAGCGCTATCGGAACAGATCTCCAATGGAAGAATCTGGCCGTCGTGGCAGAGAATTCGCGCTGGCAAGCTCTGTCGCATTGGACCTCCGTGCGAAGCGGAGCGGTTGAATCCGGATTGGAATTTATAGTCCAAGTAGCAAAACCCTCTGTCATGGACGCTAAGACTATCGTCGCGGTGACCTTCCTAAGGCTACCTCCGAGCCGCAAGAGCAAAATGTGGCAGAATGCAGGCTGGTTAAACTGAAAAATTAGCGAAAGATTCCAGGGACGTCCGATGGTTTTTTGGCTTAAAACTTAACTTTGAATAAAGTGTAGAATTCCCCTGGAAAAATCGCCCTATGGCCCAGGTCCAGCGCTCAGCCAAACAATTCGACGTCTGCATCATCGGTTCCGGCGCCGGGGGCGGCATGGCAGCCAAGATTCTCGCGGAAGGCGGCCTCGATTGCGTTCTGCTCGAAGCCGGTCCGGATCTCCACCCGGAAAAAGATTTCAAGATGCTCATGTGGCCGTACGAACTGCCGCACCGCGGCGCCGGAGTCGGCGGCAGAGCGAGCGAAAATTACGGTGAATTTCTTGCCCCCAATGGCGCCTGGAGCATCGAGGGGGAGCCATACACGTCCGCTCCCGGTTCGAATTTCCATTGGTTCCGTTCCCGCATCGTCGGCGGCCGCACCAATCACTGGGGCCGCATCGCGCTGCGTTTTGCTCCCATCGATTTCAAGTCCAATACGCGCGACGGCCTCGGCGACGATTGGCCCATCACTTACGACGATCTCGCGCCTTATTACGACAAAGTTGAGTCCTACATCGGCGTCTTCGGCACGATGGAGAATGTTCCGAGCGCTCCCGACGGCATTTTCCTCCCGCCGCCCAAGCCCCGCTGCACCGAGCTGATGGTCAAGAAGGCTTGCGACAGGCTAAATATCACTTGTATTCCATCGCGCCTGGCCATCCTCACTCGTACACTCAATGGCCGCTCGCCCTGCCATTATTGCGGCCAGTGCGGCCGCGGCTGCACCACCGCTTCCAATTTCAGCTCCAGCCAGGTCTTGCTCCCTCCCGCAATGCAGACGGGAAAGCTCACGCTGATCACCGGCGCCATGGCCCGCGAAATTCTCACCGACAAGGACGGCAAAGCCACAGGCGTCTCTTACATTGACAAAGCCACGCGCTCCGAAAAACGCGTCAACGCCCGCGTGATCGTCGTCGCCGCGAGCGCCTGCGAATCTTCTCGTCTTTTGCTCAACTCCAAATCCGCCAGGTATCCTGACGGCCTCGCCAACTCTTCCGGCGCCGTCGGCAAATATCTAATGGACTCCGTGGGCAGCAGCGGCTACGGCTATCTCCCGCAGCTCGAGAAAACTCCGCCGCACAATCACGACGGCACCGGCGGCATGCACATGTACATGCCCTGGTGGAAATTTGACCGCAAGAATGATTTTCCCCGCGGCTATCACATCGAATTTGGCGGCGGCCGCGACATGCCCGGGATCGGCATGTTCGGCGACTTGAACGACGAAGAGGAAGGTTACGGCCTCCGGCTAAAGCAGCGCGCACGCAAAGTCTACGGCTGCTACATCGGCTTCGCCGGACGCGGCGAAATGATTTCCAATCCCGAGAGCTATTGCGAAATCGATCCCGATCTCGTCGATCAATGGGGCATTCCGGTTTTGCGCTTTCATTTCAAATGGTCCGATTACGAATTGCTTCAGGCCAAGGACATGCAGGAAACATTCCGCTCCATCATCGAATCCATGGGCGGCGAATACAAGACTCGCACCTCCATCCACGGCGATTACCCCTTCGGCATCGAACCGGGCGGCCGAATCATTCATGAAGTCGGCACCGCCCGCATGGGCGCCGATCCAAGAACTTCCGTCCTCAACAGCTACTGCCAGTCCCACGATGTGAAAAATCTCTTCGTCACGGATGGCGCGCCTTTCGTAACCAGCCCCGACAAAAATCCTACTCTCACCATCCTGGCTCTCTCCTGGCGAGCCTCCGAATATATCCTCGACGAAGCGCGGAAGGGCAGCCTCTAACATGCCTAACGAATCCATTTCCCGCCGCGACATCCTCCGCACCCTCGCGGTCGGCGCAGTTTCCGGCTCCGTCCTTCAGATCATCCCCGCCGAAGCCGCCGCCTACATCCACCAGATGGTTCACAAGGAAAAGTCCGCCACTCCGGCAGGCAACTACACACCCAAATATTTTTCCGCGCCGCAGTATGCCGCTCTCCTCGTTCTCTGCGGCATGATCATCCCCAAAGATGAGAAATCCGGCGGCGCCCTCGAAGCCGGCGCCCCGGAATTCATCGATCTCCTCACCAGCGAGAATCCCGACTACCAATTGAAGCTCGGCGGCGGCCTCTTCTGGCTCGACGGCTTCTGTACTGATCGCTACGGCAAGCTTTTTCTCGATTGCGTTTTCGAACAAAAAACGGAAGTCCTCGACCTGATCGCCTTTCGCAAGAACGCGGAGAAAGATGCTTCACTCAGCCAGGGCGTCGCCTTTTTTGCTTTTCTCCGCGACCTCACCTGCGACGGCTACTACACCAGCAAAATCGGCATCGCCGATCTCGGCTACATCGGCAACACCGTGGTCAGTGAGTTCCCCGGCTGCCCGCCCATCCCTGGCTAGGCGGGTCTGTTCAATTCCCAATCCCCGAAGCACCTGATTCACTGCCATTCGGAAGCGAATGCGCTCCGGGGATAGGCGGCTCGGGAAACATTCACTTGACTCCCGGCCTGCGCTGTCGTTGAATATGTTGCGCCACCATATATGGAGAGCACAACCTCACAAACGGAGTGGAAAAGAGGCAGCGCCGAACTCCTGATTCTTTCGCTGGTCGAAGCTCGCCCGCGCCACGGCTACGAAATCAGCAAACTCATCGAGCAACGCTCCGGGGGCGCGGTGCGTTTCCACGTGGCGTCACTCTACCCGATGCTCTACCGCCTGGAACGACGCGGCTGGCTGCAAGGCCGCTGGGTGGAAAAGAGCGGACAGCGGCGCCGCCGTTATTATCGTGTGACTCGTCTGGGCCGCAGAGTCCTCGCTTCGCAGCTTCGGGACTGGCGCGAGTTTGTGGCCGGCATCAATCGCATCACGGAGGAAGAAAATGCCTGACTGGAAGACTGAAATCCTCCGCAGACTCGCCCCGCTCAAACTCTCCCCGGTTCGCGAAGCAGAAATTGCCGACGAACTCGCGCAGCACCTCGAAGATCGCTACCAGGAACTCCTCGCGATCGGCCAGCCCGAAGAGGCAGCCTTCCACACGACAGCGCAAGAACTCGAAGGCGACGATTTCCTCGCCCGCGGTCTCCACTCTGTCGAGAGGGATCCGTATCGCGAGCCCGTCGCGCTGGGAAAGGGCGCCAGCAATTTTCTCGCGGGTGTCTTTCAGGACCTGCACTACGCACTGAGGATGCTGCGCAAGTCGCCGGGCTTCACCGCGGTCGCGGTTCTGACTATGGCCCTGGGGATCGGCGCGACCACGGCGATTTTCAGCCTGGTGGATGCGACACTGCTGCATCCGCTGCCCTATCCGCACCCGGAGGAACTGGTACGCATCGAGGACGATCTGCCTGGTGCGGGCGCCGCCGATGCGGGCATCTCGATTCCGGAGTTTAAAGATCTGCAGCGTTCGGGAATTTTTCAGTATGTTGTGCTGGAGATTTTCGGGTCGGCGAACCTGACGGGCGCATCGCAGCCATCGCGGATGCAGTATGAGGGGGTGTCGCCGCCGTATTTTGCGATGCTGGGGGTGAAACCGGAGCTGGGGCAGACGTTCGATCCTCAGGATCAAACGCCGGGGTTCACGCTGGATGTGGTGATCAGTGACGGATTGTGGAAGCGGGCTTTCGGGAGCGATCCGCACATTGTGGGAAGAAGTTTGCGGGCGGACAACGATTTGTATCGGGTGATTGGGGTGATGCCGCCAGGCTTTCGCGACCCGGGGCGAACGGTGGGCGAGAGGAATACGGAACAGTGGGCGGCGTTGAATTTCTCGGACGATCCGGCTGAGTCACCAAAGCGCGGCGTGCGGTTGCCCCTGGAAACGGTGGGGCGCCTAAGGCCGGGGCTGACGGTTGCAGCGGCGCAGAGCCAGATGGACGCGTTAGTTGCCTCGTTGCGGGAGCAATTTCCAGACGCTTATCCGGCCGACAGCAAGTGGACGGTGCGGTTGGTGCCTCTGAAGGAAAACGTGGTGGGCAGCGTTCGGCAATCGCTGATCCTGCTCTTGGGCGCAGTGGCGCTGGTGCTGGCGATCGGCTGCGTGAATGTAGCGAATCTGCTGCTGGCGCGGGCCAGCGTGCGATCGCGGGAGATGGCGGTGCGGCAGGCGCTGGGAGCGGCACGCAAGCGGCTGGCGCGGCAATTGCTGACGGAGAGCCTGCTGCTTTCGCTGCTGGGCGGAGTGGCGGGGTTGGTGATTCTGTTGTGCATGAAGGGATTCCTGCTGCGGCTGATTCCGGAGAGCCTGCCTCGTTTGAACGACCTCTCGATCAACTGGACCGTGATGCTGATCGCGCTGGCGGCTTCGATCGCAGCCGGGGTGATTTTCGGGTTGGCGCCCGCGAGGCAGGCGGGGCGGTTGAATCTGGGAAGTACGCTGAGGGTGGAGGGGCGTGGGTCGAAGGGTTCCACGGAGCAGATGCGCACGCGGCGCGTGCTGGTGGTGACGGAGTTTGCGCTGTCGCTGGTGCTGATGGTGGCCGCGGGCCTGCTGCTGCGCAGTTTCTGGGATTTGTACAATGTGCCGCTGGGATTCAATCCGCAGCACGTGATGTCGGTTCAGTTGTGGCTGCCGAGCCCCAACGATCCGAAGACGGACATTTATGGAACGGCTGCTCAGGAGGCAGTGTTTGCGCGCGAATTGCTGCGGCGCAGCCGGTTGCTGCCGGGGGTGCAGGAGGCGGCGCTGGGAGCGGAGCCGTCGATTCCGCTGCACCACGACCGGAACCGGAGCGCGCTGATCGTGGAAGGACGCCAGCCGAGCACGCAGACTCCCTCGGTGGAGCGGTCGCAGGTTACTCCGGAATATTTTCATTTGCTGGGAATTCCGGCGCTGCGGGGCCGTCTGTTCAACGACGGCGACAACGAGAATGCGCCACTGGTCGCCGTGATCAACCAGACGATGGCGGAGACTTACTGGCAAGGCGAGGATCCGCTTGGGAAGCGGCTGCGGCTTGGCGCCGGGAGGGCCGGGGTTGGCCAACATGCGAGCAAGACCTGGATCACAATCGTCGGGGTGATCGCGGATGCTCGAACCGAGTCACTGGCGAACGCGCGCGTTCCGCAAATCTATCTGAGCCTCTACCAGGAGACGCCCAAGGAGCTGGCCATCTTTCTGCGTGGAGACCTGAATGCGAGTGCGATACCGGAAGAGGTGCGCGCGATGGTGCAGTCGGTAGACCCGGAGCTGCCGGTTTACGGGGCGGAGACGCTGAACGATGCGGTGACGGCGTCGCTGGAGCAGAGACGATTCTCGATGGAAATCATTGCGCTGTTCGCTCTCACCGCGTTGCTTCTCGCCGCCCTGGGAATTTACGGCGTGATTTCCTACATTGTCAGCGAGCGCACTCATGAGATCGGCATTCGCCTGGCGCTCGGCGCGCGACGGGCCGACATTCTGAGAATGGTTCTGCGCCAAGGATTGAGCCTCGCCATTGGCGGCGCTGCCGTCGGGCTCCTTGGCGCCCTGATCGTGGCCCGCTTGATGGCGGGCCTGCTTTACGGCGTCGCGCCCACCGATCCTCCCACGTTCCTGGGCGTCGCCCTTCTGCTCACGCTCGTCGCGCTCGCTGCCTGCTACATTCCCGCGCGCCGCGCCATGAAAGTAGATCCCCTGGTCGCGTTGAGATACGAGTGATTTCCAATCGTTTTCCGCTTCTCCGAGTCGATCCGACACCAATTGGTCGGTAAGTCGGATAGCCGGAGAAGCCGGCTCGTGTGCCCAAAAACTGTCGGCGATATTCACAGACCCGATGCTGGGCCGATTGCCATTTGATCGCAGGCTGACCCACTACCAAAACTGAAATACTATTCTCATACGTACCCAATCGTGTTGGCATCGGTCGGGCCCATATTGCCGCCCCGGAAGTAGCTGTCATGCACCGCGCCGGCGTCGAACGGGTCAATAAATTCCCCGCCATACATGAGCGTCGCACCCTCCCCGCCCACCGCCCAGCACCGAGCCGACACATTCAGGAGGCGAGTCCTAATGGTGGATGAAGAAGTAGGCGGACATGGCGAAGCCGGTGACGATCACGACGTAGCGAATATGCTGCGGATTCATTTTCTGTGCGAAGTAGGCGCCGCCATACCCGCCGAGCGATGCGCCGACGAGCATCAGAACGGCCTGGGGCCACACGATCACGCGAGCGACGATAAATGTGACGAGCGCGACCGCGTTGACGAGGGTCACGAGCAGCGATTTCACGGCATTCATGGCGTGAATGTCGTCCATTCCGAGGAACGCGAGCAGCGCGAGCACCAGAATTCCCACGCCCGCGCCGAAATAGCCGATGTAGATAGAAATCGCGAGCGCGAGAAGAAGGCCGATGTAGAAAAGCGACCGTGGACGATGGTCGTTCACCGGGGCGGAAGAATTTAGCAACGACGCGGCGGCATTTTCGGCGGACGCACTCGAAGCGCCCGGTGCGCCTGTTGCGGCAGCGCGAGCCGCGGAGCGGCGGCGCAGACGAGCGTGCATACGCGCCGAGAGGCGCCCGCTAAAGGCGAAGACGAGCGTGGCGCCGAGGAGCAGCCACGGGACGATGCGCATGAACGTGGTCTGCGGCGTGAGCAGCAGGATGCGCGCACCGAGCAATCCGCCGAAAACGCCGGTGATCATCAGCGGCGGCAGCAATCGCCGCGCTTCCGCGGAAAATGCATTGCGATACGCGACCGTGCTCGCCACCGTACCCGGCCAGACGGCGGCGGTGTTCGTCGCGTTGGCGGGAATCGGCGCAATGCCGCTGAAAAGCAGCGCCGGAAAGGAAATGAAACTGCCGCCGCCGGCGACGGCGTTGAGGGTGCCCGCGAGAAATGCCGCGAAGAAAAGAAAAACCGGATGGTTGATGTGCACACGAGAGGATACATGAAATTCGCCGAATTCCGGGCGGGGATTGCGCCGCGTGAACGCGCGAGCTGAGGCGGGCTAGACCGCGCGGCGATGAGAGGGGTAGAATTTCGAAGGGAATCTCAGGCGGAATTGCTGACATGAACGAACGCGACGCGGCATTTACAAGCGTGAAGGAAGCGGTGGAAGAAATTCGCCAGGGGCGGATGATCGTCCTGGTGGACGACGAAGACCGCGAAAACGAGGGCGATCTGGCGATGGCGGCGGAGAAGGTGACGCCGGAGGCCATCAACTTCATGGCGAAATTCGGGCGCGGGCTGATCTGCCTGGCGCTGACGGAGCGGCGTTGCGAGACGCTTGGCCTGCAGCCGATCACGCAGCGGAATACGTCGATGTTCGGCACGCCCTTCTGCGAGCCGATCGACGCGCGCGTGGGAACCACGACCGGAACGAGCGCGTCGGATCGCGCGACGACGATTTTGACTGCGACCGACCCGAAAACGCACGCGGAAGACCTGGCGCGGCCGGGGCACGTCTACACGCTGCGAGCGCGGAATGGCGGAGTGCTGGTGCGGGCGGGACAGACCGAGGCGTCGGTGGACCTGGCGCGCATCGCCGGGCTCGATCCATCGGGCGTGATTTGCGAAATCATGAACGACGACGGGACGATGGCCCGGACGCCGCAACTGCGCGAGTTCTGCAAAACGCACGGCATGAAGATGCTCACCGTTGCCGCGCTGATTCACTACCGCATGCAAAATGAGCGTTACGTGCGGCGGATCGCGGAGTCCGTGCTGCCGACGCGCTACGGAAATTTCCGGATGATCGCATATGCGAGCGATGTGGACAGCGAAACGCACGTGGCGCTGGTGCGCGGCGACATCGCGACGAGCCAGGTGACAGGCCTAGCGGGAGAATCGGCGGGGAGCAACGAGCCGGCGCTGGTGCGCGTGCACTCACAGTGCCTGACGGGCGACGTGTTTGGCTCGGTGACGTGCGATTGCCGGCAGACGATCGAGAAATCGCTCGAGGCGATTGCGGCGGCCGATCGCGGCGTGTTCGTCTATTTGCATCACACCGGGCGCGGATTCCACATCGATCAGCGTACGGAAGAAAACGAGCTGCTGCCGCGCATTCAGTACCACGGGCGCGCGGAGATTCAGCAGGACGCGGGCCGGCAGCGGCTGGTGCAGCGCGAAAGCGGCATCGGCGTGCAGATTCTGCTCGACCTCGGATTGCGGCGCGTGCGCGTGCTGACGAACCATCCGCGAAAACTAGTGGCGCTGGCCGGATACGGCCTGGAAGTAGTGGACCAGGTGCCGCTGAAGATTGATTCGTCGGTGCGAACTCACCAGGTTCTCTAGCTTCTTCTTTCGCGACGTCTCGCGCAGCTGCTAGAGGCGCAGAGACTACCTCTCAGCGCTTCCTTTTTCGATTCATCTTAGCGGGCTTTTCGGTCGGAAGCTCGTCTCCCTCGGCGGGGGCATTTCCCCTGCCGACCCGCGCGAGAATCCGGCTGACGCGCTCAGGATCGGCGCGCCGGGCGCGTCGTTCAAAAAACTCCTGCGTGCGCATGGCGGAAACCTTTTCTGCCAGGGCGAGCGTAATCAGCTGGTTCAGGGCCACTCCCTCCGACTCGGCCGCCCTTCGGGCCTGTTCGAGCAACGTCGGTGGGACTCGCAGGGCGAAATTGCTTCTTCTCATTCCTTTGCTCCTTCGTTCAGTCGTCGAATCAAGTCAACGGGCCGCAACACTGAGATTCGAAACAGTCGCGCAGCGCGCTTGAAGTCTTTTTGGTTAAATGTGACGATGCCGTCGGCAGCTCCATTGAGCGCGGTTTCGAAAACCATTTCGTCGTTCGGGTCGGGCAAGAGAGGCCGCGCGCGGACGGTAAGCTCCACTCTTTCCGCGACAGAGGCCAATTCGTCAAGCACAGCCGACACATCTTCTTTGGTCGCGCGAGATGCGGCGAGATGCGCGGGGCGAGTCAGCACCGATTCGTATTCGAGAATCAGCGGCACCGACAAAAGCATCCGGAAGCGGCGAGACCGCGCTGCCTCGAGCACGGCGCGTGAGGCGCCCGCGTCACTCCGGAACGCCGCTACGAGCACGTCTGTATCCAAGACGTACGCCCTCACAGATGCAGGATATTGCAGGCGATATCGCCTGTCAAGAATGGCGGGAATTCATGGCGCTCGCCGGATACGGGCGCTTCCCTTCAGCTCGGCGCTTGCGAGCGAACCCTGAGACACGCGGGTCGGGCCTTGTTCTCGCGCGTCTAGACACGCATCGGCGCGACGCAGACGCCGTGCCTACAGCGCACGGACGCATGAACTTCGGGATTCTAGGATCACGGCTTCTTGGCGGGAGCGGGTGGCGCAGGCGCGGGGCCGACGGTGACGTA
>DATJOL010000042.1:0-10923 GCA_035507075.1 Candidatus Aquilonibacter sp. | reverse complement strand
ACCCAGCCCTTACGGGCTGGGCTAGTTTTGTGCCGCGCCTACGGCGATCGTGGTTTTGTTCTCGTGTAGCCAGAAATTCCCACTTCCCCTGCACCCATACCCTCCATCAACAAACACAAAAAGTGTCAGGCATGTCCCCGGCCGGATATTTGTGCCGCGCCTAGGGCGCTGACGTCAGTTTCCTTCCCACGCATTGCGAGATGACCGCCGCTCGTTGCAATTTCCTTCTGGCTCAACGTGAATGTCTCCTGTCGGTAGTGGGTCAATTTGAATCTACAGGCCGGTTATGGCTGTCCTTCATTCGAGAAGAGGACTGGCGATAACGCAAGATTCCGAAAATCATCAAACTCACAAAAAATGGTATGTAGGCAATATCCCAGAATCGCCGATCACCTGCCGGGTGAGTTGCGATGAGCCTGTATGTATCGATCACGAAGAAGGTGGCGCCTATACAGGCCGTGGTCATGAACAAGATTGCAGTGACGCGTAAGCCTGCCAGGGGTGTCATCACAGCCATGTTAGTCCGTTATCTTCAGCCCGTCCAGAATCGACGGCGCAAGCATGTGGAAAAGCAAACTGAACCATTACCCTCCTGTCTGATGGGGTGACATTTTCATGTTGCCGTTCAGGGGTGACAGAATTATGGAGCTAAGACAGCGTCTGCCGTAAGGGCTTTACACGAAATGATGCGAGTGGTAGGTTGAACGGTCCGCAGGGCTGCCGCAATTCTTTGGCTGCTGTGCTCAGATACTGCTTGAAATCAGGCGCTGAGTTGTGAGATGTACAGCGCCCTACCGGGAAAATGATGAAGCACCAAGTTTCCATTCTTTTGACGGCGGCGTTGAGCGTGATGGCCATCGCGCTGGCGCTGCGGGCGCAAGCCCAAGCACCGACGCAAACGCAGTCGCAGCCGCCGCAAACCCAAGCCCCGGCACAGACGCCCGCTCCGGCTGCACAGGAACCGGCGATGGCGCAGCCAAATCCCGCAGCAGCGGCCGGCACGCAGGTGACGGTCAGTGCAACTCCCGCTGCTATTCGGCAAAGCGGCGAAGATCCGGAAGCTGTGGCTCGCGGAGCGGCGGCTTACGCGTCCGCCGGCTGTGGCTCGTGCCACGGCGCGGCGGCGAGAGGCACCGGCACGGGACCGGACCTCGTGCGCTCGCCGCTGGTGGAAGATGACACCAAAGGCGAATTGATCGGGCCGGTGCTCAGCCAGCCGCATCCCAAGGGCGGCCAAAAGCCCGACCTGACCGATCAACAGATTTCCGACATTGCGGCGTGGTTGCGCGTTCAGGTGTACGGCGCGGCGATGCGCGATACGTACCAGTATCTGGACATCGTCGTGGGCGACCCGCAAAAGGGCGAAGCGTTCTTTAACGGCGCCGGCAAATGCAACACATGCCACTCCGTGACCGGCGACCTGGCTGGGATCGGGTCAAAATACGCTCCGCCCCAGTTGCAAGGGCTTTGGATCAGCGGCGGGGCCAACGCTCGATTCGGCCGCGGGGGACGCGGGCGCTTTACTGCTAACGGCGGAATGCTCGCCGACACGGCCCCGCCGAATATCACGCCTTCGACGATCACGATCACCGTGACGCTCGCCGACGGGCAAAAATTCACGGGCGTGCCGGTTTCAGTGGACGATTTCGATGTGGCCTTCCGCGACATGTCCGGCGCCTATCATTCTTTTGAGCGCCACGGCGAGTGGCCCAAGATCGAAATCCACAATCCTTTAGAGGCGCACTGGGAGTTGCTGAAGCATCTGACCGACGACGAGATGCACAACGTCACCGCCTATCTGGTGACCCTGAAATGAAACTGCATCGAATGGTGCTGGGCCTGATTGCAATTGGCGCGGCGGCCGCGATTCTCGCGCACGCCCAAGGCGGCGCGGGCGTTACCGAAGCGATGCTGCTGAATCCGCCGGCTGACTCCTGGCCGACACTGAACGGCGACTACTCCGCGCGCCGGTTCAGCAAGCTGAAAGTGATCAACGACACAAACGTGCAATTCCTTTCGCTGGATTGGGAAGCGCGCGTCACAGGCGGTACGCCCGCCGACGCGACGCCCGGCATGCGTCTGGGCAATGTGCGCGTTGCGGGCTCGCCGCTTGTGGTTAACGGCATGGTCTACTTCACGGCCAACGACAACGCGTGGGCCATGGACGCCCGTACCGGTCGCGTCATGTGGCACTGGTATCGCGAATCGCTCGGCAATGAGCCCGTCACGTCCAATAAAGGGTTCGGGATGTACGGGAACTGGCTCTACTTCATTACCCGCGACAATTACCTTGTTTCGCTCGACGCGACGAGCGGAGCGCAACGCTGGATCGTTCCTGTCGCCGATCCCAAGCAGTATTACTTTTCGACGATGGCGCCCATCATCATCAAGAATCACGTGATCGTCGGCACCGGGGGCGATTCGCTGGACCTTTCCGGCTTCCTGCAAGCGCGCGATCCGGAGACCGGCGAAATTCAGTGGACGCATTACAATACGCCGCGCGCCGGCGAGCCGGGGTTCGATACATGGCCCAATGAATATGCAGCGGCGCATGGAGGCGGCGGGGCGTGGGTGCAGGGCGCATACGATCCCGAGCTGAACCTTTATTATTACGGGACGGCGAATCCCAATCCGGTTTACGCGCCGCAGAGCCGCGCGGGCGACGACCTTTATACATCGTCCATCATCGCGGTTAATCCGGATACGGGCAAAATGGCGTGGTATTACCAAGCGTCGCCGCACGATACGCACGATTGGGACGCCGCGTGCGACACGGTGCTGATCGACGGGACGATCGACGGCAAGCCGCGCAAACTGCTGGCGCAGGCCAGCCGCAACGGTTTGTTCTTCGTGCTCGACCGCACGGACGGCAAAGAGATTGTGGCCACGCCGTTCGTGGACAATCAGAATTGGTTCAAGGGCGTCGATGCTGACGGGGAGCCGATCGTCAATCTTGAAAAGCAGCCGTCACTCGGCGGCAGTCTGGTGTGGCCGAACGCGGGCAGCGCCACGAATTGGCCTCCGCCGAGCTTCAGCCCGATGACGGGACTTTTTTATGTGGGCGAAGGCGAAGGTTACGGCGTTTTTTATCTCACGGACACCGACGAACATCCCGAAGGGTACGCCGGAATCGAAAGCGCGCTTGGCGAAGGACCCGGAGCGATAAAGGCGCTTGATTACCGCACGGGCAAAGTCGTGTGGCGGCACAATTGGCCCGAAGGCGGCGGCGCAATCGGCATGCTCTCGACAGCGGGGAATCTTCTTTTCGCCGGAAATAACGACAAGCTGATCGCGTTCAACTCGCGCACCGGCAAAATCCTGTGGCACGCGGGCTTAACGGGCGGTCCCAACGCACCGATCACTTATATGCTCGACGGCAAGCAGCATGTCTTCGTCTTCGCCGGCGACACCGCTTACAATTTCGTCCTCAACATCTCAGCGCCGGCGCCCCACGCGAAAAAGAAATAAGCACCTAAAATTTCCGGGTTCGATGAAGCCGCGGTGAATCCCAGATATGCGCGCAGAAATTGCACCAGGCGTATCCCGCCGAATGCGTCGGGCCGCGTATGGGAATGTTATTCGAAGCCGATGAGGACGACTTCGGGTGCGGTGCCGAGGCGGAGAGGAGGTCCCCAGGTGCCGACGCCGCAGGAAGTGTAGACGAGGAGGGTGCCGAGGCGTTTGAGGCCGTAGACGAAGGGACCATAGATGCGTTTTGTGATCCAGGTATAGGGGAAGAATTGGCCGGCGTGCGTATGACCCGAAAGCTGAAGATCGATTTTTTCTTCGGCCGCGACGGGCAAATGATTCGGCGCGTGGGTGAGCAGGATGCTGGCACAGTTCGGGTCGAGATTGGCCTGGCGGAGAATCGCGCGGTATTGCTCGGTGTTGACCGATTCGTGGTGATGGACGCCGACGATCTGCAAGCCGTCAACGACGACCTTTTCGTTGTTGAGGACGTGGACGCCGGAGCGTTTGACGGCGTCGAGATATTTGCGGCGGTCGGAAAACTCTTCGTGGTTGCCGGCGACGAAATAGGTGCCGAGCGGAGTGACGATTTCGCGAAATGGTTCGGCGAGACGCTGGACGTCTGCCTTGGTGCCGTCGTACATGTCGCCGCCGACGAGGACGATATCCGGGCTGAGGCCGGTGAGAAGCGCGGCGAGGCGTTTGGCGAAGCGATAGCCGCGGACGTGGCCGAGGTGAACGTCTGAAACGAAAGCGGCGAGGCGGCCGCGCCAGGGCGCGGGGAGATTCGGCAGCTTGACGGTGACGTGGCGAACGCGAATGTGCATCGAGTTGAGCAAGCCGTAGATGCCGGCGACCAAGCCGGCCCCGAACATGACGAGGGCGATGTCGCGTTTGGCGGATTGGTGGCCGAGAGCGGCGGCGAGACCGTAGCCGATCCAACTGCCGCAAGCGGCGAGGAAAAGATAGTTCAACAGGCCGAGCCAAACGGCGGCAACGCGGTAGAAGCCGCGGACGAGGCCGTTGGAGTAGCGCCATGCGAGCAGCGTGGCGGGCAAAAACGTGACGGAAAGCGCGGCCAGCGCGACGCGAGCGGCGAGAATTTGGCGGCTGGTGGTGGCGACTTGCAAGCCGACCAGCGTTTCATAGATCAACCAATGAGCGAGAAACAGAATCGACTGCCCAACAATCACGAACGGGAGTATTCGCCTACGCATATTGTCATATACCTTTTGCGTCCACCAGTTTAGATGCCTTCACAAGGCGAAAGATACAGTCATTCAACGCGCCTGTGTCGCGACCGAGGCGAGAAGGACGCTGGCGCCGTTCCAGAGGATTTGGACGCCGATGCAGACGAGGAGGAATGAGGAGAGGCGCAGGATGACGCTCATGCCGGTGGGGCCAACGAGGCGAGCGATGCGTTCAGCCGAGCCATAGCAGAGAAATACCGTGGCGGAAACGATCAGCGAGCCGATGAGCGCGGCGAGAAAGGGAAGCAGGTCAAATCCGTGATGGCTGGGGGCGTTGGCGCCGAGAGTGATGGCGACGGAGATTGAGCCGGGACCAACGGTCAAGGGCAGTGTGAGGGGATAGAAGGCGTTGCTGAGAATATCTGTCTGGTTGACGGCATGGTGCGAGGAGCCCTTGTCGCCGTTGTCGTCGCGTCGGTTGAGCATGGCCCAGCCGGTGGCGATTACGACGAGGCCGCCGCCGACTTGGACGACGGGCAGGGAAATGTCGAAGAAGGAAAGGATGTGCGTGCCGACGAGAATCGAGCCGATCAGCAGGAAGAAACTATTAAGCGCGATGCGCCAAGCGAGGATTGTGCGCGTGTGCGAATCGTAGTCGGCGGTGAGAAGCAGGAAAATCGGGGTTGAGCTGAGGGGATTCACGATGGGAAGCAACGCGCTGATGATCAGGAGCGTGGTTTTGAGGACCTCGAGCATGTAGCCTCCCAGGGGCCGAGTTGCCGAAAAATCCACAGCGAACGTGTTCTTGAGGAAAAGTCTGTGCAAATTGCGGCTAAGACTGTGCCCTACAGGAACTTACCCGAGTAATTCTACCGTGGTTACTGGATTGTTTGGATGAGCAATACCTTCTATTAAGGTACGCTGCGGAGGCTGCCAAATGACAATCCCCTTCGAAGTGGTAGTGGTTTCTTCTGACCTGGAGAGCCGTCGACACCTTTCACATATCCTGGTTGAGCAGGGATTGGACCCGATCTGCACATCGACATTGCGCGAGTGCCATGAAGTGCTGGGTAAGAATCGCGTGGGCGTCGTTTTCTGCGACCCGCATGTATCCGACGGCAGCTACCGGGATCTGCTTTCCGCCTACCGGCTGACGGACCGCAAGCCGCGCGTGGTGGTGACGTCGCGTGGCGCGGATTGGGAAGAGTTCAAGGAAGCGATGCGGTGCGGCGCCTTCGATGTGATTTCATCGCCGTGCCGGCCGACGGACGTGGAATGGATGGTGATTCAGGCGCGGCGCGATGAGCGGCATCGCCTGGAAGCGCCGGCACCCGCGCGGACAGAGCGAATGGAATTGGCGCGCGCCGTGAACCTATAGCGGGGGGAGGCGTTGGTGCCCGGGGCGGGACTCGAACCCGCACGACCTTGCGGTCAAGGGATTTTAAGTCCCCCGCGTATGCCATTCCGCCACCCGGGCACTGCGCTCGTAAGCCTATCTTACTGAATAAGTTGCTGCAACATGGGCTGTTCCGGTGTTGCCAGCGCGATACCCTCGGTGGCAGTAGTGGTGGCAGTTGCCCCGGCTGTAGCAGCCTCACTCTCGCTCGTCTTCGGAACGAGCTTCTCAACCGCCGCGAGCGTGTGCTTCGGCGCAAGGTGCGAGTAGCGCACGGTCATTGCGATGGTCTTGTGACCGAGTAGCTCCTGTACGGTCCGAATGTCCACTCCCGCCATCACCAAACGGCTCGCAAACGTGTGCCGGAGACAGTGCCAGCTAAAATCGCTGATCTTCGCGTCTTTCAGCACCGGCTCGAACCACCGACGCGGCCCCGTCGTTTCGCCGCAGACGAAACCAACTCCGCCCGTTCGCTCGCGCATTGTTTCGAGCGCGCGGACCGCGGTCTGATTCAGCGGCACATGACGGGCGGAGCCGTTCTTGCTGCGCTGAATGGTTAGGACGCGGCGCGCAAAAGAAACATCTGACCAGGTGAGGCCGTACTGTTCGCTGAGGCGCATTCCAGTATGTAGCGCAAGATCGAACTCCGGTAAGTGCTCCGGGCAGTGAACCTCGATCGCACTCCGTAGCGCCTTCTCTTCATCATCGGAAAGGAACCGGATGCGCGCGTTATCTTCGAGCCGGTGCTTCACAAGCCGGGCCGGATTCTCTTTCACCTTGCCGCTGCGAATCGCCAGACGGTACGTGAGGCTCAGGAGCGCGCGGAAGCGATTGCACGTTGCTGGAGACCACTCCTGTTGCTCGAATCGGCGCTCAATGTCCTGAGCCGTGATCCCATCGGCGGGGTATTCGCGGAACCAGCCGAGCAAGGTTTCCATGCGGCCGGCGTCGTGACGGTAATCGCGCTTGTGCTGTTTCGAGTAGGCGAGCGCGTCCGTAGCAATCGCAGCAAACGTCACCGTTGCGCGGCGGAGCTTCTCAGGAAGTTTCTTGCCCGCAAGCGCCTCGTTCTTCCGTTTGATGTAGAGATCGCGGGCGCTTTCCCACGTTCCCGCTTTTTCGCGGCGTCTCCGCCCGCTCGCGTCAAAGTAGCAAATCCACCATTGCCCCGGCTTGCGCTCGTAAACGCCGCGCGTGTGGCGCTTGCGTTGTTTCTTTTGCGTTTTTCCTGTCGCCATCACCATCGTGTCAGTCTGCATCGCGCTTTCCCTTCTTCGGCGGACGCCCGCCGAGCTTGCCCCACTTCCGCATTTTCTTCACGAACTCTTTCTTGCCCCATTTTTCTTGCCGGGCACGCACGCTCTTTCGTGCCAGCGATTGGGCCGCTTCGTTTTTCTTCTTCGGCATGTGCCCACGATAACCTAGCGGTAGGATGAAAGCAAGCTCATCCGACAAAGGGCGCAAATTCGAGCCGATTGCATCCCGCTTCGCGTGGTGCCGTTCCGGCATCTAGGAAGGCCGTGGGTGCGTCCGCGTGCGGTATACTGCGCTCCGATGCGGCGAACTCAAAAGGGAGCGAGAGGAACACATCGTGCAAATGCCGAGGAGTGGCTTCCCCTCGAAGCGCCGACGTTCAAATGGGATGTCACACCCGAAGTTTTCGACGACGAACTGGCCCGGATTCGCAATAGCAAGGAATGCAGCACCGCCATCCAGGGCATCGTGCGCACGATACGGGAGGAGTTCTTCACGCCATATCGATTTGACAAAGCTACTGGTTTCGCCGCGGCATCCGAAAACCTGATCCACCTGGGATATGCAGTCGTTCGCGGTGCAGTCCCAACGCGGGACACGTATCTGAGAGACTGGTTCACGACGGAAGAAGAACAAATGGCCGGAAAAAAGCCGAAGGAAGCAGTTTTTGCCTCACGCCTGGAATATCTGCGTAGGCTTCCGAAGCGGGTGGAAGACATGGCAAGCGATATACGGCGCGTCAACGATTGGCCGCTCGTCGCCCGAGAAGGGTGGTGCGCCAGCCTTCCCGCTGCGATGGAACACTATGCCGAAACGATCCGCGCCGACATCGGGGAAAGACCCTGTTACAGGGAGCCGATTCATCATCTCGTCAAATACGTGTTCGAATCGACGGGCAAGACTCAGCCAAGCGGGATCGCAAAATTTCTCTCGGAAGTCGCCCGTATCCTGAACCTGCCGGTGCCTTACACGGCTAACGAAATTTCCGATCTTCTTCCTCCCACACGAAAATCGTGTGTCCATCGCTAGTGCAACAGCGCGCGGCGGCAGGCTAAGCTGCGCAAATGAACACACAAGCTGAAGTTCCTAAAATCCTGCTTTCAAAACGCGAAGCCGCTCTTGCCTTGAGCCTGAGCGTTCGCACCATCGAAAACCTCATCGCACGCAAGGAACTAATTGCGCGGCGGGTAGGTCGCCGCACGCTGGTAGTCGCCACATCGCTCCAATCGTTCGCGCGCCGGGATCATGGATCACCTTCTCCGTCGAAACGCTCGGCCGTGAATGAAGCACAAGGCGGATGCGGGCAGGATGCGGTTCTGTAGAAAAGCGAAACGCCGGGAGTCGCATCCCGGCGCTCGCAAAAGTCGCCCGCGTGCAAAGCGGGCAGGAAGGACACTTGCCGTGCATTCAAAGTGTATTTCAGGCTCAGCAAAACCGACAAGGAAAATCCCTCCCGGCCGTCCTCCATTCGTCTCAACTCAGCGCGACAAAGTTCTGCGTCTGCTTAGAGATGCCGGGGCGCGAGGAGTGCGGCGCGAGGATCTGCTGTATATCCACCGCTGGAGCCAAGCGGGAACGCGAATCCACGAGCTTGAGCGCATGGGCTACGTGATCGAGCACATTTTGGAGCCGGGTCAGCGAATGGTGACCTATCGGCTTGTAAGTGAACCACTGGGACTGAATCCGCCTCAGGCAAAGGATGAAAACGTGACGGGCAATTCCCGCGCGTCCGAGGCGGACGACCTGCCGCTATTCGAGCAAACGCAGCGATGAGGCGCGCGACGGTACGTGAGATCACGCCCAAGGAAGGGCCGTCGCGCGAGATGTCGGCGTGCCCGTATCCAGTCCGCATCCCAGACGGCGAGTACGCCGCCCTTTGCACGCACGTTTATCACGACCAGCACAGCCGCAATTACGGCGAGCGCGTGTATCTCGAATTTCAAATCTACCTTGGCGAGTATGCGGGCAAAACAGTCCGCATGTTTTTGCGGCCGAGTGTTTTTCCAACCTCGATGTTTTATCGGGCTTGGTCCATAGCACACGGCGGTCCGCCTCGGTCGCGTAACACCAAAATGAGCGCGCGCACCTTCAAGGGCAAACTCTTTCGAGTGCTCACAGCAACGGTGAAGCCAAAGCACAAATTGACTGGCGAGGATGGTAAGTCGCGCCCAGGTCCACCTTTGCCAGAAAATTTCTGGTATTCCAAAATTGCTTGTCTCTTAAGCCTCGAAGTGACAAATGACCCTCTTATCGTGACCGAATTTCCTCACAATTCCTTTCCTGTGTGCGAGATGTCTCAGGGGGGG
Organism: Candidatus Aquilonibacter sp.; assembly: GCA_035507075.1. Lineage (GTDB taxonomy): Bacteria > Acidobacteriota > Terriglobia > Acidiferrales > UBA7541 > Palsa-295. The sequence continues at coordinate 1,309 of DATJOL010000042.1, read as the reverse complement.
GTTGGGAGTGGGGAGTTGGGAGATGGGAGTAAGCGCGACTCCGAATTTGTACCAAGGGATGGAAAACCGTCGCAACACCACACAACCAGTCGGCAGGGAACGGCAAATTCTCTGCCGACTCCATCCCCCCCAAGCTCCGGTACGAAGCCTTTGCGTTTTGAACGTCTCGCAGGTCTGAAGGCAATCGCCCGCCGCAACATCCTAGCACGCACAACAGAAAGCCCGGAGTCCGTCGATCGAATCCTTGAGTTGGTGATTGCACGGGCGAACAGAGCCGGTACGCCGATTCATAGCCCGGCTTATCTTGAGGGTGGTTTTGACGTGCAGCTCGAGGATGATGCTGTTCAGCTTGAGCGCAGCGCCCCGGAAATGGTAACTGCCGCACCAGACATGCGCCGTAAGATCGCTCTTGTCCTGACGTGCGTCGAGCGAGCAGACCGCGAAGGCAGACCTTCGAGCGATGTGCTGGCAGAGTTGCTCGCCGCTAAAGACAAGTAACCGGCTAAAAGTTGCAAGAGAGATCGAGGAGATACTGTCTCCGTTCTTGAACATCCCAAGATTGCCAGCGGCCGCGGAATGCCTCATCGGTGACGAGCTTATCTTGAGTCACCAGAAGTGCGCGCCGCATCTGCTCCTTCCATTTACCATGAAGAAAAAGCAGCGCGACAAATGCGACCATGCCAGCGACGAAAAGGAATACGCTGACAGAGGCCAGGAGGATTCCGCTAACGAGACAGCCGTACGCAACGTACTTCATAGCAGGATACGGGTCTTTGCCCATAAATTGAGACAGCTCAGTCGAAGGCTGCATCGTCCCCCCTTTGCCGGATGCTATCAGGCGAGCATGCGCAGTCAGAAACTTCACAATCTACAGTGACCAATGAGTTAGCTTGAGCGCAGGAAAATCACTTCACTACCGCTACGCAGTGCTTCGGCCGCCTCTTCGAACGCGCCTGCCCACGGATTATTTTGCGGCGTTTCGACCGCCGGAACACGGCACCTGCAACCATTCGCTCGTGAGCGGAACACCTTGGACCTGGGCAGCGGCAGCGGCGGGGCTGTCAGGCGGTGCAAAATCTAACTCGGATTCGTCCCATTTGCCTTTGTCCCAAACAACGCGATCATCCGCGTGAATAGGCGATCCGTCTGAGTACGTCGCGGTGCAGGTGCCATCCCGAAAGCACTCAGGTGCAGCGTGATAGAGAAAAGGCATCGCGACCACGCTCCAATTTCCATCCACCCCGATCGAACGGTACTGATTGTTTGTGTCTTGGAACGTCAGGGTGACTGCAGAGCCTGCCTCGGCGGG
>DATJOL010000041.1:0-24502 GCA_035507075.1 Candidatus Aquilonibacter sp. | reverse complement strand
ACCCACGCGCATGCTCGTTCCACGTGAGAAGCTCGCAGCTGCAGACGCCATCGCCAAGCAGAGCGCCGATTCCACGCGCGTCGGCGATCCGCACGACGAAGCCACCGTTCTCGGCCCGCTCGCCAGTCGCGCGCAGTTCGAGAAGGTGCAGAAGCTGATTACAAAAGGAATCGAGGAAGGCGCAAAGTTAGTCGCCGGCGGGCTCGGCCGTCCCGACGGTATCGCGAAAGGCTTCTTCGTCAAGCCCACCGTGTTTTCCGGCGTCCGCAACGACATGACGATCGCCCGTGAGGAAATCTTCGGCCCGGTTCTCTGCATTATTCCGTACGAAAATGAAGACGACGCCGTGAGCATCGCCAACGACACTCCGTACGGCCTCTCCGGCTTCGTCACTTCCGGCAATCTCGACCGCGCCCGCCGCGTCGCCAAACGCATCCGCTCCGGCAACATTCACATCAACTACGCGCGTCCCGATTTCGCCGGCTGCTTCGGCGGTTACAAGCAGTCCGGCAACGGCCGCGAATGGGGCGAATCCGGCCTGGAAGAATTCCTCGAGTTGAAAGCCGTCTTCGGCTACGCCCCCCGCGAAAAATAAGACTCTTCGGCAGAAACTCTCGCGCTTCCGAGTCGCAAATGCGAGTTTGATTTCCACCGCTCGTCAGGCGGACTGCCGTTCGCCCCGCTCGCTTCGCGCAGTCCAGCCGGCCCACCTGTCCACTTGGTACGATCTGGTACCTGGTCTCATTTTGGACGTTCGTACAGGTCACTTTTTCTTCGCCGTTTGTTATTATGATGTTGCCATGCAGTGCATCTCAAAGCGCGGGAATGCAAGTCTTTTGGCGCCCACGGTCGAATCGGTCGGGTCGCTCCCGCCGTCTCGGAGCTTCGCTCGCCACACGATTGCTTACCGCGCCGCCGAGGCCATGCCTGCCCCGACGCAGTGGAATCGCGGCGCGTTCTGCTGCCCGATTTCTAATCGTCACACCGCGCGATTAGGATTCGCCGGAAGCTCCCGGCAATCAGACACTTGCGCATTTTCTAATCAGCGCAATAAGCGGTGCTTCTCGACCGCCGATTTTGTCGTTCGCGAAGCTGCAATCCCCATTTCCCGTCGTGGGAGGATCGCGTGCGCCTGAGCGCTTTGGCAGCCGCATCACTCGCCGCATGTCTCAGCGCGACTCTCGTCGCTGCAAGTGCAGGCACACATGCGGCGTCCGTCGCGGCCCGCGCCGGCACGAGCGCAGCGTCCGTCCCAGCCTGGGATGCAGCGGCCGCGGCCTCCTATCTCGACGCGCGCGAAAGCAAATGGATGGTGTGGCCCCGCGCCGCCCGCGACCATCAGACTTTTTGCGTTTCTTGCCACACGGCAGTGCCTTACGCCCTGGCGCGGCCCGCGCTCCGTGCCGCCCTCGGAGAAAAAGCTCTCGCACCGGATGAGGAAAAGATCCTCGCCGACGTCGTCACGCGCGTGCGTGACTGGCAGGAAATCGAGCCTTACTATAGCGACGAAACAGTCGGCCCGAACAAAACGCGCGAGTCCTTCGGCACCGAGTCCATTCTGAACGCGCTGATTCTCGCCTCCCACGACGCCGAGACCGGCTCGCTCACCCCCGACACGCAAAAGGCTTTCGACATCCTATGGTCTCTCCAGGAGACTTCGGGCGATGAAAAAGGATCTTGGTATTGGCTGAATTTCAACGATGGTCCGTGGGAAGCGCCCGACTCGGGTTATTACGGCGCGGCGCTTGCCGCCGTCGCCGTCGGCGTCGCGCCGAAGAGTTACGCCGCGAAGCCGGATATCCAGGCAAACATCAAGGCGCTCGTTCAATATCTCCACGATCGCGCGCCGAAGCAATCGCTCATCAACCGCGCGGCACTGCTTTGGGCGTCAGCGAAAATGCCGGGCATTCTCTCGCCGTCCGAACAGCAAGCCATCGTCCAAGAAATCTCCGCCAGGCAGCAGCCGGACGGCGGCTGGAGCCTCTCCACTCTCGCGGGCCCTTGGATCCGATCCGACGGAACCGCGCTCGAAACGAGAAGCGACGGCTACGCCACGGGTTCGATCACACTGGCGCTGGAGGAAGCCGGCGTCACTCGGGAGAACGATCATCTCGCTCGCGCGCTCTCATGGCTCGCGGCGAATCAATCGAAGTCCGAGGGCGATTGGCTTGCCTATTCCCTGAATCGCACGCGCAATCCCGCCACCAACATCGGCCACTTCATGGACGATGCCGCCACGGGCTATTCCGTGCTCGCCCTCACGCAAGCCAGGTGATCACTGCAATTTTGATTTGATGAATTCGGCGCCGCGAGTTTCAAGCTGAGGCCAATTCGCGATTTGGTCCTAAACAGTTTTTAGGGCGGGCGATTGCAAGCTGGCGGCTTCTGGCTGGAACTCTCCGTGAGCAGCGATGAGCGCCGCCTTCATGTGCTTTCCGGCAACGACGAAGGAGAAACTCGTCTCCGAATAATCGCGGCGCACACCGAGCACGCGAATGTTCGCTCGCGTCAGGGCATCGAACACGCGCGCGAGAAATTCGGAGTTGCCGCAGATATTGTGACCGACCGCCGTGACGACGGCAACGTCCGCATCGAGCGAGACCGCGTCGCCATAACTCGGGGAGAGATCGGCTCCAAACTCCCGGTCGAAAGCGTCCATCAGGCGGCTGGCGCCGGAGGAAGCGACGACGAATCCGACATCATCCTTTGAATCGGACTGGCACGCCAGGCGAATCTCGACAGCCGCCGCGTTCGCAGCACTTTCCACTCGGCCCCAGAAATTCTGCGCGACCGCTTCGTCGATTCCCCGCAGCATGACCATCGAAAAATCGCCGGCCGCTGCAATCGCCTTTGCATGGCCTCCGTGGAGGGCCAGTGAAGGAACGATCTTCGTGCCCGGCCCGTCGGGAGCGAACGTGTTGCAGATGCGGAGCGGAATACCAGAGGGTATCAGCGGACGCAGGCATTTCGTGTGCAGCACCTTCGCTCCGCAACTCGCCATCTCCACCGCTTCGCGGAATGAAATCTCAGGGATGAAGCGCGCTTCTGCGACGACTTTCGGGTCGGCCGTGAGAACGCCGTCCACATCGGTCCAAATCTCCACCAGGTCCGCGTCCACGGCAGCGCCGAGAATCGTGGCGGAATAGTCGGAACTGTTGCGGCCGAGCGTGGTCAATTTTCCTGCTTCGGTGGCGCCGATGAATCCCGTAATCACCGGAATCACGCCTTCCCGCATCTGAGCACGCAATCGGGCCTGGCAGCGGTCGCGAGTCAGGTCCATCCTCGGTTCCGCCGCGCCGTGATGCTCGTCGGTGACAACCAATTCCGTCGCTTCGATCGGCTCGCACGAGACGCCGCTTTCCTGGAGCGCCGCAGCAACCAGATAGACGGACAGCCGCTCGCCCGCGCCGGCGATCGCGTCCGCCTCTTCGGGTGTGAGAATCTGGCATTCGGCAACTTCGCGGCAAAGCTCTTCAATTTCATGGAGAATGGCGCGGCTCGTCTTCATCACCTCGTTCTTCGCACCCACGGACGCAATCAGCGCTTCTGCTGCCGATTCGTGGCGCTGCTTCAATTCCAGCACGAGCGCCAAAGCCTGCTTTAAGTCGCCGGCGCCGGTTCGATTTGCCACTTCGACCAGCTTGCTCGTCACGCCGCTCATCGCGGACACGACGACGGCCACGTAGTCCGTCCTCGATGCGCGGCGGACAATTTCAACAACCTTGCGAATGCTGGCTGCGTCGCCTACCGAAGTGCCGCCGAATTTCATAACGCGGAGAGGCTTTTCCATGCTCTGCCGCTTCGGAACTTGAATCAAGTGGTGCTTGAAGAGCAGGTCGGAGTGGATGTCGAGTGCGCGGGCGGCAGACTCACGGACGCGCGCGGTGCTACAGGCGCGGTCGGTGGGAAGCGAAGCGCGATGGCGGGATGCGTCGAACTGACCTGCGTTCGTCTTGGATCGGTTGTTCATGGGCGTGGCGGTCGAACTCCTGAGAAAACGCGAATCCATTCCTGCTCGGAAACCGGGACGCCGCGCTTGCGCCGGCTGCGCACGCACGCGCGAATCAAAGCAGGCTCGCCCCAGGGAACATCGTGATAACCGGACTGCAGGAACGAGCTGACTGGATTGCGAAGCCATTCCTGCGGAAAGAGTGCGACCGTATCGTTGTCGGTAAGTTTCGAGGACTCGCGAAGAGTGGCGCCCGTGGAAGCCGAGAAGAGAGCGGCGGTGAGATCGCGGCCGGACCCAAGCGCCAGATGGCCCACCTGCGTGGCGCGGGGATTCAGCTCTATGAGATAGGCGTTGCCGGTGTGTTCCTCGATCATGTAGTCGAATCCGTGCAGACCGGAAAGATTCAGCCGCCTCGCCATTTTGTGAGTAGCGGCGGTCATATCCGCATTTTCGACCCAGCGCAGCACAGTCGCCGGACCCGAGGTGTTCTGTTTATTCACGACTTCGAAGTGCAAGCTCGCGAGGACGACGCCTTTCCAGCACGCGATCAAGCTTGTGGCTTCGCGGCCTTCAACGAATGCCTGCGCGTTGACCGTCGAACGATTTCGCGCGATCGAAGGCCAAATGAGCGTCTTATCTTGATCCATAACGGCGCGCTTTAAGGCGCGCGCCAGCATCGGCGGGGCCTGCAAGGTCTTGAAAGCTTTCAGCGCTTCGTCACGAGTCCGGGCGATTCGCACGCCTTCGCCGCCGGACGTGCGGTCGGCCTTGAGCACCGTCGGCAACCCTGCTTCAGCGATCCAACGGTTCAATGCGTCGAGGTTTTCGATGCGCTCGGTTTGAGGAACGCGGACCCCTTCTTCCTGTGCGAGCCGCATGAAAGCTGTGCGGGCATAGACAATCGAGAACGACGCCGGGTCACCGAGGGAGCGCTCGATCAAATTGGAGATGAACTCCCCGGCTTTTCCCTTCGCTTTTTCGCGGTCGTGAATGCGATGCAAATACTGAGCGGCGAAGTCGTCGGTAGGCACAATCAGGTCCGGCTTGGAGGCCACGATCGCAGCGGTGAAAGATCGCAAAGGCGAAAAGCCGCTGTAGTCGTAGATGTGCTGCACCGCGCTGGTGACACCAAGAGAATGACCCGATGGGCAGACCGCTTCCACGGTAAAGCCCGCGTTGGACATAGCCATCGCCAGGCGCGCCGCTGAGAACCAGCGCGAGGGAGACGTGGTTGCAATTAGAACCGTTGCCTGCAAGGTCGCCTATCTTTCCCGTTGACCCGTAGGACGCAGCGAACCGGGCCACGCTGTCACCCGAATGCCGTTTGCCCGGCCGGGGCGGGCGTTCGGCTTTGGTGACAGAAGTTGCGTGGTCAGAATGCCCTGAATTCCGGCCTTATGCACAGAAACTCGAATGCGAGACCTAGCACCAGACTGCGAACGACGGCAGAGGAAAGATATGACAGAAGCGGCAATGCCTTATCAGCGATGCGCCTAAAGTCGAGCAAGCTGGGCTCCTGCTTCGGTCGGCGCCCCGAGGGACGCCGCCTTGCCTTCCCAAAATGCAATTCAGACTCCAAAAAAGGAAGCCCTGGGCGGTGATTTTGGAGCCTGCGGTTATTCGTAAGATACTGCAAATACGTGGCTTACAGTTTCTCATCGATTTGGGAGGGTGATCGAACGGGGCAAAATGTAGAAGCCACCTGCTCATAGGTGGAAAAAGGCTTCCCTCAGCCAAGGCAGCCAAGGCGCCCGTTGCCGGCGGTTGGGCCCGCGCCATCAGTCCCTATATACGACAGGGCTGACGCCTCGGGCACGCTGTTGCCAGCCCCTGACAGGGCACGAAGAAGGCGCAGCACCGGATTTCGGCAGGTCTGCCGACCGCGGCTGCAGCCAATGTGGGCTGAAGGAAGGACACAGTCTCACCGTCTCTTGGTTGACTCTTCAGACGGTGGTGCCGTACCGTAAACTGAGCCCGAGATGCTGTAAAGCAAGGTAGGCTGCCCATGGCACTCGGCCAATCGGGCAGTTCGTTCCAGGTCGGGACAATTTGGGCATTCCGTATCACGACAGCGGAGGATTCGAATGGCGGGCGGAGAGTGGTCGAAGACGTGGACCTACTTCGAGGAGAAATGGCACGAGGGAAACGTGCCGATGCTTGGGCCGCGGTCGCACGCCATGTGGCTCTGCTCGATCGTGTTTGACGGAGCGCGCGCCTTCGAGGGCGTGACGCCGGATCTCGATCTGCACTGCGCGCGAGTGAACGATTCCGCGCGAAAGCTCTACTTGAAGCCGGTCGTCCCGACCGACACGTGGATACGGCTCGCGCACGAAGGCATCGCGAAATTCGAGAAGAACGCTGCGCTCTATATCCGGCCGATGTACTGGGCTGAAAAGGAAGGGCCGTGGGTGCAGGCGCACGATCCAGAGTCCACGAAATGGTGTCTTTCGATTTACGAAGCGCCGATGCGGCCACCGAAGGGATTTTCGGTGACTCTTTCTCCTTTTCGCCGCCCGACGCTCGAATCGATGCCCGTGGATGCCAAGGCTGGATGCCTTTATCCCAATAACGCGCGGGCGCTCTTTGAAGTGCATTCGCGCGGCTTCGATAATGCCATCGTCTGCGACATGCTCGGCAACGTGGCCGAGCTCGCAACGTCAAACATCTTCATGGCGAAGGACGGCGTAGTTTACACGCCGGCCGCGAACGGGACGTTTCTTGCCGGAATCACGAGGCAGCGCGTGATGGGATTGCTGCGTGATGCGGGCGTCACGGTGATCGAGAAGACCATGACATACCCCGAATTTCAGCAGGCGGATGAGATCTTCTCGACGGGAAATTATTCGAAAGTCGTGCCGGTGACGAAGATCGACGGCCGCGTGCTGCCCATGGGCCCCATTTATCAAAAGGCGCGCGAGCTCTACTGGAAGTTCGCGCATTCCTCAGCGAAGCCCGCGTGAAGAAATTCGTGCGCGGCGGACGAGATCTCCACTTCACTCTCATCTCTCCTACCGTCGGAGCGAGCTACTGCTGCGGGCTCGAGCTACGGCAATGATCGACCGTCTGATTCCGCTGTGGGAACGGGCGCTGGGGCGGCCGGGCGTTCGAGCCGACGATAATTTCTTCGATCTAGGCGGCACGCCGGAATCGGCGCGGCAGACGCTCGTTGATATCGAATCATTGAGTGGCCGGAAGCTGCCGCGCTTTCTGCTCTATCACGCGCCGACGCCCCGCGAAATGGCCGCGGCGCTCGAGAGACCAGACCCCTTCGATTTCCCACGTGTGGTGCCACTCAAATCCGGTGCGAACTGGCCGCCGCTCTACATCGAGCCGGGCATGGCCGCCGATCCGCTCGATTATTTTCCGCTTGCGAGGCGAATCGAAACGCAGCATCCGATTCTGGTGATGCAAGCGCGAGGCCTCGACGGCAAGGAAAAGCCGCACGAACACATCGAAGATATCGCGCGCACGTATCTCGAAACGATCCGGCGGATTCAGCCGAAGGGCCCGTATCACCTGATCGGAAGTTCGCTCGGCGGGCTGGTGGCGCTCGAAATCGCGCAGCAGCTCACGGCGAGCGGCGAGCAAGTCGGGTTCTTCGCGATGCTGGAATCGTATCCGTATGTGACGTTCCTCTCGCGGAAGCAGCGCTTCTTGCTGCGCACGAGGGTGGTGACGCGGCACGTCGGCAACGTCGTCCGATTATCGCCCCGCGAAGGATTTCGCTACATCGCGAGTCGCGCGAGGCGAAAGCTCTACGACACAATCGATACGAGCAAGCTCAGCCCGACGACGGATGCGCCGCCGCTGTCGCCTGAAATGCAAAAATTGCGAGACGGCGACTACCAGGCGTTATCGCACTACCAGCCGCGGCCTTACAAAGGCAGAATATGGTTCGTGCGCGCCTCGATCCCGACTCATTTTCCGGACGACCCGCTGGCGGCCTGGCACGGAATCGCGGACGATATGGAAGTCGAAACGGTGACGGGCGATCATCACGGTATCGTGACAGTGCACTTTGACGAACTGGCCGCGGCGATTTCGCGGTATTTGAAGGAAGCGTCGCTTTAGGAGAGCCATGAACGGCGCGGAAAGCCTGGTGAGCACGCTGGCGGCGGGAGGGATTCGCGTCTGCTTTACGAATCCCGGGACGTCGGAGATGCACATCGTGGGCGCGCTTGATAAATCAAGCGAGATCCGCTGCGTGCTGGCGCTCTTCGAGGGCGTTGTGACGGCGGCGGCGGATGCATGCGCGCGCATGACGGAGCTTCCCGCAAGCACCCTTCTGCATCTCGGGCCTGGCCTCGCGAATGGCGTTGCCAACCTGCACAACGCGAGCCGCGCGAGGGTGCCAATGGTGAATATCGTCGGGCAGCACGCACTCACGCATTTGAAACACGACGCGCCGCTCACGTCGGATATTGAAGCGATCGCGCGGCCGTATTCGAAGTGGCTGCGCACATCGCAAAACGCGGCCGCGCTCGGACGCGATACGGCGGAGGCGATCGTCGCGGCGCGAACGGCGCCTGGGCAGATTGCGACGCTCATCGTGCCAGCGGATGCGGCGTGGGGCGATGGCGGCTCTGTCGCGACAGTGCCGGCGATCCCACGGCCGCCGGTGCCGTCGAGCGCAAAAATCGAGCGCGCGGCGCAGATGCTGAAGTCCGGTGCGAAGACAGGGCTGCTGATCGCCGGCAACGCGCTCTACGGAAAAGGGCTGAAGCTGGCGGGGCAGATCGCGACGGCAACGAACGCGGAGCTGCTCGCGCCGTATAACTTCGCGCGCATCCAACGCGGAGCGGGAACACCGCCCGTAAGCCGCGTGCCGTATGTGCCGGATCAAGCTGTGGAGCTGCTGAAAGATTTCCGGCAACTGATTTTGGTGGGGACGGAGGCGCCCGTCGCATATTTCGCGCACCCCGCGAGGAATGCGGCGCTCACGCCGGCGGCTTGCGAACTTGAGGCGCTAGCGATACCTGGCGAGGATTACATCGGCGCGCTCGAAGCGCTGGCTGCAGAATTCCCGCTGCGCGGCAAGGCGATAGCGACGGAAAAGGCGGAGCGACCGTCGCTCCCGACCGGCCCGATCACTTTGCCGGGACTCGCGAATGCCATCGCGGCGCTGCTCCCTGAGCGCGCGATTGTGGCGGACGAGTCCATGACTTCCGGACGAGCGATGCTTTCCGTGGCGAAGGGCGCGGCGCCGCACGACTGGCTGGCGTGCACCGGCGGCTCCATCGGAATCGCGCTGCCGCAGGCTGTTGGCGCGGCCGTGGCTTGCCCCGATCGCAAAGTGCTGTGCCTGACCGCTGACGGTAGTGGAATGTACACGTTGCAAGCGCTGTGGACAATGGCGCGCGAACACTTGAATGTGACGACCGTCGTATTTGCAAACCGCGAATACTCCGTGCTGAAGCGCGAATTCGGCAGCCAGGGCGTCGGGACGCTCGGGCCGCGCGCACTCGACATGTTTGAAATCGGGCGACCGGATCTCGATTGGACGCTCATGGCAAAGGGTATGGGCGTGCCAAGCCGGAAGGCGACGACGGTGGATGAGTTTGGGAAGGCGCTGCGGGAAGGATTTGCTACAGAAGGACCAACGCTCGTGGAGGTGGTGCTTTGAGCGCAGCGCGGGTTTCGCTGCTTAGCGGGACTGGCTGCTGAGCGCAGCCATCCTGGCGAGTTCAGACTTCTTCACTTTGCCGACGGACGTGAGCGGCATCGCTTCGACCAGAACAATCTCCGTGGGTCGCTTGTAAGCACCGAGTTGCTGTGCGGCGTATTCGGCCAATTGCGTGGTTGTGAGAGCCGATCCCGGAACGAGCTGGACAAACGCCACGATTTCTTCGTTTTCTTCCAGCGAACGCCCGACCACCGCGGACTGCACGACTTCCGGATGCGCGTTGAATACGCTTTCGATTTCCGCCGGATAGACGTTGAAGCCGAAGCGCACGATCAGGTCTTTTGTGCGTCCCACGATGAAAAGATTGCGTCCTTCCGCGCGTGCGAGGTCGCGCGTATTGAACCAGCCTTCCGAATCGAGCGCGGCGGCGGTTTCTTCCGGCGCGCGATAGTAGCCTTTCATCACGTTGGGTCCGCGAGCCCACAATTCGCCGACTTCTCCCTCCGGAACCAGGCGGCCGTCGGGCCCGACAAGCTTCACCTCGACGCCCGGAAACGGCTCGCCGACGGAAGTATCGGTGCGCGGCAACTCCAGGCGCGTCTGCGAAATATTCGGCGACGTCTCCGTGACGCCATAGCCTTGATGCAACACCTGACCAAACAGAGTCTCGACACTTGTCTTGAGCGATAGGTTTAAAGGCGCGCCGGAAGCCGAAATAATACGCAGAGAGGGGAAGTCAAACTCCCTGATACCGCGGAGCTTCGCGTAGTGGACGAACTGCCCGTAGAGTGACGGCACGCCGAGCATTACCGTGATTTTTTCCTTCTCGAGAGTGGCGCGTGCGGACATCGGGTCGAAGCGCGGAGTGAGATACAAAGTCGCGCCGGACGTGAGCGTGCCGAGCAGAACCACGGAGAGTCCGACGATGTGCGTCATCGGCAGAACGCCGAACAGCCGGTCTTCCGGCATCAGATGGCGAATCAGCGCCGCTCCCGCCGCAGTGAAAAGCAGATTCCGGTGGGTGAGCATCACGCCTTTCGGAAGTCCCGTGGTGCCCGACGTGTAAATCAGCACCGCAACGTGGTTTTCTACATCCGTGTCGACCGGCTCGGGGACTGCTGTCTCATTCAACGGGCCCACGCCGATCGGGCCGAGATCGAGAAACTCCTCCGTCACGGCGCCGTGATTTTTTGCATGCTCGGCGGCGTGTGGAGAAACGCTGACCGTGTAAATGATCCGTCGCGCGCCGCTGTGATTTTGAATTTGATCCACTTCTCGCTGCGAGAGCCGCGGGTTGACCACCACCGGCCACGCGTCCATGGACCCAAGAGCCAGGAAGACCGCCACGAACGCACGGCAATTCTCGCCGACGATCATCACGCGATCGCCCGGGCGCACGCCGCGTTCGCGCAGCCACAGCTCCGTCGCCGGAATCGCGGCGTCCAATTGTTTGTAGGTCCAGGTGCCGGATGCCTCGACAAGCGCCGGATGATCGGGCTGCCTTTCGGACCACGGCCGCACCACGTCGCTGATGCGCGGCGGAAGGGATTTCAGAATGGAGCGAACCTGGGTTTCGTTGAGGGGCGACATCAAAGGCATCCCAAGCGGCGAGGGTGGATCCGAAGAGGCGACGGCGTCGAGCGGTTACACACGACCGACACGTGCAATGGGGGCGAGTTCCGCGGCATTTGCCTTTCGCGAGGCGACGTAACGCAGCCAATTGCTGTAGAGGCAGACGGCCGGGGCGCGCCATGTGTGCTCGAGCGATTCGGCGACGGCAGCTTCGGGAAATTCGCGAATCAGCGTTTCATGACGGTGCGCCAGAACCTTCTCTTGGAACTTTGCCAGGATTCGCGCTGCATCCGCGTCGAAATAATCCTTCGGCATCGTGGGATACGTCTCGCGCTCGCCGCGGATGTAGCGCTTGATGTCGCGGCGGTATTCCTTCAGCAGCGTTCGCGAGCCATATTCCGGGTGCCCCTGGAAGTGGACGAAGAGGCACTGATTGCGTTTCTTGACGAAGAGGTCGGCGCCTGATTCCGTCGAACTCGTGAGCACCTCGTAGCCGTGAGCGACCAGCGCATCTTTCTTCACTTCATTCCAGCGGGAGTGCGGGATTCGAATCTTGCGATCCGCGCCTTTGGTGAGAGCGTGATCGGCGATGTGATACTCGAAGACGCCAAACTGTTTGTCCGGGAGACGATGCCGTGAGATTCCGTCACTATAGAGAACACCGGCATGAGCTGCAAGGCAAGAGAGCACCGTCGAAGGCGTGTTTTCTGCCGCCCAATCCACAACTCTCGTGAACGTTTGCCAGTACGGCTCTTCCTTCATATTCGGCTGGCGCGGTTCGGTTCCGGTGACGATCAGGGCGTCGAACTGGCTGGACCAAAGTTCTTCGATATCCGAGTAGAATTCGGCGACGCGGCGCTTTCCGCGCGCCCCCCGCGGCACCTCGGGTAGCGAGAAGAGCGACACTTGGAGCGGCATCTCGCCCCGCGCCGCTTCCAGCAAATCGCAGAACTGCAGCTCGGTATCCTCGAGCGCGGCGTCCGGCATATTGTTGACGAGCCCAATCCGTATGCTGCGTTGCCGAACTTCGTAGCCTTCGTGTCCGCGAACGGAGCGCGACACGCTCTTGTGAGTGGCTCGAATCAGGTTGTGGCTCTTTTGCGTTAGTTCCGCCATTTTAGGTTTCCCAACTATCGTTGCCGATATAGCCGCATTCTAGACGGCTGCTTTTTCGAGAGCTTGCGAGAGATCCTCCAAGATATCGTCAATGTGTTCGATGCCGACGCTCAACCGGAGCATTTCCGGCGTCACCCCGACTTTGGCCTGTTCTTCCGGCGTCAGTTGGCGATGAGTAGTGGAAGCGGGGTGGCAGGAAAGCGATTTCGCGTCGCCCATGTTCACCATGCGCTTGAAGAGGCGAAATGCATCGAAGCACTTCCGGCCCGCTTCGAAGCCGCCCTTCACGCCAAAGGTGAGCAGCGAGACGCGCTTGTCACCCATGTACCGCTGCGCCATCGGGTACAGCGGATTATCGGGGAAGCCCGCATAGTTTACCCATTCGACGCGAGGGTGCGCGCGCAGGAACTCGGCCACCTTGCGGGCATTCTCCACATGGCGCTCCACGCGGAGCGTCATCGTCTCGACGCCTTGCAGGAAAAGGAAGCCGTTGAACGGCGAAAGCGTCGAGCCCGTGTTCCGCTGAGCCACGGTACGGCAGCGCGCAACGTAGGCCGCATCGCCAAAATGATCCACGTATACGACGCCGTGGTACGCAATTTCAGGCTTCGTGAGCATGTAGAACTTCTCAGAATACTTGCGCCAGGGAAATTTGCCGCTGTCTACGATCATGCCCCCGATGCTGGTACCGTGTCCGCCCATGAACTTCGTCATCGAGTGGACTACCACATCGGCGCCATATTCGATCGGCCGCAGCAGGACGGGCGTCGGAACGGTATTGTCAACGATCAGCGGCACGCCGTGCTTGTGCGCCACCTTCGCGAGTCCTTCGATGTCCGCCACGTTGCCGGCCGGATTGCCCACGCTTTCGCAGAAAATCGCGCGCGTATTTTCATCAATCAGTTTTTCGACGGCTTCGGGCGTGTCGTTTTCCGCGAAGCGACCCGCGATTCCTTGCTTCGGCAGGATGTGGGCCAGCAGCGTGTACGTGGCGCCGTAGAGCTGCGGCAAAGAGACGATGTTGTTACCGCACTCCGCGATATTGATGAGCGCGTAGTGGATCGCCGCCATGCCTGAGCTGACGCTCAGCGCGTCCACGCCGCCTTCGAGAGCGGCGACTCGCTTTTCCAGCACTGTGTTCGTGGGATTGCCAATCCGCGTGTAGATGTTTCCCTGGACTTCAAGATTGAAGAGAGCAGCGCCGTGATCGGCGCTGTCGAATTCAAACGCAACCGTCTGATAGATCGGCACCGCCACGGCCTTTGTGGTCGGGTCGCCGTCGTATCCAACGTGGATTGCGATTGTCTCTCGCTTCATTCGTTCACCGAGTGGGGCTTCTTGGGGAACCGCTCAAGACGAATTGCTCTCAAATGCATCGAGCCGGGGCATCGAAGCCCCGGCCCGGCAGATCGAGCTATCGCGAGATCGTGACCGCGCCGGGCACCTGCACCGAAGCGCGTGACTTCGAAAGCGTGCTCGCCATGCACTTTGAAAGGTGGCGAGCCGTGAAACCGGCGCCGTATGCAAATCGCATGACGGGTCCGAAGCTGTTCGCCGCCGAGACGCCGACGAAATGGAGCCCCGGCACGGACGATTCGAACGAAGTGCTCAGGATTGGAGTGTTTTCCACGGTCTTGACTTTGGTGCGAATGTCGTCGCTCAAGAACGTCAGCCGGTTGAGATTCACCTTGTAGCCCGTCCCTGCAAGGATGTGGTCCACGTCGAGCTGGCGGTGCGAGCCGTCCACGCCCTGAAGGTATAGGCGGACGCGGTTGCCTTGCACTTCCGTGCGCTCGATCGAATTCCCGAGGAAACAGGGCACGCGGCCGACGACCTTGTCCTTGATAAACCAGCCGCCCGACGGCCCGAGGTGCGTCCTCACCACGTCGAGGCGCAGCTTCTGCGGCAGGTGATGAAAGGTCAACGGCGAAGTCGCGTAGAAGCGCGAGCGCAATCCGGGTCCCAAACCAGATTGCGGCCTGCGAATGCGGTCCCAAGTCGAACGCACCTGTCCGACCACTGGCTTGCCGTGAAACTTTAGCGCCGTCTGGCGCGCCACCAGCATGACTTCGGTGCCGTTGTCAGCCAGCAATCCCGCCCAGTCGAGCGCCGAAGAGCCGCCACCGATCACGGCGACCTTCTTGCCGCGGAACGGTTCCAGCTCATGCTGGTCCGAGCTGTGCGACACAAACTGCGGGGGTAGCTTTGCCAGATCATCCGGTAGGCAGGCAAAGTGCGTGATCCCTACCGCGAGCACCACTCGACGTGCGTCGAATTCCTCTCCATCGTCCAGACGCAAACGAAATCCGTCTGCCGCCCGCTCGATCGAGACGACCATCTTCTCCTCGAGGTCGGAGACGAATCGGTCGCGGAAGGCAAGGCCGTAGGAAGTGAAGGTATCGAGCGCCACGGGCATCGCAGTGTCGGAATACGTGATGCCGCGGTCCGCGCAGAAGCGCTTCAGCGTGAGAGCGCCATCGGCGTCACAGATATTCGAAGCGAACCCGTCGGACTTGAGCTGCATGCCCTTGGGCATATGCTTTAGCCAGCTGTCCATCGGGCGGCCGAAGATTCGGAAGGGAATGCCGCGACTGCGAAAATGCGCAGCTACTGAGAGGCCGTAAGGGCCCGCACCGATAATTGCCGTGTCTATCATGGGCTGGAAGGGAAAACTCCTTTCAAGATTTCGATCCGCAGACTTCCTTGCGTGCGATTCCGTGGTTTGCCTACTTTCGTCCCCGATTCGCTGCTCGGGTCGCGGCCGATCGCCTCTGCGTCACCACCGCGAGGCCGCAGACTTCGCTTGCGCTCGCAAACGCGTGAAGCGAACTCCTTTTGACTCCGTGGGCCCGCATCTACCAATCCCTGAAGTAGCTCGAGGGAAGCTCGATTTCCGTCGCACACATCCGCGGCACACGTCAGGAAATGCAATCACCCTACCAAGTACTAGAACCATAAGTCTTTTATTTTCAGTTCGATGGCACCAGGGCGAGCCGGCGTGGTGGAAATTCGTTGTCCCTTTGGGATAAGCCTCTACCTACAAGTGCACGCCAATGGAGACGCGTTTGTCAGCTTGTCTCGAAGCAAGAGCGCCGCGTCTTGGCAGTGGTGACAATTCGCGTCGTCAGTCTGAGCGCCGAAAACCGCCCCCGCTCGAAAGCTTACGCTTTTCCGTCGAGCTTTCTCGACACGTAGGCCGTAATGCTGTTCACCGAGTCCAGGTTCGCTGGCACAACTTCTTCGTCCGGCACGATAATCTCGAAATGCTCCTGCAGGAAGCCGATGAGCTCCAGCACACCCGTGGAATCGATCACTTTCCCCAGGAGCGGTGCGTCGTCGACGAGCTGTTCGGCGCGGCCGAAGAGAAAATTTTGCACCAGAAAATTTCTGGTGTCTGTTTGAATGTTCGTTGTGTGCATGGCTCGGTTGTCCTTTGTTATGGGTTTACGAACTCTTGCGCGAGGATTTGTGAAGATAATACACCGACCAGCGCCATATCATCCTTAACGCTGTTAGCTTTTTCGGCAGTAAATTTTGATATTAATGCGCCAACAGCCTGCGGATCGAAAATCCCGCTCTTGCCGACTGACGCGGCCGACGTCAACTCCTTCACATACTCCGGTGCGCCGGCGCCGAAGAAGCACCGACTGTCCGGTGCGCGGTAGGGCTGTTTCACACGCCGCAAAATGGATTCCGGAATCATGCCACGACAGATCTGCTTCAGCAGATACTTCTCGTTGAGCACGCGCAACTTGAGCCGGTCCGGTAGCTTCGCCGCGAACTCCACCACGCGATAATCGAGGAATGGGTACCGCCCCTCGACCGAATGCGCCATCGCCATGCGATCGCCTTGCGAGGAAAGTAGGTAGCCGGGCAAAAAGTACTTGGCTTCGAGATACTGTGCCTGACTCAGGTGCGTCCACGAGCCAAAATCCACTGGTAGAGTTTCCTGCAGTTCCTGCAGCGCGTCGTAGTTGCCCACTTGCGCCGCGAAATCCTGCGAGAAAAGTAGCTTCAAGCGCGACGTCAATTCCCAGCGCGGCAGATGCGAAAAGAGCGGGCTCGCCAGGTCTTCGGGCGTCACGCGGAAAAAATGCTTTAAACTCTCTGCCGACTGCCGCTGAAAATCCTTCAGGTACGGATACATTCGCTTCAGCAGCAGCGGACGCCACTTCGAATTTAGATTCCGCGCCCAGAATCGCCGGATCTTGGCTTCCTTGAAAATGTCGTAGCCACCGAGGATTTCATCCGCGCCCTCGCCGGTGAGCACCACCTTGAAGCCGCTCTCGTGCACGAGCTTCGAAAGCAGGAACATCGGCGCGGGAGCTGTCCGCACGATGGGCTGTTCGGCGTTTCGAATCACGTCCGGAAAGACGCGCGCCACGTCCGCGCTCGAACACGTCACACAGGAATGTTGCGTCCCGAGGAAGGAGCTCGCCTCGAGCTGATACTTGCTCTCGTCGTAGTCCTTGTCGTGGAACGCGATCGAAAAGCTGCGCAGACGATCGCCCGCGATCCTGCGTACCAGGGCGGTCGTCAGCGTCGAATCGATGCCGCCGCTCAGGTATGCGCCCACCGGCACGTCCGAGCGCAACCGGATGCGAGTTGCGTCGCACAGCAGATGCAAGAGTTGTTTCCCCGCTTCCTGCTCGTCGAGAAGCGCCGCATCCGCCCGGCGCGAGAACGATGGCGTCCAATACTCGCGGACGCGAACCTGATTACCGCTCACGGTGAGCGAATGCGCGGGCGGCAGCTGCAGAATGTTTTTGAATACCGTGCGCGGCGGCAGGCTCATCCAGAACGTGAACACCTGATCCATGCCGATGGCATCGAACTCCGCGGCTACCGCTCCAGACGCCAAGAGCGCCTTCATTTCCGAGGCGAAGAAAAAACCGTTCGGCGTTTGCGTGTAGAACAGAGGCCGGATGCCCATGCGGTCGCGCGAAGCAAAGAGCTTGCGCTCAGCTGAATCCCAAATCGCGAACGACCACTGCCCGTTGAGATGGTTCACACAATCTTCGCCCCATTCGCGGTAGGCATTTAGAATCACTTCCGTATCTGAACGCGTCGCGAAGGCGTGGCCCTTTCCAAGAAGCTCTTCCCGCAGCTCCACATAATTGAAAATCTCGCCGTTGAACGTGATCCAGTGCCGGCCGTCGGTCGTGGACATCGGCTGGCCACCCGTCTGAAGATCGATGATGCTCAGCCGCGCGTGCGCGAGGCCGATCGGTCCATCTGCGTGAATGCCGCCCGCGTCCGGACCCCGATGGCCGAGCGTTGCAATCATGCGCCGCAGAACTTCCCGGTCTGCCGGGCGGCCATCGAAATGGAGCATTCCCGCGATTCCGCACATGTGCTTAGGCCTGGCTCCTGGTCGTCGCGCCGCTCGAACCGATTACCCATTGCTTCTTTTCCACGTCGTATTGCTTCACCACTCGCGCAGGATTCCCCGCCACCACCGAATAAGGCGGAATGCTGCGCGTCACGACGGAGTTGACTCCGATCACCGAGTTCCTGCCTATCACCAACTCCCCTTGGCTGGCCACGATCGCTGTGCCGAACCCGATCCAGCATCCTTCCTCGATCCGGACCGTACCACCCGCGGCTCCTTGTTGGGAGATAGGCACCGTCACGTCTTCAAAAGCATGATTGTGATCGGTCACCAAGACGGAAGGGCCAAAAATTACGTTAGGCTCGATGTGTATCCTATTGATTCCCAGGATCGTTACCCGCTGGCCGAGAACACACCCGTCTTCAATTATGATCACCGGATCGCTATTTCGAGGTGTGACCACGACGTCGACCCGGACATTCTTTTCGAGCAAAATGCGGCCACCCAAGCGGATATAAGGCGCTATCGCTCTTCTAAGATCACAGGTGGGGTGAACCGATACGCGCGAACCAATCGAGACAAACGGATACGTCCACCTCAGCCATAGGCTGTTCAGTTTCCGAATCGTCCGGGGAATTAGGAATATCGGATCTTCAAACGTGGCCAGGTTTGAGTTGTTCGTCGTCAACTAAAGACCTCTGCATGAATTGGCAGGCCCGTCGAGAAACAAATACAATTCCGGTCGCACAAAAACCACAAAATCTGCTTCAGCCCTTTCCGCTTCATCGTTGCCGGGTGTATCCGCTGGGAAAAAGTCCTTTGGGACGATAATCCGCCAGGCTGGAGTTTTTGAACGCCGGGAAATGCAGCACAATTCCGCTGAAACAGCGAAAGGTCGCCGCTCTTCGTCGCGTCAACCGACACATGGCAAAGGTCGTAAAGCATTTGTCGAGTCGCCGCAACAGCAGGCACCCGTAGCAGAGGTTCCGCTAGGATCAAACGCCCTGAACCTTTCGAATGATCGGGAGAAGTGTGTCCACGGAATCCACGACTTGTGTGTTTGTCACGGTAGCAGTCTGGTCCGTGAGAAGTCGCGGGAGTCGGACAGTTGTAATGTGCAGCGACGGCCAAGAACGATTCAGATCAGCACAGAGTATTTCAGCGGCCGCTTTAGCCATGGCATACTCGGTCATATTGCGCGGACGATCTTCGACTGCGACAGATGAAGGATAAAATACCGAGATCTTCTGCTTGGTCGATTCGCGCAATCGGAGACACAAGTCATAAAATCCACGGACATAGAATTCCAAGAACTCCTCGAGAATCGCGGACTGAAATTCTCTGGTTCTCCGGCCGAAGATCTGACAGGTAGCGTAATAATACAAATGTGAAATAGGTTCAGTGAGCGGCTTCAACTGTTGTGATGATGGAACCCGCACATCGTAAGGCACCGCGTCGCTTTTGGCGCCCCACTTTCTAATTTCCGCCACCACATGCTCAGCGTCTTCTTTTCCAACCGCGTAGGTGATGATGGGGTGACCCCCGCCAGCCGCAATCAATTTAGCGGTAAGTTCTCCCAATCCCCGGGACCCTCCGATAATCAGCGTTCGCTGGCCGGCAAATTCTTTTGGGTCGACCAGTTTTGACAGCTCTTCGATAGACCTCTGGGCAATGGGTGGATGTCGAGCGAAAGCCTCGACGCTGCCGCGCACCCCAAGACCGTGGACGTCGATCTTCAAGAGCCGGAAACGATCATCAACGCTCGCGACTCTATAGTTTAGCGAGGGAGGCGTGTTTTCCGCTAAGAGCTCGATCGTGAAACTTGAAAAGAGTGAATGCAAACCCGGACATTCCATTCCAATGAGCCTCGATAAACAGAGTAGCGCGGCCACCCTTTCAACGCCCAACCAGCGCGCCGCGTTCGGGAATTGTTCATTTGTTCTGCTCAGCGCATTTGCTAAATGTACTGTTCCCGTACGGTTGGCCATCTCCGGAAGTGATAGTTCGCGGCAGACGACGCGATCGTCAATGGCATGAGCACCAGAATCCACTCTCACACCTTCGAAATCCCCAAGAACCAAACGCAGATCAGCGACCGTGGTACCGTCCACCCGGGCTTGTAGGCGCAGTAGTTGATCTGCACTTTCGACGCGATAAACCTCAATCGTATCGCCCACGTAAACCGGTACCGGGAACCTTACCGTAAGCTTTGCCGGTAAACGCTTATCCGCTGCGGTTGCTGCGAATCCGTCGAGCGAGCGGAGAACCGTATGAATGCCATGAACGACCGGCCTTCCCGACTGGGTGCGCCGGGCGAGCATGGGGTCCATATGCATCGGATTCCAGTCTCCCGAGAGAGTTGCGAATTCGGTCTGGCGTTCGGCAGAAAATGTAAACGTGCTAGCAGGTGTGGAAGACATGGTCGAGAATCGTTACGACAACAGTTCAGCGCCAGATGGTTGACGCGTGAAAATTCACATGAAGAGCAAGCAAATTCACGACTCGCACTTCACTAGCCAACCTCCGCTTTGGCTAACCAGGCCCCAACTCTATCGGCAACTCTAGCGACGTTGGGCTTTTCCAATAGCGAGAAATGATCTCCGGGCAAAGTGCATACTTCCACTCCACCCCGCGCAATACTCTCCCAGCCGAAAGTAAGGTCCTTTGCATATTCGGCCCTCTGCGTTTCAGCGCGGATCAGATGGATTCTTCCGGGGTAGGGTTTGGGCTCGAAGTTGGTTCCGATCGTGGCAAGCATGGCGATATCGTCATAAATATCCCCGACGGCTCGCGTTTCCGCCAACTGCGGCGCGCTTCGCGGAGAGCTCGCTCTCCGCTTCTTCTCCTGCCAAGAGATCAAATCCCGAACGCCTGCATACATCTCTTTCCACTCGCCCCTGAGGAACCTGCGGCCGTACTTGGCGACGCGACCGTATATATAACGGGCATGGTAACGGAGCGATTGCAGTATTGGAGCTTTCAGATAGTATGCGGAGTTAAGCGTCTCGACCATAACTACGGGTGACACCGTTTCTCCCATTTCAGTAAGGCGACGAGCCACTTCGAAGGCGACCGTACCTCCGAAGCAAAATCCAAACAAATGATAAGGCCCCCGAGGTTGAATCTTGCGGATGTCTTCCAGGTAAAGGGCCGCCAAATCTTCGACCGTCGGAACCGTCTTCATCGCCCGAAGGTCCGGAGCACGAACACCATAGATCGGAATAGCCGAATCAAGGAAAGAGGCCAGGGCACGGTAACGGAGCACGTGCCCCGTTCCGCAATGTATGCAGATCAGAGGCGTTCTGTCTCCCTGAGGACGCAAGGGCACGATGTGGGCGGCTTGAACATCATCCTTCGAAGGTTCCTTCGAAAGTCCGAGTTCACGGGCAAGAGATTGGATCGTGGGACTGGAGGCCAGCGTTGAAATATCAAATTGGCGGTGAAATGTGTTTTCGATTTCAATCATGAGTCGAACTCCGAGCAGTGAATCTCCGCCGAGTTCAAAGAAATCGTCACGAACGCTGATGTTTTCTTTCTCCAGCAGGTTTTCCCAGATCCCCACGAGCGTCAATTCAGTTTCACTGAGAGGTTCGGTTCCGGATATCGGCTCAGGTTGCACAGAACGGCTCACAGACGCTTCTGCCGGGGGAAGCACCGCAAAATTGGAATCATTACCCTCTGTTTCAACTTCAGCAACGGAAAGGTGTCTTACGATCATCGGCGCGCCCTCTACCACGGCGCTTGCCACATCAAGCTCGTACGTCGATACGTGGTTATCCGTCTTGACGAGCCGAAAACCCAGCTTCGGATAGTGACCTTCGACAAGTTTATTCCGATCAGTCGGTATGTAGTTCCCGACGAGCCTGCGAACACCTTCCTTTTTCGCTTGTTCCAGCACGGCCAGGAGCACCATGTTTTCAACTCGCCGGCCAAGAACTCGACAGCTCATCAACCAGGTATCGATTTCCCATTCTTCTTTGGACTTGCGCCGGCAAATCACCACGCTAATCATGCCGTTGTCACCAACGATATCTGTCAACCGCACCTGCAACGTAAAATACGCTGGATCCCGTTGCATGGCTGCGACCTGCGCTTCCGTGTAACGCCGCGTCGTCAGGTTGAACTGATTTGACTTGTTGATCAGCTGCGCGATTCGCGCGCGTCCCGTCGCATCAAAAGGCTGGAACGTAATCTCCATCGCCAGCGATTTCAGATAGGATTCCAGATCGCCCGCTTCTTGCTGCAAGCTGACCCGGCGGGCATTGTCCTGGTAGAATTCAGCCCGGCGAAGGTCATCCTGCGACAACGTCACTGTTTCGAAATAGCCGGCGGCGGCCAGAGTCCGTGCGTATAGGGCTGGATCCTCCGGAAGTTCGGGTACGGCCACTTCCGGCAGAATCTGGCGGACCAGCAGTCGCTCAAATGGGCTGTCGTCCAGCAGAACCATCGAATCCAGTCCGAGGGAGAGCTCCTGGGCAATCGCCTTGATGTTTGTGGCCTTGTCTTTCCAATTCGCCTGGAAAACCGCGATGTGGTGTTCTTTCAGAAGCATATCCGGGTGGCGTTGAAAAGGCGTGCGAGCAATATCGTCTTCATTCTTCGAACACACCGCCAGCACCACTCCGCGCGCCCGAAGGTCTAAAGCCAGCTGTTGTACTCTTAAATGAGCTTCCCCGATTGGATCGCCCGAACCGACTTTGATACGCTCCAGTCCGTCGTCTCCGATTACGCCGCCCCAGAGAGTGTTGTCCAGATCGAGAATCAGGCATTTCCGGCTCTTGCCTCGGAGAGCCGCTATAGCCCTGCAGACGTGGTCGGCATACAAGGGAATGAACGCTGCAGCGAACGGAATTTTTGCCAAATTCCACTCTCTTGGCGAGTGCCAGTCGCCGAGCCCTACCGTCGAAGCTAAGTGAGCGACGTCGATCACAATATCAGCGGAACCTCGAATGCTCTCCGTCAGCCCGGCGTTTATGCCATCGATGATCTTCTGCAACGAGCCGGGGTGAACGCCGTCCATGTTCCCGAACAACGTCTCTGGCGGCGAGCTGAATGTCTGAAACAGGCAGACCGCGTTACTGTTGCGCTTAAGGCCTTCTCTTACCGCCTGCAGATATGCGAGTGACGCGTTTACGGCGTCGGACGCTTTTTTCGAATCTCCTCCCACGTCTCCTGTCGGAATGCTCCGATAATCGACCGCGAGCAGGACGGCATCCGGAGCGGATCGATTGACGAGGGATTCCGGCGTCAGCGCATCCTGCAAAACTTGATCGTACCCACCGGTGACCACTTCCAGCGAAATTCCATGCCGCGCGGCTGTAGCGACGAGCGCGGGAACAATGAAGTCCGTGGTGGAATTACTTAGGAGGCCCAAACGGAATGGGACCAAGGGCTTCAAGTCGGCACCTTTGGCGCGCAACTTCTCAATGAAACCGGCTAGCCGAGTAAGCTGGTTCTGATCTAGCGCGCACGTTGCTAGCGATTGCACTTCGCGCCCAGCGCCGTCGGCGGCTTCGAGCAAGCCTTTGCAACGCGTCGTAAAGTCCGCGGCCGGTCTCGCAAGCCATTCTAAGTTCGTGAAAATCTTGTTGCTCATCCCCTGATCCTTTGTGACCTCAATTCGCCTCAACTCTGGTCAACTCGGCCAAAGTTCGTGGCGAATCGGCTTTCTCACTAAGTTCTGCCGTGAGCGCTGCGAGCATTTCGTTGCACACATCTACAAACAACGTAAGATCCTTCGTCAAGCTTATCGGCTATAGACTACTTCGAAGGTAAGGTCAGCCCTTTTCTCCAACCATTCCTGCTCCCAATCTTGAAAAGGGCTGCAACCCTTTCCTTTTGGTCATTTCGCAAGAATGCTACAAATTCATCGGAAACGAGCCTGGGGTCTCGTCGAACCGACGACCAGACGAACCCCGTCAACCTCACAATAGAGCCAATGAAAAATGGTTTGTCGGGTACGCGCAAGAAGCATTTGAGGATTTCGAACTTAGGATCGGATCCGAAGGAGTAATCCATTCTTCCTTGACGGAACTTGTATCGCAACAAACCGCCGCCTTCCCCGGTGTGCCTGTGATGAAAGATTTTCAGGTCTGGGAAAGCCTCAATCTCCCACCCCTTCATCCTGGCGCTCGTTTCGGCGTGCCAGTCCTCTCCGCCGTACTCGAGCACGGCGTACCCTCCGATAGCTTCGTAACACTCTCGCCGCACCAACTGTGCGGCGTGGGTCACGGAATATCTGCGATTCCCTCTTCGGCTTTTGAATTCACCACCCTGCTCCTCAAAAAAAAACCCCCCGGCGAGGCCCAAGAGTGGGCGTCGATGAAATTGCCCAAGGAGGTCCTGGAAGTAGGAGGGATCGAGGGACACGTCTGCATCAACGTTGCCGATAAAATTGAACGGACAGTCCGCCAACAGCTTGTAACCACTATGTAGAGCGCGAACCTTTGCCCCGAAATTCCTGCCCGGCCTCCGTTCAAGCCGCAAATAACGAATAAAGTTGTGTCTCTGTGCATACTCTTGGACGATCTCGTCCGTCTTGTCCGTAGAGGCATCGCTGACAATCACCCACCGCTCTGGCGGGACGGTTTGTGACACTATGGACTTAATCGTTCCTTCGATCATTGCCGCTTCATTATGCGCCGCCGTCATGAGGACGTACCGCTGGGACTGGCTACTCGAAGGTTTCGAGATTGCGTGACTCGCTATATCGCTCATGTCTTGATCCTTCTGACGCTGGATCGTGAACATTCAACTTGGCCTACTTTGCGTTTGCCGAGGAAAGATACTCAAGAAGGCCCTGTTGCCACGGTTGAAACACATTCAAGCCACTACTCTTCAGGGACTTGTTTTCGAGGACGGAGTAAGTTGGGCGTGGAACCTTCGCTGGGAATTCATTCGGCTGGGC
>DATJOL010000040.1:0-5100 GCA_035507075.1 Candidatus Aquilonibacter sp. | reverse complement strand
CATCAAGGTGCGGGGATTCAGCTTGATAAAGGAATCCCGGATCGCCCCGCCGACGATTCCCCAGGTCCAAAGTGATTTTCTAGATTCGCGTGTGCTCATGGCTGCCTCAGAAAACCTTTCCGGCATGCATCAGCAGGTGCTCGAGAATCGGGCCGAGGCTGAGGGCCGGGAAAAATGTAAGTGCGCTGACGATCAGAATTACAGACACAAGTAAAAACGTGAAAAGCGGCGTGGTAACCGGAAAAGTTCCGGCCGACTCCGGAACAATCTTCTTCTGCGCCAGGTTGCCGGCCAGCGCCAGCACCGGGATCACCATGAAGAAGCGGCCGAAAAGCATGTCGAAAGCGCCGCTGACGTTGAACCAGGGCGTGTTCCCGTTGAGGCCTGCGAACGCCGAGCCGTTGTTGCCGGCCTGCGACGTATACGCGTAGAGGATTTGTGTCAGACCGTGCGGGCCGGGATTGGTGATCGACGAAGTCCCGAACGGCGAAACGATCGCCACGGCGGTGAGCCCCAAAACGATCAGGCAGAAAATGAGCACCACCAGCATGGCCATCTTCACGTCGTAGGACTCGATCTTCTTCCCGAGATACTCCGGCGTGCGGCCCACCATGAGCCCGGCGATAAACACGGACAGAATGATGAACACCACGATGCCGTAAAGGCCCGCTCCAACGCCCCCGAAGATCACTTCCCCGATCATGATGTTGACGAGCGGCACCATTCCGCCGAGCGGAGTGAAGGAGTCATGCATCCCGTTCACCGCGCCGCAACTGGCGTCCGTCGTTGTGGTGGCAAAAAGCGCCGTTGGCGCGATTCCGAAGCGGACTTCCTTGCCTTCCATGTTTCCGCCAGGCTGCATCGCGCTGGTGTGCTGGTCGATTCCATGCAGCAGTGGATTGCCGCGGGATTCCATCGAATACGCCACCGTTACGCCCGCGAGGCACAGAATCGCCATCGCCGCCCACACGGCCCAGCCGTGTTTTTGGGAACCGGTCATGCGGCCCAGCGTGTAAGTAAGACCCGCGCCGAGCGAGAGCATCATCACGATCTGCATGAAATCGGTGAGCGGCGTCGGATTCTCGAATGGGTCGGCGCTATTTGCGTTGAGGAAGCCGCCGCCGTTTGTCCCAAAGATCTTGATCGCTTCCTGCGAAGCGATCGGTCCTTGTGCGATCACCTGGTCGGTAATCGTTTGCGTGGTCGTTTTGCCGTCCGGGCCGGTCGTCTGGACGCTCTGGGGATTCAGAAGCTTGGCGGTGTCGTAGGGCCGCAGGTTTTGGACCATGCCTTGCGAGACGAAGACGAGGGCGATCACGAGAGATGCAGGCAGCAGGACCCAGAGCATGCATCGAGTGAAGTCGACCCAAAAATTGCCGATGGTTTTGGATTCTTTTCGCGCGATCCCGCGGATCACCGCGATGGCCAGAGCGATGCCGACGCCGGCCGAAGCAAAATTATGATAGGCGAGCCCGGCCATCTGGGTGAAATAGCTCATCGTGGATTCGCCGCCGTAGTTCTGCCAGTTGGTGTTCGTGGTGAACGAAGCTGCGGTATTGAACGCCAGGTCGGGTCCCACGTTGGCCAGGTGTTGCGGATTCCAAGGCATGAACTTGAGACCTTGAACGCGCTCGATCAAGTAGAGCGCCAGCATGCTGACCACGCTGAAGAGCAGCATCGCGACGGTATATTCCTTCCAGTCCATCTCGCGCGTATCGTCGATTCCGCAGCAGCGGTAAATCAGGCGCTCGATTGGCCGGAGCACGGGATCGAGGAACGTCTTCTCGCCCGAAAACACGCGCGTCATAAACACGCCGAGCGGCTTGGTCACGGCCAGCAAAGCGGCGAAAAACAGCAGAATTTGAAGCCAGCCATTCGCAGTCATTTTCTTCAGAACCTCTCAGGCCAGAGCAGAGCCACCAGCAGATAGCCGCCGGTCAGAATGCTGATTGCCAAAAGCACGATGTTGCCGAGCATGTCGTTACTCCCTTATTATTTCAGGCGGTCGCACGCCCAGACGTAGCCGACCGCAACCGCGAAAAACAGAACCGTGCAAACGACAAAAGTGATATCCCGCATCGGAATCGCTCCTATGCCACGTCCCGGTCCGCGGCGCTATTGACGGGCAACACGGTGACCGTGGCTTTTCCGCGCGACCTGCGCTGCTCGCGGAATTCCGGCATGCTCTGGAATGGTTCGACCACCGACACAGCCCGGTTGCGCTGGGACCGCAGACGCCAGATCTCACGCCCGAATTGGACCAGCGCGTACAGATAAAAGATGCATGCCGCGCCGAGCAAGATTGCGAACAAGGCTGCCATTCCTCGTCTCCTTGGCCGTGACGCCGGACTTGCGTCTTCCGGTTTCTTCGCGACCTGAGCCGAGCGTACTCGGGCGCCGTAAGGAAGGAATAAGCCGCGCATAATGATTTCGTAATACCTGCTATGAGATTGACACGGATGGCTTTAGACGAAAGAGAATGCGGAATAAATGGAAGAAGGCGCGCTAACTCGCGCGTCGAGCAGGGCCCCTGCGCGAATGCCCGCGTGCCTGGACGCGCGGCCTCTGCGTGCTGCCTGCCCGCTCCAGGCTTTTCTTGAGAGCTGTCATCATATCGATCACGGGTGCGCGGCGCGGCTGAGGAGCCTCGGCAGCCGTCTCGTGGCCTTTCCGTTTCGCTTCGATGAGGGCGTGGAGGCGTTGCTGAAATTCATCGTGATATTTCTGGATGTGGAATTCCTCGGAAAGATTTTCAACGAGCTGTTCGGCGAGCTTTACTTCCTTCGGGTTCAGTTTCACACCTTCCGTCTTGCCGTAACCCGGGGCTTCGCGAACTTCGTTTGCGTAGTACATAGTGTGGAGCGCGAGGCCACGGTCGTAAGGGCGAATGAACGCGGTGTATTCACGCTGATGCATCGTGATCTTGGCGATTGCGACGCGTTTTTTGTCTTCGAGCGCTTTCAGGAAAAGCTGGTACGCCTTGCGTCCCTGCTCTTCGGGAACGAGGAAATAGGAAGCGTCGAAAAATAACGGATCGATCTCGGAATTCTTCACGAAGGCGAGAACATCCATGGAGCGAGCCGATTGAGGCTCAATTTTCTTGATCTCCTCGGGCTCGATCAGTGCGTATTTCCCCTCCTCGTATTCGAAACCCTTGACGACTTCGGAGCGCTCGACGGGCCGATTGCAGGTGGGGCAAAACAGCGGCTGGCGCAGCCGGGTGTGGCATTTACGATGCAGTTGGTGCAATTCGAAACGAGATCGCCGGGCGGCCGCGTAGAGCCGCACTGGGATCGAGATCAGTCCAAATGAGATGAAGCCCTTCCATGCAGCCGCAGCCATGGGTGCGCCTCCTGCCCGCCGAATGCCGCGATTATAGCAAAGCGGTCATCAGACGATATCCCGGGTAAACGTGTAGATGGCCCATTCAGTTCGCTGTACGGCCGTTTTTTCGGCTGGCGCGCCGGCCGCAACTCCCTAATAATCTCGCCCATGGCGCTGCAGGAATACCGGCGGAAACGGCAGTTCGACGCGACGCCCGAGCCGCGCGGCAAGGATCGGGCGAGCCACGGAAACAGGTTCGTGGTGCAGGAACATCACGCGACGCGCCTGCATTACGACTTTCGACTCGAGGTCAACGGCGTCCTGAAATCATGGGCCGTGCCGAAAGGACCTTCGCTCGATCCTTCCGACAAGCGATTGGCCGTGCAAACCGAAGATCACCCGCTCGAATACGCAAAATTCGAGGGCACGATCCCAGAAGGGAATTACGGCGCGGGCGAAGTGATTGTGTGGGACGAAGGCACTTACGAACCTGAAGGTTCGCTGCCCGCGGACAAACAACTTGAAAAAGGGGAACTGAAATTCACGTTGCACGGCCAGAAACTCAAAGGGAGTTTCGTGCTCGTGAAACTTCGGTGGAGCAAATCCGGAAAGCCCGGCAAGGATTGGTTGCTCATCAAGCATCGAGATGCCGCCGCCGAGGAGGGCTGGAATATCGGCGAGCATTCCGAATCGGTGGTGACGGGTCGAAGCATCCATCACCGCGAGAAAAATCCGCCGGCTGCAGGACGTGCACGCGGGAAGCAGATCGCGCCGGAGAAACTCGATTTTCCGTCAGGAGCGAAGAAGGCGCCGATGCCCGAACACATTGTGCCCGCGCTCGCCACGCTGGCCGAAAAGCCGTTCTCCGATCCCCAATGGCTTTTCGAAATCAAATGGGATGGGGTGCGGACGCTCGCTCGCGTGCAGGACCACCAGCTGAGGCTGTGGTCGCGGTCGCAGCGTGAGATTACGCGCGAATACCCGGAGATGGCCGTCCTGCCGAACTATGTGAACGGGCACGATGTGTGGCTGGACGGCGAAATCGTGGCGCTCGACAAGGATGGACGCAGCGATTTTCAGCAGCTACAACAGCGCTTTTCGGTTCAATCGCCTAGCGCGGAGCTGATGCGCAAGGTGCCCGTCGTCTATTACATCTTCGATGTTTTGTATTGTGACGGCCACGACCTGCGCAAAGTGCCGCTGGTCGAGCGGAAGAAGCTCCTCAAACGAATTCTCGACACCGATTCGCTGATCCGCTATTCGGATCATGAGGTGGAGAAGGGACAGGAACTCTACGAACTGGCGCGAGAACGAGGCCTTGAAGGCATCATCGGCAAGCAAATACACAGCGTGTATCCGGAAGGGCGGACGAAATCGTGGTTGAAGTTTAAGTTCGACAGGGAGCTTGATGCCGTAGTGGGAGGTTGGACCGATCCGAGGAAGTCGCGCGAGCATTTTGGTGCGCTCCTGGTCGGCTTGTACGAGGGCAAGAAGCTCGAATTCATCGCAGGCGCGGGGAGCGGATTTTCCACGCGGCTACAGGCGAGTTTGGCCGAGCGTCTCCGCGAGCTTGGGACTTCGCACTGCCCGTTCGCCGAGGAACCCGACACGCGCGAGATCGCTCACTGGGTGAAGCCCGAACTGGTCGCGAGAGTCGCATACGGCGGATGGACCGAAGGACGGCATCTGCGGCAGCCCAGATTTGCGGGCCTGCTCGAAGACCACAATCCGCTGGATTGCACCTTCGAGAAGGAAATGAGAGTCGAAAAGAATAAG
>DATJOL010000039.1:0-3834 GCA_035507075.1 Candidatus Aquilonibacter sp. | reverse complement strand
GGGGTTGTAGCGGTTGACGGCCATCACCTCCTCGTCGCCAGTCTCGCCAGGCGGTGAAATCGTAATGACTTTCGCACCGGGCGCTCGTTCGAGTTTCACTTGGGCAGCGGCGCCCGTCGCGAAAAGCAAAAGCACAGGCAGCAAAATTGTTACCTCTCGGAGAGTCCAATTGGCCGCAGTGGCACGCAACTTGGCACAAGCGGAGTGGGCTAAACGCAGAAGTCGGGGTTTGCGTTTGGTCGCCAAGCGGCCCTCCTCGGGGCTAACTGACTCAATTTTCGAAAGCAGGCATGCTCTCTGCGAATGGCGCGTATGTATACTGTATACATTGCTCCTGTCAAGCAGTTTTGCTCCCCGATCGAGCCGTAAATGCTTCGGGGCCAGCATCATTCCCGCGCCGAGACGCCTCTTCCGTCTTTGGAGCCCTACCAACGGGGCGATATGTAGACCGGTTGCGATGCCTTGTCCACCCATCGAAATAGCGATTCCGCTGAGTAGTTCCCTCCCCTGCAAAAATTTCTTGCCGGAATCTGTAAATATACCTTGACACGTATATACTGTCTAGCGTATATACAGAGGCATGGAAACCGCCTTCGAAATCATTGCGGAGCCCAACCGTCGAGCGATCCTGACGCTTCTGGTTTCCTCCGAGCAGTCGGTCGGAGAGATCGAGCGCCAACTTCGTATGACCCAGCCAACCGTGTCGAAGCACCTGCGGGTTCTGCGCGAGGCCGGCTTCGTGGAGTCCACCGTGGACGCACAACGCCGTCTTTACCGGCTGAAGCCCGAGCCATTGCAGGAGGTGGATGCGTGGCTGGCTCAGTTCCGGCGCTTCTGGTCCACGCACGTGGATGCCCTCGAACGCTACCTCGACCGCATGGATCCGCCAGACGCAACGAAAAAGAAAGCAGCCAAACAGAGCCGCGGCGCAGACCGCGAGCGTGAGAAGCCTCACAAAGGAGAGAAGAAATGAAAATCAAAGTCACCAGCATCTATGTGGACGATCAGAACAAAGCCCTGCGCTTCTATACCGAAGTCTTGGGCCTCGTGAAGAAGAACGATTTCAGCCAGGGTCCGTACCGCTGGCTCACGGTGGCGACTGACGAAGAGCCGAATGGCATCGAGTTGCAGCTCGCGCTCAACGATAATCCTGCGGCGAAGGCGTACCAGCAGTCCAAGTTCCAGCAGAATCAGGCCGCGATCATGTTCTTCACCGACGACGTGAAGGCCGACTACGAGCGAATCACGTCGCGCGGCGCCGAGTTCACAATGCCGCCCACGGCCGTCACCGGCTCGACGATTGCCATGCTCAAGGATACGTGCGGTAATCTCATTCAGCTTACGCAGCTCGCGCGCTGGTAGGGCGAGCCGCATCGCCGGTCGCGAGTTGCCCGGAAACAGAGAGGGAGCGAAAGTTCAAAGCACCAGCCCCATTCCGGGGCAGGGAGAAGGCACGATGGCTCGGAGGAAATCTACAAAGGCGAGCAGACAAAAGGCCGCTGACAGCGCGACCACGGCCCGCAACAAGGGTTTCACGGACGAAGAAAAAGCTGCAATGAGAGAGCGCGTCCGAGAGATGAAGGCGGACTCCCACGCGGGCAAGGCTGACGGCGAAAACGAGGTGCTCGCGAAACTGGCTGCGATGCCGGCGCCGGATCGCGCCATCGGGGAGCGGCTGCACACGATCATTAAAGCCAACGCACCGGTCCTTTCGCCGAAGACGTGGTACGGAATGCCGGCGTATGCCAAGAGCGGACAGGTTGTTTGCTTTTTCCAAAACGCGCAGAAGTTCAAGACGCGGTACTCGACACTCGGATTCAGTGACAAGGCGAATCTCGACGACGGCCACATGTGGCCAACTTCCTTCGCGCTGCAGGAGCTGACTGCTACGGAAGAGGCGAGGATCATCGCCCTCGTGAAGAAAGCGGTGAGCTAACGCTGGCGCGCAAAGCGCTCGCCGGCGGAATCGGTCGCCCAACGCGAAATGAGATGCAAGGAGCATCAAAATGAACGCTAGCGCGCCCTACGAACCGGGTCCAGCGTACGGAGTGCAAGTGCAAAAAGCGGAGGACAAGTGGACTCTCATTCTCACGCGAGAGCTGCGCCACTCTCCGGAAAAAGTCTGGCGGGCGCTGACGGATTCGGTGCATCTGCGCGAATGGGCGCCGTTCGAAGCGGATGGGCGTCTGGACGCGGTCGGATCAACGGTGAAGATCACATGGGCGGGAAACCCGAAGCCGATCGAAACCAGAGTGACGCGGGCCGAGGAACCCCATGTGCTCGAGTTCGGCGACATTCGCTGGGAGCTCGAGCCGCTCGGCAGCGGCACGCGACTCACGCTGTGGCACAGCATCGACCGGCGATTCATCTCCTGGGGCGCCGCGGGATGGCACATTTCTCTCGACGTTCTGGATCGCATGCTCGGCGGAACTCCGATCGCGCGCGTCGCCGGCGGCGACGCGATGAAGTTCAAAGGCTGGCAGCGATTGGTCGGCGAATACGCAAAGTTGCTCGGCACCGAAGCGCCGAAGTTTTCGCCGCCGGCCGCACCGAAGTCGCAAACGGATCACGGGTCGTGAAATGATAATGGTCGCAAAGTTCCGCGCGCGATGGAGTGATCCGAGAGCGCGCTGGAGGTGAATATGAGCAACGCATTCTGGGCCTTGGAGGTTTTGGCGGCAGCCGTTTGGAGTCTCGCCAGTCTCGCGAAGTTTGTGATGGATAAGGATTGAACAAATGAGCGGTATGACGCAGGAGACTGAGCCATGAGCGGAACGAATCCAAATGTGGATTGGTTTTTCGACAACGCAGTGAAGTGGCGCGACGAATTCGAAGTCTTGAGAGAAATCATTCTGGACTGCGGGCTCGACGAAGAATTGAAGTGGGGCTGGCCGTGCTACATGCATCAGAAGAGGAACGTGGTTCTGATGCACGGATTCAAAGAATATTGCGCGCTGCTCTTTTTCAAAGGCGCGCTGATGAAAGATCCCCAGAAAATCCTGATCCAACAGACGAAAAACGTGCAGGTGCCGCGGCAGATTCGCTTCAGGAATGTGCGAGAAGTCGTCCGGCTGCGATCCGTCTTGAAAGCGTACGTTCGCGACGCCATCGAAGTGCAGAAATCCGGCGTGAGATTCACGCGCAAGAAGACTTCGGACTTCACGGTTCCTGCAGAGTTCAAGAGCAAATTGGACGAAAGCCCGGCATTAAGAAAAGCCTTCCGCTCTCTCACGCCGGGACGCCAGCGCGGATACATCTTTCACATCTCTTCCGCGAAACAATCCGCGACGCGAACGGCGCGAGTCGAAAAATGCACGCCGCGAATTCTTCACGGCAAGGGATTATTGGACGAATAGCCGGCTGCGTTTCCGAAATTCAACAACTCACCGCTCAGATTTATCTGCTTGGCGCCGGCACTGGTCGATTCTTCGCCAAAATTCGGTCGCGAGGGGCGAAATTTGACCGTTTTTCCGTCGAAAATGCCGCAATTTTAAAACGGCCTTTCTGTATCGATTAGAAATTGCGCACATGCATGACGCCGCTAGACTTACGCTATTTTCTAATCGTGATTTGTATCGATTAGAAATAGCCGAATTGTGCATGAATTCGAGGTTCGCCGCCGATCTCAGGGCGCGTGAGGAGAAAGCGCATGCTCAGCGGATTTAGTCGCCCAAATTTTCGAGAAAGGTTGCGGAGGGAGCAAAGAGCAAACTTCCTGTCACCGCCCGGCTGAAATCCAGCAGCCGATCGTAGTTTCCCGGCGGCCGGCCGACGAACATATTCTGAAGCATTTGCTCGGTGGTGCGTGGAGTACGGCTGTAGCCGATGAAGTAG
>DATJOL010000038.1:0-106461 GCA_035507075.1 Candidatus Aquilonibacter sp. | reverse complement strand
GCAATCCCCGTCCGGGGATAACTCGGGAGTAACTAGCTGTGGAAATCTACTGGCCGTTGCGCTAGAGTTGCTCCCCCATGCCCCGCAACGGGTCAAACATTAATGAATTGTTACCGCCCCTCTATGCCGCGGCTTGCGGCGAGGAGGAGTGGGATGTCTTCCTCGATTTGCTAGGCAGAGCCGCGCGCACAACGAGGGTACACATCACGTATGTGAGGGACACGCCGCATCCGCCGAAAGAAGGCCCGTTTAGTGCCACGCGGCAGTGGATTAAGCACGTTGGGCTAAGCGAGGAGGTGTTGGCAGATGCAATTAAGTATGCGCCCATCGACCCGTGGTGGTTGGCGCTGCTTCGTGGACCGTTCCCCGAAGGATGGGTCGGTCGCGGATCGGATTTGAAGCCCATCGACGAGATGATCGGAACCGACTACTACGAAAAAGTACTGCGGAAGCACGATTACATCAGGCCTGCCATCGCCGTTTTGCTCAAGCGCCCTGGCGAAGTCGCGGCTTGCGGCATGGGTCGCCGCCAAGAGGATGAAGAGTTCGAGGATGACGTACTGGACCTGCTACGCGAACTGACGCCGCACATGGCGAGGGCCATTCGCGTTTTCAACAAGACGGGCCAGGTGCAGCAGAATTTGGACTCGGTCGAGTTTGCCCTGGAGCAGTTTGCAATTGGCGTGTTTGTGCTGGATAGCAACGGCGCGCTGATATTCGCAAACGCGACGGCGCGGCAGCAGATCGAGTTTAAGAACGGGTTGATGGTCGAGGAGGCAAAGCTGAAGGCCGTCCGCCGACGGGAATCCGATTACCTGCGGGCGTGCATAGGCAGCGCGATACGGGCGAGCGAGGCGAGCCGGGAGTCCAGGCCGGGGCGAGCGATTGGCGTGGCGCCGGTGACCGGGCTAGATGGCGAAGTGCTTCACGCCTTTATCGCCCCGTGGCTTACGGAGCGGCAGCTCGCCTTGAGAAAACCGGCGGCCGTGCTCTTGATGACTCACCCGCAGGGTAGAATTCCCCGCGAAACCTGGTTGCAAACGCTTTACGGGCTGACAAAGTCTGAAGCCCGAATCGCCACATTAGTGGCGGGAGGAATGGGCGGGCCGGAAGCCGCGGCGAAGCTGGGCGTTACGGGAGAGACGATTCGCACGAGGCTCAAGACCGTGTTCAGCAAGACCAGCACGCGCAGGCAGTCTGATTTGGCGCGGCTGTTGGCCAGCCTGCCGCGTGGCTAGTCGATCCTAATCCTCAAATCTTCCAATCTCCTCATTCCCTCCAACCCGTCTCGTGCGTTAGCCCCGCGCACCCCCGACGCGCCGATTTCCCCCCTTTTCGCCCGAACGCCCGCTCGCCGAGACTCCATAAACCGTCACCGGGCTCAAGCGGCCATTCCCAAAATGGGAACCCGTCCTCGCCGCTAGGCCGCTCCGCCCCGCAGGCCCAGAATCGCGCAAATAAGCCGTTTTAGCGTGCAAATAGGCGCAAAATGCCCCATTTTAAGCCTTTTTAAGGTGCCAATTTTGTATCTGCTGGCCATGCGAAAAGCTTAAGTCCTTAAGGATCTCAAACACGCAACTCTACATACGGGAGCGTATAAAAAGCAAAACGCCGCGAAGGAAATCCCGCGGCGTTCAGCTTTTGAATTGCTCGGTTCTTGTTTTTAATCTTCGTAGCGACCGGCTTTCTTTTCAGCCGGTCAGCCTTTGAATTCCTTCCGTGTTGTTTTTGCCGTTGCCTGGTCGTGGCCACCGTTGCGCGCGGTTCTCGGTGGATGTCTTTGGTTCTGCCTGCGTAGCCTTCGCCTTTATGTGGTAGCGCCGCCATCCCTGGCGGCGCTTTTCTGCACGGACCTAATAAATATCGTACTGTTCCCAGTGCAGCGAAGGATCGGCCTGGATGATCACGCTCTTTTTCGTCCAGCGCTCGAGCTCTTCGACTAGCGCCGATTCGCGCGTCTTCAGCGCCTTGGAAATTTCCGGGTTGACGCGCAACGTGATGCTCGCCGAGTCCATTTCCGGCGCCATTTTCTTCGCTTCGGCCTGGATTTCGTAGCAGAGCGTTGGAATCGATTTCACCATCCCGGAGCCCGCGCAATAGGGGCACGGCTGGCAAAGCGTGCGTTCCAGAGCCTGCTTCGTGCGCTTGCGCGTGATCGCGATGAGCCCGAATTCGTTGAAGCGCAACATCTTCGAGGGAGCGCGGTCGGCGCGCAGCGCGTCTTCCAGCGCGGCCATCACTTTTTCCCGGTTGCGGCGATCTTCCATGTCGATGAAGTCGATCACGATGATGCCGCCCAAATCGCGCAGCCGCATCTGCCGGACGATCTCCTTCACCGCTTCCAGATTCGTCCGCACGATCGTGTCTTCGAGCCTGTTGGAGCCCTTCCCGACGAATTTCCCCGTGTTTACGTCGATCGCGACCAGCGCCTCCGTGTGATTGATCACGATGTAACCGCCGGACTTGAGCCACACTTTCGGCCGCAGCCCCTTGTCGATTTCCTGCTGGATGCCGAACTCTTCGAAGATCGGCGTCTCTTTGGTGTAGAGCTTCACGCGGCTCACCAGCGCAGGTTGGAACCGGCCCATGAATTCCACCACCTTGGTGTAGTCTTCTTCGGAGTCAACCCACACGGCGTTGAAATCCGAGTTCACGAAATCGCGCAAGATGCGCTCCACCAGGTTCAAATCGCGATGCAAGAGCGCGGGCGCCTTCCGCTGTTCGGACCGTGACTTGATTTCAAACCAGGTCCGCGTCAGAAACTCCACATCGGCGCGAACGTCCTCCGGCGGCGCGCTCGAAGCCGCCGTCCGGACGATGAATCCGCCGCCCGCCGTCCCTTTCGCGTCGTTTACCAGATGCCGCAGCCGTGCGCGCTCCTCGGCCGAAGCGATCTTGCGCGAAACGCCGGTGTGGTGCAGCGTCGGCATGTAGACCAGGTACCGCCCCGGCAGCGCCACGTGGCTCGTGATTCGCGCCCCCTTTTTGCCCAGCGGTTCCTTAGCGATCTGTACGATGATTTCCTGTCCCTGCTTGAGCAATTCTGAGATCAACTGCGGCCGCCGCGGCCCCTGCCTCCTCCCCCGTTCGTGGCGACGGCCGCCGCGATCGCGGCCTCCGCGGCGATTCGGATGTTGCATTCGGGAGCGAGCATCCCCACGAATCGTTGCTTTCCAGGGTTGCTGGGTGGGTTGCGATGTGGCGGCAGCTTCTGGCTCTTCGCCCGTGTCGAAGGCGAGGAGCGACTCGCGGACCTCGGCTTCGGCATCAATCTCGTGAGGTACGTCGGCCTGCGCCGTGGATTCGCTAGTTTGCTCTGCTTCCATGCGCGCTTCAGCGTGCTCTTGCGCCTCGTCAGCCAACGCCTCTTCATGTGCTTCTTCTATTTCAGCCTCGGCGAAGGTGTCAATCTCGTGTTCGTCTTCCTCGTGTTCGTCTTCCGCACCTTCGTCGACGCCATGCAAAAGCTGCATTTCGGCGACGTTCTGCGCGTGCGCGGCGGCCTGTTCGGCGCTGAGCTCGGCGATTACGTGGTCGTTGTTTTCGAGTTCCGCCAAGTCCTCGTGATTTTCGGATTCGCTCAAGTCGGCGTGCTCGAGCTGCCCGGTTTCAGGTTCGTCTTCGGCTACCTCTTCAGTTTCGTGAATGGCCGCTTCCATTTCATCACCATGCTCTTCTTCACGCATAGCGTCGGGCGAAGTAAACGTGGAGACGGTGTCAGACAGCGAAGCGCTAGGCTGACGCCACTTTGAGATCGATTCACCCGGCAATGGCTCCAAGCCGGAGGACGGCCGAATTTGCGAAGCGGGGAGGTGCGAAGGAATAGTCGATTCGCTTCCTGATGGCGAGGCAGCGTGTTGCTCCATTTCATGCGGAAACGCGGGGCCCTCATGCGGCGAAGCAACGTCATGGCGCACGGCGTCGAGAACGTCCGAACCGGCGCTGGCCGAAATCCGTTCGCCCTCGGCAGAAGTCGCGGTTGGATTCAGGGCTGGGCGCTCGCGGTATTTCGCCAGCGATTCTCCCGGCAGAATGATCGGCGTGTAGCCTTCGGGCGAAGGTTCGTTCGCGCGATCGTCTTGCGAACTTGGAGGAGCGTACTTCGAAGGAGGGAGCTCGCGCCCGCCGTGGCGTCGGTCGCCGCCGCGACCACGGCGTCCAAACCGGCCGCCGCGGCCACGTCCTCGGCCGAACCCTCCTGAGTCGCGCCCGCCAAATCCGCCGCGTCCGCGGTCATCAAAACGTCTACGATCTTGTCCCGAACCTGACGGCGGCGCGGACCGTGCCTCGCCGAGCCCCGCGGGAGAAAAACTCTCTCCGGGCAGAGGCGCGATATGGCCGCTCTCTTGCTGTGGCGCGGTGGCAGACATTTCCGCTGCAGAAACGGGCTCCACGTCCGCGGGCTCTAAAGCCGCCGCCGCGCGAGCCTGCGTTTCAGCGAAGGCGTGCCCGCCCTGGTCCTCGATTTTCTGAATTTTGTCTTCCGCAGTCGAGACGACCGTATCCAGATCCTCGACTTCTTCCATGAAATCGCTGACGTAGAGGAAAGCGTCGCTATCGAGGCCGATCTCGACGAAGGCCGACTGCATGCCGGGAAGCACGCGCGTGACACGGCCTTTATAGATGCTGCCGACTAACGCAAATTCGCGCTCGCGTTCGACATAATACTCACAAAGCTGACCTTCCTCCAAAATGGCGACCCGCGTTTCGTGCGGGTTCACCGAAATAACCATTTCCTTTGACATTAGAACTCCTATCGACGCGTCGGAGCGCGATTGCGCACACACATGCGCTTGGCCGTAGGGCGCGAGTCGCAAAGGAACCTGCTCGCAGCCGCGACGGACCGCACGGAAAGGCCCCTGATTGTTGCGGGATGTTTTCCTTCTTCCGACGCATCCAAAGACTCAAATCTGATTTTCCAGCGGAGCACAAGGCTGCCGCAGGCACTGAATCACGAGTCAGTTGACGAAGCGCCGCATGCGGACGTTCATCACCAAACCCAGCGACAAAAACACGAAAGCGATAGCCGAGCCGCCATAACTCATCAACGGCAGCGGAATGCCGGTGACGGGCATATAGCCGATCACCATTGCGGAGTTGACCAGAACGTGAAATCCCAAGATAGCGGTCACTCCCATCACTACGTACATTCCCGCCTTGTCCTTCGCCTTTTGCGCATTATCCACTAGGCGGAGGATCAGGCCGAGATATAACAGCAAAACGACGCAAACGCCAATGAAACCTTGTTCCTCGGCCAGCGCCGCCAAAATAAAATCCGAATACCGGACCGGCACAAAGCCCAGCTGGTTCTGGCTGCCCTTGCCGAAGCCCTTACCCCAAAACCCACCTGAACCGACCGCAATTTCCGACTGCAAAATCTGATAGCCCGCACCGCGTTGATCCTGCTCGGGATGCAGGAAGGTCTGAATCCGCTGCTGCTGATAGGGCTTGAGATGGGTTCGCATTCCCCAGGCGATGGGGACCAGGATCACCAGCGCGAGCAGTCCAACCGCAGCGTGCTTCCATTCGATTCCGGCAAGGAACGCGCCGACCACCGCCACGGGAACCAGCACCATCGCTGTTCCCAGATCCGGCTGCTTTAAGATCAACCCAACTGGAACGAGGGTTAGCAAAGCGATCTTGGCCATGTCCTGCAGCGTGAGCCGGTCGGTGTGCACTTCGCTCAAATAGCGGGCCAGCACAATGATTATAATCAACTTCATTATTTCTGACACCTGCAAATTGAACCCGCCCACCGCGATCCATCGCTTGGCGCCAAGCCGCGAATACCCCATCACCAGCACCACTAAGAGGCTGACGATACCGAACGCATACAGGGTGGGTGCTTGGTCGAGCAGCGTGTGGTAGTCGATTGACGCGATCGCGAACATCCCGACGAGCCCGATCCCGATCCACATCAGCTGTTTCCACTGCATTCCGGCCATGGCGCTGGCATGCGTGGAAGAATAGATCTCCAGAACGCCAATTGCGGCGATCGCCGCCACAATGGCCAGCAGAACCCAATCGAAATCCTGAATGCGGGGCCGCTCTTTCATTTTTAGTGCCGTTCTCCAGTCGAAACCGAAGCGACGAGGGTCTTCGACGTCCGAATCACGGATTCTGAAGGCGGCTCAGCGGGGGCGCCGGCCGTCTGTGGCGGAGGTGGTGGCTGGAAATGGCCTTCCTTCTTATCATAATAAGCCTTTACCACATCGCGAACGATCGGGGCGACTGCGCTGCCCCAGCCCGCGCCTTGCACCAACGCCGCGACCACGATTTCCGGGTTGCGACGCGGCGCGATGCCGATGAACCAGCCATTTTCTTTGATGTGTTTGCCCAGCCTCGCCTGCAAGGCAAAGCTTTCCGTCTGAGCGGTACCGGTCTTGCCGGCGAAGTCGACGTTTTGCAGTTTCACGGTTTCGGAAGTTGTGCCGTCCGGCTCGTTGACCACGCCCCACAGTGCGTCGGTTATCTGCTGCACAGTGTCGTCGGATATTGGGAAGTATCCGACCTTGACGTTCGTATCGTCCTTCAAGAGATGCGGCGGAATCAGCCTGCCGCCGCTCGCCACCGCCGCGATCATGCGGGCCAGCTGAACAGGGGTTGCCGTCACGGGCCCTTGACCAATTCCCACCGAGATGGTGTCACCCGGATACCATTTGTGATGGTAGACGCGCTCATCCCAGGCTTCCGAAGGGATCAGGCCCGGTTCCTCGCCGGGCAAGTCGATTCCGGTGCGCTGGCCGAGCCCAAGGCTTGTGGCGTAGTAACCGATGCGGTCAATACCGAGCAGCTTCGCCACGTTGTAGAAGTACACGTCGCACGAAGCCACGATGCCTTTGTGCAGATCAACCAGGCCGTGGGCATGATCGCAATGGTAAAGGTGCCCGTAAAAAACCGCCGATCCCGGGCAATAAACCGTGTAATTCGCCGGAATCGCCTTTGATTCAAGCATCGCCACGGCCTCGACGACCTTGAACACCGAGCCGGGCGCAAGCTGGGCTTGAATCGCGCGATTCAAAAGCGGCGTTTGCGGGTCTGAGTTTAATGCCGCCCATTCCTTGGGCGGGATGCGCACCGCAAAATCGTTGGGGTCGAACGTCGGCCGGCTCACCATCGCCAGCACTTCGCCGGTTCGCGCGTCCATCGCTACGAGCGCGCCTTCCTTATTTGCGAAATCAGCGTCCGCCACTTCCTGCAGGTCTTCGTCAATTGTCAGCTGAATCGGCTTGCCGGGTATGGCCTCGATGTCGTCCATCGTCCGCATCACTTTTCCGACGCTATTGACGACCACGCGGCGCATGCCGTCGGTGCCCTGAATCTGCTGATCGTATTCCTTTTCGAGGCCTGCTTTGCCGACGATATCGCCGGGGCGGAAGCGGTCGGGATATTTCTCGATATCCTGTTCCGAAACTTCGCCGACGTAACCGATCGTATTTGCCAGCATTTCGCCGTGTGGATAGCGCCGCCGCTGGACCATCATCAGATCGAGCATCGGCAGGTCCGCGCGGTGTGACTCCACGAACGCAATATCCGCTTCCGTGGCGGCCGGCTTGATGATGATGGGCTCGAATTTGGGCTCGTTGCGGGCAGCTTCGATTTGGCCTTCGAGGTCGGCTTTATCAATTCCCAGCCCTTCCTCGATTAGCGGAAGGTTCTTCTGAACATCCTTTAAATTGTCGCGCAGCAGGAGAATGCTGAACGATGGGTAGCTGTCGACAAGCACCCGTCCTTCGCGGTCAAGCATTGCGCCGCGCGGGGCGATGATCGGGATCGACCGGATCTGGTTCTTTTCCGCCAGGTCGGCAAAGTGATCCGATTGGACGACCTCAAGCTTCCAGAAGCCAACGAGGAGCAGGACTACGAAGAATACCGATACGTAGGAAACCAGCGCCAAACGACCCTGGGGAATTTTTTGATCGCTAACGGTCCACGGTGCCACCGAAACTCCAGCGCGATAGGCCGCAGGCCTGGCGGCAGATGCGCGATACGATTCTCAATTAAAAACAATAGGCGAAGATTCAAACTAACACTTGCTAACCCCATCCGCAAGCCGCGTGTCCTTTTCGTCAACTGGCGTATTGGACAGGCTAAATGCCGCGAACAAAAGGCGTTAGACGCCGAAACCCGCAGAGCGCCGTGCGGAATATTTTCACGTAGGCCTATCTCTTACACAGGCTGCGGAACTTCAACGCTAGCGATACGGCAGCCATTGCAACTCCACGAAATCTGCAGAGCGGAATCCGGACCGCAGCGACGGCGGATCGCGGAGCTCGAGTTTATCGTTGAAGTAAGGCGTGCAGGGCAGCGGAGCGTCCCAGCACTGATCGCCGTGCAGCGGGACCTGCACAAGCAGCCCGGAGCGCGTCCGGTACGTGCCATACGTAATCGATGGGAAAAGTTGGTCGCCATTCCGCGCTTGCATCGGCTCATTAAACTGCTGCCAGAGAACATGCGGGTACGAATAGTAGATCGTGAGTGCCAGAATCGCGACCACGGCCACGCGGTCAATCTGATGCCAATGCTTCAGACTCATCTCCGAAATTACCAATCCACCTAAAGTTGCCGCCAACACCCAAACGGGCCCTTGTACGAATCGGAGATCGGGGGCGAGATAAAACCACGCTGCCACGCTCACGGCGCAAGATAACAAGATCGGCCAGAAATCCAACGCCGATCGCTTGGACTTCCTCGCCATCAGCATCAGCAATGATGTCGCCACTCCAACCGCGATCAGAGGAGCCCAGAAGGGAATCCGCTCTTGACGCGCGTAAATAATCCATACGTTAACCCATCGCCAGCCGGCGGTCTTATACCGCGCGACAAAAGGAACACGCGCCCAGGATTTTATGATCGCCGCCAGTAAACGCACCGAACTGCGAGGAACAGCCCAGTCGGCATGGAGGCCCAAAAAATCATTTGGGTAAAGCGGGTAGCCCGATTCGACGTAGTTCGTGCAGATTCCTCCGCCAAAAAGACTCGCAAGCAAAACGAAGCATCCGTACATCGCCCGGTGATTATGCTCCGCCGTGCGCCTCAGCGAATAAAGTCGCCAAACGCACAGAACACAACACGCTCCGGCAAAGACGATCGTCGAGAATTTGGTAAGCACCGCTATTGCCGAAATAAAGGTACCTGCGACCAACGTTGTTTGCCGCGATGCAGCCGGCTCGTCTTCGCTTTCCAAATCGCGCAAAAGGAGAAGCCCTGCAAGGAAGCAGGCGAGCGTCGCGGGCAAGTCCGTATCGGCGCCAACGAGTTGGGAGTAGCCGACATAGGAAATCAGTGGAATTGCGAG
The DNA here is from genome assembly GCA_035507075.1 of Candidatus Aquilonibacter sp. Lineage (GTDB taxonomy): Bacteria > Acidobacteriota > Terriglobia > Acidiferrales > UBA7541 > Palsa-295. The sequence goes on along the minus strand of DATJOL010000038.1, from coordinate 97,163 downwards.
AACTGCCAAAAAGCCGTCGGAGGGTCGGTTTCTTTCGCGCACGAGAATGCGGGTGATCGCATTGATCGACAAGACGGAGACGACCGCGAGCAGTAATCCATCCCACACGCGGTAAGAGATTGCGCCGAGGTGAAGAGCCTGCAAAACGGCGATGCAAAAGAACACGGACGAATTGAACCCCAATCTTCCGTGCAAGTTGGCGAGGCCGGGCACCACGCGATAGGACGTGAGCCAGTCGATGGCGCTCGCACCGTAAAGCCCCGTGTCGTAATGGACGCAAGGGCCGGTCGACCGGAGCGCGATGAGGAAAATCAATAGCGCGGAGAATGCCACACCTGTGATGTGCCTTGCGCGAAGCCGCCCGAACGTTCGGCGGAGTTTCTGCCGCTGCAATGCTAATCCCAATAAGGCGAGCGCGATCGCAACACCGCTTACAAAGGAATCGATTGGACGAAAAAGATGATACAGCTCGAGGACGCCGATGAAGATTCCCCACCCCGTGATGAAAGCTTCAAGCGGGCCGGGTTCAAGGCGGAGGAGCTCCTGTGCCAGGAGGCCTAGGCCGGTCAGCAAGAGAAAGCAAAGCAGCCCAGCAGACGCGACGAGCAGCACTAGCGTCAGAACAGGCATTAAGAAGACCGGCGCAGCCGATCAAGACCAACGAAAAGGATCGTGCCGACCAGGGCGCTGATCAGCGAATCGATCAGCAGATGAATACTGAAAAAGGGCGCTGGCGTATTCAGCAGAACGCGTTCGGTGAAGGCCAGAATGACTTGGTGAAAATGAAAAAACAAAAAAATCAAAACAAAGCGCGCGAGGGGATGTTCCGTATCAATGCGCGCGCCGACCGTCGAAGCAAAATAGCCCACCATCGTCTTCGCAATGCCATAGAGCCCGATGGGATTATCGTGGCTCAGGCCGTCCTGGAACATGCCGATTGCCGCGCCCAGCAACAAGCCGCTCACAGGATTCCGCCGGCTGACGCCGAAATAAATCACCACAAGCAGCGGGAGATCGACCACGTCGGCCCAGCGGCCATACTTATGCAAGAAGGCCTGCAGGATCAGCGCGAGGAAGCCAACAAGCAATACCGATCCGTTGTAGAACTTGTGGACTTCAATGTTCTGTTCGGAACGCAATCCGGTATCGAGCATCGAGGCCATGGCTATTTTGCAGGAACTCCTTGCTGAGACAGATTGGCGGAGGCTGGATTAGCGGAACTGGCGGGCGCCGTCGTTGCGGTTCCTGAAGTTGCGCCTGCAGCGTCAGCAGGTGCAGGCGGAAGCGGCGCGGGCGACACGGTGAACGGCTGTCCCGGCTTGCCGGGTGCAAGCTCTTGTTGCGTCACGAGGACGATCACGTCCTCGAGTCGATCGAGCCTCGCGGCGGGGTGAACCGCAATCCGCTGAAAGGGATTGCCCTGCTTGGCCGATGCGACGACGCCCACCAGCAAGCCTTTCGGAAAAATGCGATCTTCGCCGGACGTGATGATCGTCTGGCCCGGCGATACCTTTTCGTCGTTCACCACATAATCCATGATAGGCTGCGGGTCTCCGGTGCCTTTCACTACGCCGTGCGTGCGCGTATCCGCAAACATCGCGCCCACGCCCATGTTTTTGTCCGTCATCAACATCACTTGCGAAGTATTCGGAAAAACTTCCACGATCTTGCCGACCACGCCATCAGGCGTAATGACGCCCATATTGCGCTTCACGTGGTCTTGTTCGCCGCGATTGATCACGATTGTTTCGGAAGTCGGGTCGGCGCTCGCTTCGATCACTTGCGCTGCAAGCATCTGCGCTTCCGGGTGCGCGTCGCGAAAGTTCAGCAGAGTTTCGAGCCGATGCGCTTCGCTCGCTTCGGTCTCGAGTTCGCTGTTGCGCAGCTCGAGCTGCCCGACTTCGGCGCGAAGCTGCTCGTTTTCCGCGTGGGCATCATGCAGGTTCACGTACCCTGACCAAAACCCGCCGAGACGTGAGAAGAACCACGTGCCGCCGCGTGCCGCCGGCGTCGATGCTTCCATGCTCCAATAGCGAATCAGGCGCACGTCGTGCGCGCGCCGGATCTGGTACGCGAGCAGCAAAACCTGCGCGAGGATCACTCCTGCGAGCAGTGCTAGAGGCCGATGCCTAGATATTGCGTCAATCATTTCCAGCAACCTAAGGCTTGCCGGCGTGCGCCGGCATTTCTGCAGCGTGTTACCGAGCGTGCGAACTCAGTCGATCGAAACCAGTCTCAGCAAGCGGAAATCGCTGAGCATCTTGCCCGTGCCGAGCACCACCGAAGCAAGCGGATCGTCCGCTATGGAAACGGGCAGGCCCGTCTCTTCGCGGATTCGCTTATCGAGATTCTTGATGAGCGCGCCTCCGCCCGTGAGCACGATGCCGCGGTCGCTGATATCCGCGGAAAGCTCGGGAGGCGTGCGCTCCAGCGCGACGCGGATCGCATTCAGAATCGTGGCGATGCACTCGGAAAGCGCTTCGCGAATTTCGCTGTCGTCGATCGTGATCGTCCGCGGCACGCCTTCGATCAGGTTGCGCCCCTTCACTTCCAGCGTCAGCGGTTTCTCCAGCGGATAGGCCGAGCCGATCTCCATTTTGATTTGTTCGGCGGTACGCTCGCCCACCAGCAGGTTATACTTGCGCTTCAGGTAGTGCATCACGGCCTCGTCCATTTCGTTGCCGGCCACCCGCACCGATCGCGAATAGACGATGCCGCTCATAGAAATCACGGCGATGTCGGTGGTGCCGCCGCCGATGTCGACCACCATGTTGCCCGAAGGCTCCTCGATCGGCAGGCCGGCGCCAATCGCCGCCGCCATCGCCTGTTCGACCAGATAAACTTCGCTCGCTCGCGCGCGATAGGCCGAGTCCTGCACGGCCCGCTTTTCCACCGGCGTGATCTCGCTCGGAACGCCGATCACGATGCGAGGATGCACCAGAACGCGCCGGTTGTGCGCCTTCTGGATGAAATACGTCAGCATCTTTTCGGTGACTTTGAAGTCCGCAATCACGCCGTCTTTCATTGGCTTGATCGCCACCACGTTTCCCGGCGTACGCCCGAGCATGTCTTTCGCTTCGCGGCCCACGGCCACCACCTCTCCGCTGTTTTTGTTGATCGCTACGATGGAAGGTTCGTTGACGACGATGCCTTTACTGCGGGCAAAAACCAGCGTATTGGCCGTACCGAGATCTATCGCCAGGTCGGAGGAAAGCAGACTGAAAACCGACCGCATATTATAGCCGTTTTTATTTACCAAGCGCTTCTCCCTCAGATGTCCCGCGAGCGCCGCTGCGGCAGCGCTTTGCATGGTCCGGCGCAGCGCCGGCTACGGGATCACAATGTCCACGCGTTTGATCGTCGTATCTCCTCGCCGGTTCTGCCCGGTTATGACGATCGTATGACTCCCGGAGGTCATCGGCTGGGTGAAGTAGCGGAAATGGCCACTGGAATCAATATCTGCAACCTGCTCGCCGTTGATGATCAATATAGCACCCGGCTCGGTCCGCCCGGTCACTTCAACGCTGTTTCCTTCGAGCTGCGTGCCGTCGATCGTCAGGAGCATATCTTGATTCTTGCCCTGGACGGCCAGCGTGAACTTGAAAGCGTCGCTCGGCTCGCTGACCTCATTCTTATCGTCGATTGCGCGCACGCGCCAGAAATAATCGCCCGGTTGGAAGTCGGTCACGTCGAGCGCTGTGTCGGCGGTCTTTATATCCTTCGCCACGTGGTTGAAAAGCCCGGTGGTGCTCAGCTGGAACTCGTACGTTTTCGCCGTAGCCACTGGTTTCCATGAAAAATGTACGGGATCCGTCTTCGGATCGCCCACGAATTTCGGCGCAAGATTCAGCGGCTCAACCAGTTCCGGCGCCGCCAGCACCTGCGTCTTCGTGATGTCAGGCTGCCCAGTGATGAACGAAGCTCGTTCGTCAGTGCCAATGTCCATATGCACGGAGCCGCGGTCGAGTTGGGCGCTGCCTGACGTCACCGTGATCTGCTGTTGCTGAGTTGTCGGATCGCTGCTCACAGCGGCATGCGAGTTCGACTGCAAGTCCGCCACCGCGTTCGAGAACCAAACCTCCGCTTTCGATCCCGACGATAGCCCGCCCGTATTCAGGTCCACTTGACCGGAAGTGATATGCACCGCGACTTGCGTCGAATCCTGCCCGACGTCATTTTCCTCCACCGTGACCAGCGTGTCGCTCTTCACCGTGTACTCCGTCCCATCGGCAAATGCGATGCGCGCCACCCCTTCGGGGCCCGTCTGGACCAGATCGCCCTTGTCCAGGGTCACCGTGTAATCCGCGTTGGTCCATTCCACCGACGCCGCTTTTTTGATCTGCACCTTGCCGTCGAGATTCACGAAGCGCGCCTGCCGCGCTAGCGCCGTGGCCACGGGCGTTTCCGGTTCGGCAAAAGTCTGCGACAGTTTTTGCAGGATCACATTCGAGGCGGCCGGAAACACAAGATAAACACACGCCAAAACGATCGCCGTAATGAGCACCACGTATAGAAACACGGTGCGATACTTCACCGTGTGCCAGTACACTTCTACGCGCGAGATTTTCGGCTTCTCACTCACTACGATTGCCTATTCCGGGAAAATTTCCTGCCAATTTTGAAATCTAGCACACGGGTATAGGGCTTTCAACACAGCCACGAAACAGTTGCTAAACGGCTAACATCTGTTCCGCAGCATTTTTGTGATAGAGATCCTCCGCCCGCGCGTAATCCAGGTTCGCGAGCCGATACGAATCTGCGGCTTTCAGATACATCTCGAGCAGTCGCGAATAGTCCGGGCTACTCACCTCGAGCATCGGCTGACCCCGCTTCACTTGCTCGCCAGGCAAAACCAGAACTCGGCTCACCGGCCCGCCCACTTGACTGATCACCGGCGTCGTCTTAAACGCGTTATAGTCCACTGTCCCGGTCAACCGCAGCGTTCGCGTCAATTTTGTCGTCGCAACGGTCACCACCTGCACGTGCGACATCTGCTCCTGCGGGATCGTGAAAAGCTGCGGGGTCGCCGATTTCGAAGCCTCCGACGAATACGACGTCATCTGCGGCTGCTCGCTGCCGCAACCCGCCATCACGCAGGCGCAAACCAATACTCCGGCGAATCCTCCGGCTCGAAATCTGCGCAATCGCCTTACACTCCTCATGGCAGGCTCCTTGCGCCCACTGCTTCGCGAAGCTGCTCCAGCGATAGAAGGTAAGACGCAAGTGCCTGCCGATAGGCGAGCTGCGTCGCCCGATAACTCCGCTCCGCGTCGAGGAAATCCAGCAAGCTTGCCGCGCCCCGCCGGTAGGCGTATTCGCTGATGTCGCGATCCTGCTGCGCTTCGTCCAGATACCCCGATCGATAAAGCCCCACGATTTCTTCATTCGAGCGAAGGTTCTCATAAGCATCGCGCACATCCGTTAGCACCTGGTCATTCGTGTATTCCTCTTGCTGCTGCGCTTGGTTGATCGCGTAGCCCGCTCGTGCAATCTCTCCCTGGTTGCGATCGAAAATCGGCAATTGGATTTGCCCGAAAAGCGAAGCCGTGTTCACCTCGCTCACGTGCGTATAGTTGATCTGCGCTGTCACGTCGCGTTTGCCGATCGCTTTTTGCAGCGCGTATTGGCTGTTCGCCGCCGTCACGCCTTGTTGCGCCGCCCGCAAGTCCGGCCGGTCCCGGAGAGCGCTCATTTGGAAATCCTCCAGATTTCCCGCAATCTGCTGATATTCGAACTGGCCCGCCACGTCGTAATCCGCCGGAACGGATTCGTATCCCACCAGCTGCCGCAGGTCGGAAAGGCCCTGCACCGTTGCCAGCCGCGCTTGCGACACATCCGTCTGAAACTGCAGCATCTGCAGTTTGATCTTTAACAGGTCATCCTCGCTGATATCGCCTGCCTGATATTGCGCCTGGCTGATCGCAACCGTGTTTTGAAAGCTGCTTAGGTCCTGCTGCGCCAGGTCGAGCGAGGACTCGGCCAGCTCTACGTTGATAAAGTCCTGCGCCACGTCAAACGTCAGCGTGCGCTCGTCGTCCGCCACTTGCGAAGTCGTCACCGCCGTCACGTCTCTCGCCGCTTGCAGTCTGTGCTGCCGTTTCTGGCCCCGCTCAAAAAGATAGCCGATCCCGAGGTCGAACTGCGCCGTGTTGTCCAGATAATCCGCGCTGAATTCTCCCGGCTGGAAGATCGGGATGAATTGCGCGTCGCCCAGCAGCACAGGATCGGGGCGCAAATTCGCCGTGATCTCTTCCGCGTGGCTTTGCTGGATCGTTGACCTCATTGCCAGCAGACTGTGGTTGTGCTGCAGCGCCATCTGGATCGCCTCGTCGAGCGAAATTCTCACCGCCGCGTGATTGTTCTGCGCCAGCGCCTGCGGAGGCGGTGCCGGCGCTTGGCTCGGCGCGCTGTTTTGCGCGGGAGCTTGCGGCGAATTCTGGGCCGGTTGATTTTGCGCGCTTGCCCCCAGGGCGGCCCACGCAGCGAACATAAACATCAATATCCAGCTGTTGCGTACACGCATGTTTCACCGCCTTCCGGAAGTCCGGATAAACAGTCCTTCAAATGAAGTGCAATATAACGACGCTTCGCTGCTGTGCGGCGTTTCCTACCGGCGCCCGCGAGTCCGCGGTTCAATAGAACACCGCGCTTCGAGACACGCAGCAATCACACTTAGCTTCCCGGATTAAATTGCGAGCTGATTCTACTACCCGTTGGAGAGCATTCCCGACGTTGATTTCCGAATCCTGCGCCTGCCGAATATGTCCGCCGCATCACTCGCTCTAATACGAATCATATTTGGACGATCGGGTTGCAGTATCGGAAGGTGCTCCGCAACTGAACCGCCCTCATCGCCCTCTTGCCAGAGCATGCTCGCCCGGAACCGTTTGCTTTCCTCGGTGAACGGCTGTATGTTTTTCGCTCGACGCAGTTCAAGGAGAAACGGAATGCACAAGGGCGCGAAGTGGTTGGCAGCAACTGCCATTCTGGTGTTGGCGCTTTTCGTCGCGGCAATCCACGCTTCACCGCAATCGAATTCCGACGCATCAGGCGCCTGGACTTTGACCGTTGCTCCTGCTCCTCCCGCCATTCCTCCCGGCGGCAGCGCTGCAGCCGCTCCTGCCGCGCCCGAGGGCCGCGGTCAATACGCCGGTCGCGGCGGCGGTCCGCCGACTCTTACTCTTAAACAGGACGGCGACGCCCTGACAGGCACGCTCTCCGGCGGCCGTGGCCCCGGCCTTCCCGTCACCGGCTCCATTTCCGGCGACCAGATCACCTGGACCGTCTCCCGCAGGCTCGCCGACGGCATAGCTCGCCCGGAAGTATATAAAGGTACGATCAGCGGTGATACGATCACCGGCTCGGTAGCCGAGCCGACGGTGGACCCAACCCAGTCCTATTCCGTGGATTTCACGGCGAAGCGAAACCCGGCCCAATAGCCCCTGGCGCTAAGCTTCGTTAAAACTATTCTTTAGAAAGAGCGCCACATTCTGCGTCAGCGAACGGGCCTGCGCGCTCAGCGGCATTGCCAGCGCCTGCCGCCGGATCAACCGGCGCCCCCTAATGCGCGCCGTGTGAAAGAACTTGCTCGATTGTTTCAGCGCATACTCCGGCAGGATCGAATATCCGAATCCAGCCTCGACGAGCCCCTTGATTGCTTCTGTGTCGGAAGCCTCCATAATCACGCGCCCGTGCACTCCCAGTTCATCGAGGAATCGGTCGATCAATCTCCTCATATTGCTGTGCTTGGGATAAAGCAGCAGCGGTGCGCCCTGCAGTTCGCTGGCGGAAATCACGCCCACATGATGACCTCTCACGACCGACGCTGACGGCCTCACCACCAGCAGTTCTTCGTTGTATAGCGGCACGATCCCGAGGCTCTTGTCCGCCACCGGAAGCGAGATCAGTCCCAGATCGAACTGCTGCTCCTTCAGCCCGGCGATGATTTCTTCCGTGGCCAAAACGGTCACATGAATATCGATCTTGGGATATCTCTTTCTCACGAGCTTCAGGGGACGCCGCAGCCGGTAGATCAGCGTTGTCGCGCCCGTTGCCAGATGAAAAGGACGCGTATCGGTTTCCGGGTCGTCCCCGAACTCTTCCCGGATCTGTTTCATTCCCAGCAGAATCGTGCGAGCGTGTTCCGCCAGTCGCCGTCCCGCTGGCGTCGGAGCGAGCTTTCTTCCCGAGCGCACAAAAAGCTGCGACTTCAATTCGCTCGAAAGAGCCCGCACTTGCAGGCTCACGGCGCCCGTCGAAAGGTGCAGAGTTTCCGCCGCCCGGCTCATCGTGGGCGAATCGATTACCGAAAGAAACGATTCGAGCTGCCGGATGTCCATAATGGTTCCTCCGCAATTCGCAACCACGAGATGAATCGCCCCGGCGATTATTTAGCAGAATTAAACATATCATTTAAATCTTTAACGTTGACAGCACAAAAATTGCGTCTTAGTTTCCCCCTCACGAGAACCTCTCATCGCCCGGGAGACGCAGGCCAAGGCTGCTCCCAGGCGCAACAGGCGCCCTGGGGGTGGCGCGCCGCGGAGACGGTTCCTCGCCAAAGCACGGTCAAGCAAGAACCAAAAAACCGAACATAACGGTTTTTCATGCCGGGGGTGGGAAAAATGAAGAAAGTTGTCGGCTTGTTGTTGCTTCTATTCGTCTGTTCTTCCGTTTCGCTTGCCCAGGTCGCTGGCACTGCCGCCGTCCAAGGCACGGTCGAGGACGCCACCGGAGCGGTAGTCCCTAACGCCTCCGTGTCGATCACGAATACCGCCACAGGTGTCTCGCAAACCACGAAGACTGACGCCAGCGGATTTTACAGCTTCCCCAGCCTGATCGTCGGCCCCTATGAGGTCGCCATCTCCGCGCCTGGGTTTGAAGCCTATAAGAAAACCGGCATCGTGCTTGAAGTCGGCAGCAGCATCGCCGTCGACGCCAAACTGCAGGTAGGCGCTGCCAGCCAGACCGTCCAGGTCGAGGCGCAAGGCCTAGCCCTCCAGACCGAAGACAGCTCCTTCAAGCAGACCATCGATCAAACGGACCTAACCGAGATGCCGCTCAATGGCCGCTCCATGACGGCGTTGATCACGACGTCGGGTGCCTCGACGACCGCCCCGGGCGGCGATTTCACCGGCTCGAAATATTCCTATGCGGCCGTATCTGTTTCGGTGGCCGGAGGAATGGGCAACACCACCGAGTGGAAACTCGACGGCGGCACAAACAACGACTACATGGCCAACTCCAACCTTCCGTTCCCGTTCCCCGATGCCGTCAACGAATTCAGCGTCGAATCCACCGACCTTGGAGCCGCCACCGGAAACCATACCGGCGGCCTCGTAAACGTCGTCACTCGCTCTGGAACCGATCAGTTCCACGGCGACGGATTCGAATTCATTCGCAACAATCTCGTCGACTCAACAAACTATTTCGCAACCGGCAAGGACCAGTTGCACCAGAACGAATACGGCGGCACCATCGGCGGCCCAATCGTCAAGAACAAGCTTTTCTTCTTCACCGGCTTCCAGCGCGAAGTCTCCAAGCAGCTTTCTTCCACCACCAGCGCATACATCCCAACAGGTTACGTCGCAGGTGGCGGGACCCCGACAACCGGCAATTTAGCTGGAGACTTTTCCGTGACAGACCCGCCTATCGGTTCGGCCGCGAACGTTTGCGGTGACAAAGCCGTGCAACTCTACGATCCTGTGACCGGTGCTGCGCTGCCCGGCAACAAGTATAACCAGCCTGGCGGACCTGTACTTCCCGCTTGGAATTCTGCGTCTCTCGCGTTGATGGCGTATCTTCCGCCGCTTAAGGCGCTCCCTGACGGATCGGACGCCTGTGGCCATGTCCAGTATGGAATCCCGAACGACTTCTACGATAAACAATCGATCACGAGGATCGACTACACGATCAATTCGCGAAATACGTTGTACGGCCACTACTTTCTGGACGGCTACCAGTTGCCCGCGCAGTACTCGCCGACCAACATCCTTCTGACCACCGCGAATGGCAACGTCGAGCGGACCCAATCCATCACCCTCGGCGAAGATTTCGTGGTCAACCCAAACGTCGTTAACTCGGTTCATTTTACTTTCCTCCGCCGCCGCAACGATCGTGGCTACAGCGATGCGGACATCAACGCCGCGAAACTTGGCGTGAATGTCTACCAACTGTATCCCCACGGGCTACAGCTGACTCTCAGCACATCCGGCTCCAACCATAAGTTCACAATTGGCGGCGGCACGAACTCCCACGCCGCCTTTAACGACAACACTTGGGACGCAGCCGACAACCTGAACTGGAATCATGGCAAGCATCAGTTTGTCCTCGGTGGCGAGTTGATTCACAACCAGCTGAACATCGACAACGTTTACGAGGGTAATGGCACGTTTACCTTTAACGGCGAATACAGCGGAGTCGGCGGCCCTGCCGGAGGATCTGCCGTAGGCGACGCCAACCTCGATTTCCTCGCAGGCGCCTTGCAAGCTTTCCAACAAAGCAAAGCCCAGCAGAACGCCCTGCGCGGAAACATCCCGAGCCTCTATTTTCAAGACACCTACCATGCTTCGACTCGATTGACATTAGTTGGCGGGATCCGCTGGACGCCAACGTATTTCCCTGTGGACTATTTCAATCGCGGCATTGATTGGAACATGACGGGCTTCTTGGACAACGCGATCAGCTCCGTCTATCCCAACGCGCCTCCGGGCATCACCTTCTATGGCGACCCCCGCGTGAAGCGCCAGTTCACCACTAATTCGCCGGATCAGTGGTCACCGAATGTGGGCTTCACCTTTGACCCCGTAGGCGACGGCAAGACCGTCTTCCGTGCTGGCTTTCAGTTCGCCTACGACCAGCCGAATTACTTCACTTCGCAGCGTAACCAGCAGAATCCGCCCTACGCCACTGCAAGTGGTCCAAGCACCACCTCGCAGCTATGTTTTAGCAATCCGTGGCTTGTCGGGGGTACCGGTTATGGCTGCTATCAGACTGGTGGCGACACTAGTGACGATACGTATCCGTCCGCACAGGTTCCGACGCCGGCGACTGCAGTGTTTCCCGCCCAGAGTCAGTACATCGCAACAGCCTCCAATTTCCGCCCGACCGATACGGGTATGTGGACTGCCAGCATCCAGCATGAGTTCGGACGCGGTTGGCAAGTCCAGGCTCAATACATCGGGAATAGAAGCAGTCATGATCCGAACGGCTATCCGATTGACGACGCCGTTTTCGTCCCTGGAGAGTGGCAAGTCGGGCCCGGCGGACCCACCGCGAACGCAATCGGCTGCCCCGGCTTCGTTACGACCGGGCCTGCCGCTGTGAAGCCGCCGAAGAACAGCGCTCTGCCGCAAAACTGCTCCACTACCGGAAATTACATTTCGCGTTTCGCACTGACCGTCGATAACCCAGTCGGAAACGGTGTAAATGGCGGCGGTAACCAGATTGTCGGCGGCGGCGCAGGCTCCGTTCTTATCAACAGCGTTGCCTGGTCCGACTATAACGGCTTGGTGCTTTCCGTCCAGCATCGCCTCTCGTCCTCATTCACCCTCCTTGGCAATTACACCTGGTCAAAGTGCCTCGACGTGGAAGATGCCGCTGGCGACTTGTCGGGTAACGCCTTGCAAAATCCGAATAATCTCCGCGGAGATTACGGGCCGTGCGGCCAAGACCTCCGAAACGTGTTTAACGCCTCTGTCGTGGCTACAAGTAGTGTGAAGCGCTTCGATCGCGCGGTGAACTCGATTCTGAGCGACTGGGAAGTGGCGCCCTTGATCCGCGTTAACAACGGATTCCCAATTAACGTAACGACAGGCACCGATCTTTCCTTGATCGATGTCAACAAGGACCGTCCCGATCGGGTTGCTGGGGTTCCCGTCTACCTGCCTTCTCACCTGTTCATCAACAGCGCGACCGAAGCTGACGAAGGTTATCTCAACCCTGCAGCGTTTGTGACCCCTCCGACACTGGCAGGCTGCACCTCACTCACTGGTTGCTCGGCGCTCAACACCTTCGGCACTCTTGGAAAGAACGCCTTTCCCGGCCCGAACCAATTTCAGTTCGATGCTGAGATATCGCGGTACTTTCCAATCCATGAGAACGTGAAACTGGATTTCCGGCTCGAAGCATATAACGTGCTCAACCATCCGGTTTTCGCCAATCCGAACGCCGCCTTCAGCAGCAACGGCCTCACTGCGGGCGGTTCATTCGGGCTTATCTCAGGTACCACAGGCGAGGGCGCCAGAGTGTTCCAGGGTGCTCTCAAGCTCATCTTCTAGAGAGCGTGAAAAACAACTTCCCGGTTGGGGCGGCGTCCCAACCGGGATCGCAGTCAACGACCAGTTTCGTCGGACGACCCTTGGGGTGTGACAATAGAACGACGATCATTGTGGGGCTCGCGTCCCGTGCCCGCCAGTCGGCGTGCTAGAAGGCGAGCTCAAAGCGAAGATTCTAACCGCAACTCGAAAAAATTAAAAATGCCGATAAAGTCTTTATTATCATTGAGGGTTGCACTTCTAATCGCGGTCAAAAAAGGGGGGGTATTTTCCGAAATGCTCGCTAGCCATTCATGACCCGCCGCCGCGATTTTCTCAAAGCCGCCCTGGGCGGAGGCGTTTACATCGCAAGCGCCTCGATCCTAAGTCGCCGCGCCTTTGCGAAGGCTACCAATCGCCGTGACAACTCCTCGTCGCCCTGGGACGCCGTCCCCGGAATCCTCGCGCGCATCAAGCCGCCGAAGTTCCGCGATCGCGATTTCGACATAACCGAATTCGGAGCCGTCGGCGACAACAAGACCGACTGCACCGAAGCGTTCAGCAAAGCGATCGCTGCCTGCGGTTCTAAACACGGCGGCAGGGTGGTCGTCCCTAAAGGCGAATTCCTCACCGGCGCCATCACCCTGAAGAGCAACATCAATCTCTACGTCAGCGAAGGAGCCACGCTCCGTTTCAGCCGCGATCCCGCCAAGTATCCTGTCGTTTTCACCCGTTACGAAGGCACCGAATTGATGAACTACTCACCCTTCATCTACGCCTTCGAGCAGCAGAATCTCGCCATCACCGGCCAGGGCACCATCGACGGCAACGCCGATTGCGAGAATTGGTGGCCCTGGGCCGGCGGCATGCGCTGCGGCCGCCAGGACCCTGCCCACACCCTCACGAAGGACCGCAATCTCCTTCACGGTATGGCCGAGCGCGGCGTTCCCGTCAGCGAACGCGTTTTCGGCCCCGGCCACTATCTTCGCCCGCAGTTCATTCAGCCCTTCCGCTGCAAAAATATCCTCATCGAGGGTGTCACCCTCCTGAACTCGCCCATGTGGCAAGTCACTCCCGCGCTCTCCACGAACGTGACGGTGCAAGGCCTCACGATCCACAGCACCGGCCCCAACACCGACGGCTGCGATCCGGACTCCTGCAGCGACGTCCTCATCAAGGACTGCACTTTTTCCACGGGTGACGATTGCATTGCCATCAAGTCAGGCCGAAATGCCGACGGCCGTCGCCTCCACACTCCTTCCGAAAACATCGTGATTCAAGGTTGCCATATGAAAGACGGCCACGGCGGCGTCACGCTCGGCAGCGAAATCACCGGCGGCGTGCGCAACGTCTTCGCCGAGGATTGCCAGATGGATAGCCCCAATCTCGATATGGCCATTCGCATCAAAAATAACGCCATGCGCGGCGGCGATATCGAAGACATGTACGTCCGCAACGTCAAAGTCGGCCAGGTGGCGAACGCGGGTGTCGCCATCGACTTCTATTACGAAGAAGGCGAAAACGGGAATTACACCCCCATCGTGCGCAACGTCGACATTCGCTCCCTCGACGTCGGAAAAGCGAAATACGCCTTATATCTGCGCGGTTTTAAGAAGGCGCCGATTCAAGACATCCGCCTCGCCGATTGCAATTTCGAAAATATCGCCAGCCCGAATGTGATCGAAAACGTGGAAGGACTATCGCTTGATAATGTTCGCGTCAACGGCCAGCCGATGACCTCCAACGGCTGATCGCGAGACGCGAAAACGCAACAGAAGAACGGGGAACCAGGGCCATGACATTTATAAACGACGATTTTCTTCTCAAGACGGAGACCGCCAGGCGCTTGTACTCGACCTACGCGGCCCGCCCGCCGATTCTCGATTACCACTGCCATTTGTCTCCGAAAGACGTTGCCGAAAACCGCCGCTTCGAGAACCTCACGGAAATCTGGCTCGAGGGCGACCACTATAAATGGCGCGCCATGCGCGCCAACGCAGTTCCCGAGGAATTCTGCACCGGCGATGTCGACCCATATCAGAAATTTTTAGCTTGGGCGAAGACGGTTCCGTATACCCTCCGCAATCCTCTCCACCACTGGACTCATCTCGAGCTGCTGCGTTATTTCGGAATCGACGAGCTGCTCGATGAAAGCACCGCGCCGGAAATTTGGGCAAAAGCGAACGAACGGCTCCAAAAAGGGGATCTCACGGCGCATGGCATTTTGAGAAAATTCCATGTCACTGCGCTTTGCACCACAGACGATCCCACCGATTCGCTCGAATACCACGAGCGCATCCAGGCCTCGACGCTCGAAACGCGCGTTTTCCCGGCCTTCCGGCCGGACGCCGCGCTCAGGACGGCCGACCCCGCCGCCTTCAACGCCTGGGTCGATCGCCTGGGCGCGAGCGCTGATATTGAAATCAGCGACTTCTCGCGCTTCCTTGAAGCGCTCGAGTCGCGCCACGATTACTTTCACGAGCATGGCTGTCGCCTCTCCGATCACGGCCTCGATTCTTGCCCGGTCGATTTCTGCAGCCGCGCCGAAGCTGCTGCAATCTTTCAGGAGGTTCGCGGCGGCGACGAATTAAGCCCGGACGACACCAACAAATTCGCAAGTTTCCTCATGCTTTTCTTCGGCGAACTGGATGCCAAGCGCGGCTGGGCCAAGCAGCTGCATCTCGGCGCCTCGCGCAACGACAATACGCGCATGCTCAAAACCCTGGGCAGGGATACCGGCTTTGATTCCATCGGCGATTGGCCCCAAATCGCATCGCTCACGGCTTATTTGGACCGCCTGAACGACACGAATAACCTGCCCAAGACGATCCTTTACAACGTAAATCCCTCCCACAACTACGCCTTCGCCAGCGTGATCAATAGCTTTCAAGGAGGCGAAATCCCCGGCAAGATTCAGTTCGGCACCAGTTGGTGGTTTCTCGATCAAAAGGAGGGCATCGAATGGCAGCTCAACGCGCTCTCAAATGTCGGCCTGCTCTCGCGTTTCGTCGGCATGGTCACGGACTCGCGTTCCTTCATGTCCTATCCGCGCCATGAATATTTTCGTCGTGTTCTCTGCAACCTGATCGGTGGCGAAATGGAATCGGGCGAGTTGCCCAACGAGGATGCGCTTCTGGGCTCGATGATCGAAAGCATCTGTTACGGCAACGCGGTCTCCTATTTCCAGTTGCCCGGCGCTGCGGAAGCGCTCCAGTCTCTCCAGTTGGCGCACGGCGTCGCTCGCGCAAAATGAATTTCCGTATTCTGAGCGCCGCGTCGCCCATTTCGTTTGCCCTTTGTGCGCTGGCAGCGTGTGCCTCCATCGCTTCTGCCCAAGACACGCGCGCCGTCATCGAGCCGCGCATCCCGAAAACCTGCTCCTCGCTCACCGCGCGGCTAAAATCCGCGAATGGCGCGCTGCTGCCTGCGGACGAAATTTCTCCAGACACCGCGCGCATCCAGCACGCCGTTGATAATTGCCCCCACGGATCCGCTGTCGAGCTGCGCGCCGCCGGCCCCTATGAGGCATTCCTGTCAGGTCCAGTCGAAATGCGAAGCGGCGTCACACTTCTCGTCGACGCGGGCGCCACCCTTTTCGCATCGCGCAATCCGCGTGATTACGATGTCAAGCCGGGAAGCTGCGGCCTCGTCGACAATTTTGGCAAAGGCTGTAAGCCTCTGCTTCATTTTCTCAACGCCCCGGACGCCGGAGTTATGGGCGATGGCGTAATCGATGGCCGCGGCGGCTCCGCTCTCATCGGCCAGAATGTCACTTGGTGGGATCTCGCCGAGCAGGCCAGAGTCGGCAATCGCAAGCAGAACGTCCCGCGCATCATCGTCGCCGAAAGCTCGAACAATTTCACTCTCTATCGCATCACTCTGCGCAACTCCCCGAACTTTCACGTCCTCATCAGCAAAACAGACGGTTTCACCGCCTGGGCCGTAAAGATCCAGGCGCCCCGCACCGCCCGCAACACCGACGGCATCGATCCTTCTTCTTCCACCAACGTCAGCATCCTCTATTCCTATATCAGCGACGGAGACGACAACGTTGCCATCAAGGCTGGCAACAATGGCCCCGCAGCCCATATCACCGTCGCGCACGATCACTTTTATTTCGGGCACGGCATGTCAATTGGCAGCGAAACGAATGGCGGCCTCAGCGACGTCGACGTCCACGACCTCACGATCGACGGCGCCGATAACGGCCTCCGCATCAAGTCCGACGCGAGCCGGGGCGGCCTCGTCGACAGAGTGGTCTATCAAAACGTTTGTATGCGGCAGGTCAAAAATCCGATTTTGATCGACCCGTTTTACTCGACCGCCGGCGGCAGCGAAATTCCGCTTTTTCAAGGCATCCTGATGCGGCAAATCGCGATCGCCACACCGGGAAAAATCACACTCGAGGGCCGAGATTCCGGCCACGTTCTGCAGTTAACCTTGGACGGAGTCACGGAAACCGGCGTTCAGCCGGGTGATGTAGTGGCGTCAAACGCCCGCGTCAATATTGGCCCCGCGCCTGTAAATTTCACACCGGCCGGTCCCAACGTCCGCATCGCGAAAATCAAAGGCGCATCCGAACCCGCTCAGCCGCCATGTTCCAACCGCTTTGTTCCGTTTCCTGGATCGAATGGCGCTTCACCGCCTGCCAACTAGCTTTCATCTGGTGCTTCAGCAGGAACTCTCGATCGGCACCACATCCACCGAAACCTCTAAGTTCTGCCTCTGGCCGCCGATCAGGATTCCGCGCACCGGTCCCACGTCGTCGTAGTCGCGTGCCCACGCCACGGTCACGTGCGTATCCGAAGGCATCAGGCCGTTTGTCGGGTCGAAATCCATCCAGCCGAAATCCGGCGAAAAAACGCTGATCCATGCGTGCGAGACGTCCGCTCCCACCAGGCGCTTTTGCCCCGGCGGCGGCGTGGTGACGATGTACCCGCTCACGTATCGCGCCGCAAACCCTAGCGATCGCAGGGCCGCGATTTGCAGATGCGCGAAATCCTGGCACACTCCGCGCCGCGTGCGCAGCACCTCTTGCACGGGCGTGCCCACGCGGGTCGCTCCGGGAAGAAATTGAAATTCCTTGTGAATCCGTTCGGTCAGGTCGAGCACGCACTCCAGAAACGGCCGGCCGGTTGCAAACGACGTTTCGCCATACGCCGCAAGTTCGGCGCTTCGTGGCACGTAGGGCGAATCGAACGTAAACTGTCGCGCAAAAATCGTCTCCGCGTCCGGAGCGCTCTGCATCGTCTGCAGCACTTGTTCCCACGCCGCACCCTGCGAAAGGTCGGGACGCAATCCAAGACTCACCTCGACGTCGCTTTTCGCCGTGATCGTCAGCTCCGTGTGCGGTTCCTGCAGGCTGAACCAGACCACGTCGTTCCCGAAATAATCGAATCGCTCGCTGCTTACGGCTGGCGTCGGATGGATGATCAGGCTATGCCGCAAACACGTCTGCACGGCTCGATCGCGCGGGCGCAATCGCACAAGATTGTGCGAGAGCGGGATCGCCTCCGCGTATTCATAGCGCGTCGAATGCCGCACGCGATATCTCACGTCGCCTCCTGCGACACGTCGCCCATCTCTCGCGAAACCTCTGCGTGCGAAAAATATAGCCTTGCCACGGCGTCCGAAAGCCTCGCGATCTGGTCGATCGCTTCGCCGAGCAGCGCATCGAGTCCTTCGCGCCGCGCCTCTGCCGGAACGATGCAAAGCTTCGGCAGGTCCGCAAGCTGCACCGAAGTGCGCAGCTTCAGCAAAAATCGCAAATCCTGATTACGCTCGGGATATGTGGTGTCGTGCGGCAGTCCCGCCAGCCGGTTATCCAGCCGCAGAAGTTGGTAAGCCACCGATCGCGGATTGGTTTCGTCCGCAAGCAGCAAATCCGCTAGGGCGTGCGTCTCGAGATGCGTCGCGTAGCGCCTGCGATAGGTCAGCGAGCTGTCCGATATCTCCAGCAGCGCCTCAAGCAGCACCGGATCCGTACCAGGCTCAACCAGTGTGTCCTTCAGCAGCCGCGCCAGAAAATCTACGCGCTCCACGCGGCGCCCGATATCCAAAAAGGTCCATGCCTGCCCGCGCGTCATCGAGTCCGAAGCCAGCCCCACGAACGCCGCGAACGCCACCGTTAGCCCGTCGAGAAGCTCGCTGAACCCGCTCCCCGGCTGGCGATTGCCCCTCTTGAAACTCATCGCGGAGCCATAGATTTGGTCCAGAATGCGCCACGCATCCGCAGACACGCGATCGCGCAGCACCCTGGCCAGCCCGTGCACGTAGGAGATAATTCCGCAAATTCCGTCGTTCGCCGTTCCCAGCACGCCCTCGATGAACTCGCGCTCGCCAAGCCGCCTGCCGTCTGACTGCAAGACGTTTGGCCACGCGCTGATCAGCTTGCCGATCGCATTCGAATAATCCACGCCGCTTTGGTCCGTCATTCGCGTGAATATGCAGCGCGCGAGCCGCACTTGTCCTTCGCCGCGCTCCACGAATCGTCCCAGCCAGAAAAGATCGTCTGCCACGCGGCTCGGAAGATCGCCGCCGCCCCGGCTCAAGGCGACTGGTTCGCCCGGTGAGGGAAGCAGCGTCACATGGCTCACCGGGCCGTCCGAGAGTATCCACGTATCCTTGCTGCCGCCGCCTCTTTGCATCGAAACGACGAGCGACTCCGCCGATTTTGTGATGCGCGTCAGCGCGCCGTTCATCACTTCGTAGGAATCTCCATGCGCGGTCAGGTAAGTCCGCACTACAAAGCGGCGAGGCTCCGCATGATCTCCGATCAGGGCGGGCGTCGTGCAACACATCACCTGTGTCTGCGCCACGTATTGCTCCGGCCTCGCTTTGATCCTCCTGGCGAGGGCGCTCAGTTGATCTTGCGTCAGGTCGCGGCCGAACACAGGATCGGCGCCGCGCGTGGGATACGCTGATTTGATCGCCATTTCCGGCAGGTGATCGAGCACGTGCGCAAGATCCTCTTTCCGTCCGCACCACCACGTCGGCACGGAGGGTATCAATAGCTCTTCGCCGAGCAAATGCTTGCAAAGCGCGGGCAGAAAAGGCAAAAAGCCGGGAGCCTGCAGCAGTCCCGCGCCCAGCGCATTTGCCACAGCCACGTTGCCCAGCCGCACCGCTTGCAATAAGCCCGGCACTCCCAGATGCGATTCGGCATAGAGCTCGAGCGGATCGCAAAAATCGTCGTCCACGCGGCGCAGGATCACATCCACGCGCTGCAATCCACCGAGCGTTTTCAGGTAAACGCTCGCGTCACGCACGGTCAGGTCGTTGCCTTGCACCAACGGGTAGCCGAGATAACGCGCTAGGTACGAATGCTCGAAATAAGCTTCGTTGTAGGGGCCAGGAGTGAGCAGCACGACCCTCGGATTTTCATAATTGGCCGGCGCGAGTTCGGCCAGCGATTCCCGCATCGCCGCAAAGTACGGCGCCAGCCGGGTCACGTTGCATTCGCGGAAGATGTTCGGCAGCGCGCGCGACGTCACAATCCGGTTTTCCAGCGAATATCCCGCGCCCGAAGGCGCCTGCGTCCGGTCGCTCAAAATCTGGTAACTGCCGTCGGCAGTGCGCACTAGGTCTGCCGCATACGAATGCAGCCAGCGGTCATGAGGCAGCCGAATATCGTGGCACGCTCGAAGAAATCCCGGATTCGCCCACGCCAATTCCGGCGGCAGTAAGCCGCCGAAAATTGTCTCCGCGGGGCCGTAAATGTCCGCGAGCAATCGGTTGAGCAGCTTCGCCCGCTGAACCAATCCGGCCGAGAGGGTTCGCCACTCCTGCTCCGCAATTAGCAGTGGAATTAAATCCAGGTTCCACGGCCGCTCTAGGCCGTTCGGATCGCCGTAGATATTGTGCGTCACGCCGTTCGCATGAATCATGCGGCGCGCCTGATCCCACCGGTGACGCAACTCTACGGGTCCTAAATCGTCGAGGAGGGAAACGAATTGCTGCCAGTGCGGTCGCAGCGAACCGTCCGCTGCAATCATTTCGTCCGCGGAATCGACGGCCGCTTTGTAATCGCCGGCAAAACTGCTCCAGCTCGTCGGATGTTTCGCGGCTGCTTCCGTCGGGTTCAGACCTTTCATAGCTCGTCGGCGCCTATTGGCGTCTCAGGTCCAGCGTAAACGGAAAGTCCTTATTGATTTTCTCTTCGCCCGCCATCATCTGTCCGGGCGTGTGCCCAAACTTGAAAAAGCGCGAAATGCGTCGGCTCTCGGCTTCATACGCGTTCACTGGAAACCGATCATAGCTTCTGCCGCCCGGATGCGCCACGTGGTAAGTGCAGCCCGCGATGGACCGCCCAGCCCATGTGTCGAGGATATCGAAGACAAGCGGCGCCTGCACTCCTATTGTCGGGTGGAGGCAGCTTGCCGGTTGCCACGCGCGATACCGGACGCCCGCCACGAACTGCCCGTTGGTTCCCGTCGGGTGCAGCGGCACACGCCGCCCGTTGCACGTCACCACGTGCCGCGGATCGACCATGCCCTTTGCGAAGACTTGCAGCCGTTCCACCGATGAATCGACGTAGCGAGCCGTTCCTCCCGCCGCCGGCTCTTCGCCCATCACGTTCCACGGCTCGATCGCCTGCCGCAATTCCAGTTCGACTCCGCGCTGCTCGATCGTCCCGTAGCGCGGAAACCTAAACTCGAAGTGTGGCTCAAACCACTCGGGGCGAAACGGGTACCCGGCTCGATTCAAGTCGTAGACCACGTCCTCCAGATCCTGCCGCACGAAATGCGGCAGCATGAACCGATCGTGAATCTCCGTTCGCCACCGGACCAGCGAATCGCGATACGGCTCTTTCCAGAATCGCGCCACCAGCGACCGTAGCAGCAGGTGCTGCGCCAGGCTCATCCGCGCGTGCGGCGGCATCTCAAAGGCCCGCATTTCCAGCAGCCCCAGCCTGCCAGACGCGGATTCCGGCGCATACAGCTTGTCGATGCAGAATTCAGCCCGGTGCGTATTGCCCGTCGCATCCACCAGAATGTGGCGGAAGATCCGGTCGACCAGCCAAGGCGGAGCGCGGTCCTCCGGCACCTGCTGAAACGCAATCTCCAGTTCGTGAACCTGATCGTTCCGCGCCTCATCCACTCGCGGCGCCTGGCTCGTCGGCCCGACGAACAGCCCGCTGAACAAATACGAAAGCGCCGGGTGGTTATGCCAGTATCCGATCAAACTCCGCAACAGCCCCGGGTTCCGCAGCAGCGGTGAATCCGTCGGCGAAGGCCCCCCGACCACGATGTGGTTGCCGCCGCCTGTCCCTGTATGCCGCCCATCCATCATGAACTTCTCAGTCCCAAGCCGCGATAACCGGGCTTCCTCATAGAGCGCGTTCGTATTCGCCACCAGCGCATCCCACGAACACGCCGGCTGCATATTCACTTCGATCACTCCCGGATCGGGCGTCACCCCAATGTGGTGCAACCGCGAATCCTGCGGCGGCGTATATCCCTCCACAAGCACCGGTTGCCCCAAATCTGCTGCGGTGTCTTCAATTGCCGCCACCAACTCCAGGTAATCCTCCAGATATCGCTGCGGCGGCATGAATACTCGCAGCGCGCCGCCACGCACCTCCGTACACAATGCCGTCCGAATGATCCACGGCGCCGATTCGCCCTGAGCCGGCGGCAATTCGCTAGCCTCCGTATGTCTGCGGTCCCGCCGTCGCACCGGCCCTGGCTCCAGCGTCTGCTCCACGAATCCCTGCGCTTCGCGCGGTCCCGCGGCCCCTTGCAAACGCGCTTGCCGCGAAAGCGCTTCGCGGTCGGGAAGCGGCCCGCGCGGCGCCATCGGGTCCTGCTCGTAAACGTGCGGATATTCCGACGCGCTCACCCACGGGATCGAATCCAGCGGCAAACGAAACCCCATCGCCGAATCCCCCGGAATCAGGTACATCCGTTCCGCCCGGAAAAACCACGCGCCGCTGGCCCACTCCGCCGTCCCGTCCGTGTAATACTCCCGCCGCAAAGGCAGCGCGTACCCCGCCACTTTATCCAACCCCTGCTCGAATATCCGTGCAAGCCGCGCCCGGTCCTCCGGATTTTCCAGCTTGCTGTCAAACGGGTCCACGTTCGTCGGCAGTCGGCGCTCTTTCCAGAGGTAGTACCACGTGTCCTCGTACCCCGGCACCGCGTACTTCGGATCCACCTCCAGCCGTTCCGCGAGCTGCTCCGCAAAAGCGCGTGCCGCTCCCGGCCCAAGCTGCTGCGGTGCCGCCTCATCCGCCACCAGCGACGGATCGCGCCAGACCGGCTGCCCGTCTCTCCGCCAATAGAGCCCCAGCGCCCACCGCGGCAGCGATTCGCTCGGATACCATTTCCCCTGTCCGTGATGCAGGAATCCGCCACGCGCGAATCGGTCGCGCAGTCGCCGGATCAGTTCGTCCCCTCGCCGATACTTCGTCGGCCCCAGCGCCGCCGTCATCCATTCCGCGCCATCCATATCGTCAATCGAGACGAATGTCGGCTCGCCGCCCATCGTGAGCCGCACGTCGTGCGCCTGCAGGTCCATATCGATCTGGTGCCCCAGCGCTTCGATTTCCGCCCATTGCTTGTCGCTATACGGCTTCGTCACGCGCGGATCCTCATGAATCCGCGTCACCGACATCGAGAACTCGAACTCGTCTTTCGCCTTTGCCGCGCCTTCTTCCAGTCCCGGCTCGGTATTGACGATTGATTCATCGTCGGCGGAAAAAAGGCCGCTGATCGGCGCCGCCGTCACTGGTTCGGCCGAACACGCCAGCGGGATATGCCCCTCCCCGGCCAGCAGCCCGGACGTCGGATCAAAGCCGATCCAGCCCGCGCCGGGCAGGAACACCTCTGTCCACGCGTGCAGGTCGGTCACATCCTTATCCGCTCCACTCGGCCCATCCAGTGATTTCACGTCCGGCGCAAGCTGAATCAGGTACCCGGATGTAAACCGCGCCGCCAGCCCCATAGTCCTCAGCAGTTGCACCATCAGCCACGCCGTATCTCGGCACGACCCGCTCTGAATCCGCAGCGTCTCCTCGGGCGTTTGTATGCCCGGTTCCATGCGAATGATGTACTTGATCCGGCGCTGCAAATCCTGATTCAACTCCACCAGGAAATCGATCGTCCGCATCTTCTCGCGCCGCAGTTGCCGGATGATCGATTGCAGCCGCAGCCCGGGCGCCTGCGCCTCCAGATATGGCCCAAGTTCCCGCAGCAGCACAGGATCGTAGCGAAAGGGATATTCTTCCGCGTATTTTTCCAGGAAAAAATCGAACGGGTTCACCACCGTGAGCTCGGCGATCAGGTCGACCTCGATCCCCAATTCGTGCGTTTTTTCCGGGAATATCAGCCGCGCAAGTCGGTTGCTGTAGGGGTCCTGCTGCCAATTGATGAAATGCTCCGTCGGTTTCACCTTGAGCGAATAGCTCAGGATCGGCGTCCGGCAATGCGGCGCAGGATGCAGCCGGATCACGTGTGGCGAGAGCCACACCGGGCGGCTATAGCGATAGACCGTCTTATGATTCAGCGCAACTCTGATTGCCATTTGTAATTCGCCTGCGCAGACCTTCCGCCACGCCGCGCGCTCCCCCAGATTCTGCCGAAGCCCGCAAGTATAGCGAATCCAAACAGCATCAATGCCATAAGAAGCCTGATCGGACCCATCAGCAATTCCGCGCGAACGGACGATCTCGCGCCAATGCGGCGGATGCGTGGCGGCCCCTCCAGGCAGGCGAATTTCGCTTTGGATTTCGGTTCTTGGTCCGCATGGTGCGAACGCGCCTGTCCGTCTCGGCCCTCTTTCCTGTTCGGCCGCTCCCGCCTATTTACAAACCTCGCACTCCCGCGTATCAATGCCAATGAACTCGAAATCGCGTCAACTCCGCGCACGGAATCGAGGCCGCCCATGGACGAAAAAGCTCTCCGCGATCAATTGAGCCGCGCCCTCGACTGGGGCGAAGCCCACGTCGACTGGAAAAAAGCCCTCAAAGGCGTTCCCGCAAAAGCTCAGGGCACGCGCCCCAAGGGCGTCCCGCACTCCCCTTGGGAGCTCCTCGAACACGTGCGCATCGCCACCTGGGACATCCTCGAATTCAGCCGCGACCCAAATCACAAATCGCCCGACTGGCCCTCCGGCTACTGGCCCAAACAGCCGAAGCCTCCTAACGCTGCCGCTTGGCAAAAAAGCGTGAAAGCGCTCGATCGCGACCTCAAGCAGATGCAGCAACTCGTCCAAGACCCAAACACCGGTCTGCTCGCGTCCATCCCCGGTGGCTCCGGACAGACGCTTCTCCGCGAAATCCTCCTGCTCGCCGATCACAACGCCTATCATCTTGGCCAACTCGTTTTCGTTCGCCGCCTTCTCGGCTGCTGGCCCGAAAAGTAACCACCGCGCGGACAATCTGGTCGGCGCACGGAGCAACTGTGAAAACCCGGAACAAACCAACGCGAAACGGCGCGCCAGTCAAAGTCCAGGTCATTCCTGTCGCGGAGGGCGTCTGGTGTTTTCGCCGTCCCTCTTACGTCGCCTGCTCTTACGTCGTTTCTACCGCCGCTGGGGTCGTCGCCGTCGATGTCGGTATGGACTCTTCCGCCGATGATTTCGCCGAAGGCCTCAGACAAATCGCAATCGCGCCCGACCGCGTGAAAGCCGTTCTTCTCACCCACTGGCACAACGATCATTCCGCAGGCGCGGCCCATTTGAAACGCAACTTCGATGTGCGCGTGTATTACCACGCCGGCGACCAGCCTTCCTTCACAAGAAAGACCGCCTCGCAAGGGATTCGGAGCTGGCTCGGCAAACACGTTCCCGAAGAGGGCGTTCTCGTCTTGCTCCGCGGCCTGCTCGAGGAAGCCTCGCCGGAAGCCGTCGACGCCGACCATTTGGTCGCCGACGGCGAAATCATCGAACGCGAATTTCGCGTATTAGTTACGCCTGGCCACACCCCGGGCCACGTCGCTTACATCCACGAGCCCACGCGAACTCTCTTTTGCGGAGACGCGCTCGCCGTCGTCGCGGACCAGCTTCGCCTCATGGCAAGGCCCGTTGCCCTTGACCTGCCCGCCGCGCGAGCCTCCGCTCTCCGCTGCCTCCGCGAACAGTCTCAGTTCATCTGCCCCGGCCACCGCGGCCCGCTCACCAACAACGTAGCCCGGGAACGCCGCCGCCTCCTCGATTACCTCGAAGCCGGCGGCCGCTGGCCCCTCCTCGGCTAGACATTCTTCTTGCTTTCCCCTCGCACAGGTGCCGCATTGATCTTTATATATTGTTATCCAATATCTGGGTGCGTCGCGTTTAGCTGTTGTGCGCTAGCGCGGGGTTCTCCGCGGGCGTATTCCAATTGCTTGCGTGGCGGCGTCGTGACCCCACGGTCGAAGGGTCGTGCGCCATTTCTGCACGCCTGCCCGCCGTTATGCAGACGTCTCTCGGTGGGTGCCTTTGGGTTTTGAACTGCCCCCGCATCAGCCGCGCCGTAGGCAGCAAATCAATCGGCCTCAGCCGTCGAGGATCTCACGGGTGCTGCGGACCGATCGCGCTGCTCTAATCGGCCGCTTGAGCATCCGCCGGCCGGGGTGTCGTTGCCGGAACTAAGTGGCCGTCGCGAATGTAATATCTTGCCCCACGCCACCGTACCGTCTGCTGCGTGAAGCTCGCAATCCAAATAAAAAACGCCAACGCGTCCCACAAAGGAATCAGCGCCAATTGCTTCCACAGCCCTTTCTGCTTCAGGCCCCAACTCCCGATCATCCACGTCGTCACGACACGCAACAAAGCATACGAACCGAGGAACGCACCGGCCACAGCGATCGATGGCTGAACCGCAATCGCCACCAGTGACCAGAAGAGACCCTGCGTAAACGCCAATCCGAAATGTCCCTGCGGCCGCATGTGGCGCATCACCGTCATCCAGCGCAGCCGCTTCTGCACCAGATCACTCATCGAGTTGTAATCCGCCACGGCTTCGACGCAGTAACTCAATAGCTCCACGCGGCAGCCCTGCTCCGCGATCAATCTCCCCACCAGCAAATCGTCACCGGGTTGATTTTCGATGGCTTCATAGCCGCCAAAACCGGCAATCCGGCTTCGCGTAGTCGCGATGGTTGGCCCCAGCGCGAATTTCACTCCATCCAGCTCCCGCGCGGTCAAAATCCCGGCGTAAAAATCGGACATCATTCCGATCGTCTGCACGTGCTGCGCCAGCGTGTGCTCGTCCGAATGCGCGTAGAAACAAGTCACCGCCCCCACGTTTGCATCGGCCAGCGGTGCCACCACCGTTCTCAGGTAATCCGGGGCGACTCTCACGTCGCTGTCGCTGATCACCAGCGTCTCATAACGCGCTTCGGCCGCCATTCTTGCGAGCCGCGCCACCTTGTCGTTGATCGCAAACCGTCCCGCGCCGTCGAGAATCCGGATCTTCCTTTCTGGAAAATCGCGCACCAGCTTTTCGACGATAGGCATCGCAGGGTCGTGGCGATCGACGCAAAAGAGTATTTCGTACTCCGGGTAATCCTGCCGGCAAAAGCTCGCGAAATTCTCATACGCATCAGGATCGAGCCCGCGCACGGGTTTCAGGTTCGTCACCGGCGGCGTGTAGCCGCTTTTTGGGTTCGGCCGTACCCTCGGGTCCGTGAAGAATCGTCCGATGCTAAAAATTGCGATGAAGTAATAGAAAAAAGGGAAAGTGCAAATAAGCAGCACAGCGCATTTCATGAGCGTCGGCCAGGAACCCATGTAACAAGTGTTACACGAATCGTTGGTCTTAGTTCCAGAAAATCAATGGATTACAGCGAGCTGGCAACGGCTTCTCAGGGTTTGGCCCCGATTCTCGCCTCCGCCGTATCAGTTCGCCGGCTCGATTGTGCCTGTCGCCGACCAATCGCTGTTAGGCGCGGTTTGGCAAAAGATTTCAGCGGGCGCTTCGGCCGCTGCTCATATTGTCTGTCCGCACGCCTGTGCTAAACTACCGCCGCACAGATTCGCTTTAATTCACAGAGGTTGACGAATGTCCGGACACTCAAAATGGGCCACGATTAAGCACAAAAAGGCCGCCACTGACGCAAAGCGCGGCAAGATTTTCACCAAAATCATTCGCGAACTTAGCATTGCTGCTCGCGCCGGAGGCACCGATCCCAACTCGAATCCTCGCCTCCGCACCGCCATCGCTGCCGCCAAAAATGAGAACATGCCCAATGACAATATCGAGCGCGCAATCCAGCGTGGCGCGGGCACTCTCGAAGGCGAACAGCTCGAAGAAGTGATTTACGAAGGCTACGGTCCTGGCGGCGTCGGCATGCTGGTCCAGGTCGTCACCGGCAACCGTAACCGCTCGGCCGGCGAACTCCGCCATCTTTTCTCCAAAAACGGCGGCAACATGGCCGAAACAGGCGCCGTCGGCTGGATGTTCCACCGCAAAGGCGACATCGTCGTACCCAAAGACGCCGCGGATGAAGACACGATGATGAGCATTGTTCTCGACGCGGGTGCCGAGGACCTCAACGACGACGGCTCCTCCTGGGAAGTGACCACCCCGCCCGAAGCCATGGACAAGGTCCGCGAAGCGCTCGTCAAAGCCGGCATTAACCCCGTTTCCGCCGAAGTCGCCTGGATCCCCCAAAACTATGTGAAGCTCACCGGCGCCCAGGCGCAGCAAATGTTGCGCATGGTCGAAGCCATGGAAGATCACGACGACGTCCAGCACGTCTACGCCAACTTCGATATCGACGAAAAGGAAATCGAAGCCGTCGCCAGTTAGCGTCGCTAGTCAGCGTCGCGGGTCAGAGAGGGCGCTTTTGCGGTTGTGGCAGCCGTCGTCGTGTTCTGAAAGCAGCTGAAGCACTGAGCGCGAACTTTTGCCCTGAGTGCTTGGCGATGGGCTGCGTTCCTTTCGCGGCGAGCGCCTTTGGCTTTGGTTCTAAATCGCCTCTTGAGCGACCAGACCGAGACATTGACGGCGGAAAGTGCGGCCCTCGAGCGCCGCACCGTGCGGCATGTGGTTCGCCATATTATTCCCTTCCTCGGGATCCTCTACCTCGTAAATTTCCTTGACCGCACCAACGTCGGATTCGCCGCGCTTCGCATGAACGGCGACATCGGCCTCAGCGCGCGCCTCTACGCCGTGGGCGCCGGAGTTTTCTTTTTCGGCTATTTTGTCGCGGAAATCCCGAGCAATGTAGGCCTGCATAAATTCGGGGCGCGCGTTTGGATCGCCGGCATCATGGTTACGTGGGGAATTGTCGCGGCATCGATGGGTTTTCTGCGCACGCCCGCGCAGTTCATCGGTCTGCGTGTTCTCCTGGGCGTCGCGGAAGCGGGATTCTTCCCCGGCATTATCTTCCTGCTTTCGCTATGGATTCCGCGAATGTATCTGGCCCGGACGATCGCCACCTTTTACCTGGGTGTTCCCGTTTCGCAGGCGATCGGCGCGCCGCTCAGCACCGGGCTGATGGAATTGGGCAGCCGCATCGGCCTGCCAGGCTGGCGACTGATGTACGTCTGCGAAGGCATCCCCGCCGTCTTGTTGGGCGTAGCCTGCCTCTTCTATCTCACGGACACGCCTTCGAAGGCCCACTGGCTTGCGAGCGACGAGCGCAATTGGCTTGTGAATACGCTGGCCGATGAGGAGCGCGAAAAGCTCTTGCGCCTCGGGCCGCAATTGAGCAAGGCCCAACAGGTTTGGCGCGCGCTCACGAATCCGATCGTCTGGGCGCTTTCCTTGATCTACTTCGGCATCACCAGCGGCTCGAATTCCATGAACTATATTTTGCCCAGCGTGCTGCAGTCGTTTCGCCATACGTTTGGAATGAATATCAGCCTTTTGTCCAATGGTTTTATAACGGCCATTCCGTACGCGCTCGCGGCCGTCGTGATGCTCTTCTGGACGCGGCGTTCGGATCGCCTTCAGGAGCGGCGAAAGCACGCGGGTTACGCGGCGCTGCTGGCGGCCGTGGCGATGGCCATCGCGCTGCTCATCAACAATCCGGTCGTGATTATCGTGGGATTTGTGCTGCTCGCTATCGGCGGCTACAGCGCGATCAACGTCTTCTGGGCCATTCCCCAGCGCGTGCTCACGGGACTTGAAGCGGCGGCGGGGATCGCGCTGATCAACTCCATCGGCAATCTCAGCGGGTTCAGCGGCCCATATATTACGAATTTTTTCTATTCGATCAGCGGACGCTACACCGTAGGATTTCTGGTCATCGCCGCGCTTGTGGGCCTCGGCGGTATCGGCGCGCTGCTTTTGCCTGAAAGCAAAGTCGAAGGCGCAATGGCTTCTTCGGCGGTTTCCGCGGACTGACGATCGCTTCCGTTTTGAATCCAAGGTACGGGAGAAATGAATGGACAAGCCTACGCTCGGCTTCATCGGCACGGGAATCATGGGCGAGCCCATGGCGCGTCATCTTGTAAGCGCCGGATATCGCCTGAAAGTATGGAATCGCTCGCCGGAAAAGCTTCGCAGCCTGATCAGGTTCGGCGCGGAAGCTTGCTCCGATGCAGCCGCCGCGGGCTGCGGAGTTTCGGCGTTGATTTGCATGCTGAGCGACGGCCCAACATGCGATGTGGTTCTTCTGGGAGATGGCGGTGCCGTCGCGGCAATGTCTCCCGGCGCCACCGTGGTCGTGATGAGTTCCATCCCGGTCGAAACGGCGGTCGCCGAGGCTCGCAAATGCGAAGAGCGTGGCGTGCGTTATCTGGACGCGCCCGTTTCCGGCGGAGAGCGCGGCGCCCAAAACGCAACTCTTGCCGTCATGGCCGGCGGCAAGCAGGAAGATTTCGACACGGTGAAAGAGATTCTCGCCGTCATGGGACGGCCCGTTCGCGTGGGGCCCGTCGGCTGCGGCCAACTGGCCAAGATCGCGAATCAGATGATCGTCGCATCCACGATTGCGACGGTCTCGGAGGCCCTCCTGCTGGCCGAGCGTGGCGGTGCCGATCCCGCGAAAATCCGTGAGGCGCTTACGGGCGGCTTCGCCGATTCCACGATCCTCCAGCAGCACGGCCGCCGCATGATCGAAAGCGACTTTAAGCCCGGTGGCCCCGCGAAGTATCAGCTCAAAGACACGCACACCGCCGTCGCTCTTGCGAAATCGCTCGGCCTTTCCCTTCCGGTAATCGGCCTGGTCGATTCGCTATTTCAGGATCTCGTCGCCCACGGCGATGGCGACCTTGACCACAGCGCGCTGATTCGCGAATTGCGCCGCCGCAACGGCCTTCCGCCGAATTCTCCAAAGGCCTGAGCGGGACCGGAAGCCACGGTCTTCAGCGCCGCATCTTTCTTCGCGGGCCCGCGCGGAGTGCGGAATATCTACGAACATCGGCGTGAGGGCATCGCCTCATCACGCACACTTTTCGGGGGTCACGAGCGCGGAGGCTTCGCGCGCGATTTGCTCGATGGCGCTGTCGCCTGCTGCACCCCCGGTGCTCCCTGAGCTCCGGCCGCTCCGCCGGACTGCGCGGTAGCTTGGCTCGGATCCGTCACCGGGATGCCTTCCACATCGAGCACGTTCGCAGTCGATTTTAGCTTCACGGTCTTTACGGTCGCCGGAACGCCGTTGAAGACGAGAAGATAGCGGGACTTTTCGCCGTAAGGTAGCGTGATTTGCGTCCGCTGATCGCCGTTATCGTTCTCGAAGACGCTCATGCTGCGCATGTGGTTGTCGCCCGCGTCGTCCTGCAGATAGACGTCCTTCCATTGATCCGCGCTATTCACCTGGGTCACGGAATTATCCTGGTTGCTGAAATCCGTGTCGCAGACGATCTGCGTTCCC
This sequence comes from Candidatus Aquilonibacter sp., assembly GCA_035507075.1. Lineage (GTDB taxonomy): Bacteria > Acidobacteriota > Terriglobia > Acidiferrales > UBA7541 > Palsa-295. The sequence goes on along the minus strand of DATJOL010000038.1, from coordinate 66,166 downwards.
ATGCGGCTGCAGCCATAGACGGTGAGAAGGCTGCCCGTCGATTGGCCGATACCGAGCGCTCCAGCGGCAAACTCCCCGCCCGCCTTCCTCGCAGACCCTTCGCCTGGACTGGCTCCGGCCTGCTGCATCGATCCAGCGCCCGGCTGCGAGCCGCTTGCGCCGCCGTTCTTTGCGCCGGTGTTCCCGGCAAACGCATTTGCACCCGCCGTGCTTGCTCCCGCTCCGGTAGTTCCCGCGCCGTTCGTGCCGCTAACCCCTTTGCCGCTTGCTGTTCCGTTGCCTGTGATGTCGCCCAAGACCGTGTTGAATTCATTCGTGGCGGAATTGCCGGAGGCCCCAGCCGCTCCTGCCCCGGAGGTTTTTGCGGTGCTCGCCGATGTCGAAGCTGTGGCAGCAGCCGGTGCCGGGGCAGTTGTGGTCGGCGCCGCCTTTGCCGCCGCCGCGGCTTGTTGCGCTGCGGCCCTCTGCGCCGCAGCTTGCTGAGCTGCAGTCTGCCGCGCCAGCATCGCCTGGGCCATATTGGCCTGCGCCGTGGCCCTTGCGGCGGCCGCGCGCGCAGTCGCCGCCTGGCCTCCCGCGTTGCGCGCGGTCAACTCTGCCTGTTGCACTGTTTTTTGCGCTTGCTGCACGGCTGCTTGCGCCGCCGTCTTCGCGGCTCCAGCGGGTGCCTTGGAATAATTCGTCAGTGCTGTGCGGAAGGCATTCTCCGCCGCCGTAAGCTGCGCTGTAGCCTGCGTCGAGGCCGCTTGCGCCGATGCGGCCTGCGCCTGCGCGGCTTGCGCGTTCGCCTGTGCCGTGGCGACGGAATCGGCCGTCACCTGCTGTGGCTGGGCGGCCAACTTGATCGGCGAAAAAATCAGCGTGAGCATGAGCGTCAACCGGAAAGTTCTGCGGGACATCGCCGTGATCTCCTCTCCTGGGCTATCAGTTGTTTGCGGGGTCCGTTTGCGTTTTGTAGGCTAAACGACAGGTGTTTCTGGCCCGTGAATATATCGCGGGCTCCCCACCGAGTCAAACGATTCTCCGCCGCAGAGCCCGCAGTAAAGCCCTCTCATTTCCTCACTTGTGCCAGACAGCATCCGAGGCGGTTCTAGTACTCCGATTTATATTGACCCTAGAGTACATCCTGTGATAAACTCTGTCTTGGAGCTTGGGAGACGATGCGGGCAATCGAAGCCTATCGCCGGGGCAATGGCCGAATGGCACTCGGCGCGCCAGAAACCGCGCGGCCTCAATTCCGGCCGGAGGCCTCTGAAAATGCCGAAAATAGCCCAAATTTCTAATCGATAGTATTGTCGATTAGAAATCGCTGTAACCCACGCGCTTTCAATCACATAAAAATTTCTAATCGATAGAAAAACAGGGGGTCCAGAAGAGCAAAAGCGAAAAGAGAGCGAAAGTTAAATTGTCAGGCCCGTCGCTGCGGCAAACGCGTTCGCGGCAACAGAAACGCCCGGCATCGTTCAGGACGCGGCTTGGCCCTGGCCGCGCTCGAATTGCGAGAACGCCACCAGCGCTTCCAGCCGCTCGCGCGCTGCGCCGCAATCAATCGACTTAGCGGCAATCGCTACGCCGTCGAGAAAATCAGCCGCTCGCTCCGCTGCGACCAGCGCAGCCGCGGCGTTGGCGAGCACGATTTCGCGATATGGGCCGTGCGGGCGATACAGCATCGATCGCCCAAGAATTTTGTGGATGATTTCCGCATTCTGCTTGGCAGTGCCGCCCTGAATCGCTTCCAGCGGCGCGCGATGCAGGCCGAAATCTTCCGGCGTAACCGTGTAACGCCGCACGACGCCGTCGCGCAGCTCGGCAATAGCCGTTTCGCCCGATATGGAAATTTCATCGAGCCCGTCTGCGCCGTGCACAATGAACGCGCGTTTCACGCCCAGCTCACCAAGCGCTCGCGCCATCAGCTCCGTCAAATCCGCGTGATAAACGCCCACCACCTGCGCGGTCGCGCCCGCGGGATTCGTCAACGGGCCAAGCAGGTTGAATACCGTTCGCATGCGCAGTTCGCGGCGCACGGGCATCGCATGCCGCGTAGCCGTATGTACCGCAGGCGCAAAAAGGAATCCGATGCCAACCTCTTCGATGGCCTGCGCGACGCGTTCGGCAGGCATGTCCATCCGCACGCCAAAATGTTCGAGCACGTCGGCCGAGCCGCAGCGCGAGCTGATCGAGCGGTTGCCGTGCTTTGCCACGCGAACGCCCGCGCCAGCCACCACGAACGCCGCGGCGGTCGAGATGTTAAACGTGCCGCGCGCATCGCCTCCGGTGCCGCACGTATCAACAAGGGCTGCGCTTTCAGCGTTGGCGAGCGGCCGAAACGTCAGCGCGGCATGCCTTCGCATCGACGTGGCGAACCCGACGAGTTCGTCGACCGTCTCGCCCTTCATGCGCAGCGCCGTGAGGAGCGCGGCAATCTGCGCGTCGCTCGACGAGCCGGTGAGAATCTGCTCCATCGCGGCTTCGGCTTCCACGCGCGAGAGGTCTTCACCTGTGACCGCTTTTTGGATTGCTTCGTGAATCATTTCCCTTTGGGATGCTTGCTCGAGTCGCCGTTTGCCAGTAAACTTCTTCGTTTGCAACTCAGCAAATTTTAGCACTAATGGATGCGCGATGAAGATTCATGAGTATCAAGCGAAGGGTTTGCTCGCAAAGTTCGGCGTTCGGGTTCCGCGTGGTCATGCCGTGTTCGATAAGGACGGCGCGCGTGTCGCGGCCGAGCAGCTCGGCACCAGGATCGTTGTAGTCAAGGCGCAAATTCATGCCGGCGGCCGCGGAAAGGCCGGCGGCGTAAAGCTCGCGAAGTCTCCGGATGAGGCCGCCTCTCTGGCCGAGAAGATGCTCGGCATGAAGCTCGTCACGCCGCAAACGGGCGAAGAGGGCCGCATCGTGCGGCGCTTGCTGGTCGAAGAAGGGCTCGATATCAAACGCGAGCTTTACCTGAGCCTCCTTGTCGATCGCGCGGTCGGTGCCCCGGTTTTCATGGCGAGTGCGGCAGGCGGCATGGAAATCGAGGAAGTCGCCAAGGAAAAGCCCGAGGCGATCATCCGCCAGCGCATCGATCGCGCCTCTGGATTCCAGCCCTATCACGCCCGCAAGCTTGCGTTTGGGCTCGGCCTTCCGGCAGAGATGATGGCCACGGCGACGCAATTCTTTCAGTCCGTTTATCGCGCATTTCTCGAATTGGACGCGTCCCTGCTCGAAATCAATCCCCTGATCGTCACAGGCGACGGCAAGCTGATCGCGCTGGACGCAAAAGTGCAGCTCGATGACAACGCGATGTTCCGGCATCCCGACTACAAGGAATTGCGCGATCTGGATGAAGAGACGCCGCTCGAAGTCGAAGCCTCCAAATTCAAGCTCAACTACATCAAGCTCGACGGCACGATCGCCTGCATGGTCAACGGCGCCGGCTTGGCGATGGCTACGATGGACATCATCAAGCTGAGCGGCGGTAATCCCGCCAATTTCCTTGACGTCGGCGGCGGCGCATCGGAAGAGCAGGTGAAAAATGCCTTCCGCATCCTGCTCAGCGATCCCAACGTGAAAGCCGTGTTCGTGAATATCTTCGGAGGCATTCTGCGTTGCGACGTGCTGGCCAGTGGCGTTGTAAACGCAGCCAAAGAACTGAAATTCAAAGTGCCCGTGGTCGTTCGCATGGAAGGCACAAACGTCGATCAAGGGCAAGCTATCTTGAAAAACTCCGGCCTGAATTTCACCGTAGCGCAAGGCATGAAAGACGGAGCCGAAAAGGCGGTGAACCTGGCGCAAGCCGAAGCATAGGATGCACAGGAAGCATCGGAAGCAAAGGATGCGCAGGAAGTGGAAGAGAAGACACTTCGTTTCCGGCCCGATCAGCCGCTATGGCGACCTGAAGGCTGCGCAACCCGCGCAATCGGAAGCTCTGGCCGCGGAATACGCAAAATTGGGAATGATGATTCGAAACCTATGGAAGGAGTGGAGGAAACTGTGACGAGAGAGGATTCCTATGCTTCCTTTGCCTCATCTGTGTCCTGTGCCTCCTGTTCATGAGCGTTCTCATAGATAAATCCACACGCGTCATAGTGCAGGGCTTCACCGGCCGCGAAGGCAGTTTTCATGCGCAGCAGATGATTGATTACGGGACAAAGGTAGTCGGCGGCGTTACGCCCGGCAAAGGCGGCACCGAGCATTTGGGCAAGCCCGTGTTCAATACCGTGGCTGACGCAGTGCGCGAAACGGGCGCGAACGCATCCGTGATTTTCGTCCCGCCGCCCTACGCGGCCGATGCGATCCTGGAAGCTGTGGACGCGGCGCTGCCGCTCGTCATCTGCATCACCGAAGGCATTCCGACTCTCGACATGGTGCGCGTCGCTGCGGCGATGCGTGGATCGAAAACGCGCCTCGTTGGGCCAAACTGCCCCGGCGTGATTTCTCCGGGAAAGTGCAAAATCGGCATCATGCCCGGGATGATCCACAAGCAGGGCAATGTCGGCGTCGTGAGCCGCAGCGGCACGTTAACTTACGAGGCCGTCGACCAGCTCACGCGCCTCGGCATCGGCCAATCGACCTGCATCGGTATCGGCGGCGATCCGATCATCGGCACCACTTTTCTGGATGCCATTCGCATGTTCAATGACGATCGGGATACCCACGCGATCGTGATGATCGGCGAGATCGGCGGTAATGCCGAAGAAACCGCTGCTGAGTTCATCAAGAAAAATGTCAAGAAACCGGTCGTCGGCTTCATCTGCGGGCAGACGGCGCCTCCAGGCCGCCGCATGGGCCACGCGGGCGCGATCATCAGCGGCGGACAAGGCACCGCCGCCGAAAAATACAAGGCCATGCGCGCCGCCGGCATTCACACGGTCCAGAGCCCCGCCGATATCGGCTCAACCCTCGCGAAAGTGATTGGCAAGGGAAAGAGCAAGGCAGGAGGGAAGCTTAAAGTTAAGTCCAAGTCGGCATCAAAGGCGAAAAAGAAAAGATAGACGTGCTTTACGTCTCGCTCGAGCAAACTTCAGAGAGGACACACTTTCTTGGCCATCGAACGCACTTTTGCAATCATCAAGCCGGACGCAGTGAAGCGCGGCCTTGCTGGCGAAATTCTTTCCCGCATCAACGCCGCGAAATTCCAAATCGTCGCGATCAAATCGCTGCGGCTGACCAAATCCGAAGCCGAAGGATTTTACGCCGTTCATCGCGCGCGCCCGTTTTTCGGCGAACTCACGGATTTCATGAGTTCGGGCAAGGCATTTGTGATGGTGCTTGAGGCGGAGGGCGCCATCGCCAAATGGCGTGAAACCATGGGCGCCACCGATCCGGCGAAAGCCGCGCCAGGCACGATTCGCCACGATCTCGGCACGAGCATCCAGTACAACTGCACGCACGGTTCCGACGCTCCCGAAACGGCCGCTTTCGAAATCGGCTACTTCTTCTCCGGCATGGAATTGATCTGACGGCTGCGGGACAAGGCCGCGTCGCGCTCACGCTGCGATTGCTCGGCGGACTCGCCACCGACGAAGGCGCGCGTGCGTTTCTCCTCCACCGCGCCAAAGACTGCGCCGGCAAACCACCCGCGTCCCCTCCTGACCAAGCCGCACAGGCTCTAACTACCGCTTGTATCGAGCCCAGTCCGTTTCGATGCTCTTGCCATCCATCTTTTTGAATTCGAGCCGATAGAAATGGACGGGAAATGTATCGGTATCAGTCACCTGATGTGGGCCCTGAATCGGCATCGTTCGGCACTGCGGCTGAGACCAGTCTGCATCCTCATACATGCGCGGGCGTCGAGTAGTGGAATCCCCTTCGATAACGTGGTCGTTCAAGGACGCCTGCACCGCATCCATCGCGAATACGGAAGGGTACATGTGGCCGTGCACCGGTTCGGTTTGGCCCGGTTGCACCGTCACCTCAAGCAGCCGGACATGATCGTTCTCAAAAAGAACATGGTGATTATTCGGCGCAGCGTTCACGGCTTCCGTGCTGATTGGCCACTTCCAAACGGTGTGCTGCGTTTGGGCAAATGCGCCTGCCATGAATGTGGCGGCGAACACCGCCACAATTCCACCCAGCTTAGCCAGCTTCTGAAACGCCATCTTTTCCTCCCCAGGGACGCCCAAAAGAATGGCCGATTATACTGGGCTTCGAGCTTGGGAAGGGAAGCGCGACCGGCGCGATTTCTGCGGCGAGCCGGCTCCTGTTGCCGAATCAGGCGCCGGCTGCTTTGGCTTGAGTCGTGTCACCTTCGCCTTCAGCGGTCAATTCGCTTTCCGCCTGCAACCAGTCCTGCACATCTAAGCCGTCCACAGAGCCGCGCTCCAGATAAATCCCGTAAGCGCGAATCTCGATCTGCTCGCGGCTAGGAGTTCCATTCGAACTCGATGCGGCGTTCGGCGCCACTGCCTTCGGCGCTTGAATTTCTGAGCGTTCAACTGACTTTTCCGTTGTTTTGGCCATGATGTCCTCCCCTGCGGCAACTTGTTCGGCCTGGAAGGCAAAGCGAGCGGATCGATGCGTCATCCGCCACGCGTGAGTCTTCGTTCTTTTTCGGTTGAGTGCGTGGCTAGTGTGCGTTGAAAAGAGGGCAACTGCTCAGGGATGTTGGACCTGCGAAGTCACAATGGCAAGGGTAAACCAGCCGAGGTGAATCAGGCTTTGCACAAGAAAATCACATCTTTTCCACAGCGGCGCGCCTCTAACGAAATACTGATAACGCCAGAGGGCAAATGGGCTTACGAAGCCTTTTCTTTCGCATACGCCAGATAGTCCGCGTAAGGTCCCTTGAAGTCCTCGATGCGGCCATCCTTGAAATGCCAGATCCGCGTTGCCACTTCGTCGATCACGTCATGATCGTGCGTCACCATCAGTATCGTGCCGTCGTATTTTTGCAGCGCTACGTTTAGCGCATTGATCGACTCGAGATCGAGATCGTTCGTAGGCTCATCGAGCACCAAAATATTGGGCCTGGCCAGCATCAGGCGACACAAAATCAGCCGGACCGATTCGCCGCCGGAAAGCGCCCTCGTCGGCTTCATGGCATCGTCGCCGCTGAAAAGCATCTGGCCCAGCAGCCCGCGCAACTGCTCTTGCGTCGCGCGAGGATCGAAGTCCGCCAGCCATTGCATCGTAGTCGTCTTCTTGTCGATCGTATGCGACCGGTCCTGCGCGTAATAGCCGACCGATGCGTTGTGACCCCAGATTACTTGCCCGCCATCGACCGCAAATTTCTTGTCCGCGTCATCGATCGCGCCCGGCGCATTTCGCACTAAGGAACGCAGCAGCGTTGTCTTGCCCGTCCCGTTGCGCCCCATCAGCGCAATTTTTTCGCCCCGCTCGATGCCGGCTGAAAACGGCCGCCACACCTTTATCCCATCGTACGATTTCGCAACGCTTTTGATCTCCAGCGGATGGCGGCCCGAAGCCTGATCCACTTGAAACCGGATAAACGGCCGCGCGATGTTCGATCTGGCCAGCTCTGCCGTCTGCAGCCGCTCCACTTCTTTCTTGCGCGAGGTCGCCTGCGCCGACCGCGTTCCGGCCGAGAACCGCGCGATGAATTCCTGCAGTTGCGCGATCTTCTTCTCGCGCTGCGCATTTTCCGCTTCCACGCGCGCGCGAACGGCCGTCTTGGCGATCACCATGTCGTCATAGCCGCCGTTGTACATGATCACGGTCTGGTAATCGATGTCCGCGCAATGCGTGCACACGCTATTCAAAAAGTGCCGGTCGTGCGAAATCACGATCAGGACGCCTTCGTACTCGCACAGATAGTCCTGCAGCCAATGAACCGAATCGAGGTCCAGGTGGTTCGTCGGCTCGTCAAGCAGCAGGCAAGGCGGGTTGCCGAAAAGCGCCTGCGCGAGCAGCACGCGAACTTTCTGGCCGCCCTGCAATTCGCTCATCTTGCGTTCGTAGAGCGAATGATCGATATCGAGCCCGTCCAGCAGCACTCCGGCGTCCGCTTCCGCCGTGTAGCCGCCCTCCTCGCCGATAATTCCTTCCAGCTCGCCCAGCCGCATTCCGTCTTTGTCGGTGAGTTCTTCATGGGGCTTGGCATAAAGCGCTTCGCGTTCCTGCAGCGCATGCCAAAGCACGGCGTTGCCCATAATCACCGTGTCAATCACGCGGTATTTATCGAACGCGAACTGATCCTGCCGCAAAATACCCAGTTTCTTGGGCCGCGTCACGTCGCCCTTGGTCGGTTCGATCTCCCCGGTCAGAATCTTCATCAGCGTGGATTTTCCGGCGCCGTTTGGACCCGTGATGGCGTACCTCCGCCCCGCGAAAAACGTGCAATTCACGTCTTCGAACAGCATTCGGGCGCCAAAGCGCATCGTGATGTTATTAACGGAGAGCAAGACTCCTCAATTATACCGTGTTCATTCGGTGTATTCGCAACAATTCGCACGTCGATTGCAATAGCCATTTGAAATGGCTATAATCCGCTCCGTGAAAGTCAGCGTGGCTGAAGCTAAGAACCGGCTTCCCGAACTTATCAAAGCCGTCGAGGAAGGCAAAAGCGTCACGATTTGCCGCCGCGGCGAACCCGTCGTCGACATCATTCGCACCAATAAGCCTCATCCTCAAAAGCCGAAGTTCGGCACGATGCGGGATCGAATCACGATCGACGATCCCGATTGGTGGAAGCCCATGACAGACGAGGAAGTGAACGCGCTTCTCAAAGGCCGCTGACCGAATGCGTGTCCTGGTCGATACGGTCACGTTTATCTGGGCGTTGCGCTCACCTGAGCTGATTTCCCGGCATGCATTTTCCGCTTTGGAGAGTGAAGCGACGATTCGCGAATTAAGTTCCATTTCCATCACTGAAATTGGCATGATGCATTCCGCCGGTAAGTTGAATTTCGACAAAGGCGCGGTAATCGACGGCGTCGAGGACCTGAAACTGAGGGTTCTCCCCTACTCGGAGGAACACGCATTCCGGCTGTTTGACCTCGAGTGCCATCACGCAGATCCTTTCGATCGCCAGATTATCGTGCAAGCGCTCACCGAAAATATTCCGGTCATCACTCCGGACGAAAAATTCAGGGTCTACGCGGGCTTGCGAATCATCTGGTGAAATGGATCGCAAGCGTCCCGCCGGCTATCGCCCTCGCAAATCGCAAGGGGACTGGATGGTCGTCTGCAAAGCGACACAAGGAGTAAACGATGAAGAGAAAGGCTTGTTTGTTTCTTGCGCTCGGGCTCGCGCTCGCCTCTGCTGGCTTTGGCCAGGTGATGCCTCCCAACGCGGCTGGCGTCTTCGCCGCGCATGAGCACCTCACCACTACGGACTTGGACAGCAGCCGCGCATTCTGGACCGCGCTGGGCGGCGAGGCCACGCAAGTCGCCACCATGAACGGCGTGCGATTTCCTGGAATTTACATCCTTCTTCAAACCAACCGTGGCCGCGGCGGCCGCAATGCCAACGCAGCGGCGGCTCAGCCGGCAGCGCCTCCTCCCGCGCCGGAAAGCAGCGTCGGCAGCGTTGTGGAAGCGATCGGCATAAAGGTGAAGAATCTGCACGAGACGCTCTCGAAGCTCGACGCGCTCGGAATCCGGCCTGAGCCCGGGGCAACGGCGACCCACGCCACGGTGATGTCTCCCGCCAAGGTCGAGGTACTGCTCACCGAGGACCCCTCGCTCGACACAGCGGCCGCGAGCAATGAATTGCTCATGCGCGTCCCGGATCCCGCGGCGGCAGCGGACTGGTACGCGAAATGGTTTGGCGCGGCTGTCGTCACGGACGGCAGCGACACCATCGCGAAGATCCCCGGGATGAACATGCGCTTCGTCGCCACCAGCACACCGATGGCTGGAACGCACGGCAGGGCGCTGGATCACATCGGTTTTGATGTCGATAACCTCCCGGACCTCGTAGCGAAAATGCAAGCCGCAGGCGTTACGGTGAACACTCCCTATCGGGCGATAAACTTCGGCTTTCTCACGGGCATCGCCTTCGTCACCGATCCGTGGGGCACCTACATCGAGCTGAACCAGGGCTACGACGGCCATTGATCTGCGACCGGGTTAGGCTGCGGACTTGATATGCCTCGGACCGCAGTGAGAGAACCTTTATCGCTCAGCCGAAATCGATCCGGGATCCTGGAAAGAAACAACCGAGTGCGCGGTCGTGAAATCGGGCACGATATCGATGGGGATCGAATTCAGGCGCGCCAACGCGTTCGCCACTGGCGGCCGAACCGAGCCAAGCGCCAGCAGCTTTTCCGCCCCGGCATAATCACCCGTAGCTTCCACCGTTAGCAGCTCATGATCGAGCGAACGTACCGCTTCCTTCATCTTGGATACGTTCACGCTGAAGGTACCGTCCGGATCGATGACGAAGCCGCCGTGATCGACAAAATAGTTGAATTGCATCGCCTGCCCACGCGCATGCGCGTCCTGAAGACCAAATCTCAGCGTGCGAAATGCGGAGGCCAGATACGTGGTGTAGAGCTGCCTTTCGGCCTCCGGCCCATGCGCAAGCGACGCCGAGGAAATGCGTCCGGCATCGGCCTCGGTCATCAGGAACTGCAGCGCGAATAGGCCCGTCACGTCGGCCTTCGCTTCTTCGATCGCGTTGTATTTGTCCTTCAGCTCCAGCCGCGGGTTGGTTTCGCGGCCGTTCACTTTGATCTGGTGCGGCCCCAAGCCGTGCATTAGTTCATGCGCCACGATGTGTGTGAAGAAAAGGTCGAAGCTCACGTCCTTTTGCGCCTCTTGCGGGAGCACCATGCGCGAGATGGGAACGAGCGTGGCGCGGAACTTCGCCTCCTGAAAGTTTTTCAGCATCACGCGCTTAGAACCCTTCTGTTGCACCACATTGTCGTCGTTCGGCAGATTGTAGGCCGCCGTTTGCACACCGTGCGCTGCATCGCCCGCCGCGAAGATTTCATCCACCACGCGAATCGGAGCCATCCCGCCCAGCTTCGGATTCCGATATTGAGGGTCCTCCGGAAGATTGTTCTCGATATCCTGAAGGTGGTTGCCGAGGAACGCGAGTCGCGCGCTGGCCTCTTCATCGCGAAGATTGATGTAAGACTCGAACGCCGCTTTATAACCGAAGATCTCGTCGTTGTAGGTCTCGTAGGGACCAAAGGTCACCTCCAACGGCGCGTCCAGGTCCATCCAGGCGATATCGCTGTCAAAATAATTGTTGGAGGCGAAAGCATCGGCCCGGCTGCTGAGGAACTTCCGCAGCGAAGCATTATCTGTCGCTGCCGCGGCCTGGCGCAAAAGCGCGCCCGCGCGGTCCAGGTCCGCTTTGTATTCCACACTGTAGGGCACGATGGTCAGCTTGCCGTCGCTGCCGCGGCGGATCACCGTGAAAAAACCTTCCGCTTCGGCCTTCTCCTTGGGCGAAAGCGTCGCTACCCACGATTCAAATTCGGCGCGCGTCATATCCTCAGGATAAAAATTCGCCCCGGGAAGCTTTCTCGCTGGAACGCCCGGAATAAACGCGGCATATTCATCGATTTCCGACCACGGGCTCTTATTCAGCCAGAAATAATCCAGGCGGGCGCGGCCCAAAGGAGTGTTGTCCCGCTGCAGATTTTGGTATAGGTCCAGATCGCCGCTCCAGAGTTGCTGCATGAAAATATGATTCACCACGCGAGAGGCGTCGATCAGGTATGCGAGAGCTTGCCGGTCGCCGGAAGAAAGATGCGAGATATCGACGTCAATGCGAGTGGGCGCGAAGCGCTCCGTCATTGTTTGCAGACGCGCCAGATCGGGAATGGCTGCATTTGGGCGCTCGTGCTGGCCGAAGGCAAGCGTCGGCAAAACAATGGAAACCGCACCCGCAATCAGTAACCACCGCATGCCGCAAAACATAGCATGGCCAGCCTTCAGCGCACCAGTCCTGCGAGTCATATGCGCATCAGGTGGGCGATGTACGTTTGGTAAGAGGGGGAAGACGAAGCAAAATCCCCACCCTTCGCGAGTTGCGAAGGGCGGGGAGCACTTCCGAACGAACCATCAAAACAAATGTGGCGAAAACGAATTAGTGATTGTAGCCATAATCAGTGTCATTCCAACTGGGAGAGCCGTGGCAAGTGCCCTCGCCCTTGTCGCTGAAGGTGGCCGGTCCGGTTGTCTGCGCAGGATCCTTCAATATCGACTCGAAATCCCACTTGTATCCGTTCTGCTCAAGCGTCAGGCCCATCACGCCCCAAAACTCCCCGGTTGCCGCTTGGAGATTTTCTGCGTTGAAGTTCGGGTTGCCGCTCGGATCGGCGCTTGTCGCATCGGTTGTAACCACGGTATCGAGAGTCTCGCCGCCGGTGCCAACCACGAATTCGCGTATGCCCCTCTTGGGATCGTAATTCCCGGCGGGATCAAGCGGGCGGTAGCGTGCATAGAGGTGGTCATGTCCATTGAGCACCAGGTCGGCGCCGTACTCGTAGAGCAGTTGCCAAAAGGCCTGAGCCGTCGTGCCCTCTTCGCTGAGGCCGTTCGCGGGGCTGTATGTGGGTTGGTGCCAGTAGGCAGCGGTGCAGGCGGAATGATTCGCCTCGAGATCGCTTTTCAGCCATGCAAGTTCGGCCGCAAACCACGAACCCGTGTCCGAACACCCGCCTGGCTGCGTCTCGCACTCGATATTCAGCGAGATAATGTGCCACGCACCCAGCTTGTAGGAATACCAGCCATCTCCGACCCCGACTGGGCCTCCCGCCGGCACTGTGTTTCCCAGTCCGCCGGTCTGCGCGAAGTGTCCCGCTTGTCCATCCGAATACGGCACGGGTTGCGTGAAGGTTCCGGCGGTGTCAGGGTTATTGGCGATCGTGGTCGTCATGACGCTCCCGTCAGGATTGTGTTGGACGCCGTTGAAGTAGGAGAAATAGCCGTAGCCGGCAACGCCGACCGCGCCGTGCTCGGTATAAAACTCGTGATTGCCCGGCGCGGGCCGCGTCAGAAACTTGAAAGAGCCATACGACAGCTCGTATGAGTTCTCAAAGTCCGAGTATTGGCCTACCTGGTATTGCTCATCTCCGACGAGTGCGATCAGGTCAGGTTTCATATTCTCAATCTGCTTCGCAGTGGCCGCCTGGGATGCGACCAGATTCTGAGCGGTGTCCCCGCTGCAGTTTTCACCCGGCTTCTCACCGCTCGGCTCTTCGCCCGGCTGGCACGCCACGTCTCCCACCACCGCCAGCACCGGCGCCCGGCCGATCGTCGCGTAAGGCCACGTATTGTCTGGTGTCGGATTGCCGTACGGCCACTGATTGCCGTTTTGATTCTGCGCCGTTGCCACACCTGCAAATACCAGCACCGACGCGGCCGCTCCCATGAGCGCCGCCGCTCGAAACTTTCCCCGGATCGTCTTCATGCGGTTCCTCCCGTTCGGATTTGTGGTCGCATAGCGAAAACGATGCATCTAACCCCTCGCATATTTCGCCCGTATTTCGAATGTGTTAAAAGGCCCGCAGTAATATCTGAAGATTGTCTTAAAAAATCGGCAGCGCCATGATGAACGTCGCTCAGGCGTAGCGAAACAGCGCCTTGAAGCCAAAGTCCATGTGCTGTTGGATATGGCAGTGAAAGAGAGTAAGGCCCGGGTGGTCTGCCACCAGATCCACCGTGACGCGCCCATACATTGGCACGATCACCGTATCCTTCTTGATCCCGGCCGTCGGTTTGCCGTTAACATCCACGAGCTCGAAGAGGTGCCGGTGGATGTGCACCGGGTGGCTGTCGTCGCTCCGGTTGTGAAACACCAGTCGGTAACGTCCTCCCTGCCGCAACATGAATTCCCGTTCGTGCGGATATTCCTTGCCGTTGACGAGCCAGTGATTGATCCCAAGGGGCCCTCCAGGCACTTTTTCAAACACCATGTCGATCGTCTCGTCCGGTTGGGCACGCGGAGCCGGCTTGCCGAAGACTGTGTAGTCCCACCGCGCCTTCGCGGGCGGAAGCCATTGCGGGCGCGGTTGTGCTTGATTGGCATATTCCACCACCATACCCATGCCGGATTGCCGCGCCTCATCGCGCAGCTCACCTAAAATCCAAACCCCTGGCAAGTTCATCTCTACGATCGCATCCACTCGTTCACCAGGGGCAATCTCGATCAGATCCACCAGTTGAGGCGTGGGCACCGGGTTGCCGTCGAGAGCGATCACCCGAAAGTGGTGGCCGAAAAGGCCTATCCGATGAATCTGCGAGGCGCTTGCATTCAGCAGGTGCATCAAAACGCGTTCGCCGGGTCGCACGCGGAGGGGATCGCCCGCGCCCAGGATCTTGTCATTAATCGAGTAAAGAGGAGCGCCGACCTCCAGCCCGCTGGGACGCGTGTCTGGAACGGCCGGCTTTTCGGGCATCGGCTCGTTGGGATCGGGCGCCTCCTCGTCCGGGTCCTGCGGCGTCAGGAAAGGCTCCCACTCGCGCAGCGCCAGAAACACCTCTTGATCGTAAAGACCGGGATCGTTCCCGGTATCGATCATGAGAAAACCGAACTGGCCGGTATACGTGCCGCGATGTAGATCCAGCATCGCCGCAGTGTGCGAGTGGTACCACCGCGCCCCCCCCGGCTTGGCCACGAATTCATAACGCCGCCGGCCATGCGGAGGTGCCGGCGGCGTGCCTTCTTCCTCCACTCCATCCACGTCCGCTGGATTGAACAGACCGTGCCAATGCACGTATTCCGGAACGTCCGTCTCGTTCACCACTTCTATGGCGACGTGCTGTCCTTCCCTCATTCGCAGCAGCGGGCCGGGCACCTTATCGTTGTATCCGACCGTGCTTACCACCACCTGAGGGGCTAGCTCGACCAGCATCGGGGCGATTCGCAGCGTGAAGTCGGCCGCGCGGGCGTTGCCCCTGGCTTTTGGTTCCGGCGTCGACATCGGATGTGCCGGTGCCCCCGGAACCTGCTGAAGCGCCGGCGGTCGTGCCTGGGCGGGGCAAAGCTCGCCTGCCCCCGCCGCAATCACGCTGGCGCATCCAAGCCGCACAAAATCTCTTCGCTTCATGTGACCCTCATATCTCTTGTAGGCTGGCGCGAATCGACCGCCCCTTGCGGCCGTCGCGACAAAGATCGCCCGTGGCGTTTTGCCGTTCTTCCCTCTCACCTTTTGGCTGAATGATTGGAAAGACAAAGATTCTAACCGCTTCGATGTTTCGCAGGCATTTCAAAGTTGAGAACGCCGCGGAGCGTAAATCTCCCGGCTGGCGGCAGAATGTGTTTATCGGTGGGCCCTTTTGCCTGGCGGCCTTCAGCGGAGCATCTTCAGTTTTTGCCGGACTGGTCTAAGCACCGGCTTCGCACCTGACCAGGCCACCCGCTGCCGCGCGAGCAAAGTCCTCCCAAAAACTGACCGTGCAAATAAGCCGATTTACCGCGCAAAACGCCACATTTAACGCGAAATACGCCCTTTTTAATGGACCAAATTCGGACTCAATAAGGCGCCGCCCCGGGGTCCAGGCCCCCAGCATTCCCAAATCGGGAAAAACAGTCCTAGTACTTCGATTCTTATTGACTTGTGAGTACATGCCGTGATAAACTGCTGTTTGAAGGGGACTAAACAATGAACGCATCACTGGCGACCCTTAGCCAGCAGCTCGGTGGCTGCCTTTCGCAGCCGGGGTGCCGGAAAAATCTCGAAAAAGAGGCCGGAAAAGCGCAAATCTCTAATCGATAGTATTTTCGATTAGAAATCGCCGCAAGTCGCTCCTTTTCAATAACATGAAAATTTCTAATCGATAGAAAAACAGACCCCCTGAAGTGAGCAAAAGCGAAGGAAAAGGGAAAAACAAAAACGGTTTGCGTACGATCTGAAAAAGTAGAAGCGGCCTGAGTCAAAATGAGCCGTGGCTACGGCTGCATTTGGTTGACACCGCTTGGGCCGTCCTTTAGCATGGTGGGGCTGAATTGTGACGGAGTTCTGCGGCAATCCACCGATCGTTATCATGTAGCTGCTGAAGGAGACTGTCTTGGCGCACGCCGATGAGAAGTTCCTGTTCACCTCGGAGTCTGTCACCGAGGGCCACCCCGATAAAATTGCTGACCAGGTTTCAGACGCCATTTTGGACGCGGTGTTGAAGGACGATCCCATGGGGCGGGTCGCCTGCGAGACCCTCGTCACAACAGGCCTGATCATCGTGGCCGGAGAAATCACGACCAAAACGTTCGTCGATTTCTCTGACGTGGCGCGCGATGTCGTGCGCGACGTCGGATATACGCGCGCGAAGTATGGTTTCGATGCCGATACTTGCGGCGTCATGTCGTCGATCAAGAAACAGTCGCCGGATATCGCCATGGGCGTTGATACCGGCGGCGCCGGCGATCAGGGCTTGATGTTTGGCTATGCCTGCGACGAAACGCCGGAGCTGATGCCGATGCCCATCCAATTGGCGCACCAGCTCTGCTTGAAACTCTCCGAAATCCGTAAAGAAAACGTCGTGAATTTCCTCCGCCCTGACGGCAAATCGCAAGTTTCCATTGAATATATCGATGGACGGCCGGCGCGCGTCGATTGCGTAGTGATCTCGACGCAGCACAGCGAGAACGTCACGCACGGCGAACTTCGCGACGCGATCATCGAGAAAGTGATCAAGCCGATCATTCCCGAGCGCATGTTCGATAAACAAACGAAGATACACGTGAACCCGACGGGACGGTTCGTTACGGGCGGACCGATGGGCGATGCGGGGCTGACGGGACGCAAGATTATTGTCGATACTTATGGCGGGTACGGGCGTCACGGCGGCGGCGCGTTTTCGGGCAAGGATCCCTCGAAGGTTGACCGCTCCGCGTGCTACATGGCGCGCTACGTTGCCAAAAACATCGTGGCGGCCGGCTTGGCGCGCAAGGTGGAAGTGCAGTTCGCGTATGCGATCGGTGTGGCAGAACCGGTTTCGGTAATGACCCACACGTTCGGCACGGGCGTGATTCCTGACGCGCAGATAACGGAATTGATCCGCGAGAATTTCAAGCTTACGCCGAAGGGAATTATCGAGACGCTCGATCTTCGCCGGCCGATCTATCGCGCGACGGCGGCATACGGACACTTTGGGCGCACCGGTCCCGGCTTCACCTGGGAACGCACGGACAAGGCCGATGCGCTTCGCAAGGCCGCCGAAACCCGCGGCGCCGCCGCGGTATCGCGCTAACGGGCACGCTTTTCACAAGGGGCGCATTCGCGGCGCCCCTTTTCTCAAATTCCGATTCAAACGAAAAGGGAGCACACTGTGGAAACCGCTACAAAGCTTGCAGGAGACGTGAAGGACGTCGGTCTTGCCGACAAGGGCAAGCGCCGCATCGAATGGGCCAATCAGCACATGCCCGTGCTTCAGCTCATCCGCAAACAGTTCATCAAGGAACAGCCGCTCAAGGGCATTCGTGTTTCGGCTTGCCTCCACGTGACGAGCGAAACGGCGAACCTCGCGATCACCCTGCGTGACGGCGGCGCCGACGTCGTTCTGTGCGCTTCGAACCCGCTCTCCACGCAAGATGAAGTGGCGGCTTCGCTGGTGAAGGATTACAGCATCCCGACCTACGCGATCAAGGGCGAGGACAACGAGACGTATTATCAGCACATCAGCGCGGCGCTCGATCACAAGCCGCAGATCACCATGGATGATGGCGCGGACCTTGTGACCCAACTGCTGACGAAGCGCACCGACCTGCTTTCCAATGTGATCGGTGGCACCGAAGAAACCACGACCGGTGTGATCCGGCTGCGCGCGATGGCGAAGGACGGCACGTTGAAATTCCCGGTCATCGCCGTGAACGACGCGCTCACCAAGCACTTTTTCGATAATCGCTACGGTACGGGGCAATCTACCCTCGATGGCGTGATTCGCGCGACGAACCTGCTGCTCGCCGGCCTGCGCGTGGTGGTGGCGGGTTACGGCTGGTGCGGACGCGGCGTCGCCATGCGCGCGAAGGGGCACGGCGCAGACGTGATCGTCACCGAAATTAATCCGACGAAGGCGATTGAAGCCGTCATGGATGGCTTCCGCGTGATGCCGATGAACGAGGCCGCCAAGATCGGCGACGTCTTCATCACCGTTACCGGAAATAAGAACGTGATTTCTGCCGATAATTTCGAGCGCATGAAGGATGGGGCCGTCGTCAGCAACTCCGGGCACTTCAACGTGGAAATCGATATCCCGGCGCTCGAGAGGATGTCCATCAGCCACAGGGAAGTGCGGCCGTTCGTCGAGGAATATGCGATGAAAGATGGCCGCAAGGTCTATCTACTCGGCGACGGGCGCTTGATCAACCTTGCAGCGGCAGAGGGCCATCCCGCAGCTGTCATGGATATGAGTTTTGCGAACCAGGCGGTTTCGGCCGAGTACATGGTGAAGCACGTCAAAGAACTGAAGAATCAGGTGTACGCCGTTCCGGAGCACCTCGACCAGCAGATCGCCAAGCTCAAGCTCGATTCCATGGGCTTCCAGATCGATAAACTCACGCCGGAGCAGGAGATTTATCTCGCCTCGTGGAATGAAGGAACGTGAGTTAACAGGCCGCTTCGCGCGTCCTTAAATTCCAAGCAAAGAAAAAGGCGCTGCTCACAGCGCCTTTTCTATTTGCACGAATTTCAAAAGCTTCAGCTTTTACTGGCGGACGGCCGCGGGCGTACAGAACTTCTCAAAGGCCTGCTTCAATTTGTGCGAAATCGTGATCGGATCGCTCGTCTCGATGTCGCGGCGCTCGAGCATGAAGGCGACTTTGCCCTCGCGCATGAGGGCAATCGAAGGCGAAGAAGGTGCGTAGCCAGTGAAATAGCTGCGCGCTCTTGCGGTCGCTTCCTGATCCTGTCCGGCGAACACGGTGGTAAGCACTTCCGGGCGCGCTCCGCTGCCGAGCGCGTTGACGATGGCGGGCCGGGCTTTGCCGGCCGCGCAGCCGCAGATGGAATTCACGACGACGAGCACGGTGCGGTTCTCATCCTTTAGTGCCGCGTCGACGTCTTGCGCGGTGCGCAACTCGCGAAAGCCGGACCGCGTCAGTTCCTCGCGCATCGGTTTTACAAATTCTTCAGGGTACATGTCCACTCCTCGGGTTTTGTTATCAGAGAACGCCCTGTAGAAAATATAGCACGGCACGCGGACCGTATGCCCGGAATGGATGAAGAAGTCACATCTCGATCGCGACGCGAGGGAAGCCGCCGAAGTCCTTTTCGCGAGCTGTAAGCTTCCTGGAGCGCTCGGCGACCACCTGCGCGTCCGGTCCACCGTCGGCGTATGCCTGCTCCTCTTCGACGATCGGCAGCGAAACGGTGAGAATGGTTCCCTGTGGGCCGGAGTCAATGGTGAAGTAGCCTCCGAGTTCCGCGACGCGCTCGCGCATGCCGCCGAGGCCGACGCCCGATTCGGCGGCACTTTGCTCGATGCTCTTAAGCAGGTCGAAGGGAATGCCTTTGCCGAAGTCCCGGACCGTAAGGCTGAGGCGATCGGTATGCTGCGTAGCGACGATTTCCGCCCTGGCGCTGCCGGAGTGGCGGTGTACGTTCGTAAGCGCCTCCTGGATGACGCGAAACATGACCAACTCGACGGACTCGGGCAGGCGCTTGAAGGGCTGCGAGATTTTGAGGTCAACTTCGATCTTGCTCCGAGAGGCAAATCCCTCGACGAACCATTTCGCGGCGTGCTCGAAACCAAACTCGTCCAGCATAGGCGGATGCAGGAGGTAAGAAATCGTGCGCGTTTGCGACAAACCTTCGGCGGCCATTTGCTGAGCATTGGCGAAGCTTTGCCTTTGATTTGGGTCGAGATTGGCGGCTTTGGAGAGCATTTCCAGTTCCATGTTCAGGCCGGCGAAGGTCTGGCCGAGCCCGTCGTGAAGCTCGCGCGCGAGGCGGCGGCGTTCCGAGTCCTGGACGCGGAGGATGTGGGCGCTAAGCTTGCGAACGGCGCGCTCGGCGGCCGCCTTCTGCGAGAGCTGCGCGAGCAGAGTGCGAAAGGCGAAGATCAGAACGCTGAACATGCAAACCACGCCCACGGCGAGAACCATCCTGAATCGCAGGTAACTCTGATCGGACACCATCGTGCGCGCGCCGAGAAGCCGCTCCTCTTCCGAGCGCATGTCCTGGAGGATGCCCGTGGTGATCGCGGCGGCGCTGGACTCGTCGGCGAGCTGGTCGCGCTGGTCGGGCGTTAACTGGGCTTGCGAGGACAATTCCGTCGCGATCAACTCCATGCGTTCCTGGACCGCGGGCCGTAGCTTGCGCAGATTTTCACGCTCGACCGGATTGTCTTGCGTCAATGTTTGCAGAGCGTCGAGAGTGCCCTCGACGCTCTGCGAAGCCTGCTGATAGCGCCCAAGAGCTGCGGGATCCGCGTGGCTTTCGTATCCCGCCGAGAAAGCGGCCGCCATTTCGGCCCGCAGCAGCGCTATTTGCGATTCGACTTCTCTCGTGTGGCTCACCCACGCTTCGCTGGATGCGTATTGCTGTGCGGTCCGGTCGCCCATATATGCGAAGCCGGCCAGAATTAACAGTGCGGCAATGAAAAGGCGCCACGCCGCTCGTGCGGAAATTACTTTCATGCGGGACTCTCCAGTGCGTTTCGAGTCAAACAACCAAAGCAATCACCTCAAGGATCACCCGAAAGGCGGCACACCCATATTCGGTGGGCCATATAGTTCCAGGTGAAACCTCAGCATTGATAATGCACAACTTCGCAGGAAAGAGGCCCGATCCAAATACAGTATTTTCTGTAGAACGGCTGAGGTAAATTTACGCAGCTTCTCGCCCCGATGGCGCTCGCGAAGAAATGGATTGGAGCAAGGGAACGAGGCCGTCGATGAGGGTCGATTTGGAAATGGAGTAGGGTACTTGCGCAGCCCCTGCGATTCGATGAAGCACATCCTGTTCTTGCGCGCTCATCAAAATGGGAATCACGGGCAATTGTTCTCGGCGGATAGCTCTGACTGCGTCAAGCCCGGAAAGAAGAGGAAGCGATAAATCCAACAAAACTGCGTTGGGATGCAGGTCAGCGCATTTCCTCACCGCGTCCTGCCCATCCGGTGCCTCGCCGCAAACGGTCCAATTAGTTGCCGAAGATGAAATCAACTGGCGCAATATTCGGCGAATCGCGCCCGAGTCGTCAGCAATGAGAAGGCGGAAACCTCCGCCAGTTTCGATTTTTTGGCCCGATCCACTCATAACCCTTCTCCTTGTGTATGACGGACTAGCACCACGATCAATACGGAGATTCAGGTACAGGATTCGAGCGCCGAATAGGTGCACCGCTCTGAAACAGTTGGGCACATTCCCAAACTTTTTCCGTCCGGGCTGTGTTTCGCTGTTGTATACAGGAGGTTCCAACTGGAGACAGGGAACGTGCAGGGTATAGAGGCGGTTTCAGGGAGCCGGTTTTCCGCGACGCGAATGAGTGAAGGCGTGCTGTTCGGGGAGAGTTTGGGTGCCGAGAGCAAGCTCGAGACGCCTTTCGTCCACGACCTGCCGGACCAACTTGCTGCGCTGGTGTCGAGCGTGTGGACCCGATACGCCCTTGCACTCGCCCTGACGAGCGTGGCGCTGTTCGGCCGCTGGCTGCTCGTTCCGTTTCTCGGTGATCATGTGCCTTTTGCACTGGTGTACGCGGCTGTGGTTCTCTCGTCGCTTTATCTGGGATTAGGACCATCCATTGCATCAAGCGCTCTGGGAATCATTTGCGTGCGGCTGTTTTTCGTTTCTCACGGGTTCTTTGTCATTACGAGCCTGAAGGAACTTTCCGAAACGCTGACATACATGGGTGCCTGCACGCTGATAAACACCGCGACTGAAGTCGTACGCCGCTCGCGCAACAAGCTCAAAGCGGCCAATCACAACCTGGCGGCGCAAGCGGAAACGCTCCGGACCTTCAACGAGCAACTCGAAAAACGAGTAGCGGAACGAACGGCGGAGCTCAAGCGCGCCGAAGAATGCGCGCACAAGTTGGGCGCGCAGGTGCTCCGTCTGCAAGACGAGGAACGCCGCCGCATCGCGCGCGATCTGCACGACAGCGTGGGGCAATCGGTAGCCATTTTGAACATGAATCTTGGCCGGCTGAGCCGCTCGGCAAGCCTGAGCCGCGGGGAAGCAGCGCTCGTGGTGGACAGCAAGGCGATCGCGCAAGACGTTTCGGATGAAGTCCGGACGATTTCTTATTTGCTGCATCCACCGCTGCTGGACGAAATGGGCCTGCCCTCGGCGCTGAAGTGGTATACCGGCGGATTTACGAAGCGGACCGGGCTGGCCGTCCATTTGGATCTTTCGCAAAGCTTTGGGCGCTTGCCCTCGGACTTCGAGATCGCGATATTTCGCGTCGTTCAGGAAGGGCTCACGAATATCCATCGGCACTCGGGAAGCAGCCGGGCGATTGTGCGCGTCGACTGGACTCCGAACCAGGTTGCGCTCGAAATCAGCGATGAAGGAAGGGGCATTCCGGCGGAAAAGCAGCGCGCCTTCGCGTCCGGCGGTGCGATGGGTGTTGGCATCAGCGGGATGCGGGAGCGGGTTGCTCAGCTCGGCGGTTATCTCGACCTGCGGTCGAACGCGAAAGGAACCACGGTCAGTGCAATTTTCCCGCTAAGCGAAGATTGGCGACCGGCGCCCGGAGACTTCGTCTCCCCTTCAACTCGCGTTTCGGTGTAAGACGTTCAAGGGCTGTCTTCCCGAGGAATCAATCGGGGCGCTCGAAAATGCCAGCCGCGCCCATGCCGCCGCCGATGCACATCGTGACCATGCCGTAGCGCGCTTTGCGGCGCTCCATTTCGCGCAGAATCGTGGCGGTGAGCTTCGCGCCCGTGCACCCCAGAGGATGCCCCAGCGCGATTGCGCCGCCGTTCACGTTGATCCGGGCCGGATCGAGACCGAGTTCCTTGATTACACTGAGGGATTGCGCTGCGAAGGCCTCATTCAATTCGATTACGTCGATTTGATCGAGTTTCAAGCCAGCCAGTTTCAGCGCTTTTGGAATCGCATAGACGGGGCCGATACCCATAATTTCAGGTGGACACCCAGCCGTCGCATAGGCCACAAACCGGGCCATTGGCTTCAGGCCAAGTGATTTGGCGCGTTCCGCACTCATCACGACAGCTGCAGCGGCCCCGTCGCTCATTTGTGAGCTGTTGCCGGCGGTCACCGTGCCACGCGCGTGGAATGCGGGCTTCAGCTTTGCCAACGCCTCCATGGATGTATCGGCGCGCGGGCCTTCATCGGTTTCAAACTTGGTGGTGACTGTCTTCGACTTGGTGATTGTTTTTACCGGACCGCTCCCATTCGCGCCAGCCTCGGCGTAGGTATAGGAGACTTCATACGGCACGGTTTCGTCCTTAAATTTGCCTGAGGCAATTGCTGCAATCGCCTTTTGGTGACTGGCGAGCGAAAATTCGTCCGCTTGTTCGCGCGTGATCGAATACCTTTTGGCGAGATTTTCCGCCGTGAGCCCCATGCTCAAATAGGTGTCGGGATAGTGGTCCATCAGCCATGGATTCGGCGCGACTTTATTGCCGCCCATCGGCACCATAGTCATGGATTCAGTACCGCCAGCCACGGCGACGTCGCCTTGCCCGCCCATAATCCTTTGCGCGGCGTCGGCAATTGCCTGCAATCCTGACGAGCAAAAGCGATTGATGGTCATCGCGGGCACTTCGACGGGCAATCCGGCGCGCAGTGAGGCGATGCGGGCCACATTCATGCCCTGTTCAGCCTCGGGCATGGCGCAGCCGATCACCACATCCTCCACGTCTTTCGGTTCAAGGCCTTTCGCGCGCGCGATCGCCTCGGAAATTACGGCGGCAGCAAGATCGTCGGGACGAGCTGCACGTAGCTTTCCCTTACCGGCTTTCCCGACGGCTGTGCGCACGGCGCTTACGATTACGGCTTCTCGCATACAAACCTCACTATTCAGTTCACGATTTCTAGCGCTATTGGATGCTTTTGCCCCGCGAAATGCAACAGCGCCGCGGGCCTCCTTTTGGCGGATCAGGCCCGCGGCGCTGCGGGAAAGCTCAAGCTGGCGGAAAGTGTTACTGCTGCTGGAACTTGATCGTCACAGTGATCTCGGTTGCGGTCGGAACGCCGTCGAGCGTTGCCGGTCGATACTTCCATTGTTTCAGGGCGACCATCGCTGCGCTTTGTAAGGTTGGAGGACCGGAAACAACCTTCATCGAACTAACGTTGCCAGACTTATCCAATTGCGCATCGATGACCACGTTTCCGGAAATTCCGGCTTGCCGGGCCCCCGATGGGTAGTTCGGCGCCACGGAATGAACCAGCTTGGGAGCGACGATTACGCCTCCCACTCGGACGCGCACCAAAGGTGGCGGAGGAGGCGCGGGGGCCGCGCTTGCCGAACCGAGAACGTCGGGCATAGCACCTGCAGCCGCGGGGGCGCTACCAACGGTTGGGGCGGCAACAGCGCCGGTTTCGATCTGCCGGGCCACCAGACGCGCATCGCTCGCCGTGTAATTCGGGGCCGGCGTTGGCGGAGCGGTGAGGTGAGCTTCGCGTTGAAAGCTGTTGCTCGGCCTGACCTGCGCCGGGGCAGCTGGCTGCGGCTGAGATTCAATGCTGGGCCGCACTGGCTGATCGGGAGTCGTCGTTGGAGCTGAGGATTGAGCCGCCGAGACCGCACCATTGGCCGGCGGTACCACGACAGGAGCAGAATTCTGTGGGATAGGCTGCAACGAATTCACGTTTTGGGATGCTGCAGACGGCGCACCAAAGGGATGTTGGCGGAAGTACACAGCGCCGCCGGCCAAACCGGCCACGAGGAAAAATACGCAGGCAGCGATCCACATCCAATTGCCGCTATGAGGAACTGGCGTCTGCGCCTGGCCGGAAACGGCTGAATCAAGACGCACACCAAACTCCGAAGGCGATGCCGGGGCGGGGCGCTCTGTTCCGCCACCGGTGAGCGTGCCGAAGGTACGTGAAGGCTGAGCGGCCTGAACCGGAGGCTCAACTCCAGCGGGCTCAGCGTCTGCTAATTCGGGCTCTTCTAACCGCATTGGTGGTGCGACTTTCGCAGGAGGCGGAGCAACTGCTTGAACAGGCTGTGCTGGAAGGCGAACGGGGGGGGGGGCTGGTGCTGGAACGCGTGGTTTTGCTTCCGTGTGCGTTGCTGCAGGTTGTATGTCCTCGTGCGACCCGATGGGCGCAAAAGCAGACTCAGTCTTTGCCAGCTGGGCGGGCTTCGGCAGATTCTCAACTTTCACCGTGACGGAGGAGACCAGAGGTTTTTTCTCGGCGTCCGCTGTGGCTGGCTGGGCGGGCGGAGGGGCGGCGCTCGCAATAGTGTCTTCGTCATCCGCCGGGAAATGGACGCCCCAATAGCCTTGCTGCCGATGTGTGAACTCCACTTCCACGTAGGCTTGGGTATTGGAGTATGCCCTCACCTTTACCACGCGGCAGATCGCATCCTGATTCGAGCGCAGGTTGGTGAGCACGAGCATTTGGCCAACGTTCACCGCCGTTGCCATCCGAACAACTCCGCCGTGCGGAAAGACGATCATGGTGGAGGCTTCTTCCTCAAAAGGCTCGGTGTGAGGAGTAGTACCGCGGACCACCTCGGTGACGCGCGAGCCGTGGACCCGCACCGGAACATCGAGAGAGACGGCGTCAGCGCGAAGGCGGTTCAAATCCGGCTTTGCCGGTGCGGACGTCGAGGCGGCCTTGGTCAGTGGGCTCGCGGGTTCCAGAGTTTCTTTTGAAAGCGTCATTTAGGAATTTCCTCTTAGAAGCTCATTCTTGAAATTGAAGAGGGCCGTTGACTAGACCTAATCTTCCTAGTACTAGAACTAGCCCACAATAGTACGTTCGTACCTCGGTTGGCTGTTTGTGCGCAAAGCATCGTCCGCGGCGTGCCGCCGAAAGGCCGAGCCGAAACCTGCAGAAAGCAGGGGACTTGCTGGCGCAATGATTCCGGTTACAGCGGCCCATGTTGACCCGCTTAATCTCTCTCCTTTAATCGGAATTTTGGGAGGGTTTATGAGCGGCGAGGAAGGCAGATCGAAGGCCAAGGAGCTGGAGCAGGACACGGGGCGCCGACAACAGGGCACCGACAGAGGAGCAATCGCGATGGCAGGACCTGAATCAAAACATCCAAGGGAACGCATGATTCCACTTTGGCGGAGTGCACTGGGAACCCTCTTACACGCCATTGGAGAGGGCGTCAAAGCCGCAAGGCGAACTCAGGAAAAGAAAGGGCACGAGTGACGGAGATATGAAGGCAAAGGCTCCTGCGGCGGCGTTTTTCAGAATTGCCTAGCGAGCATGCCGGTCATGTTCGTTACGGCGTCCGACTCGATGACGAGCGCGGTGTTTTGGTCGATGACGTAGTAGGCGATGGAATAATTTTGCGGCTTGGTGTAGATGATGGCGGTGCCGCGCCCATCCACGTCTGGCGCAACGACAAGCGCCTGCGTGATCGGCTCTCCTGGCGTGGTCGCTCCGCCCAGCGTATTCGAGTCCAGAGCTCCGGTGGAGATGGATGTGTTGTTCACAATGAACTCGCCGGCAATGTCTTGCTCGACGCCGGACTTGAGCCCGCTGAAATCAGAAGCGTAGCCGCCTTGCAGGCCCCCGCTGCTGCTGCTCTGGAAGTAGGCGTTGCCGGAAACGACGGTCAGCACGTTTACGCTGTCGGTCTCCACCATCAAAAGACCGCCACTCGCCGTCTGGTATCCAGCGAAATTCCAAGTGCCTACGGTTTTTAGGGCAAGCGACGCGCTGATCGAGAACTGTATGCGACCGAAGGCGGGATCAACCGTATAGCTTGTGTTAGTGATTGTGGCGTCCAGCGAAATGGAACCGGCTCCGGCGTTGACATCCATTTCGCCGCCCGATATTCCACCCGCGCCATTTGAAACAAAGACGCCGCCCTGGCTGTAAGCGCCGTTAGCATTGTAGCCGGCGTTCGTAAAAGGGTAATTTCCCTTGGTAAGAGAAGCGGTGCTGAACAAGCCGTTGTTGTTGGGCGCGTTGTAAATATCGCCGGCCGCGAAGGTCGTGCCATCCGTTTCGATGAGCTTCACGTGCGTGTTGTCAACCACGTAGTAAGCGAAGACGAAGGTACTCTGGGTCGATAGGCTTACTGAGGTCGTCAACGTAAGCGTTCCTCTTCCGGTCCCGGGGTTCGACGCATCCGGGGTAAAGGAACCCACGAGAGTCGTGTCGTCCGTGGAGACGGTGCCTGCTCGGTTTACGTCCCAAACGCCGGGATTGAGGGAACCCGAATTCCCGATCAGCCCACTCGATTGAAATTTGCCTGCAGCGGCAAACACGGTTTTGAAGCTGCCTGGCTGGACGATGCGGAACGCGTATGCTCCAAAGGGCAATGGCACACCGATTTCTGCGGAATTCTGCTGGTTGATCGTGCCGCTGCCTGAGCCAGACTTATCGAAACGCACAAGAATTGCTTCCTGTGCCGGCTGGCCCGCGAATGCGGGCGTGTTCCCTGCAAGGACAAATTCCCAGGTAGTGCCGTCGGACATCGTCGCTTGTGTCGTTCCGTCGGGGCCGACCGTGCAGGTTCCCGTCCCCTGGGTGACGGTCTTCGGCTTGATGTCGGCGGCTGAAATGTCTTCGGTCAAATCCGAGATCGTTCCGGCGCCGCTTGCCGCGAAACTGCCTGCGACCTCAAGAAAGCCTTTTGAATCCATGCCGGTATACGAAAACGCATACGGTCCGGCAAGAGAGGCGTTGGAAAAGACTACGGTGACGACGGCATTGGCTGCACCGGACGCTGTTTTCGCAGTGATCGTTGTCGTTCCCCCGGGGGGGGGCGTCAGCGGAGCTGTGTAATTTCCGGAATTATCGATGGTGCCGTGTAGCGTATCGCCCCCAGCGGAGCCGTTCACATCCCACTCGGTTACGTTCGCATTGTCGGATTGACCACCCAAAAGCACGGTCATGGGCTTCGTACTGCCGGCGAGAACGTAGAGAGCTGCGGGGCTCATCGTCACGCTATTGCTTGAAGCGGATGTCATTGTCACCTGCACCGTGCCGACGTAATTGCCGGAGGTTGCGGTCACGGTTGCCGTTCCGGCCGTCGTGCCGGCCGTGTAAACACCGCTGCTCGAATTGATTGTTCCGCCCCCCTTGACGGCCCATGTGAAGGTCGAGTTCGACTGGCCAGGGACGGCGGCAAGGAAATTGACGACTCCGCCCACGGGAATCGTTGGGCTCTGTGGATAGATAATGGCCGTACCTGTCGTCGTGACCGGTTGAGGATTCGGTCCGTTGCTATACGCGCCTCCTCCGCACGCAGCCAGAGTGGCTACCACTGCCAGCACCAGCGCGCGCAAGCACAGAGTTAGCTCGTTACCAGGACCGCGTCTCATCAAGTCTCCCCGAAGGACAGATTTTCAAATGGATCCGAACGATGGAACCGCCGCATTCCCTTGTGGCTTCCGGAGGGCGCTCTGTCCGGCCCGCACAAACCAGCGAACGAGTATAAAGGTGTTATGCCTATCCAAAAAGCCAGACTTTAAGAACGCCCCGGCTCCTAAACAGTTGCCTGACCGAACGTGTCACAGGCTAATTCCGCAGGGGCTTGCCTGTCTTGAGGGTGTGCGCAATCCGCTCCTGCGTTTTGCGCTCGCCGCAGAGGCCCACGAACGCCTCTCGCTCCAAATCCAGCAGATATTGCTCGCTCACCATCTGCGGCGACGTGATCCCGCCGCCCGCCAAAATATACGCAGCTTTTTTCGCCACGAGCGCATCGTGTTCCGAGGCATATCCGCCGCGGACCATCATATGGATTGCGAGCTTGGCCGCTGCGTAAAACTCCTCTCCCAAGACGCGTATTTCGCCGGGCACCGGAGGGCGATAGCCGGCGCGCACCATGCCTAGGGCGGTCTGCTTTGCGTCGGCGATTTGTCGATCACGATTCATGGCGATCAGGTCCGTCGAGCGGAAATAGCCGAGTGAGCGTGCTTCTTCGCCGCTCGTTGACACTTTTGCGATCGCAATATTCTCGAAGACGGGCTTCAGCGCATGAAAGAGGTCGAGATCCTCGCCCGCCACGGCATGTTCGGCGGCGCGGATCAGCATCTCTTTGCATCCGCCACCTGCAGGGATAAGTCCTACGCCCGCCTCAACCAAACCAATATATGTTTCCGCCGCAGCGTGAATCCGAGCGGAATGGAGACAAACTTCGCAACCGCCCCCGAGCGTCATCCCGGCCGGCGCCGCGACCACTGGGCCGCGCGCATATTTGATGGCCGTCGTCGCACCCTGAAACTGGCGAATGGCTAGGTGCAGTTCGTCCCATTCCGCCTCTTGCGCGCTGACCAGCAAAAGCAGCAAGTTCGCGCCTGCAGAAAAATTGGGCGCCTGGTTGCCGATTACCATCGCATCGAAATCGGCGCCAACACGTTTCACACCGGCCTGGATCATCGAGAGGATGTCGCTGCCTATGGCGTTCATCTTGGTGTGGAATTCGCAGCAGAGAATGCCATCGCCCAGATCGATCAGCGAAGCGCCGGAGTTTTCCCGTACAACCGGCATCCGCTCCTTAATCGATTTTAGGATCAAAATGCCCGGTGGCTCCCCCACGGGCTTCATCGTCGACGAGCCGAGGTCGAAATATCTCGTCGTGCCTTTTTCGCTGGTGTAGAAGGACCTCGCGGGAGAGGCGAGCACCTTCGTTACAAGCGGCGGCAATGGCTTGCCCTCACGTTCAAACGCCTTCGCCATGGACTCAACGCCCGCGGCGTCCCAAGTTTGGAACGGCCCCAGTTCCCAGGCAAATCCCCAGCGCATGGCGCGGTCGACCTCAACGATTGTGTCCGCGATTTCCGGCACACGCCGCGCGGCGTAGAGGCAAGTGGCGCCGATCGACTTCCAAAGGAATTTGTTGGCCTTGTCTCCGTCTTTTCCTTCCAGCGCCGGGCCCAACAGCAAGCGAATTCTTGCGGGCGTGCCTTCGATCGACTTGCCGGCCTCGATGGAT
Source organism: Candidatus Aquilonibacter sp. (assembly GCA_035507075.1). Classification (GTDB taxonomy): domain Bacteria; phylum Acidobacteriota; class Terriglobia; order Acidiferrales; family UBA7541; genus Palsa-295. The sequence continues at coordinate 36,292 of DATJOL010000038.1, read as the reverse complement.
CCGAAGCGCGCTTTTTCTCGCGGCCGGTATTCCATCTTTTTCCAATCGAGCGTGAGAATTTCCGATTCGTCGCCCTTTTTTACGCGCTTGTAAAAGCCGCTGCCCGTTTTCTCGCCCAGCCAGCCGCGCTTCATCATGTCTTCAATCACTGGCGGGACGCGATAGATCTCGCGCGATTCGTCATCGGGCGCGTTTTCGTAAATGTTGCGGACCACATGTACCAGCACATCCAGCCCGACTATGTCCGCCGTGCGGAAGGTGGCGGATTTGGGCCAGCCCAGTGCGGGTCCGGTGCAAGCGTCTACTTCCTCCACCGTCATGTCGAGCGCGACCATTTGATTGATGGCGCTCAACATCGAAAACGTTCCGATCCGGTTGGCGATGAAATTCGGCGTGTCTTTCGCCGGAACCACGCCTTTGCCGAGCCGCTTGTCGCAGAATTCGTCGAGCGTTTCGAGGACTTCGGGCTTTGTTTTCGGCCCGGAGATCAACTCGACCAGCTTCATGTAACGCGGCGGGTTGAAAAAGTGCGTCCCGGCCCAGTTCTGCTGAAAATCTTCCGAGCGCCCTTCAGCTACGAGGTGAATCGGTAAGCCCGAGGTGTTTGACGTGACGAAGGTTTCGGGCTTGCGCACGGCTTCGAGACGTTCGAGCAGCGTGCGCTTGATTTCCAGATTTTCCGCGACGGCTTCTATGATCCAATCGGCTTCGCCGCACCAGGCAAGATCGTCTTCGAAATTTCCGGGGGTGATAAGGCGAGCCGTCTCGGTCGTAAAAAAAGCTGCGGGCCGGGACTTTTTTGCCGCTTCGAGGCCCGCCATCACGATCCGGTTACGTACAGCCGGGCTTTCGAGCGTGAGGCCTTTTCGCTGCTCTTCCGGCGTCAATTCGCGCGGCGCGATGTCGAGCAAATAACAAGGGATGCCAGCGTTCGCCAGATGCGCGGCAATGCGCGCGCCCATCGTCCCGGCGCCGAGCACGGCGACCTTATCGATTCTGCGTTTCATCCATTTCACCCGCGACCGGCGCTGCCGGAGCGTGCGCCATTTCGCCCCGCAATGGTTACAGAACCGGGGCAGACGGTCAACCTCGCCGAGCGTGGGTTGCCCTTTGGTCCCACAAGGAGCCAGCAAATGAATGAGCGTAGCGATCATGCCCGGCGAAATTGCCTGTGGTATTATCTGCGCATTCGGGATCAGAGGGTTTGATATGGCGGCGATTCGAGTTTGCCCTTCGTGCGGACAGAGGAACCGGATACCGGCGAAGTATCTTGCGATGGAAGGGAAGTGCGGGGCGTGCAAGTCGATGCTGCCGGCGCTTGCCGAGCCGCTCGCGGCAGACGAGGCATTGTTTGACGAAGTGGTGCAGAATTCGCCCGTGCCGGTGCTGATTGACTTCTGGGCGGCGTGGTGCGGACCGTGTCGCGCGGCTGCGCCGGAGGTCGAGCGCAGGGCCGCGGACATGGCAGGCCAAGCCCTGGTGCTGAAGGTTGATACTGATCGATATCCGCAGCTCGCGGGACGTTTTGACGTGCGGGGAATTCCGAATTTCGTGGTGACGTTCCGCGGACGCCCGGTGACGCAGCAGGCAGGGCTCGTGGATCACAACACGATGGAACAGTGGCTCAGATCGGCGGTGACGAGCGCTGCTTGAGACTGCGCCGCGCGCTTCAGACGGCACTGGTGAAACCGAGGTCAGGAATCAGAGCCGACAGATCAGGAGTTCACGTTCGAAGATCATCTCCTTCGGTAGATGATCCTGGAGCTTAATGAAGAGTTCTTCGTGGTCAAGAACTTCCTTGCGCCAGGTATCCCGGTCGAAGGCCTGCAGTTTTTCGAAGGCCTCGTGCGGGAAATCGAGGCCCTCCCATTCCATATCCTGATAGCGAGGCATCCAGCCGATCGGTGTCTCTTTGCCGAGAGCGCGGCCGCGAACGCGGTCGACAATCCATTTGAGCACGCGCATATTCTGGCTAAAGCCGGGCCAAAGGAAGTTGCCGTCTTCATCTTTGCGGAACCAGTTCACGTGGAAGATTTTCGGCGTGACGCTTAACGTGCGCTGCATCTTGATCCAGTGCCGGAAATAATCACCCATGTGGTAGCCACAGAAGGGAAGCATGGCCATTGGATCGCGACGCACTTTGCCGAGCGTTCCGGTGGCTGCCGCGGTCATTTCCGAGCCCATGGTGGCGCCGGTGTAAACGCCTGAAGTCCAGTTGAACGTCTGATAGACAAGCGGCATGGTGGTGGCGCGGCGCGCTCCGAAAATGACCGCGCTGATGGGCACTCCCTCTGGATCTTCCCATGCAGGATCGATCGAAGGGCATTGCGAAGCAGGCGCGGTGAAGCGAGCATTTGGATGCGCCGCTGTCGCGCCCGTCGCTTTGGCGGTCTCCGGCGTCCAGCGATGGCCGCGCCAATCGAGGCATTCTTTTGGGGGCTCGTCCGTCATGCCTTCCCACCAGACGCCGCGATCGGGAGTCAGCGCAACGTTGGTAAAAATCGTGTTTGAGGACAGCGTGGCGATCGCGTTGGGATTCGTTTTCGCAGAGGTGCCCGGAGCGACACCGAAAAAGCCGGATTCGGGATTGATCGCGCGCAAGCGCCCGCCGGCATCAGGACGAATCCATGCAATGTCGTCGCCGACGGTCCAAATCCGCCAGCCTTCGAACCCATGAGGCGGAATCATCATCGCGAAATTGGTCTTGCCGCATGCGCTCGGGAAGGCGGCGGCGACGTAGGTTTTTTCGCCGTGAGGATCTTCGACGCCGAGGATCAGCATGTGCTCGGCCATCCATCCTTCATCGCGCGCGATATTTGAGGCGATGCGCAGAGCGAGGCATTTCTTGCCGAGCAGCGCGTTGCCGCCGTAACCTGAACCGAAAGACCAGATTTCGCGGCTTTCGGGAAAATGCACGATGTACTTTTCGCGATTGCACGGCCAGGGAACGTCCTTCTGGCCGGGCGCCAGCGGAGCGCCGACGGAATGCACGCAGGGCACAACGCGAACTTCGCCTTTGTCAATTTCCTGGAACACCGGAAGTCCGATGCGCGCCATGATGCGCATATTCACGACGACGTACGGCGAATCGGTGAGCTGCACCCCTACGCGGGAAAAAGGCGAGCCGACCGGTCCCATGCTGAAGGAAAGCACGTACATCGTCCGGCCGCGCATCGCGCCGTTGAAAAGGCTCTTCAGCTCACGGCGCATTTCGTAAGGATCGCGCCAGTTATTGGTGGGGCCGGCGGCGTCTTTCGAGAGCGAGCAGATGAAGGTGCGATCTTCCACGCGCGCGACGTCGTCCGGATCGGAGCGAGCGTAGAAGCAATTGGGCCACAGTTTTTCGTTGAGCTTGAGAAACGTGCCCGAGCGGATCATCTCCTTGCAGAGCTCATCATTTTCCTGCTGCGAGCCATCGACCCAATGGATTGAAGAAGGCTGTGCGAGCGCGGCGATCTTTTCGACCCAGCGCAGCAGGTGTTCATTTTTGGTGAGAGGCTTCGCTTCGACTGCCGGCTTATGCATGTGCCTTCCGTCCGTAAGATCGAGTTTACATTGTTTCAGTGTTGTAGAATTCGCCGAAAAGCTCGGCTTCTGAAGGGCGATCCTCGGGAATTGGCCGACTGACCCAGGTGACTTGCATGTAATGCTTCAGGCTGATGTTTTCGTTGGTGATGTTCCCACCCCAGATGCCGCAGCCCATGCTCGAGGTCATCGGCATGCCGTTGGTGAAGGCGCCGGAGTTTGCTTTGGATTGCGGCTGGCGCACCATCATGCGGCTGACGGGGGCGAGCAGGGCGAGCTGATGGATGTGGTCGTCGTTGAAAGAATAGATTCCGCAAGAATGACCTCTGCCTCCGACGGCGTAGATTTGCTTCACCATATCAAGCGCATTTTGAAAGCCGATGTATTTGAAGATGGCGAGCACGACCGATAATTTCTCGCTCGAAAAGAGGTGCTCTTTGCCGATTTTGTCTTCCTTCACGATCAAAAACGTTTTACCGGCGGGAATTTTAAAGCCCGCCATTTCCGCCATTTTTGAGGCGGAGCGGGCAACCGTTTCCGGAGTGCGATGGCCTTCGGCGTCCCACATGACTTTCTGGAGCAGCTGCTTCTCCTCGCAGGAGACGAGGTAGCCGCCTTCCCTTTGCAGTTGGTCGAGAAAGCGATCGTAAATCGTGGCTTCGACGACGAGATTGCCGTCCGCAGAACAGCCGGAGCCGAAGTCGGAAGTCTTGCTGATGCGCGTATTGCGCGCAGCTTCTTCGATGTTGGCGGTTTCGTCGATGACCATCGTGGAGTTGCCGGCGCCGACACCGTAAGCGGGTTTGCCGGAGCTGTACGCCGCTTTCACCATGGCGGGGCCGCCGGTTGCAATGGTGAGGTCGCAGATCGACATCAGCTCCTGCGCCAGGGGAATGCTGGGCTTCTCGATGCACTGGAACAGGTCTTCGGGCGCGCCTTGTTTTTTAAGCGCCGCGCGCATGATGCGGACCGTTTCGTTCGTGGTTTTTCTGCTCGCGGGATGCGGTGAAAAGATGATGGCGTCCTTGCATTTGAGAGCGAAGATTCCGTTGCCCGCTTCGGTGAGCGAGGCATTTGTGACGGGCACGAGAGAAGCGATTACACCCGCCGGTTTCGCGTACTTGACGATGCCTTTCTCAGAGATTTCCTCGATGACGCCCATGCTCTTCTGGCGAAGCACGTCGCGAAGGATGCCCATGATCTTGAAGCGCTTGTTCGGGCGGCCTTCGCGGTCGCCGAGCCCGCTTTCGTCCGTGCTCATGTAGGCGAGGCGAGTGAAGGTCTTTTCATTCGCGGTCGCCCAGCCTACAGCCTGGCACAGGCGGTCGATTTTCGCCTGGTTGTAATCCTCGATGGCGCTCATGGCGCACCGGGCTCGCTTCAGCAACTCCTGCGCGTACTGTTTTTCTTCTTCTGTGATCGCTCGTGCCATGATGCTTCTCCTGAAACTTTTGTTCATTGCGTTTAAGGAATTTCGCGGGGTGGAACGCCGTCATAAACGACAGGAACGTGAATGCGCATTGCTTTTTCGCGAGCGAGTTCTTCGGCAACTTCGGCGGTCAATCCGGCGACACGGCCAATGACGAAAACAAACTTTCCGAATTCCGGAGGAAAGCCCATGTCATAGAGAATCGCGGCAAGGACACCGTCAATGTTCAACGGAAGAGGCTTGATCCTGCTGGACGCAGCCTTTTCCAGCGCGATCATGAACGCCACGCCGTCAGCGGCAATGCCATAATCGCGAGCCAAGTCGAAGAGTACGTCTTTGCGTGGATCAGTGGCGTGTTGGCGGTGACCCAGGCCAGGCAGCCGTTTCTTCGCAGCTTCGGCGTCATCGACGGCGCGCTCGGCAGCGTCATCAATCGAGATCGATTCGGATTTAACGCGCCGCAGCCCCTGGGCAATGATCGCCATGCACGCTTCGCCTGCGCCAGCGTGTTCATCGCCGATTGCAAGAATGCCGGCCGCAATCGCCGATGACAATCCTTTCCGATTTCCGGAGCAGGCGAGGCGAGCCGTCGCGGCCGAGGGCGAACCCGGACCGTGGTCGGAGACGGAAATCAGAATCGCGTCGAGCAGGCGGCTTTCGCCTTCGCTTGGCAGGCGTCCTTTGTGGAGGAGAAAGACGGCGCCCGCGAAGGTCTGCCTGCGCATGAGAGATCCGATTTCGTAGCCGCAGATCCAAATATTTTTCTCGTCGACGTGCGTGATCGAGGTTCGCCAGGCGTCCATGCTTGCTCCCGATTAATGATGAGAATTGCAGTTCTATCGTGCAGCATCGCGCACCCCGCGCAAATGCGCACGCTAGAACAGTAGATGCGGAAGACCACCGATAATATCCCGAGTTTCCGGGCGGGTGGGCTTGTTTAACTGTGCTGATACCGTAACGGGATTGTTTTGCCCAGCGTGACACGCGAGCGCCCTAAGGGAACGATGCGGAGCTCGCGTCGAAGCGCTTTTTATTGGCCTTTGCGGTAGATGTCGTTGATGTCCCAGTGGCCGGGCGTAGGCGTAGGCGCGTTTTCCATCGGCACCTGAATTACGGTGGGCAAATTCGACGCGAGCGCCTCTTTCAGAGCGGGGCCCAGTTCGCCAGCGGACTTGATGGCGATGCCACGCGCGCCGGACGCACGGGCCACGGCGGCATAGTCCACGCTATACGGCTTGCCCTCGCTTTCGAACAGGCAACCGAAACTCCAACCGTAGTGCATCTCTTCCAGGCCGGCAATCGTGCCGTAGGCGCAATTATCCATCACAACCCAGACCGCCGGGATTCCCGCTTCCATCGCGGTAGCGACAACGGACATGTTGCTGGAGAAAGCGCCGTCGCCGATGAGAGCGACAGCGGCGCGCTTTGGCTGCGCCACCTTCACGCCAAGTACGGCCGCTGGACCGAAGCCCATGGTGGCGAGGCCGCTGGGAGTGATGAATGTACCGGGAACCGTGAAGCGAAACTGTTGCGCAACGCCATTTTTGTTCCAACCAACGTCAGTGACTATAAATCCGTCTTCGGGAACTGCCTTGCGAAGTTCGCCAAGAATGCGTTCGGGGCGAAGCGGGAATTGATCGGAATCCCATTCCGATTTCCAATTGGACGCGAATGAGGCTAATCCGTCTGCGATTTTTTGGCGAAGGCCGGCGCGGCTGCGATGGCTTTTGCCTTGCGCGGCTGTGGCGAGCGATGCGAGCGCGGACTTCGCGTCCGCGACCACGCCGAGTTCGGTCGGATAGTTGCGGCCAAGTTCGGCGGGATCGATGTCAATGTGAATCAAGCGTGTGGGTGGAATCGAGAACGTGAAATTCGTGTTCCACGAGCTGGAATTTGCCTCGGCGAGCCGCGTACCGACGGCGAGGATGAGGTCGGCCGTGCGGCACATTTCGTTCGCGATCGGAACGCCCCAAAAGCCGGTCTGCCCGAGCAGCAACGGATGGCCGTCCGGCAAGCAGCCCTTGCCCATCAGCGTATGTGCTACCGGAATTTCAAGCGCCTCGGCGAGAGAAGCAAGCTCGCGAGTGGCGTGCGATGAGATGACACCGCCGCCGGCATAAATGATCGGGCGTTCCGCGGTCGCAAGCGTTTCGACAATTCGGGAAGCCGCGGCAGGATCGATCGCGGCTGGCGCGATGGCCGGAGGAACCTTTTGAAATGAGCCGACGGGCAAATCGGCAGAAAGAACATCCATGGGGACGTCGATCAATACGGGGCCGGGCCGTCCGGTCTTGCAAAGGTGGAAAGCGCGCTCGACGATGCGCGGCAAGTCCGCAACCCGATCCACTCGGTAGACCCGTTTGCAGAAAGGCCGGTAAATATCGAACTGGTCGGCGTCTTTGTGCAGATTCACTTCCTGATGCGGATGCCGGCCGTAGAAGTAAGAAGGAATGTCGCCGGCGATCACCACCAACGGGACCGAATCAAGCGCCGCGTTCGCAACGCCCGTTGTGGCGTTCGTTAGGCCGGGACCAAGATGCGTGAGAAGCACACCGGGCTTGCCGGAGGCGCGCGCATAACCGTCCGCCGCGTGAGCGGCCACCTGCTCGTGGCGTGTCGAGATGAATCGCACACGGCTCTTCCCAAGAGCGTCTAACAGAGCGATTACGGTGTGACCGCACAGGCCGAAAACGACATCGACGCCAACGCGTTCGAGGTAATCCACAAGCTGATAGGAGGCGATGCGCAGCTCGTTCGAAACGCCGTCATCCGATGCCAATGTGCCCGTCGCGCGCGCTGTTGTGGACGACTCTTTTTCTTCGTGCGCCATACGATTGGTCATGGGGTTGTGATCGTAACTGTTCCTCGAAGATGGCAACAAGCTTGTAACCGTGCCGCCACCGTAAAGGGTGCGGACTGTTTCGGCAAAACCGAGCGCGCCGTCCAGCAAAAGAGCGATAAGTGCTACAATCCGCGCATATCTCAATCTAATTCGATGTCGGGGAAAAGCACAACCCTTACGGTAGGCAAGGAGACGGACGAGAAGATCCGCCAGCAACTGCGCCGAATACTGGGCAGCAAATCCTTCCGCCAAGTCGATCGGCTGCAAGGGTTCCTCGACTTCATCGTGGGCGAGATGCTGGCCGGCCGTGGTGACAAGCTCAAGGAGTTTTTGATCGGCGTCGAGGTGTTCGGCAAGGAGGCTTCTTTCGATCCGCGAATGGACCCCCTGGTTCGCGTGCAAGCGCGAAGGCTGCGAAGCCGGTTAGTTCGATATTATCGCGAAGAAGGACAGAATGACGAAATAGTTATCGAATTGCCGAAAGGCGGATACGAGCCGGTGTTTCAGCGGCGCGAAACGGTCGGCATGAAGCGGACTGTTTCTGCCGCCTTGATCAGCCGCAACACGATCCTCGTGCGTCCCTATGAGGACGACAGTCCGAGCCATGATCTGGGATATTTCTGCAACGGCCTAAAGCACGAAATCATTCTTGCTCTTTCGAAACTGGACAGCGTTCGCGTGGCGGCATCCGAGAGCGTGCAAGAAGGGGAAGACTCATCCGGCCAGTTGAACGTGGCGATGATCGTGGGCGGAAGCATCCGAAAGTCGCGCGATATGGTTCGCATCACGTCGAGCCTGATCGATTCGGGCACGAATTGCTACTTGTGGTCCGAGTCGGTCGACCGGGATATGCATGATGTCTTGAGCGTGCAGGAAGAAGTCGCCCGACGCATTCTGCAGAGACTGCAGGATGAGTTTGCCGGCGCGGGCTCAGCGCGCTCCTCGCGTCGACCCACTGAAAACCTGGTGGCGCACAATCTGTATTTGCAGGGCCGGTACCATCTGAATCAACGCACCGAGCAGGGGTTGACGAAGGCCGTCGAGTTTTTCGATAAGGCCATCGGCGAAGACCCGCATTACGCGCCATCGTATTCCGGATTGGCAGACGCCCACGGACTGCTTGCGCACTACGGCGTGCTCGCCCCGGCTGAAATTTGCACGAAGGCGGCTTCGAATGCGGCGTGGGCCGTGTTGTTGGACGAAGAGTCGGCGGAAGCGCACACGTCTTTAGCGCACGTGAAGGCTACGCAGGACTGGGATTGGCGCGGGGCGGAACGCGAATTTCAGCGTGGCATCAGCTTGAATCCGCGTTATGCGACGGCTCACCACTGGTACGCGATGTCGTGCCTCGTTCCGCTGGCGAGGCTGGATGAAGCGCTCGATCAACTGCTGCAAGCGCAGGCGCTCGATCCCGTTTCTTCTATCATCTCCCGCGATTTGGCTGTGACCCACTATTACAAGCGGGATTTCGAACTGGCGCTGGAGCAGTGCGATCACACGATCGAGCAAAATCCTCATTTTGCCGCAGCGTATTGGACGCTTGGCCTCGTGCAGGATGAACGAGAGGACTTCGACGAAGCTATCGCCGCATTTCAGCGCGCTATTCAACTTTCGCCGCCCAGCCCTCGAATTCAAGGCGCTCTCGGCCGGACATTTGCCCGCGCCGGAAAGCCGAGACAGGCGCACAAGATTCTTGAAGAATTGCGCGAACAGTCCAAGCGCCGCTACGTGTCGCCGTTCGAGCTGGCCTCGATTTATTTCGCGCTGAACCAACTCGAACAAGGGTTCCAGTGGCTCACGAAGGCATTTCAGGACCGCTGCTTCGAGCTCGTGGCGATTAAAGTGGACCCGAAGTTCGACTCCGTGGCGAACGATCCCCGGTTCGCAACGCTTTTCAGCCAGCTCGGCCTGCCTTAGTGCTCGCCACGGCAAGTCAGGCGCCTAATTCCCGGTTCAGCGGCCGTATCCTTGAGGTTCCTCTTGCGGAACCGTGGTTGAAACTGGCTGCGGCGTCACATCGGCATCCTTCAAACCCAGAGCCCATTCAATCGCGTTGAACCACATGCGGCGAATGTCCGGATTGTCCCAGGTTGAAGCATCGTGGCCCAGCGCAGAGTAAAATACTCTTCCCTTGCCGTACATTTTGGCCCATGTGATTGGGTAGGGCGCGTCGGCGGCCTGCACACCTCGCTTTGTCATGTCCAGAGTGCTTGTATCTAGGCGCATCAGCACTCGGCTCTTCTCGGGCGAAAAATCTTTGATCTGGTAAAACTCATCGTGAAAATCGAAGAGCCGCGGGAAGAATTGCATGCCGGGAAATTGCGGGTCCTCGACGATGATCTTCGCATCAGTAATGCCCCAAGGATGCTCATCGAATCGCCCGCCAAGCATATCGCCGAACTCCGGCCAATCCATAAATGCGGTGCTGGCCACGTGGGCCGCGACAAATCCTTTTCCGTCATCGTGGACGAATTTGAGCAAGTCAGCCTTTTGTTGCGCATCGATGGGAACTTCCCTGTGTCCGAGGAAGAAGATCGCATCGACGTTGGCAAGACTTGGCCCGCCGCTCGCCGGCTGCCCTGTGGTCATCTGCGGATTGTAAGAAATGATGTTCGAATCGGTACGGATGTAGCTGAAATAAGTGCCGGTTTCGTAGCCGAGCTCTTCGATCACGGCCATGGCGTGAGATGTGGAATCATGCTGTGCGATTCCGTTGCGCGTGTCCGCCCAGATCAACAGCGTCTTCATGTTGCGGGGACCACGCCCGCGGCCGCCCCGCCCGCGCCCGCCGGGGAACCCGCCCGGCCCTGGAGTTGCCGGGTTCTGGGCCGTTACGATGACCGCGGCAAACAGCGCGACCGCGGCGAAAAACAGGTAACTGCGCATTCTCTTCATATCAGCTCTCCTGCGCGGCGAACCGCCAACCGCCGCAAATCGAATCCTTAGCGAGGCAAACCGCGCGGATGGTATCACTTGCCGAAAATTCGGACGTCGTTTAACAGTGGCGCAACTGTTACCGCGTTGACAGCATGGTGTCACGAAACTAGCATCCCTCGCCAGTTACTCAAAATGTCGGGGATGTCTGCGTCGGGTCAGCAGCATTCTGCGCCTTCCATCCCTCGGAGGGCCACGGAGGTGGGGTGATGAAGCTAAAGCAGGTTTTGGGTTGTGTCGCGCTGTTATCGGTTTTTTGCGTCGCCGTGTATGGGCAGGCCGTCTCTACAGACCAGGTTTCGGGCGTGGTTCAGGACCAGACCGGCGCTATAATCGTCGGCGCTCAGGTACAAATGAAGAGCACGAATACCGGATTGGTGCGCAACGCCGTTACCGATTCGCGGGGCTACTATACGATTCAGGAGTTGCCAGTTGGTCCTTATTCCCTGCAGGTGAGCAAGCAGGGCTTTAACACATACGTTCAGAACGGCATCGTGCTGCAAGTCGCCGTGAATCCTACCGTGAACGCTACGCTGCAAGTCGGCGCGCAGACACAGCAGGTCGTTGTCGAAGCCAACGCCTCGATGGTCGAAACGGAAAACACGGGCGTCGGCCAAGTGATTAACCAGGAGCAAGTGGAAGATCTCCCCCTGAATGGACGCGAAGTCGCACAATTGATCACCCTCTCTGGTGGTTCGGCGCCTTCGGGAGGCAGCGTGGGCGACTTGAACTCGAATAAAAATTACGGTGCCGGTACCGTGGCGAACGCAGTGGTTACAGATGCCGTGGCCGGAGGGCAGGGCAACACCGTTTCCTTCGTGATGGACGGCGGAATCAACAATGACCCCCGCAACAACTTGAATGCGGCGCTGCCATTTCCGGACGCCATTCAGGAATTCAACGTGCAGACGAGTTCGCTGTCCTCGAGATATGGGCAGAACTCTACTGCTGCCGTAAATATCGTCACGAAGAACGGTACGAATCAGTTTCACGGCGATGCCTTCGAGTATGTGCGCAACTACCTCTTCAATGCGCGCGCGGCTAATGCGCCCACTCGAGACAGCCTGAAGCGCAATCAGTTTGGCGGCGTCATCGGCGGCCCGATCAAGAAAGACAAGTTGTTCTTTTTCGTTGGATACCAGGGAACAATTCTTAAGTCCAACCCCACTAGTAACTCCGCAGATGTCCCAACGCAGGCCGAGCTGAACGGGGACTTCTCCGCGGTGCTGAGTAACCTCAGCACCTGCAACCTGCCGACAACGACGGCCCTAAACAGCGACTTCACTAACGGTGTTTGGAACAATAGTGCCGGGCCGTGGCAGATCAATCCATTGGCGCAAACAATTCTGAAATACCTTCCGCCGGCTCCGACGACCGGAAATACGACGCAGACGGTCTGCGGGCAAGTTACGGTGCCGATCTCGGCGAACATGACCGACAAGGAAACGATCGGCCGAATCGACTGGAACGCGAACTCCAAGCACACGGTTTTCGTCCGATATTTCCTGGCCATCAATAGCCAGCCCGTCTCGTGGGATCAGAAGGATTTCCTGGAGCTGAATAAGATGGGCACATACGAACGTGATCAGGAGACAACGATTGGCGATACCTATACGATTACGGGAAACCTGATCAACAACATTCGCCTGACGGGTAATCGCGACCTGAACCTCCGGACGGCGACCCCTGTGCCTTTTGGGGGGCCTCAGCACGACCCCTCCGGGCTGACCGGCACAGGCGGCGTTTGTGCGACGAGCGAATCCAATTTCGACTGCAGCATTCAGATGCACTCGTTGGTGACGAACTATTTCCCAATCAGCGTTAGCGCGGGTGGCTTCGGTGGCTTCCTTGGCGGGGGAACCAATCCTGGCTACTTCAACAGCACCCTGTTTCAGCTTGCCGATGACGTGGACTGGAATCACGGGAACCACGAGGTTTCCTTTGGCTTTGACTACATCCATCAGGTTGCGAACACGGTGAACACGCGCCCTGACAACGGCAGCCTTAGCTTCACGGGAACCGGCTCCGAAGCCGCAGGTAAGACGGGCCTCGGTTACGCCGACTTCTTCCTGGGGCTGTTAACGCCCGCCAGTTTTACTCAAGGTAACTCGCTGCTGGATAACGACTGGTCGCCGTATTACGGGGCGTATATTTCCGACAATTGGAAAGTCCGGCATAACTTGTCGATCGAACTAGGGATCCGATACGAGCCCTACATCCAGGCGCAAAATATCAATGATCACGTCTCGAATTTCCAAATGGCGGCATTTGTCGCCCAGCAGCACACCACAGTTTATACAAACGCCCCAGACGGCCTGTTCTTCACCGGGGACCCCGGGTATCCGGGCAAGTCCAACAGCGAAAGCCACTACGATCGATGGGCGCCGCGGGTGGGAATCGTTTGGGACCCGACGGGCAACGGAAAAACGTCGATCCGGGCCGGCTTCGGAATCTTCAACAACGCGGCTGAGCTCTTCAACTACAACCACGAAGCCAGCAATCCGCCGTGGGGCGATATCCTTGACGCTGACACGAATCCGTCGGACGTCGTGCCTTTCAGCACACCGTGGGCAAACTATCCCGGTGGAGATCCGTTTCCGGGCATCACGGTGCTCTCGAAGAATTCGGCGTTCCCGGCCAATGCGACGTATACGAATCAGCCGATCAATATGCCCGCGCCGTACTCGATGCAGTGGAACTTGAGCATTCAGCATCAATTCGGCTCGTGGTTGCTTTCCGCGAATTACATGGGCAACGGAAGCAGGCATTTGCAGTCTGGCTACAATGCCGATCCGACCATTTTTGTGCCGGGGCTTGCCGGTCCGAATAATGCCACTGCCAGCTCCACAATTAGCGGTCTTACAGGAACGAACTGTACGATTGGGGCTAGTTCAACAACTCAGGGTGTGTTCCTAACAGGTCCTTTTGCTGGTCAGGCGGATGGCCTCACATCTACATATCCGATTGGCGATCCTTGTTCTGCCGCCGGCTCCGCGATGACTAGTCAGGCGAGCAGTCCTTTCGCGAGGTCCAGTGTTACCAATTATAGGCAGCGCCAGTATATGTTCGAGAATGGTGTGAACAATCCTTCGAACCAAGCCAACGATTTTGGAACGAGCCTTCCTCAAATGGATCCCGGCGCTACGTCGAACTACAATGCGCTTCTCTTGTCGGTCAATCATCGCCTTAGCAACAATTTCAGCTTGCTGGCCAACTATACGTACTCGCATTGCCTGCAGGTTCCGGTGCAGGACGAGTGGCAAGGTGGCAGCTATTACCCCCAGACGCAGCCGCTCGCGCCCGGGGTACCGGACTTTACCTATCGCGCGATTGAGTATCACAATTGCGACTCCGACGAGCGCCATGTCGTAAACGTGTCGCTAATTGCGGAGACGCCCAAATTCACCAACGGGATTTTGAACGCGATCATGGGGGGCTGGCAGGCTTCGGTGATCGGGGGATTTCACACCGGCACTTACAGCCAAGTCACAACAGGGTTCGACACATCCTTCACAAATCAATCGGGCTTTGCATACGCGATGCAAGTCGACAAAAATCAGCTTGCATCCGATCGGTATCAGATCGCGCCGGGAAACAACTGCACATTGGGTCCCGAAGGAACCTGCAACCTGCGACGATATTACCTGAATCCGGCGGCCTATCAACCCCAGGCTCTTGGGGCTTTCGGTACGTCATGGGCGCAGGATGTCCCTAGTCCTTCGTACTTCGATGTGGATACCGGGCTGATGCGCACCTTTAAGATCAGGGAAAACAAGACGGTCATGATTCGTTGGGAGATCTTTAACTTCGATAATCACGTGAACTGGACCGGTCCTACGACGAGTATGACCAGCAGCACATTCGGGGAGCTCAGTGGCGTAGTGGCCAATAACTATCGAGTCATGCAGTTTGCGACGAAGTTCACGTTCTGAAGGGATGGCCCTTGCTTGCTTATTGCGGCGTGGGGCTGCGGCGAAAGTCGCAGCCCCGGGTCGTTTGCGGTGAATCAGGGGGCGAATGAGAGAATGATGCGCAGAAGGGAATTCAACTCTTTCTTGGCGGTATCGCTCGCTTCATTGCTCCTGGATAAATCGGCCCTTGCCGTTCCTCCCGCACGAAAGATTTTGGCTATCGGCGACGTCCATCGCAAGATTTACCAGCATGACTCCGTCTCCCACGCCATGGCCACAATCTTCGATCTCGGCCGGAAAACCGGGCTCTTCGACACGTACATCCGTACCGATATTCAGTTAATCACCAAGCACCCGATCAAGTTCGCGGAGACAAGCGCCGTTCCCGATGTGAATGGCAATGACGTGAACTACAAGACGCTCAACGATTTCGACGCGATCTTTTTCTACGGCATCGGCGAACTCGAATTAACCGACCAGCAGAAAGCGGATCTGCTCTCGTTCATTCATGACGACGGCAAAGGATTCATTGGCTGCCACACGGCCATCACGGCGTTTTACACTTGGCCCGAATATGGCGAGATGATCGGCGGCTATTTCGACGATCATCCCTGGACCACGTTTGACGCGCCGATCATCGTGGAAGACCCGAATTTTCCGGCCATGAAGGCGTTTCCCCACGAGTTCGTCACGCACGATGAGATCTATCAAGTGAAGGATTTTTCGCGCAAACGCGTGCGCGTTCTCGCGCGGCTCGACGAAACCAAAGTTAACCTGAACAATCCGCGCGTTCATCGCACTGACCATGATTTCGCCGTCGCTTGGGCAAGAAATTACGGCAAAGGGCGCGTCTTTTATTCGACATTCGGCCACACCGATGAATCCTGGGACGATCCGCGCATGCAAACGATGTGGCTGGAAGCGATCAAGTGGGGAATGGGGCTGACGCAAGCGGACGCAACGCCTCGTCCGCGGCCCGCGTCGTAACGGAGAACCGCAAGAAAAACAGAAAGCGAATGGTGTTTGGATTATGAAAAGGTTTTTGATCGGAACCGCGGCATTTGCAACCATCGCTGGTTTGGCGACAACAGTTACTAGTGGTCTCTGGGCGCGCGCCAAGAAGACGAATATCGATTCCGCAGGCACTGCCGCGCAACAGGCGGATGCGAACGAATGGCCGACATACGGCCATGATTCCGGCGGGATGCGCTTCTCGCCGTTGACGCAAATCAACACCTCCAACGTGAGCAATCTCGCCGTCGCGTGGGTCTACCACATGAAGCCGGCGGGCTATGTTCCAGCCTTTGGCCGGGGACGAGGTCGGGGCCGTGGAGGACCGGGAGGCCCGGGAGAACGGGGTGGCTTCGGAGCCGAGAGAGGGCCGGGGGGAGCAACCGAACCTGGAGCCCGTGGAGCGGGCCGTGGACCAGGTGGGGATGAAGTCGCCGTGCAGGCCGCTCAGGAGGGCGTTGGCGGTTTCGGTCGTGGGCCGACGAGTTTCCTCGTCTCAGAGGATACTCCCCTGGTTGTGAACGGGGTGATGTACATAGGCACACCCTATGGCGAGGTGACGGCTCTCGATCCGACTACCGGCAAGGAGATTTGGAATTATAAGTTGCCGACGGGAGAGCCAGCGACGCGTGGGGTGGAGTACTTCCCCGGCGACAAGCAGACGCCGCCGCTGATCGTGGTCGGCACGTCAGACGCCAAGCTCTTCACTCTCGATGCGGAAACAGGTGATCTCAACAAGTCCTTTGGCGAAGACGGCATCGTGAATCTGGACACGCCCGAAATCACGCACGACCTGCCGAATGCCAGCGATGGCCTCTCGTCGCCAGCCGTCATGTACCAGAACCTGATCATTGTCGGCGGCCGGACGACTGAGAACGGCGGCCCTGGACCAGCCGGCGATGTGAGGGCGTTCGATGTTCATAACGGGAAGCTTGTCTGGACATTTCACTCGATACCGCAACCTGGGGAACCAAACTACCCGGGCGGGTGGGTTGGAGATGCTGCCAAAGACCGCTCGGGCGTGAACGTTTGGGGTTTGATGACGGTGGACGCGAAGCGCGGGATCGTCTATTTGCCGTTCGGTGCGCCCTCGGGTGACGCTTTCGGCGGCGATCGTCCCGGCGATAATCTGTATAGCTCCAGCATTGTGGCGGTGAACGCTCGAACCGGCAAGTACATCTGGCATTTCCAGCTCGTACATCATGATATTTGGGATTTTGATGCCGAGACTCCGCCTCTGCTCATGGACGTTAAGCACAACGGCAAAGTGATTCCGGGCGTGGCCGTGATCGCGAAGGACTCGCTGCTTTATCTGCTGGACCGCACTAACGGCAAGCCGATCTATGGCGTCGTCGAGCGTCCTGTTCCTCAGAGCGATGTGCCGCTTGAGAAGACGTCGCCGACGCAGCCGTTCCCGGTGAAGCCTCCGCCTCTGGCGCGGCAGACCATGACGATGGATGATATCGCCACGGTGACGCCGGAGCTGGAGGCAGCATGCAAAGCGCTGGTGAACGACAATCATCTGGAGTTGGGCGGGCCGTTTCTGCCCGTGACTTATGGCCATGTGCGCGTTAACTTCCCGAGCGAGATTGGCGGCGTGAACTGGCCGGGCGGCGCGTTTAATCCGGCTCTGGGATATTTCTTCATCAATGTGCAGGATCTGGGGCAGATGCAGGGCTATACCGATCCGAGAAACGGGCCGCTCAGCTCCAGCATCGTCGGGACGAACGAGCTTACTGGCCGTGCCGGCACTTACTCGGCGCTGCGCCCTGAAGGGCGCTTTAAGGACAACACTTTGAACATGCCGTGCCAGCAGCCGCCTTGGGGTGAGCTGGTGGCAGTAAACGTGAATGCCGGAGACATCGCATGGCGGGTGCCGCTGGGTATCACCGATAGCCTGCCTCCGGATAAGCAGCACACTGGGCGGCCGGGAATCGGTGGGCCGATTGCAACCGCAGGCGGACTGGTGTTTGTTGGCGCTACCGACGACGACCGGTTTCGGGCATTCGACGCGAAGACGGGCAAGGAGCTGTGGTCTTTCAAGCTCGATGCTGCGGCCGGAGCGGTTCCCAGCACTTATGAGGGCAAGGACGGACGCCAGTACGTGGCAGTGACTTCCTCCGGCAATCCGTTTGCGGCGGAGCCAGCGACTTCTGACGCGATTACGGCGTTTGCCCTGCCCCAAAAATAGTGGGAAAAAGCGGCCCAAAAGGTCCCGAAACTGTATCGATTAGAATTTTTTAAGTCTTTGTATGTCAACTACTTAGGAGAATTTCTAATCGTTTTCTGTATCGATTAGCTTTTTCTTCGCCTTATTCGCCAGGGCTTGCCGTGGTGATTCTCTATCCTGTATGCAGGGCCCCTCTCGCTGCGCATAGTGGCGACCATCGCAGCCACAGTATAGCCGGTAGCGTCCTCACGGCTTTAGCGACGCCGATTTTCTTACTATTGTAAGCAGGCTTCAGCCGCGCATTTCTAATCGAAGCCTGTGGGAGCAACTGCCGGCGAGATTTAGGGCGTGTTTTAGAGCTTCATTTGGCCCTGAAGAGGGGCAAAACGTGGGTCGGACTTGATGGAGTCGAACCGCGGATCCACGTTGATCGAGATCAGCTCAAAGCAGCGGTCCTGAAACGCTTTCTTGAGCCACTCGAAGCCAACGTCAGACTGGCCAAGCGCGAAATGAACCGAGGCCAATTCAAACGGGGAGACGTATCGCTTTTCGGAGAGGCTTTGCATCTCTTTCAGGATGTGCTGCGCCTCTTTGTGTTTGCCGGACATTGCGAGTGAGCGCGCCAAGCCGGCGCGCATGCGCGGGCTATTCGGCGTGAGCTGGATCGCGCGCTGAAACGCGGCGAGCGACTCTTCGAAATCACTCATCTGCTCCTGAATCAATCCGAGCGCCCAATATGCCGGGGCAAAATGCGGATTCAACTCGATCGTGTGATCGCATTGATCGAGCGCGGCTTCGAAGTCGCGCGCGTAGTAATGAACAATGGCAACGTCTCGCGCGATGATCAGTGAAATCGGGTCGAGCGCATGCGCGAGCATGATTTCATTCAGCGCCTCGCTCACGCGGCCCAGTGGCGCAAGGCAAGCGACGGCATACCAGTGATGAGCGGTCGGATAGCGCGAGTCCAGTTCGATGGCGCGCTTAAATTCCTGTTCGGCGCCGAGCCAATCCCAGTCTTGCGTCGACTTCACATGCGCGAGCGAAGTATGCGCTTCGGCAGAATTTTCGTCCTGGAGCACGGCCCAAGCTGCGTTTGACGCGGCCTTGGTCCACACGTCGGCGGGAGCGAGAACGCCGTAGTGCCCGAGCAGTTCGTATGCATCGGCCAAACCCGAATAGGCCTGCGCGTAGCGCGGGTCTTCCGCGATGACCTTGTCGAAAAATTCGATCGCTTTGCGAAGGCCTTCCTCGGTCCGCTGGCTGAGGTGATAGCGGCCCTGGACATAGAAGTTGTACGCAGCCAAGTTTTCCGTCGGATTCCGCGACGATGAGCTGCTGCTGGCCCGCGTGACCCCGGCTTGCAGGCGCTTGAGGACGCTCTGGGCGACCTCCTCCTGAATCGCAAAAATATTCGAGTTCTTGCGATCAAAGGATTCGGACCAGAGATAATTCCCATTCGCGCCATCGATAAGCTGCGCCGTGACGCGCAGGTCGTCTCCGGACTTGCGCACGCTTCCGGCGACGATCACGCCGGCGTGGAGACCGCTTTCCCCGAGCGAATTTTCGCCGGTGGAGAACTGCGACAAATCGCGCGCCACTACTCGCGAAGTATCCAGTTTCGAAAGCGCGTGGATGATCTCTTCGCGGATGCCCTGGCAGAAATAATCCAATTCATGCCCGGCGCTATGGTCTGCAAACGGCATCACGGCGATCGTGTTTCGCCGCGCCAGGGCGGCGGGAACATGTTTGCGCGCGGCAGGCGGCTCCCTGCGCTTGAAAACGACAGCGTAGCCGCCCTTCGGGAGCTCGATGAAAATTTCGTCGTTCTGGCCTTCCTCCGCGTAATAGGCCGCGAGCCGGGTGCGCAATCGCCGCGCCTGCACGCGCACGATAGGATCGTTGCGCGGATCGAAGGAGGCTTCCTTATCGAACACCTGCACACCCACCACGAATTCTTTCAACTGATCGCCTCGCCCAGCTTTCGTCTCGAGGACGACAAATGTCATGAAGCGCTTCAGTCGCTGGACGTGCTGGAAAGTCTTGCTGTTGAGGACGCGATCGAGCTGCTGGCGGACCTGTTCGTCCGTGATCTCACACACGGGCTGCAAGGAACTGCGGTGGGACATGCCCACATCATAATCCAAACGAGTTTCGGATGCATGCGGGGACCCTGCGGGGGACGGGGCCGGGTGATTATGAGTGTCCACGGAATTCTCGGAATGCCACTCGCGGGCCACGAGTTCCAATCCTTTCTCGTGGCCCGCGAGTGGCAGCGATTCGTCTTCGCGTTAGAAAGTCAGCTTCAAAGCAAGCTGCATGATACGTGGTGCAGCAGCGCTGCCTATGTAGCCTGCCGTTGTCGATCGCCCCGTCAAGTTGGGGTTGCTTGTGTTGATGTTCCCTGAGAATAGCCCGGTTCCCGGATTGCCCATCTCAAAGTGATTGAAAGCATTAAACGCTTCAGCCCGGAAATCGAGTTTGAACCTTTCGGAAATCGGGAAGGTGCGCCAGACTGCGGCGTCGAAATTCCAGTTACCCGGACCCAGCATGGCGTCACGCCCTAAGGTGCCGTAACTACCCAAGGGCGCTGCGACAAATGCGCACGGGTTGTACCAGGCGAGCATCGTGTGCAGGGTGGTCGGCGCGATGCCATTGACGCCGCCTGAAGACGTGCCGGCCGCGATTTGGCAGGCAGGATTTGGGTTGGCGGCTACGGGGCCAGCGACAAAAGGATTTGCGATTTCGTCCGGCCGGTCTGCGCCTACGTTTGTGAGCGAGACATCTTCACCATCCGTCACATTGAGCCAGGAGCCGGATGTAGCCGTGAAGATTCCCGATCCCTGCCAGTCTCCAAGCAGCGCCTGAAGCAGACGCTGTGAATGGTGAGGGCTCTGTGCGACGATCGACAGGTTTAGTATCCGCCGCCGGTCTGAAGCGCATGGTCCCCAGTCCGCCTTGCGGTTGGAGGGATTTTCGAAGGCATTGCCGATGTCCTGACCGATCTCAGTCTGATCCATGCAGTGCGACCAGGTGAAATTGGTTAAAACGGAAAAGTTCTGGCTAAGGCGGTGCTGAGCCGATACCAGCAAGCCATTGTAGGCAGCGTTTGCGGAGGAGAAATCCTGAACAATTCCGCCATCAAGAAGCGGGCCCTCCGTGGGGTTGGCGAGGGTGAGCGCTCGCCGAGCGTTGTCGTTCGTTACCGAGATTCCGCATGGCGCGGCTGGCGGTGTGCAAGCACCTTGCGTTTTCGCGCTGAGGCTCGATGTTCCATTGCCGTTGCAAGGATTAAACGTGACTTCGTTGGCGATTGCTGTGCCTCCGTACAAAAGCGTGCATGAGCCGCTTGTCGGGGTGACGCCAGCGTCACTGATGATGCCAGGCGCACTCATACCGGCAGTGATCAAGACAGCTGGGGACAAGTTGTAGCCAGCCCACTGATGTGTCGTCTTGCTGCCTAGATAGCTGGCCGAGATAAGCCAGTTCGCACCAAGCTGCTTCTGGAATGACACGTTCCACTGCTGGACATTGCTGGGCTTGATATCCTGGTTTTCAAAGACGTAGGTGCCATGTTGAGGGAACACGAAGCTTGAGGGCGGATTGAGAGGCGACGGGAACGGATTACCGCCCGCGTAGTTATACCAAGGGTTGGCGATCGTCCCAGCGTCAGCGTTGCAACCGGCGCCGCAGGCGGGGTTTGTTGTGTTTGAAATAAAGTTTTGAACGTTGGGCGTGAGGCTAAGAGTCAGGCCCCAGGGTGGATTCAGCACGATGTGCATTGTGTTCCAGAGTACACTCGTGTCGTAGAACAGGCCGTAGCCAGCGCGGATCGTTTCGCGTCCGTTCCCGCGCGGGTCCCAAACGATTCCGAGGCGCGGAGAAAAATCCCACAGGTGAGCGTTCGTATCGGATTTTTCGTTAAAACCCGAATCGCCGGGGAACGTAATTCCCGGAGGCGCATTCGGGTACACGCTGCTCTCCGTACCCGCGTAGTAGTTTGCAAGATTGAAATCGGAAGCTTGCTTGTATTTCGTGTACTGTGGAATAAACGGGTCCCAGCGCAAGCCGGCATTCAGCTGGAAGGTGCGACTCACCTTCCAGTTATCCTGAAAAAACAACGCAGGCATATTTTGCGAATCGCGGCCCAGCTGCCCGTTCCCTTGCTTGAGGGTGCCCGAATTGCCGGTGACAAAGTCGGCTAGCGCGTTGTTCGTAATGGATCCGCTGAACGTGAAGTTCGCGTTTACCTGGAACAAGCCATCGTTGTTCATTTGCACGTGCTCGCCAGCAAACCCGAATGTCATTTGGTGCGCGCCGTGGGTCCAGCCTATGGTTTCCGAGATCTCGAAGGTGTTCTCGTAGTCATAGCCAGGAAAGGCAGGATCCGTCGGCGAAAAGTAGCCGCTGACCGAGTTCTGTCCAGTATAGTTTGCGACCTGAGACGTAACCGCGGCACCGAGTTGACTCCAGGTTGGAATTCCGGCTGGGGATGTCCGCACGGTCGCGGTCCTGAGGAAAGCGACACGCAGCGAACTAATGAGCTGCGGGTTCAGAATGTGGGTGTCGCCGATATCAACCGATTGAACGCGGTCCGCGAGGCCCGGGGCGCTTGCCGTGAGAATGTCGTGGTTTGTGTAATTTGGGAACAGCGTGTAGTTCGTGATGAAGTATCTAAGAAAAATCGAATCATTCTGGGTGCGTTGCCAGTCGCCGCGCATTACGCTCTGGTTCTCATCATCGCTTGTCTTCGTCGTATACACGGCCGTGCCGCAGGCATCCGTGGGCGTGGGCAGATAGGGCACCAGCTTTGCCGCGACCGCCGCGGAAGGAGTGGACAGCAACGACGGCAGCAGGACGTTGCTGTCGTGAGCGGTCACATAGGCATCGTTCAAGTAGACCTGAGTTTTTTGGCACGGAGGTGCAAGCATGGCTGTGAAGTCTCCTGCCAGCGTTGCAGTCGTAGGGACTTGCACGGTCGTCGTGCCACCCTGCACTCGTTCTCTCGTGCCTTGATATCCGTAAAAGAAGAAAAGCTTGTCTCTGACTATAGGGCCGCCGATTATTCCTCCGAATTGATTGCGCTTCAGGTTATCTGGCACCGGTGCGCCGGCGGGCGGTTTGCCGTTACTTTGAACGAACCGCTCCGTGTAAGCATCCATCGCGGTATTCCGCAGGTAATCGAACAGGTCCCCATGGAAAGAATTTGTTCCTGATTTTACGGCGGCGTTTACAGATCCGCCCGGATGGCTGCCCTCGTTCGCAGGCAGAGCATTCGATTCGACCTTGAATTCCTGGAGCGCGTCCGGGAATGGCATCGGCTCGCCAACATTTGTCCGGAAATCCATGTTGAGCGAGCCGTCGAGGTAGTAGTTTGTGGCGTTGCCCTGCGATCCTGCCACGGAGTACGCCACAACACCAGAGCCGCCCGGCCCTTCGTAATCCAGATTGTTCGCGACTCCGCCGACACCGGTATTGTTTACCGCGGCGCCAGATAGGAGGATCAACTGTGTTGCTTGACGGCCATTCAAGGGAAGATCGTTTACTTGCTCCGGTTGGATCACTTGCCCGAGGCCCGAGGTGTTCTGTGTCTCGACCATGGCTGCGTTGGCTTGCACTTCAACCGTTTGCGTGACGGCACCGACCTGCAAGGTCACGTTGACGGTAGGGTTGGTGTTTACCTGCAGCACGATTCCCGACTGCACGTAGGTTGTGAAGCCTTGCTTGGACACGTCGAGTTTGTACGGGCCGATCGGCAGGTTTGGAAAACTGTACGACCCGTCATCGCTGCTCTGGACGGTGCGTACGGCATTCGTGCCGGTATTCGTGATCTGAACCTGGGCGCCTGCAATGGCAGCGCCGCTTGCGTCCAGCACAGTTCCCGAAATCTGGGCCGTAGCCTGTGCGTGTGCATAAAGGAGCGGGAAGCACACCAGAAGAAGTAGGGCAAAAACTCGTTTCATCGTAGCATCCCCCGTTTTGACGAATTGCTGGGCGCAATTTAATTGCGCACGAGGAAGAACCACAAGGAAGTAACGGTAGTGTTACCGCTACAGAGCGGAGCATGGCGGGGAAAGCAGAATTGGGCTTGCAATCTGCACACATCGGTCAGGCCGATGGTGCTGAACGCGCTCTCAGCTAGCCGCCGATTACGGCTCAGTCGTTGCCGAGGCGGAGGAAATCGGCGATGTCCCAATAGCCGGTTCGGGGCATGGGGACGTCGCCGCGAGTGCGCACTTCGAGCAGGTACGGAACGTCCGCTGCGTATGCCTTCCGCAAGGCTGCGCCGAGTTCTTCCGGTTCATCGACGCGGGCACCTTCGATGCCGAACGCTTTGGCCATCAGAGGAAAGTCCGGATTGTAAGGAGTGCCATCGGGCTTACGAAACTCCGTCCCATAGGCATTATTGAAATACGTGGTGCCAACGGTGCGGATGGTAGAGAAGCAGAAGTTGTTGAAGACGACCCAAAGCACCGGCGTGCCCAGTTCTACGGCGGTAGTGAGGGCGCCGACGACGGATAGGAGGCCGCCGTCGCCTACGAGGCAGACGACTTTTCGATTCGGTGCGCCGATCTTGGCGCCGATCGCGGCGGCGGGTCCGAAACCCATTGTCGCGAGGCCGCCCGAAGTGATGAAAGTACCCGGCCTGGACGATTGGAGTTGCTGCGCCGCGCCGTTTTTGTTCCAGCCGACGTCGGTAACGACAATCGTGTCGTCGTCGAGCACCTTCGAGACTTCGGCAAGCAGCCGGGCGGGATGAATCGGCTTGGTTCCGTCAGACTGGCTGGCCGCCAGTTGTTCGCGCCAGTTCTTTTTGCGCTCTTCGACTTTTGGCGTACGGCATGGGCAGGGCTCGACGTGGCGGCCGTCGGCTTTCACCGCGTCGATCAGTTCGCGCAAGGTTGCTTTGGCGTCGCCGACGATGCCGACGTCGACCGGATAGATTTTGCCGACTTCCTGAGGGTCGCTATCGATTTGAATGAGCTTCGCGGGCGGAATCGCAAAGGTGTATTTCGGGTTCCACGAGCTGCAATCGGCTTCGCCGAAGCCCGTGCCGATTGCGATGATCACGTCTGCTTCGCGCGCGGTTTCGTTGGCCGCAGACGTTCCCCAAATTCCAGTCGTCCCCAGCGCGAGCGGATGCTTTTCGGGAAACGCGCCCTTGCCCATCAGGGTAGTGGCGACGGGAACGCCGGTAAGTTCGGCGAGCTGCTTGAGTTCGCACGATGCTTCCGAAAGGAGGACGCCGTTCCCGGCGAAAATGATGGGTTTCTTGGCGCTGAAGAGAAGATCCGCCGCCTTCAGGATGCCTTCGCGCGGCCCCGCGGCGCGAGCGTAGTTTGGGCGGCGCTTCACGGTGACGGGCTCGGCGCTGATCTGTTCGGAGAAGACGTCCATGGGAATGTCGAGCAAAACAGGGCCTGGGCGGCCCGTCTGCGCGACGTTGAGCGCGCGGGGCATGACGTCGACGAGAAATTTGGCATCGTCGACGCGCCACACGCGCTTGCAAAACGGACGGTAGATGTCGCCCTGCGAGGCGTCCGCGTGGAAGCGGATACCCTGGTGGGGTTCGCGCGCGTGGTGATAAGAAGGCGTGTTACCGGTGATCACGAGCATTGGGGTCGAATCGGCAGCTGCCGTTGCGACGCCAGTAACGGCGTTTGTCATTCCCGGCGAAAGGTGCACGTTGAGCACCGCGAGTTTGTGGGTAACGCGAAAATAGGCGTCGGCGGCGTGTGCGGCCATCTGTTCATGACGGAAGGAGATATATTCGATCCCGAGTTTGTGGCATGCGTCGATGAGTGCGTAGTTTGTGTGGCCGCATTGACCGAATACTTTGGTGACGCCCTCCTGCTTCAAACATTCGGCTATGAACATCGCTCCGGTCATCTGTGCGCCCTTCGTCCCAGAACTTGAGTGATTTCGGTTAGCGCATGGGCATTTCGGCCCAAGCGGCGCCTTTCGGGTGATGAGACCACGGACACCCGGCAGGCTTCGGCTGAAGCGCGTTCACGCTACCATCGACCTTCGACGGCGTACAATAAAGTAACGGTGGCATACCGTTACAGTAGCCCTTTCCGCCTGGAACGCCGAGCCGCGCGGTCCACCTTTCACATCCAACGCCTGTTGATGATGTTTTTGAGCGGCGTTGTCGCTGCGGCCCTGACACGGTAACAGGCTTGTTGGCCTTCTCCGGCAGGTGCTAGGCTTCGCCAGTCAAACCCAAGACGCTTGCCAAAAGCCAATATTCTCATTACGGAGCCAAATATATGGCCAGATCGATTACCGAGGAAGAAAAGAGTTATGCGCAGGAGCTTTTGCGAAACGCTCGCGCAGCAATGAAAGTTACCGAGAGCTACGATCAGGAACGCGTCGACGATTTGGCCCGCGGCGTTGCCTGGGCGATCGCGAATGAGAAGACGTTCGTCGCGCTCACGGTGATGGGCGTGGAAGAGAGCAATATGGGCAACATCGACGGCGCGCCGGCCCGGCGGTTCAAGATTGTAGGCATCTTGCGCGATGCTCTGCGGCAGAAAAGCGTGGGCGCGATCGAGGAGTTGCCGCAAAAGGGAATCGTGAAATACGCAAAGCCTGCCGGAGTGATCGCGGGGTTGCTGCCGGTAACAAATCCCGTTGTAACGATGGTGGGAATGGCAATCAATGCCCTGAAGTGCCGGGACGCCGTGATTTTTTCTCCGCATCCGGCCAGCAGGCGGACTGCGATCGAGACGACTCGCATTTTGCGCGCGGCATTGAAGAGCCAGGGCGCGCCTGAAGATTGCATCCAATGCATCGAAAAACCAAGCATTCCGCTGGCCCAGGAGTTGATGTCCATTTGCGATTTGACGATCGCGACGGGGGGTGCGGCGATGGTGAAGGCGGCATATAGTGCGGGAAAACCAGCGTACGGAGTGGGAGCCGGCAATGCGACGATGGTGATCGATGAGACGGCCGACATTGCCGAAGCCGCGGCCAACACGCGCATCAGCAAGACCCACAATAATGGGTCTGGATGCTCGTGCGATGGCAATTTGCTGGTGGAGGAATCGATCTATGACAGGTTTCTGCAGCAACTGCAGAAAGAAGGCGGCTACTTGGCATCCGATTGTGAAAAGAAGAAGTTAGAGGCGGTGATGTGGGACGCCGAAGGGTATCGCACGCTCGACACCGTTGCGCGACCTGCGGCGAAAATCGTTGAAAAAGCGGGATTTGCCATCCCCGCAGACAGGAAATTCATCATCGTCAAAGAAGACAAGATCGGCAAAGAACATCGCTTTTCGGGCGAGAAATTGTCACCCGTTCTTTCAATTTTCAAATACAGGGGCTTCGACAACGCTTTGAAGATGGTGGAGATGATCTTCGAGGTCGGCGGCAAGGGCCACTCGTGCGGGATTTATTCCTTTAACGACGCGCATATTGATGCGCTTGCACTTATGGCACCGGTAAGCCGGATCATGGTGCGGCAGCCGCAGGTTCGCGGCAACGCCGGGTCGTTTACGAATGGGATGCCGATGACTCCGAGTCTCGGCTGCGGCACCTGGGGAGGCAATATAACCAGCGAGAACATTGGAGTTAAGCACTTCATGAACACGACCTGGGTGAGCAAGCCGATCCCTGAAGACAGGCCCACCGAACAGGAGATCTTCGGCAGGTTTTACAATAGCCAGACTTTCTGATAGTAATCGGCGAATGCGCAGCGGCCCTCTCGCCGGAATCAAAGTTGTCGATTTAAGTTCTTACATTGCAGCGCCATACGGTTGCACGCTGCTCGCCGACTTGGGCGCGGACGTGCTCAAAATCGAGCCGCCCGGCGGCGATACCCTTCGGCAATATCCCTCGACGCTTGCGGGCGAATCGCGGGCCTACATCGGAATCAATCGGAACAAATGGGTCGTCAACTTTGACGCAAAAAACCCCTTAAGTTCGCCTATTTTGCACCGTTTGGCCGCTTCCTCAGACGTACTGGTACACAACCTGCGGCCATCGGTTCCGAAGCGGCTTGGGCTCGATTATGAGCGGCTGAAGGAAGTAAATCCCCGGCTAATCTACTGCGCGCTGACGGGCTACGGCGAGAGCGGACCGTTGAAGGAGAAGGCCGGGTATGACCAAGTGCTCCAGGCGATGACCGGGATATGCGCGTTTCAGGGCGCGAGCCGTGGCCAGCCGGAAATTGTCATGGGGTCGGTGGTGGATTTTTACGCTGCTTCGCTGCTGGCCTATGCCGTGACGGCCGCGCTCTACCAACGAGAGAAAACGGGCGAGGGGCAATATGTGAGCGTTTCCCTTCTCGCCAGCGCGCTCGCGATGCAATCCGGGCGATTTGTGTGGGCTGACGGCGAGCCGAAGGACGTGAACCGGGATTTGCGTTCCGGCGGGATCACGGGGATTCATCCTACCAAGTCCGGGTCGATTTATCTTTCCGCGAACACTCCGCATTTCTGGCGCTCGCTGTGCGAGCTGACGGGATTGCCCCAACTGGCTGACGACCCGCGATACGAGTCCGTTCGAAAAAGAGCGCAGCATGCGAACGAGATCGTTCCGAAGATTCGAGCTGCGCTGGCAACGCGTTCGGCATTGGAATGGGAGCAGATTTTCGGCGATCGCGTGCCGTGCTGCGCCGTGCGGACCATCGAAGAAATGTTCGATCATCCGCAGGTTGTGTCGCAAGGGTTGGTACAGACACTTCAGCATCCGACAGTCGGGCAATATCGCGGTCTCGTCAATCCGATCAAATTCAGCGCGAGCGAGGCAAGCGAAGCATTTGCGCCGGATACGACTGGGCAGCAGACGAACGAAATTTTGCGGCGCTGGGGAATTTCCAAAGAGGAGATCGAGGATTTGCGCAAGGCTGGCGTGATCGGCCCTGCGGGACCCGCCAAGTAAGCAATTGTCTATGCACGATACCGGATAACGAGCCCTCACCCGTCTACAACAGTTATGTCCCGGGAGCCCTGCCGTGGACGAGGGAGCATCGCCTCGCTGTGGTTGCTTCGCGTCTGTCGGCGGCTTTTCGGCCGAACTGAGGTCGATCTCAGATGAAATCACGTAGGGCGCGGTGCTGGGAAATTGCAGCATGGTATCATGCGCTGGTCTGCGAAATTCTGAGGCGAAAAGCGGGAGCCAGAGGAGACGGCCAGCGCCGACTGTGACGACCTGGATTTCGCGGCTCGCGGAAAGGTATTTTGGCTACGAGCACCATGTCTACTCGAGAAGAAGTCGAGGCTGCAAGGGAGCGCATGGACGCCGCCCATCGAGCCTTGCTGGCGTATATCACGCGTCCTGCGTCCGTCCCGGCTGACGATGAACTTCACAAGCGATTGGGGAAGGAATTTAAACACGCCCATCACGAGTATGGAAGGCTGGTCGCTGAGCTGGAGTGACGCGATGCAGCGAAGGCACCGGCGCGGGTGCAATTGTGTGACGATGTGGAACGAAATTCATGGCGAAGAAAACGATCTCACGAGGTCCGGTGCACGCCGTGCCGGCGGATTTGCGAAAGGCCCTGATTTCTGATCGGGCCGCGCGCGCAAAATGGGAGGAAATCACACCGCTCGCGCGCAACGAGTGGATTTGCTGGGTCATCTCCGTGAAGAAACCGGAAACCAGAAGGCAACACATCGCGCGCGTGCGCTCGGAATTGAAAGAGGGAATGCGGCGGCCATGTTGCTGGCCGGGATGTCCTCACCGCTGAAACAGGCAAGAGATCGCCGCGTGCGCTTCCCAAGGGCCACCTTCAGGTACGCGCTCTTCGCTTTTCTTCAAATTTGATTTAGCTCAAACGCTCAGAAAAAACCGGGACTCGCCGGCCTGAAAGCCGCCGCAACGAACCGCCGTCACCGGCCATTGCCTCAATCTAGGGTAATGTGTAGGCGACGACCAGATCGCGCGGGGGATCGGTTTGGCGCGGGCGGAGGAACGCGGCGAGATGGCCGGCGCCGCCTTCGGTGGTGGCGACGTATTGTTTGCCATTGGCCGCTTGATAGGTGATGGGCGTAGAGATCGCGCTGTTTTCGAGTTGCGTGGACCACAATTCTTTGCCCGTCTTTTCGTCGAAGGCGCGGAAATGATAATCCGTGGTGGCGCCGACAAAAATCAAGCCACTGGCGGTCACGATCGGCGCGCCGGCGTTGGGCGTTCCGGTGATGGGCACGCCTTTGGCTTTGAGATCGGCGTATTCGCCGAGCGGCACGCGCCACGCGATGTCGCCGGTGTTGGCGTTGACGGCGATGAGTTCGCCCCACGGAGGAGCGCTGCAGGGCAAGCCGTCCTGATCTTCAAAGGGGCCTTTGATTTTGCTGTAGGATTTGATTCCCTGTGAGTCGGTGGGAACCTCGTGGGCGTTGGTGCCGACACTGCGTGTATCGACGATGATGTAGCCCTCGTTGGGGTCGAATGCTACGCCGCCCCAGTTGCCGCCGCCTTCGGAGCTGGGGAAAACCAGTGTGGGAATGATTCCGTAGGGCGTGAACGGCCCCATCTGCACGAGATTATCGAACTGCTCCTGGCAAGTCTTTTCGGTTTCGGGCGAAATCTTGCTGACTTCGTCACGCGTCATGCCCATGCGCGCGAGAGGAACGGGCTTGATCGGGAAAGGCTGCGTGGGCCATGCTTGCTCGCCTGGAACGTCGCTCGCCGGTACAGGCCGTTCTTCGACACCGAAAATCGGCTTGCCGGTGGTTCGATCGAGGATGAAAAGGAGGCCTTGCTTCGTCATCTGGGCGACGGCGGGGATTTCCGTGCCGTCTTTATTCACCGTGATGAGGGTGGGCGCAGAATTCAGGTCAAAGTCGAAAATGTCGTGATGAGTGGTCTGGAAATACCACTTCAGTTTTCCCGTGTCGGCGTCGAGAGCGATGAGCGTGCTCGAGTAAAGATTCAGGCCGGGGCGCGTGCCGCCATAAGCCTGATCGGTGGGATTCCCGACGGGACAAAAGACGATGCCGCGTTCGGTGTCGACGGTGATCGGCGCCCAAAGGCTTGGGCCGGAGCGATCCTGCCACGCGTCCTCGGGCCAGGTGTCGTGGTTGAGTTCGCCGGGTTGCGGCACGAGATGAAATCTCCAAATCTCTTTGCCGGTGCGGAGATCGAAGGCGCGAGGATCGCCGGGCAGGCCGTAGCGGCCGGTTTCGCCGAGCTCGGGGCCGAGGACAGCGTAATTTTTGTAGATGGCGGGCGGGGAAGTGACGGAATAGCGAGTGGCCGGGATTCTAGGATCGAGGCCCTTGATCAAATCAACCATGCCGTTGTCACCGAATGACGTATTCAACTGACCCGTCTCGGCGTCGAGCTCGATCAATTTGCCTTCGGAAGCGAAAACGATTTTAGGAGTGATCCTGCCGTCGCCGGGCCAATAGGAGACGCCACGATACTCGCTGAAGCGAGGTTCGCTGCTTTGAGGCGCGTACTTCCAGATTTCCTTGCCGGTTTCGGCGTTGAGCGCGATCACGTGTTCCTGCGGCGTGGCGACGTACATCACGTTGCCGATCACGAGCGGCGTGATTTCGTCTGTGCCACCCTTCTCGCCGGTATCGTAGGTCCAGGCGAGCTTGAGCTTTGAAACGTTTTCCGGCGTGATTTGCTTCAGAGGCGAATATTTGGTGCTGCCGGGATCGTTGCCGTAGGCGGCCCAGCCGGTGCTGGCCTTTTGCGCGTAAACGAGCGAAGCGCAAGCGACAACTCCCACGGCGACTGCGGAAAATGCTTTCTTCATTTGTTCTCCCCCACCGCGGGTGCACGAACATTCGTGTTGCGACATCCGCGCGGCGGCCTGCCGCGCTGAAGGCCGCGGCGCTACGTTTAACTCCCAACCCGAGGCGCTTCGATTTGCGCTACATCAAGTCGTCTTGTTCGAATGCCGCTTTCAAAACCAGGCGATCGCGCTTCATCGCGCCGAGAACCATTTCGCGCGGAAGCGTGATTTTGTCGAGGCCGTTTTCGGCGCCGCCATTCGGATATTCGGCCTGAATTTCGACAGGACCCGAGAAATTGATTTCCTTGAGAATTTGGCCCAGCTCGTCAAGATTGGCTAAGCCATCGCCGAGCGGAACCGGCGTTACGCGATATTCGTTCGGCGCGCCGCCGCCTCCGCGGCTGGGCTGAGATCCGCGTCCGCCCGCGCCGGGGAAGCCGCCACGGCCCCCGCGGCCGCCGCCTCGACCGCCAGCTTCAGGGCCCGCTGCTGACTCGGGAGCTCCGCGTCCGCCGGCGGCAGCACCCTCAGGAGCGTTAGCCGCTCGACTGGGCCCCTCGGGAGCTTCACCGCCGGAAGGCGCGCCAGCCGGAGCGGCTCCAGGAGTTTCACCGCCGCGGCCTTCGCCGGGAGCTGCCCCGCGGCCGCGGCCCGGTGCTCCGAAGAAGCCGCCAAGAGGTTGGCCCGCATAAGGACCACCTCCTGAAAGATCGAGGTCGAGTTTGATGACGTAATCCTTTGCTGAAACGCCGCCGATGTAGGGCCCGGCAGCGCGCAAGTTCAGCGCCCAGGTGTTGCCGCCGCCCGCTATGACCATGTGGCCGACGTCGTAGTGAAAGCTGATGTAAGCGGGGTCGAAATTCTTGAACACGTAGAGAAGGTCCCAGATGGCGGCGCCGACTGTCCGATCGCCTTCGTAGGTGTGATACATCGCCTTCATCTTGTATTTTTCGTTGAGGGCGGCGAGCTTTTCAACGCGAGGTTTGAGAGCGTCGAGCTGCTCCATCACCGGTTGTGTCGCGTCGTAGCGGAACGTGCCCCACCAATAGTGCGTGATTCCGAGTGAGGAGGCAGTTGCCAGAATTTCCTCGGCGTTAGGCGAATCGGCGTCCGTAATCGGGGCCGTGATCATGTCCACATCGATACCGTGCTTGCGAATGGTGTTCACGAACGGCGGCAGATCCTGCGCGACCTTGGTGGGGTCGACGTGGCCGGGATAGGGACGGACCGTGATGTCGAGGCCCGTGAAGCCCATGTCAACGCAAGCCTGGGCTACTTCGTCCGGAGTGCGAAGCCACTGAAGGTGGCGGGAGTAGGCGTCGATCTTGAGAGGATGGGCGGGCGGGACGTGCGGCGCTGCCGGCGTGGGCTGCTGGAACTCCGGGAACTGCGCGCCCTTGGCTGCTTCTGCTGCCAAAGCCAAACCCATACTCATCTGGATGAATTCGCGTCTATGCATGCGGCTCATTTATGCCAAAAGGGACGCGCGGTGCAAGTCCTTAGAGGTCAAACGTAACCGTGTCACGCGGTTACATGAAGAGAACTTAGAGAGGGAGCATGCGGAACACAATGATTTTGACGAGCGTTCCCGTGAAACGGCTCTTCCGGCTGGCTGGATCTTCTTGGATGCAACCTGGAGCAGGCACTCTACGGACCAGTCCGCACGGGATACGGTTAAAAGGTTGTGTGGGGCTCGCCGCTGGTGGTAGGCTTCCGCGGCTGAATTGCGCCCTCTTGTGATGCGCTTAGGTCTTGCCGCCATCGGGAAACTGCTAATCGAATTCTTGTGGCTCAGGGAGTCCGACTGATATGCCGAGCGATTCGCAGCTTTCGCCCGCGCCGGTCGCAAACGGCTCTTCGCCCGCTTTGGCGGGAAAAAAATCCCCGCCGCTGCATCTGGCCTGGCTGATCTGGGGAATCGGCGCGCTCTTTTATCTCTCCGGGTACTATCTTCGCGTCTCGCCAGCCGTGATGACCACGGAGCTGATGCGGTCCTTCCAGACGAATGCCGCTGGCCTGGGAACGCTCTCGGGAATCTTTTTTTACCTTTACGTGATCATGCAGGTTCCCACCGGCGTGTTGGTGGACTCCTGGGGACCCAGGAAGCTGCTTACTTGGGCAGGTTTATTGGCAGCCGCCGGGACTTTCCTTTTTGGGGCGACGAGCAACTTCGATCTTGCTTGTGCAGGAAGGGCGATCGTCGGCGGGGCAACGGCGGTGGAATGGTTGGTGCTGCTGAAAATCGGGGCGCATTGGTTCCCCAGGCGCCGGTTCTCGATGCTCGCCGGACTGGGGCTTTTCTTCGGGAATATCGGCGCGCTTACGGCGCAGGTTCCGTTGCGGCTCATGATCGTTCATTTTGGCTGGAGGGCCGTGATCATTGGCTCCGGAGCGGTCGTTTTGTTGTTTGCCGCGCTCGCGTGGGCTTTCGTGAAGGACGATCCCTCGGACGCGGGGTTCGCAACGTATGCAAGCACTGCGGCCGAGCAGAGCGGCAAAGTTAAAGCGGCTGACCTTTGGAAAGGCTTCCTGAAAATCTTCGGCTACCGAAACACATGGCTGATCTTTTTCGCGCAGGGCGGTTTCGTGGGCCCTATGATCGCGTTCACGGGTTTGTGGGCCGTGCCTTTCCTTACGGTGCGGTTTGGTTTGAAGCCGACGATCGCGGCCGCAGTATCGTCCGTGATGATCATTTGCTGGGCGGTGGCGAGTCCCATCTGCGGAGATCTGTCGGACAGAATTGGTCGGCGCAAGCCCATCTATCTGGCGGGAGGCCTGATCTCCACCGTGGGCTGGTTCGTGATGTTTTTTGTGAATGGCTTGCCGCTGGCGGCGTTCATCCCGATCGCCGCGATCACGAGCTTCTCCTGCGGTGCCGTGATTCTTGGCTTTGCCTATTGCCGCGAATCAGTGCCGACACAGTATTCCGGCGCATCGAATGCCACCGTCAATATAGGCAATATGGTTGGTGCGGCAATCCTGGAACCAGCGATAGGATGGGTCTTGGACAAAGAGTGGTCCGGCAAAATCGCCGGTGGAGTTCACGTATACGGATTGCACGCCTATCAAATGGGCTTGCTGCTGATCGTAGGATGGTCAGCGATTGCCCTCGTGCTGCTGACGTTCACGAAAGAAACCTACTGCAAACAGCAGGTACCGTAATGTTCGGCGCGAGCATTTGACTTACAGGAACAGCAATCTGCGAAAGCGCCGCTTGCCGAAATCACCATGAAACGAAGTTCCCGCCGGCACATCCTAAGCTGATACGATTTGCGCATGAGATCGCCAGGGATGTTTGTGGCCGCAGCAATCACGTTGGTTCTAGTGCTGCTATTGCCGGCGATTGAGCCTGCCGTTGAAGCACTTGTGGCAATAGCCTTTGTTTCTGCTGTGGCATACGGCTTCACGCTTCATCCACGAAGGGATGTCTTCGTCATCCGAACGACGATTAAGCGCGCCGACCTTCAGCGCAATCTAGTGATCGAGCATGATCAGTTGGCCGTACGGGTCGAGACCGCGAGATTATGGCTGCTATTCTTATTGACCTCCATCGCCGTCGGCTTTCTAGTTACCACCGCGGCCAACGGAACCCTCTGGAGATTCAGCTTTCTCGCGATATTTTCTACCCCGGGCTTGAACTCGGACATCCTGTGCTGGATGGGTGCGGCGCTTTACCTGATAGGCGTGGTGTTCTGGATCTGGGTCACCGAGCGGCGAGTGCTCCGGGATGCCGAAGCATGCAGCGCACCATCCTTTAGAGTCAGTTACAGGCACGTCACGTTTCAATTCAACTATGGCAATGGAGATTACGGCGGCGGGGACGATTTGTATTTTGGCTTGGTGCGGCCTTATGAAGCAGCGGTATTGATCTTTTACAACGTCAACAAGCCTGAGCTTTGCAAAATCGGTATGAGTTTTCTCTTCCACCGGGTAGCTATAATCGGGCGGGGACTGACGGACCTCGATCGCGAGAGCATTGCTGTTCAGACTTTGTCACCGGGAACTGCATCTTAAACGAAGAGGCACGCCAGCCGACGCCGAAGGTGTAGCAATCCGGCCATGCTGACGCGGCGAAACCTGTGCACGATGCGGGCTGCTGACTGTTGCGGGCATGGGCATCGCAATCGTGCCGTGAATGCGGCACTGCTTCGCGCGGCGCCGGCATTTAAAGTTGTTTATTAAACGAAACCTTTCCGGCGTGCCAGCCAACTGAGGCTTTTTCCCGTTCGTTGCATCCCCCGGTCGAGAATCCGCGTTGAGATTTAGCGTGGCAAATTCATTGGGGCGGGGCGCCCTCGCCATTCGTCACGGGCGTCGCTGGACTGGGCGATTCCGCCGCAGGGCCGGGTGCTGCACCCCGTTCTCCGCGCGCGCCACGGCCCCGGCCACGCCCGCGGCCGAATTCAGGCGCGGCAGGCTGAGTTAAAGGCGGCGGTGGCGGAGCTGCCGCGGGCGGCATCGTCCCGCCAAGCTTGAACGCCCAGAGATTATCGCCGCGCGCGGAGAGCTGGAAATTATTGCCGCCTGCAACGATGGCGACGTACTGCTGCCCGTTCACCTCGTAAGTGATCACCGGCGCATCAGCGCCGGCGCCCGTTTGAAAAGACCACAATTCATTGCCGTTTTTAACGTCGTAAGCGACGAGCCTGCCGTCCGATTCGCCATGGAATAGCAGGCCGGACGCGGTGCTCAGAAAACCGCTGCCGGTGCCCATCGGAAATGTCGTGCGTTTCTGCCAAACAATTTTATTCGTAGCTGGATTCATCGCCGTCATGGTGCCGGA
>DATJOL010000037.1:0-22757 GCA_035507075.1 Candidatus Aquilonibacter sp. | reverse complement strand
CCATCGTACATCGCGCGCGCAATAGATGGAAGCGGTGGAATGATTTGGCGCGGTCGCCAGGAAGGAAAAGGTCGATTGGCGATCGGATGCAGACGGATCGGAGACAGCCGGAGGCCGCAAAAAAAGAAGCAAAACCCTCCGGACGAGAACAATACCAGCAGCAACACCCGAACCGCTAAGCCTTGATCAGGCTTAGGAACTGGCGTGGGTCGTTGGCGAAGCCCGGAAAAACAGGCTTCAAGTTGCTCTGGCCCAGGTGCTTGGCCATGATTTCGCCGAGGACGCTGCGATAATCCGTGGTGACGGCGAGGTCGCGGCCGTCGTGGAGCTGGCCGTCGTTCATTCCGGGCCAGCGTGTATAGACCTTTCCGCCTCTGACGTCGCCGCCCATCACGAACATGCAATTGGCATGGCCGTGGTCGGTGCCGCGATTGCCGTTTTCGTGCGCGGTGCGGCCGAATTCGGACATGCTGACGAAAACGACGTCGCCCATGCGGTCGCCCATATCCTGATGGAAAGCGGCGATTCCCTGCCCCAAATCGCGCAGCAAATTCGAGAGCTGGCCCTGCACGCCGCCTTCGTTGACGTGATGATCCCAGCCGCCGCTATCGAGGAAAGCGACTTCGAGGCCGACGTCCGCCTTGAAGAGCTCGGCGATTTCCATCAGGCTTTTGCCGAAACGGCTGGTGGGATATTGCGCGCCATTTTCAGGTTGATAGGAAGACGGATTGATTTTCTTCAGCTGATCGACTGCTTCGAAAGTCTCGGTGCCGACGCCGCGCAGGGCCTGATCGACGGTTTGCGCGTACATGGCTTCGAAGCCGCCTTCGACGGTCATCTGCGGGCCGTACATTTTGAATTGATCGAGATCGGGAATGGCGATGGCCGGGGCGCTCCCTTGAAGAGTGCGCGGAAGATAAGGACCGAACGCGACGGCGCGAAAGGGCGAGGATTCAGGTTCGGGCGCAGCTTGCAAGGCGCGATTGAGCCAGCCGTCTTCGGTGGATTTCACGCCGGGCGTGCCGGATTCCATGTAATCCTGCGCGTCAAAATGCGAGCGGGTGGGATCGGGCGAGCCGACGGCCTGCACGATCGCGAGTTGATTGTTTTGGAAGAGCGGCTGCAGCGGAGCGAGGCTCGGGTGCAGGCCGAAAAAACCGTCGAGATCGATGGCGGCGTCCTGGCCACCGCGGTTCGGTTGCGGAATCGCGATCGTGGGGCGCAGATTGTAGTAATTCGGCTCGCCGAACGGGACGACGACGTTGAGCCCATCCATGGCGCCGCGTTGGAACAGGACGACCATTTTCTTTTTGCCGGCGCTCGGAAGCTCGGCAACCGCACGCTGCAGGAATGCGGGCAGCGACGCCATGCCAACCATCGAAATGCCGGCGCCCTTAAGGAAATAACGACGGGAAATATTCATAAGTGCTCCGTTCTAATGTGCAATAAAAACCCGACTGAAAAGCGAGTCGGCCGCTACATAACCAAAAAGCGTCAACGGCGCTGAAATTCCGGCGCGCCTAACACAAGACCCGATAACAGGCCTTCGTTCACCTGCTTCACCGGATCGTCGAGCGTCGCTTGCAGGATTTGCGGATCTTGCAGGCGCGCCTCAAGCGTGTCGCGCGTGCCCTGGGCCACTTGCCCATCGAGGAACAGATCGAGTGCGCGCGAAAGAGCCATTTCCGGATCGGCCGCGGCCTGGTCGCCGAACATTTCGCGCAGATCGACGGTGGAACCGGCGAGGTGATTCGTGGCGAAGCCGAGCGCGAAATTCAGGCGATTGAGCAGCGCGCCGGTGTTGACCCACGTCTGCGCCTTATCCGAATAGCCTGTCGGCGGCTGGCACTGGAAAAGCGGCTCGCCCATGCGGCCCACCCAATTCACCAGCGGCAGAGAAACCGTGACGTTTGCATCGAGGGCGCGAGCGGTGCTAGCGACCAATTCAAACGGGGTTTTCACTTTGGCGCGATACGCGTCTTTGGACCAGAATTCCGGCGAATAGATCATCGTGTGCAGCACGCTGCGAATGTCGCCGCCGGTTTCTTCGTATGTGGTTGCCATGCGATCGACGAGCGCGGGCGGCGGAGTATCCGAGACGAAACGGCGGGCGAGTTCCGTCGAAATAAAATGCGCCGCGTGCGGGCTGGTTGCGAGCATTTTGAGCGCTTCTTCGCCGTCTTTTTCGCCGCCAGCATTGAATTTGTGGCCCATCACGACTGTGGGCTGCGGATCGTGCCAGCGCTCGTTGAAGAAAAATTCCGGGTCGCGGCGCGGCTCCTTGATCGTCCAGCCGGTAAGCGTTTCAGCCATCTGAATCACGTCCTGCTGGGTGTAACCGGCATCGACGCCGATGGTGTGAAGCTCCATGACTTCCCGGCCGTAATTTTCGTTGAGGCCACGGTCGTCCTGTTTCCCGGCGGAGGCAGGCTTCTGCTGCGCGGCGACCGGCGGGAACATGATTTCCGGCGGCGCAAAGATCCCGCCATAGCGTGCGGCGCGGCGCATCTGGTTTTCCCGTTGCGCTTCAGCGAATGCCGCCGGATCGGCGCTCTGCCAGTTATCGAGAAAGAAAAGCATCGCGGGGCTTTTCGCCGTGGCGATGAGCAGGTCCGAGAATTTGCCCATGGTGCGGGGGCGAATGGTGTCGCGGACGTAGGAAGTGAGCAGCCAGCGATCGTCACCTTTACCGGCATACACGTTGAAATGATTGAACCAGAAATCCTCCATCACCGCTTCGAGCTGGCGATTGCTGTAAATCGCGCGGTCCATCTTGGCCATGGAGAGCTCGGCGACGATGCGCTGCGGCCCCTGAATGCGCGCGAGCTGAAGTTCGCCGTTGGCGACATTTGGGTTGGCCGAATCCATCATGTCCTGCGAGCGCGCGTCGGCAACAGCCTGCTGGCGCTTTTCGGCCATCTGGTCCTTATAATCCTGCTTCGTTTCACCCTGCTGCTTGGCGGCCTGATTTGGCGGCGGGTACGCGGCGAGAAGCTGCTGCGAAGACATTTTCAGCGTGGAATATTGCGCGAGACGTTCGTCGAGACCAGCATCATCAATCGATTCGGGGTGAAGCTGCTGATTGATCCAGGTTTCGAGGCCCATCTGGCGAATGCGTTCTACGTCGCCGGGACGCGGGCCATACGCAAGGCGATTGAGAGCGTGCAGGATCGCCTCATCTTCGGTGAGTTCGGTGATGGGAAGATTGCCTTTGAATTTTTTGTCGAGGACTATTTTTGTATCGCGCGATTTCGAGTCCGCGTTTGCGGTGGAATCCGTTGCGGGTGCGGCCTTGGCATGTGACGCAAACAGAATTCCCGCGGCGGCGGCGACAGCGAGTGCGAAAGCGATGATCGTCCAGGCGCGCTTTTTGCCGCGGAAACGATGCGCGTGCCGCCCGTGCTTAGCCGGATGGCGTGTTGCCAGTATTTTCTCGCGCTGATTCATGGTTCATGTTAACCCTCAGCAAGATCGAAAGTTGCGGCGTGCGGCTTGTAAGATAATGTCCTACAGCACAGTACCTCTAGGGCTGCTACTGGCGCGCGGCGCGGAATCCGTCGAGCGTCCAGAGATCCTGGGCTTCGTCGTGGCGAAGGACGTAAAAATTTCCGTCGTCGGCGAGGACGCGGAAATATGTGGCGCCAGGCGAGTACCACCGGCCGTCCAGTTCACGCACTTCGAAGGAGCGGTCGCGGATGGAGAAGCGCTGCGGCCGCTCATCGGGCCGGCAGCCCGCGTAACATTCGACGTGAATACCGTTCATCGCTTGTTCCCCATCACCGCGCTAGCGTGATTCTGCAGATTTTGCGCGAACGCGGTATGCGCCTTCCCCTTCCGTGATTATGATCGGCGTTGCAGAAGCTGCAGCGGCGGCCTGGCGGGATTCGCGATACTCCGCATTGTAGGCCGCTCCAATCAACACGATCAGCGCCGTGAACAGCATCCACAGCAGCAGACCGATGGCGCCGGCGAGCCCACGGTAAACCGTGGTGTAAGGCATCACGCGCACGTACCAACCGAAGATCACGTCCACGATCCACCACAAGACCGTGGCGACTGCTGCGCCGGGAAAAAGGCTCACATAGTTTGGATGGTCCGGGCGGCCGATGCGATACAGGACGACAAGAACTCCGAGCGCCAGCAGGAGCGTGAAACTCCCTTGAAGCGCGATCTCGAGTTCGCGCGAGACGTAAGGCGACGCGATATGTTCCCCGATCCACAGGCGCATCGATTTCCCGAAGACCGTGAATGTGACAACGATCAACATCGGGATGATCGTCAGGAGCAAGAGCGCGAGGGCTCGCAACTGGCGCACCAAATACTTGGGGCGGAAGAGATCGCCTTCGATCACGCGGAACGCTTCGATATAGCCGACCATCACTTGAGTGCCGGCGATCAGCGTGCCGCCGGCGCCGAGAAGAATCCACCGCCAGGGATGCAGAGCGGGGCGCACGAAATAGGCGGAGACCACGTCCGTGCTGCCCGGAGGAAGAATCAAGACCAGGTGCTCGGGAATTTCGCGCAGCGCTTCGCGAAAAAGAGAGGTCTCGCCGAGAAAGCCCAGGAAAAGCAGAAGCAACGGGAAGAACGCGCAGAACATGTTAAAAGCAATAGCCTGGCTGATGATGATGCAGTTCGGAAAGACCCGGCCAAGCGCGCGTCTGAGGTTTCGGAGCATAGCCCCCTATGCCGGCCAAAGACCTGCTAGGAACAATTATAAGGGAAGCCGGGAAAAGTTCCCTACATCCCATTTATCGCATCGCCGATGCCGCAGCCCACGACGCCGGCAGCGCGCTTGCCCGGCCCAAAGCCGCAAGGTACACTCGACGCTCCAAAAACGCTTTTCCGTTGGAGCGCTCGAATGATCCAGCCGCAACCGCAAAAATCCCGCAGCGAAGAAGTTATCCAGAAGCACCGCGAGTACCTCTGGCCGTGCGTCGCGAACTTCTATCAGCACCCGCTGGTGCCTGAGCGCGGCGCGATGCAATACGTGTGGGACGCCGAGGGCAAAAAGTACCTCGACTTTTTCGGCGGCATACTAACGGTCGGCGTGGGCCATTGCAACCCTAAAGTTACGGCGAGGATCCAGGAGCAGGCGGGACGGCTCGTTCATACCTCAACACTTTATCCGACCGAAGCTATTGTGGCTCTCGCCGAGAAGCTGGCGCAGATCACTCCGGGAAATCTGCAGAAAAGCTATTTTACGCCCTCGGGAACGGAGGCAAACGAAGCGGCGATTCTGCTCGCAAGAATGGCGAGCCCGAGCTTTGACATTGTGGCCCTCCGCCAGGCGTATTCCGGCGGCTCGAGCCTGGCGCGCGGCGTGACGGCAATTTCGTCGTGGCGAAAAGCAGGCGCGATCACGGTGGGCGTAGCGCACGCGGTGAGTCCGTATTGCTACCGTTGTCCGCTGCATTTGAAATATCCCGATTGCGGCGTGGCTTGCGCGCAAGATGTGGAGAACACAATTCAGACGGCGACCAGCGGAACGATCGCCGCGTTCATAGCGGAGCCGATCCAAGGCGTGGGCGGATTCGTGACGCCGCCGCCGGAATATTTCAAGATCGTCTATCGAATCGTGAAAAATTATGGCGGCACGTTTATCGCGGACGAAGTGCAAACGGGATTCGGACGCACGGGAACAAAATGGTTCGGCATCGAGCATTGGGAAGTGACGCCGGACATCATCACCTGCGCAAAAAGCCTGGGTAACGGGCTGCCGATCGGCGCGACGATCACCACCGCAGAGTTGGCGGGGAAATTTCAGGGCTCAGCGATTTCCACGTTTGGCGGGAATCCGGTGGCGACGGTTGCGGCGCGCGCCGTGATCGAGGTGATCGAAGAAGAAAACTTGCGCGAGAATACGCGGGTCGTGGGCGGATATTTACGCACGCGCCTCGAAGAATTGAAGGAAAAGCACAAGCTGATTGGCGATGTGCGCGGCATGGGCATGATGCAGGCGCTTGAACTGGTGCGCGACCGGCAAACAAAGGAGCCGGCCCCGCAGGAAACGTTGCAACTGCTCGAACGGACTCGCGAAAACGGATTGCTGATCGGACGCGGCGGGCTCTACGGCAACGTGGTGCGCCTCGGCCCGGCAATGAATATTTCGAAGGCAGACGTGGACGAAGCGTTCCGGATTCTCGATAGAGCGTTCGGCGAAGTAGCGACCGCGGCCCGACGCTGAATCCGAAGGCGCGGCGCGCCGTGTCCGATTGACCCGCCAGAGCAAAGAATGTGCGCCTGCGATGGGAACAAAAGCACCCGCCTGATGTAATCTTTCCTTGATGAGCGCTCTTCGCCAGCCCGACACAAAACGACCAGGCATACAATCGATACCGCCCATCGCGTGGTTGTTGTTCACGCTGGTTTGCCTTGTTGCCATGACCGCGCGCGCAGGCGATACCGGGGATTTCCAGTGGAAGTCCGTCGATGGCGCGGAAGTGAAGCTCGACGACAAGGTGCCGCTCACATGGAACGTCTATCAAACGGATAAAAAGAAGACGTTGAATTTCGTGCTGGTGCTTTTGGGGAGGCGTTACATTCTGCTGGATACGAAGGCCCGGCTCGCGTATATCGTCTTTCCTGATGAGATTCAGGCGCAGGGAGATGACTTCGATAGTGGCGATCTGGCGCTATCCACGCACGTGATCCCAAGCAACGATTGGAGCGAGCGGGATATCGGCCCTGCCGAAGAGTATCGCGTGACGCTCGAAGATTACGGCCGCACGCTCTCCGTGCAGTTGCCCCACCCGCTGGATATTCGCCTCGGCGTCTACTAATCCTCAGCGGCAGCGTTTCTGGCGAGCGCTGCCATCCCGGGCTATCCGCGCCGGCCTGAAGCTTGTTAGACTTGCGTCCCATCATGAAAGCCAAAATCGCCGTCTCGATTTTCGCTATTTTGTTCGGCGTTCTCTTGTTGGTGTGCGGCACCTCCGCAGTCGTTACCGTCTCTGGACCCGCGTACATCGACGATCTGCGCAATTTGGTTGATACGCCCGCAGTATCCGGCTACGAGTCGCAGGCCTCCGAGCAGATTCGCGCGCGGCTCGCCGCATTTCACCCGGTGATGGACAACCTGGGCGATGTGATCGTCACGATTGGGAGCGGCGCGCCGCACCGTTTGCTCGCCGCGCCGATCGATGAACCCGGATACATCGTGAGCGGGATCACCCCGGACGGCTACTTGCGTCTTCGCCGGATCCCTAGTTCGATCCTTCCGCCGATTTTCAATGAGTTTTACGCCGCGCAGCCGGTGAAGGTAGGCGCGGCAGGCGGCAAATGGATCGACGGCGTCGCAGCTGGACTCTCGATTCATTTGCAGCCCGGGCGAATCGGCGCGCCCGATCCGAGCGATATCGACAACATGTACGTGGATCTCGGCGCGGCATCGGTGGCCGAAGTTAGCCATACCAGCGTGGGTCTGCTGAGCCCCGTTGCGATTAACAGAAGTTTTACCACGCTGAATGACTCCGAAGCGGCGGGCGCGAGTGTGGGAGACAAGTTCGGCGCGGCGGCGCTGCTGGATTTGCTGCAAGGGTTGGACCAGTCAAAAATGAGCGGGACGCTGACGGTTGCGTTCGTGACGCAGGAATGGCAGGGCGGCCGCGGCCTGCGCAGAATCCTCACTACAACGAAATGCGATGAGTTGATTTATGTGGGCAGAATGCTGCCAAGCGCATTTACGGCGGCGGATGCGAGCGCGCATCGGGCGCCTGAAAGACAACCCGGAAGCGGCGTCCTGCTGGGCGTCGGAAATCCCGACGCAACGCCTGAAGATTTGGGCGCGGAACTGAAGCAACTGGCTGACGCTAACCATATTCCGTTTACCCTAGATTATTCAGCCAAGCCGATCGACGCGGGATACGATCCTCCGATCACCTTTCCCGCGCATTGGGCGCACCTCGGGATCGCAACCGCGTGGCCCGAGACGCCGGCCGAAACCATCGATCTCAGCGATCTAGGCCGATTGATTGATCTCCTTGGCGTTCACTATGGCATCGGGCCGCAATCGCAGCGGGAAAGCTCGACCATATATTCCCGCCTCACGGCTGCGCCTGCGAACCCACCCACAACAATCCAAACGCTGCAAGAACTCGTTACGACTTATGGCGCGAGCAATCACGAAGGCGCGGTGCGCGAAGCGGTGAAGAAACTGCTCCCCGCGTGGGCGAGGCCGGAGACGGACAGCGCGGGGAACCTGATCCTCCGCGTGGGAACGGCGCCGGCGGGCGCGAAAACACCGCGGATTCTTTTCATCGCGCACATGGATGAGATTGGCTTCGAGGTGAAGTCGATTTCGGGTGACGGCTTACTCCACGTTTCGCCGCTCGGCGGAATGTACCTGAGCTATTTCCTCGGCCATCCGGCGCTGGTACACACAGCCAGCGGGGACCGGGCGGCCGTAATGCTGC
Source organism: Candidatus Aquilonibacter sp. (assembly GCA_035507075.1). GTDB lineage: Bacteria > Acidobacteriota > Terriglobia > Acidiferrales > UBA7541 > Palsa-295. Next base: position 14,343 of record DATJOL010000037.1, on the reverse strand, counting down.
CACCGGATGGGTGGGACCAGCCGAATTTCAAATGGCCTTCTTACACGGGCTACATCTCACGCGTGGATGTGGGAGCGAAGAGCGCCGGCGACGTTGCGAAGCTCGGCATCAGTGTCGGGGATTTCATCACGATTCCGAAGGAATACCGGCCGTTGCTGGAAACGCGCGCGAACGGGCGAAGTTTTGACGATCGCGTGGGAGACACGGCTCTGATTTCGGCGCTGTGGGCGCTTGGCGGGCCGCTGAAAGACCGCGACGTCACGTTTGTGTGGTCGACGGGAGAAGAATTGGGGCTCGATGGCGCGCGGGCGCTTGCGACGCGGCTCGCCAGCGAAGGACGCGAGCCTGACTATGTTTTTGCGATCGATACTTTTGTCAGTTCGGATTCGCCGCTGGAATCGCCGCGCTTCGCCGATGAACAGCTCGGAAAAGGATTTGCGATTCGCGCTCTCGATGGATCGAACGTGGTTCCGGGGGCAGATGTGGAACGCCTGTTGCGCCTGGCTCACGCGAACCAGGTCCCCGTGGAATTCGGCGCAACCGGCGGCGGAAATGACGGCGCCGAGTTCGTACCATTCGGCGCAGTCGACGTGGCGATCGCGTGGCCGCTCAGGTACGCGCATTCGCCCGGCGAGGTGATCGATACGCGAGACGTCGAGTCGCTGGCGCGCATCGTCACCGTGCTTTCCAAATCCTGGTAGCCTTGCCGGCCAAATCCCAGCGTATACCGCAGCGGATGCATTACGTAAGCTGAGTTGCACCGCGGAGTGGCCGCTTTCCCTCTACGCGCTTCCGCCCGGCTCGCTCCCTGCATTTTCCGCCTTTTATCAGGTCTTGCCTCGGTTGACCGAAAGCCGCGCGCGCCCTAGCCTGAATGAACTTTTTGCGCACCGCGCAGTAAGGCAAGGCCGATGTACCGCTCGCAAAGTTCACAAATTCAAAAAAAGCTGGATCCCGTCGTTCTGAGAATACTTCCCGTTTTTCTGGCCGTAACGCTATTCACCTTCGTCCCTCGTGTCGGTTATGGACAGAGCGGTCGCTTATCGGGCGGGTCGATTGAGCTCACGATCTACGGCGCCGACGGCCAACCGCTCGATTCGCCCGCGCGAGTGTTGCTGTCTTCAGACGACGGCATGCCCGGCATCACGGAGGGTATATCAGTTGACGGCATCGTCTGGTTCCACGGCCTCCCCGCCGGGACCTATCTTCTGACCGTCGATGCTCCGGGGTTCCAACGAGGGATAGCTCAGGCGGAGCTGTTGGAAGCAGGCAGCGTCGAGGCAAGCGTGACCTTGCAGGTTGCGGCGGACACGAATCAAGGGCCTGCTTCATTGGGGATGGTGCTTGCGCTCAAGGCAAAAGCCGAGTTAAGCGCAGGCTTCGCCGCCTTGCAGACCAACAAGCTTGACGAAGCGCAGGAAGATTTCGAAGAGGCTTACAATCTCGCTCCCGGCGATGCCAGCGTGAACGATGCACTCGGCCTGCTTTTCATCACGAAGAGAGAGTTGTCTCAAGCGCAGGAATACATCGAACGCGCCACGTCGCTCGACCCCTATGATGTAAACGCGCTCGTCGATAGTGGACAGCTGAAGCTGATGCAGGACAACAGCAACGCCGCGGTTTCGCCTCTGCAAAAGGCCACGCAGCTTGCGCCGTGCGATAAGTTCGCACATTGGCTGCTGGGCATCGCGTACATGCAATTGGGCCTTTTCGAAAAGGCGCAGCACGAAGCAGTGGACGCGATCAAGGCGAACAAAGGCAAACCGACGGACGCTGAATTTTTGCTCGGGCAGGCCGAAGCATCGCTAGGGCGCACGACAGAAGCGATCAAGACGCTGCGGAAGTTCGTGCGGCAATTGCCGAACGACGTCTATGCACCACAGGCGCGAAATCTAATCGCCAAATTGCAAACGCAACCGATGACCGCTGCGGCGAATTCGGGCGGGGCGACGGCTGAACTACGCTGAGCGCATTTTAGGGCGCACGCACAACGCGATACACGCCCTGCCGGAATGATCTGAAATGGTGGAGCCGAAGGGATTCGAACCCTCGACCTCCTCGATGCCATCGAGGCGCGCTCCCAACTGCGCCACGGCCCCACCGACGGGAAGACTATGATTTTACAACATTCACGGCGGGTCCACTTCAAAAAAGAGGGCCCGCGGTAGCCGGCTGGTTTTTCACTGATTGGCACTTTGTTGAGAAAAAAATGCCGCAGAGCAAAGCGGCGGGCATAGAATACCGCGCTTATGGCCAAAATAACTTTTCTGGGCGCGGCAGGAACGGTAACCGGTTCGAAGTATCTGGTCGAAGCGGAGGGCAAGCGACTGCTGGTCGATTGCGGGCTGTTCGAGGGCTCACGCGAACTCAAGCAACGCAATTGGGACAAGCTCGCGGTAGATCCCTCATCGATCGATTGGGTGCTGCTCACTCACGCGCATATCGATCATACGGGGTATTTGCCCCGCCTGACGGGCGCCGGCTATCGCGGCCCGATTTACGCGAATCCTGCCACGCGCGAACTCTGCAATCTACTGCTGCCGGATTCGGCGCATCTGCAGGAAGAGGATGCGCGTTACGCCGCGAGAAAGGGCTACTCGCGCCACAAGCCCCCCTTGCCCCTCTATACCGTCGCCGAGGCGCAGCAGGCGCTAACGCAGTTTCACGACATTCCCCGTGCGGACACGTTTCAAATCAGCCCGCAATTTTCCGTGCGCCCGCATGATGCGGGACACATTCTCGGCTCGACCTGGCTCGAATTAACCATCACGGAAGCGGGCAAAAAGATGCTGGTCGTCTTCTCAGGCGACGTAGGCCGCTACGATCAGCCTATTCTGAACGATCCTGAATCGCCCACGCGCGCGGATTTCCTCCTTTGCGAATCGACCTACGGCGATCGCGATCATCCCACGGGCGATGTATCCGCCGAGCTGTGCGAAATCGTCAATTCCACGGCAAAACGCGGCGGCGCGCTGGTGATCCCCGCTTTCGCCGTGGGGCGGACGCAAACGATCATGTATTACCTCAAGCAGCTTCTCGTGCAGAAATGCATTCCTGACTTGCCTGTCTACGTCGATAGCCCGATGGCAATTGGTGTGACTGAACTCTACAAAAATCACCCCGAGGATCACGATATCGACTTCAGTCACCAGGAAAACAGCGGCGATGGCGACCCGCTCAACCTGCATGAAGTTCACATGACGCGCAGCGTGGAGGAATCGAAAAAGATCAACGACGTGGTTTCGCCGTGCATCATCGTTTCCGCCAGCGGCATGGTGGCCGGCGGGCGCATCCTGCACCATTTGGCGCATCGTTTGCCGGATTCGCGCAGCACGGTTCTGCTCGTGGGATATCAGGGCGAAGGCACGCGCGGGCGACAACTACAGGACGGGGCGAAATATTTGAACCTGTTTGGCGAGTCGGTACCGGTGCGGGCCCGCATCGTCGAAATCGGTCAGCTTTCCGCGCACGCGGGCAAGAGCGAGCTTTTGCGATGGCTATCGGGCATTCATACAGCGCCCAAACAAATGTTTCTCGTACACGGCGAACCTTCGGGTTTGAACGGACTGCGCGACGCCGTGAAGCAAAAATTCAACTGGAACGCCACCATCCCCGAATACGAGCAGGAATTCGAATTGAATCTGTGAGGCGCTATCGGTGCTGGAGCTTTGCGAGTTTGGCGGCGGCGGCGGCGAGCGTCTCTTCCTTCTTGCAAAAGGTGAAGCGGAGGATGGATTTGCCGTTGGCAGGATCGCGGAAAAAACTCGAGCCCGGCACCGCAGCAACGCCGATCTCCTCGACCAGATATTTCGCAAACGCGAAATCATCCGGAAAGCCGAATGCCGAAATATCCGTCATGATGTAATATGCGCCCCGCGGCTTGAAACAGCGAAACCCGGCCTCGGTCAGAATCCCGAGCAAGCGTTCCCGCCGAATCGCATAGTCGGCCGCCAATTTGTCGTAATAGCTCGCCGCAAACTCCATCGCACGCGCGCCTGCCTCCTGCAGCGGAGCCGCCGCGCCCACCGTGAGAAAATCGTGAACCTTGCGAATCGACGCGGTCGCTTGCGGTGGCGCAATCGCCCAGCCCACACGCCATCCCGTGACGCAATACGTTTTCGAAAGCGCGTTGATCGTAATCGTCCGATCGCGCATTCCATCGATTGCAGCCATCGAGATGTGTTCGGCGCCGTCGTAAACCATGTGCTCGTAGATTTCGTCGGTGATCGCGAAGACATTCCATTTCAGGCACAAATCACGGATCGATTCGAGTTCGCCGCGCGAAAAGACTTTGCCGGTCGGATTATTGGGCGAGTTCAGAATGATCGCTTTCGTGTTCGGCCCAAATGCCTTGGCGAGTTCATCGGGATCGAACGTCCAATCGGGCGGGTTGAGCTTTACATAACGCGGCGAGGCCCCGGAAATGATCGCGTCCGGCCCGTAATTTTCGTAAAACGGCTCGAAGACGACGACTTCATCACCCGGATTGATAATGGCGAGCATCGACGAGATCATCGCTTCGGTCGAGCCGCAGCAGACGGTGATTTCGCGTTCCGGGTCGACGGACACACCCTGCGTGCGCTCGAATTTGCCGGCGATGGCGTCGCGAAAGCGCTTCGCGCCCCAGGTGATCGCGTATTGATTGATGTCCGCATCGATGGCTTCGCGGGCAGCTCGCTTGATCTCTTCCGGAGCAGGAAAGTCCGGATAGCCTTGCGAGAGGTTCACCGCGCCGTGCTTGAAAGCGAGGCGCGTCATCTCGCGAATCACGGATTCCGTGAACTGCGCCGCCTTCAACGAAAGTTGAATCCGCGCCGCGGTGCCCATTCCCTGCCCTGTGGTCATCTGCTCGGTCCCCCAAAAAGTTTCATTTTGATCCTGACGATTAGACTGCGCGGGCCGATAAAGAACAAGGGATTTGTGGCCGCGCAATCTGCTGCCTTGCCCGGTTCCAAGCGGCGCTTGCAAGGGTTTACAAGAAGGAAACGCTGAAGGCCGCTATTGCCCCGGAACCCATGTTCGCGCCTAAGATGGGTCATCTGACGGGCCCTCAAATCACTTCGGAGGCGAATCGTGAACGGTCCCATACTCGTCACAGGCGGTTGCGGATTTGTCGGCCGGCATGTGGTTCAACACATCCTGCAGAATGAGTTTTCGCGCAGCATTTGGATCGTGGATGACCTTTCGACCGGGCGGCATCCCGAAGAGTGGCTTCCCTCCGATGCAAAACTGAAACGAGCAACCGGACGCGTTTACGATTATCAATCCGGCGCAGCGTTGGTCCATTTCGCTCACGCCGATGTACGGCAGTTCTTTTCGGAGCACCTGAAGAACCAGATTGCTCCTTATCCCGGCCAATTCGCAGCGGCGATTCATCTGGCCTCGATCGTCGGAGGCCGCTCCCTGATCGATGGCGACCCTTTGCTGGTCGCCACCGATCTTTCCATCGACTCGGAAATGTTTCAATGGGCCCGGACCGCACGGCCGGGTCGAATTCTCTACGCCAGCTCCAGCGCGGCTTATCCGGTGCACCTGCAGAACGCGGGCAGCGCGGTGCAGCTGAAAGAAAGCGATATTTCCTTCGACGGAAATATGGGACTGCCCGACATGACGTACGGCTGGTCGAAGCTGACCGGCGAATATCTGGCTCGCATCGCGGCGTCGCGTTATGGCCTCTGCGTCAGCTGCGTTCGGCCCTTTTCGGGCTACGGCGAAGATCAGGAAACCGTGTATCCCATTCCCGCGATTGCCGAACGTGCTGCGCGCAAGGAGGATCCTTTACTCGTCTGGGGCACCGGCCAGCAGGCGCGCGATTTCGTTTACATCGACGATTGCGTCGACGTGATGTTTCGCGCCATGGATGAGATTCACGATGGATCGGCGATCAATATCGGCACAGGCGTGCTCACTTCTTTCCTCGAAGTGGCGCGAACCTTTGCAGCCCACGCCGGGTACTCCCCGGCCATCCAACCGATGGTTGGTAAGCCGACGGGCGTGCAGAATCGTTGCGCCGACGTGACGTTGCTCCACGAGCGGCTCCATTGGAAGCCTGCAGTACCGCTTTCCGAAGGCTTTGCCCGCGTGCTGGATTTCGCGCGGCGACGAACGGCGCATAACGAAAGGTTCCGGATCGCCCACGAAGGCCGCCCTTGCCACCACTCGAATTAGCGTACGGGGTTTCCAGTCGCCTAAACCACTGCGACCTGCTCGCACCAGCGAATGCGCACGACTGCTCGCCCCGCTCGGGCCATTCATCCATGTGTAACGCAGTTGTCTTTTACGGGTGATAACTTCCTGTGCTCGGCAACACCTGGATTTGTTGTGGCATCTGACCTCGAATGCTAGACTCCTCGAAGATTCACCGATACATGCGCGGAGGTTTGTATTGCGCCGTATAACTTGCGCTTTTACGTTGGCGTTTGCCGCGATCTTGTTCGCCGGCTGCCCCAAGAACTCGAACCAGGATTTCGAGGCTGGACGGAAGGCGGAGGCCCTCGACGATTACGATACGGCCCTGGTTCACTACGAAAACGCTCTCCGCAGCCAACCGATGAATCCCGAGTACAAATTGCGCGCGATGCACATGCGCATGGAGGACGCGCAGTACCACACCGAGCAAGGTGAAAAGGCCTTGAACAGCGGCGATCTGCAAACCGCTCTGGCCGAGTTCCAGCGCGCCGAAAACGTCGACCCCTCGAACGAAGCAGCAAAGCAGGGGCTGCAGAAGACTATGGCGCAGATCGCGGCAAAGAACTCTCCTCCGCCGCCGCAAAAAACGAACGTGGACGCAGAAGGCTTACTCGAAGGTCCGCCCGAACTGAAACCCCTTTCACGCGCGCCAATCAGCATCAAAGCCACTGAGGACAGCCGGATGATCTACGAGACGATTGCGTCGCTCGCCGGCCTGACGGTTGAGTTCGATCCGACCCTCACTTCCCGGCGAATTTCGGTTGATCTGGCCGGTGTAACGCTCGAGCAGGCTCTCGATGCCGTCGATCTGGAGAGCGGCGATTTCTGGCAGCCCTTGACCGGCACCGTGATTTTTGTCGCCCCCGATAATCCGCAGAAGCGCCGCGACCTCGAGCCGGAGGTTGTCAAGACTTTCTATTTAGCCAACACCGATACGCCGCAGGATTTGACGGAAATCGTAACGGGGCTGCGGCAGCTTCTCGATCTGCGCCGCGTGCAACCGATCAGTTCGCAAAATGCCATCGTAATCCGCGATACGCCGGACAAAGTTGCGCTTGCGGGCAGAATCATCGAAGACGCCGACAAGGCCAAGCCCGAAGTGATGATCCACGTTCAGGTGCTTACGGCGAACCGCGACCGCCTGCGCGACCTCGGCATCCTGGGCGGCCAAAGCGCATCGCTTGTCTTTAACCCGACTTGCGCCGTTCAGTCTTCGAACAACTCGTCGAGCTGCACGAGCACCACTACGAGCTCGACTTCCACTACAACGACTACGCCCGGGATAGCGCTCAACGAACTGAAGAATCTTTCGACGGCGGACTACAACCTGACTCTACCCGGAGCGACGGTGAACGCCGTCCTTTCGGACGATCAGACGCGCATCATCCAGGATCCCGAAATGCGCATCACCGATGGCGATAAAGCCACGCTCACCGTCGGGGAAAAAATTCCCATCGCGACGGGCAGCTTCCAGGCGGGCGTCGGCGTGAGCACCACGTCCGTCAGTCCGTTGGTGAACACCCAATTTCAATATCAGGACGTCGGGGTCAAGATTGTCGTCACGCCGCGCGTTCACCCGGATGGGAGCGTCACACTGACGCAAGACATCACCATCTCTTCGCTGGCGGGTAACGAAAACATCGGCGGCATCGAGCAGCCGATCATAGCGAACAATGAAGTGGATCACACCGTGCGCTTACAAGACGGATACTCAAGCGTCCTCGGCGGCCTGATCACGCGCACCGAAACGAAAAATCTCAACGGGTATCCCGGCGTTTCGCAACTGCCGCTCCTGAAATACATGTTCGCGGATAACAGCAACGAAGTGCAGGACAACGAGGTGCTGATCGTCCTCACGCCGCACATCGTTCGCATGCCTTCCATTACGGCGGCGGATTTGGAACCGATCGCCTCCGGAACCGACACGAACGCGCGCGTATACTATTCGGATGAAGATCCGCTGCCGCCCACTACGCCGGCCCAAAGCGCCCCGGAGGAGCCGCAGACAACCACAGCAACCGTAGTGCCGCAGAACGGCCCTCCGACTCCGCCGCAGTTGAACACGCCGGGCGAAGCATCTCCCAATCCCGGCGCCGCCGCGCAACTCCACTTTGATCCAGCGAATACGACGATGAAAGTGGGCGACACGCGAGTGATCGGCCTTTCCGTCTCCGGCGTGAACGACCTCTATTCGATCCCGCTGATGATTCACTACAACCCGTCTGTAATCGAGGTGCAGGAAATTCGCGACGGCGGATTCCTCTCGCAGCCGGACGTGATCCTCCAGCACGTCGATTCAAAAAATGGCGACGTCGTCGTCAATGCCGCCCGCGGCAAATCGCCCGGCGTGAACGGCACCGGAACTTTGATCGGCATCGTCGTCCACGCCATCGCACCGGGCAATAGCTCATTGCAAGTGCTGCAGGTGAATGCGAAAAATTCTCAGCAGCAGACGATCCCCGTCGCGCCATTCGAGGCGCAAATTCAAGTGCAGCAGTAGCTCCCATGCAACGCGAACACAAAATCCGCACCCTCGGGCAAAAGCACGCTGCCTGCGCACGAGTTCGCACCGCGCACGGCTCGGCTGGAATGACGTTGCTCGAGCTGATGGTCGCTTGCTCGATCCTGATCATTCTCGCTACCGTCGCCATGCCCATGGAACGCGTCACCATCAAGCGCCACAAAGAGCAGGAATTGCGTTACGACCTGCGCCAGATGCGCGATGCGATCGACCGCTACAAGGACTATGCGGACAAGAACCTTTTTCAGGTGCAGGCCGGAACGGAAGGCTATCCGCCCGACCTCGAAGCGCTCGTTGACGGCGTGACGCTTACCAGCAGCAACAGCTTGACCGGTACGACTGGCAACGTGATCGGCAATCTCGTCGGCAACGCGGGCGCTTCTTCGTCCAGCGCGCCGGCTCGCAAGATGCATTTCCTGCGTGAAATACCCGTCGACCCGATGACCGACCAAACCGATTGGGTTTTGCGCTCCGTGCAGGATGATCCCGATTCGACGTCGTGGGGCGGCGAGGACGTCTTTGACGTGCATTGCCCCTCGACCGACACCGCCCTCGACGGCACCAAATATTCGGACTGGTAATGAGAATTTCAACTCAGCTTCGGCGGAATCATCAGGCGCTGGGCGGCGTGCTGCCTGCGGGCGGCTGCGCGCGCGATGGCCGGCGCGATTCGGGTTTCACGCTGCTTGAAATCATGGTCGTGCTGGCGATCGTCATTATCCTGGCCACGCTTGCGTCAGCCAGTTACCAGCGGTCTGTGGTCCATGCAAAAGAGGCGGCGCTCCGTCAGGATTTGTCCGAGATGCGCAAGGCGATCGACAACTACACCATGGACAAGGAGGCCGCGCCCAATTCCCTCGACGATCTCATTACGGCTAAATACCTGTACGAAATCCCGGTCGACCCCATGACCGGCCAAAGTGAGTGGAGTACAGACGATTGCGACGATCTACTCAGTCCCGACCAGACCTCCACGGGAATCTGCAACGTCCATTCCGAATCTGACGCCGTCTCCCCCTTCGACAACACCGCCTACAGCTCGTGGTGAAGTTCGTCGCGCTTTTCTGCGATTTTCTTTACGGGCTCCTGCGTCACAGAAAGCCCAGGCGCCGCCACGGCACGATCAGCCGTTCATGCGAACCGGAGCCGTACAGGGCAACCGACAGGATTTATTCGGCGCGCTGCGGTTGCGCCACAGCGCCAACTCGCGTAGTATCTATTCCGCGGGGTGGAGCAGCCTGGTAGCTCGTCGGGCTCATAACCCGGAGGTCGTTGGTTCAAATCCAACCCCCGCAACCACTTCCCTGTTAGTTGGGCAAAACTGGGCAAGAAATCCCTCCTGAAATTGCTTTCCCCAACTGTGACGCAATCCGCAAATCATCTTCGCTGGCAACGTGTGTGTAGACGCCAAGAGTCATGCGCGGATCACTGTGACCGAGCCGCTCTTGCCGCACCTTCACCGGGACTTTGAGCCGATCCATGAGGCTCGCGTTTGCATGCCGGAAGGCGTGAAGCCCGCCAGATGCGATACCGAGCGCGGAAAGCAGCGGGTGCAAACGACGCTTGACCAAAAGATTCGCGTCCCACGGCGTTCCGTTCCGAGTAGCAAACAGCAAACCCCTTTCGTTCGGAATCAGCTTAAAAACGAAATCCCTCAAATGCTCGACCAACTCAGACGACAGCGCCAATGTGCGATAGGCGTTTTCGGTTTTAGGCGTTTGGACGCGCCCACGCCAAACACTCTGCCGCACGTCGAGACGGCCCGCCTGCAAATCGAGATCACACACGCGAAGCCCGCACAATTCGCCCGCACGCAGACCTGTTTCCGCAGCAATCCAGTAAAACGTCCGTTGCGGCTCTGGTTTGATAAGCACGGTTCTTGTGCCAGCTCTGGGCCAAACGCAAAAATCTCCCGTAGAGATAATGCGCTGGACCTCTGCGAGTGTGAAAAACGAATTGCGTGCGCGTCGCTTTTTCGGTAGAACGATGCCGAACGTCACATCGTTTGCCACGTAGCCCCACGCCCGCGCCGACTTCCACATCATCTGGAATGTCGTAAACAGATTGCGCACCGTTTTCTTACGAGCGCCGATAACCCGGCGCATCACCTTTCGGACGCATGCATTGAATTTCTTCACGCGCTCGGGTGTGATTTCACTACCATCCGAGCGCAGCGTGAAGCTCACGCGAGCGAGCACCCACCCATCGGGGATTCCGCCGAGCCGTTCTATCGACGCGAGAATCACGCGGACGTATTCAAAAGTTAGAGCGCGCCGCATTTCGTCGGCACACTGTTTGCAGAAAACAACTTCGCAGCCGTTCGGAATGTAAAATTTGTGTTCCTCGGGATACCGACTGCAAAGACCGGAGCGACCACACTTGTTGCAGTTCAAAAACCGCAATGCTTTCTTGCGCAGTTTGGCGTTGTCGCTCTGCCAGAGGAGTCGCGCGACCTCGACGCGAAACGGCAATTTTCCAGATTCATCGCGGTAACGCTCCCACTCCGGCTCGAATATAGCTCGGGGTGCGTACTGTTCCGGCTCAATTGCGATTTCCTCCGGCTTTTCGGCGCGCACCACGCGCCCGCCAAAGCGCCGCTCCATTTCAGCGATTAGAAAATCCGCCGCTGAAGGCAGAGCGCCCGGAGGCGCGGTTAGCTCGAATAGAGACTCTGACGCGCGCGAGCCGAGCCGAGCGACTTCCAATACATCTGTGCTCATGAGTCGCGCTCGCCCTCTTGCCCGGTTTCTTCGGCTGGCCGCTCAGTTATCCGGTTGTTGACAAGTAAAGGGGCGCGGCCCGCGCGCTCTGCCTCGTAAGCCACATCCGCAGCACAGGACAGAGGGGGAGGCTCAATAGAGATCGGCAATCGCTCGGGCCGCACTGAACGGGCTATGGAGGGTGCCCCGCTTCGCGGGGCGAGGGGCTTCGCCCCTACGCCGCCAGCAAACCGCGAGGGCCTTCGGCCCTCGCTGCTGGCGGCTACCCCACGGCCTGAGACGATTTCCAGCGCGCGGCGAAAATCACAGCCTTCCGCGAGCATCACGAAACGGAATACATCTCCACCGACGCCACAACCGAAGCAATAGAAAACTTTCCGCTCGGGGCGAACATAAAACGACGGGTGCCGCTCCGAATGAAACGGACACAGACCGACGTATTGCCGACCCGAGCGCCGAAGCCGCGTGAAGCGACCTACAATTGCTACAAAATCGCATTGCGATTTCAAATCGCGCGCGATCACGGGAGGGGGGATCATGGCTTTACCCCCGCGCTCCTCAGACAAGCCCGACACGTTGGCTCTTCGCCGCTTGCCGCGATTCGCACGCAAATCGCTGGCTGTCCGCAGAGCGTCATCGGCCAGTCAGCAAGGGGAGACAAAAGATCGACCACGTGGATTTTTAGCGAAGTGCTTTTGCGCCCGGAGACACGCTTGACGGGAGTTAACTGCGCAGGTATATTCTGCATGTTCGCTTCCTCAAGGTTTCTAGGCCCGCCGAGTTGATGGCTCGTGCGGGCCTTTTTCTTTTCAGGTGCGCCCGACCAGAAAGCCCTTCCTTGTTGACTGCGCTTGCTTTTTGCGGCGCTCGGGGCCGGAATACGACTTCCGTTCCCAGAAGCTAAGTTTGTCGTTCACGCGACGATCATTCTCGGGCTTTGTGTAATCGATTGTTTCAGTCTTGGACTTGTTGTTTTTGGGATTTTCTTCCTTAACCAAAGCGAGCTTTGCCTCAAGGCGCGCGATGGTCTCTGCTTGAGAACCGACCTGAGCACAAAGACGGTCCAGCTCCGCACGCAGTGCCGCATGGTGCGAAAGAATTTTTTCAACCGCCCGCGTGCGATTTTGTGTTTCTAGCCCGTCAGCAATCGCATCGAGATCGTCGTTCGGCGAGACACGGCTCGCACGAGCGGGTCGCACGGATTCCGCTGCTTCCGCTTCCGTGTTTTCCTCAACTTCTCGCCTTAACGCTTCTTCTGGATCAACGGCTTTGACTTTTGCCACGTTCACGCTCTCCTTTTAGAAAAAATTTCGACACGACACCACGTACAGATAGTGCTCAAGCGCGCGGCGAATCAAGGCACCTTCCGTGACACGGAGATAGGCCGCGTACTCGCGGATTTCGGAATTCAGCCGAGCGCCCGGACGAAACTTGACGTGCGGATAGTCAGACGGCTGCTTTTTATTTTTCTTGTGAATTCGCACAACAGTCCTAACCCGCGGGAAAAGCTCACCGTCACTAAAAACACGGCAGGTGGATTTTCACCACTCATCGACTGCTCTGCCGCAGACGGCTTCGGTTAGAACTGCATCAGAGAAATTGCGGAATCTCTCTGCCCTACGAATCAGCGCCCTGAGATGTTCCCGTACCGGCGTCACTCACCCGGCCTGACTCGCTCCTACTGAGTCGCCACATACGGGCGCTTCCCACTGTAAGAGAGCAAAACGATTGTCCCCCAAACAAAACGAAAACGCTAGTCTAAGTTTTGCGACCGAAAATCAAACGATTGGGCAACCCGATTATTTCACGTACTTGAGAGAAATCTTCCCGCTGACTGTACGACCAAACATCGGAGAAATTCGATTGTCGATCATCACCACGTAAGCCCCCGGAGCTATGAGCGGTTGGTGAATTTCGCAGTTCGTATCGCGACACTGATATATGCGTTGACCACCGAAGAAGACAGCAAGAGTGATTTTGCCGTCCATCCCGCCACTAGAAGTAATCTGACCGTGAATTTCGGCATCGCTCATAGTGTTCGGATTGTAAACAATCGAAAAATTCCGCGATTGGCCAGCCGGAACCGACACCGAGCCGTCCACAAAATCGTTTAGGACTGTATTCTCGGTTGCCACGTCAGCAAGGGTTTTCGGGGCGGTCGAATTAAGGTAAGGCTTGGCCCAGTTGATAGGTACGGCAAAATTCAAGTCTTCTCCGCCTCTCACAAAAGCAACTGATACACCGACAACCTTCCCGTAAGAATCAAGAACAGGACCGCCGCTAGAACCTGGACTGATAGGAGCGCTCATTTGAACAACGCCGTTGCGTACCCCACTTACGATGCCTTGCGAAAGCGTATTCTGGAATCCGAGTGGAGAGCCTATCGCAACCACACTCTCACCAACCTTCGTGTCATCGGAGTCGCCAAGCTGTAGCACGGTCTTTGGAGGCGTTGCTAACTTGATGACGGCTACATCATGGTCCGCATCGTAAGCCACGACGCCGCTTACATCACTCTCCAAGCCATCTGAGAATTTCGCAGTTGCTTTCGACGCGCCACGAATGACGTGATAATTCGTGACCGCGGTTCCGTCCGATGAAACAACGAATCCACTACCGAGGCCGCGTTGATGGCCCTCATCATCAAAGACTGTTATCAGCGTCACCGCACCGCTGGCGGCCTGAAAAATATCCTGAGCGGACATCGGCTGCGGAGCGATTGCGCCCGAAGAGGCTCCCTCTTTAGTCCCGAGAATCGCTGCGACAGGAGCGGAAGGCCCCGAGCTGTGCGAGCGATACCACTCAATTCCACCGTAGAGCGCGCCCGCCGCTACGACGACGGCGAGCAGAATCCAACCGAGCATTGCCCCTGATGGTTTTGGCTTTTGAACCGCTGGCGCAGTAGCAGCGACC
>DATJOL010000036.1:0-21410 GCA_035507075.1 Candidatus Aquilonibacter sp. | reverse complement strand
GTGATCGTAACCGACCGACGCCGTCGCCACGATGCGCAATTGACGCCCCGCATCGAGCAACTCCGCGTCAATTCTGTCCGTGGGCAAGCAGATCAAGCCGTCCTTTCGCGCCACGCGATCGAGCAGCTCCGCACGCGGAATCCGCTCCGGCTCGCTCCAATACTCCGCGTCCACATGCTGCTCGAGCATCTTGCGTACGGTCGGAAACAGCGGCTTCGTTGCAAAAATTTTCGGCTTCCCCATTCGCTCAGGCCCCGCAAATCGCTATCCGGCACAAAAGTATACATGGGGAACCGGGGCCTGGCTCACGGCGTGGCACGCAATTTTTGCACCCCAATTCACTGCTCGCCGGGCCCGAGCCCACGGCGGCCATGCCGCGAATTTTATGCATTTTTAGTCGCGGTGCTCGTTTACCCCCCTTCCTGACCGCGATTAGAAATTTTCCTGTCCTTTGTTTTCAGTGACTTAGGTCGATTTTTAATTTTATTCATTTGCGATTAGAAAAAATGAATAATCGGTTCGCCTTTTGTGCGCTTTTGCCCTCCCAAACAGCTGATTTACTATCGATTAGAATTTTACAAGTCGCTGAATTCATTGCCGTTACAGCGATTTCTAATCGTAGCGATATCGATTAGAAGTTGGCGGGCCGGCAACCCGGCGCTAGCCGACCTCGCTCGCTGCGTTACTATCGATAGGCTTGGCCTCCCCGCGCCCATATAGGACGCTTCGTTGATTGTGAGCTTGCGGAGCGGAGTTTATCACACCGTGTACTCACTTGTCAACATCTATTCGGGTACTAGAACTGCTTTTCCCGATTTGGAACGGGTTGGGGCGGGGCTTCGCTTCGTTTGCGCGGCAGTGGCGCTGGGTCGGCTGCAAATTGGCCGCTTAAAATGGCCTTAAATGTCGCGTTTTGCGCGCTAAATAGGCTTATTTTGCGATTATTTTCGGGTGTCGGTGGGGCGTGATCAGTGGCGAAAACCGCACCTGCCGCAACTTTCGCTCCGGGGCTCAGGGCAAGGCTGCACGGCGCAATGAGTGCGGCGGATCTGGTTACGCGATGGCGGCGATCCGGTTTTTGATGGGCGCGGCGCTCCTTCCGGTTGGCGGGCAAATGGTGCCGCGCAAGATTGTTTACTTTCTGGTGGGGCTGTTGTAGAGTCCTGCCAACCCCGGGAACCCATTTCGCGATCCTCTAGGGAGGCGATGATGAGAGTCCTTCGATTCACGGGTATCCTGCTTTGCGTTGGTATCAGCCTGCTAGCCATGGGCGATAGGAAGTCCTTGGCAGTTTCAATGCCGTTCTGGTCCCATCATAAATTCACTCAGCCGGTCCTTGCTGGAGTCAGAGCCACGTGCGTGAACGTGGTCATGGCATCGGGCAAGGCGCCGCAAACCGCATGCGCCGACTGCACCGACAAGTGCCAGAGTCACATTGACGCCTGCAAGAATGGTAGTCAGGCTGAATGCTATCTCGCTGCTGCTTGCCTGTGCCAATGCAATCTCGACGCGGGTGGTTGCGGAAGTGATCGTGACGCGTTGCAAAAATGTGTTGACGACAACACCAAGGCCGCAAAGGCACTCCAAGATAATCAGTAGAAACGCCTATGCGAGCCCACACGCTGTTTGGCATTGGTGTAAGTGTTTTTATCTTCGCCGGGTGGTTTCCAGTATCGGCTCGAGTCCCGGCGTCCCCTGTTACGTGGGGGAATTGGCAACGCGTAGGCGAATGCGGAAACGTCACTTTCTACATCTCGCTCAGCAACTATGACGGACGCAACGATCCCGAAGCAAAGCTGAGGTTCGAGAACAAGGATAGTCATCGTGTGCACGCGAGGCTGCAAGCTCAGTTGGTTAGTGATCAGCAGGAGACCATCGAGCGTCGCGATCCGAATGCCGTAATGAACCCCGGTACCTCAGCCGAGGGTGGGGCGCTCGCTCCTACGCTCGATCTAGGGCAGGTGTTTCGTGCAGCAGTAAACGAGACATCGCCGCATCGAATCCAACGCGTCATCTTCAGCAACATCGAGGTTGCGCAAATCGACGTCGCCCCGCCGAATGCCTCCCCGTCGGCGTACTACAGCGACTTCGGCGATCATCCAACCACGAAGTGCGGGCCTTGGCAGTTTGCGGGGGCGTTGCCGCAATTCATTTCGCTGACGGAATCATGCCAGGAGCATTTGCCGCAGTGGACTGCAGCGTGCGACGACGCGGTCCAGGCGATCGTTGCGGCGTACAATGCTGCACCTGACAGCGAGAAGCCTTGTATCCTGGCTTGGCGTCAGTATCAAAAATGCTACGAAGTCTACGCTTTTAACCCGGACCCCGTACCGCGGCCGAATTGCACTCCGCCGCCTGCCTGTTCAGGAGCGTCGCAGTAGGCCGGTTGCCATCGACTGTCTGAAAAAGGTAGGAGCTGCTGTCATGGTGACCCGGAGAGTTCGGCTGTTCGCCTTATTGTTCATGATCATTTTGACCGACGCGGTATCAGCGACGGCAAATGATAAGCCGTGGTCTGACTGGGCCGCTGCACAAGGCGATGACGCAATTCAGTTTCGCTGGCAACTTGTAACTTACGGCGGCGGACTGGCACCAGACTGCAAGTTGCAACTTCGAAATACGTTTGCGGACGTAACCGCTGTCGTTGTCAGATTTAGCGTAGAGCAGCTCAACTGACACCGTGAAGCGCACTTTATCTCGACAGGGAGATGAAAGGCGGAGACGTTGTATCGGGCTGCAAGAACATCACAGGGTTTACTGTCCTTCTGACAGACCGCCAAAGTGCGACACGCTAACCGAAATGATTTTATCGGCCCCTTAAACCCACTCTAAAGGAGGCGATGATGCCCGTTTCGCACAAAGCAGCAACATGTATTTTTCTTGTAGGAGTCTTCGTGATTACGACGTTGAAAGTAGCCCGCCCCCGCCAAGCTAATGCCCAAGACGATCAGGTGGAAATTCTTGACGCCTGCGTAAACGAGGAAATCGACACTGATTCGAACGATACAGACTATCTCGTGATTACCAACAATTGCGGCGAGAGAATCCACGCTTACTGGGGACCTTACGACGAGGATAGCGAGCGTGGCACAATCATGTATTCCATGGACTTGGAGCCGGGCGGAACCGAGCGACAGCTCGATGCGTACGGGAGTTATTACGCTGTAGGATGCTCGGCAACTCCTATACCGGGTCACGCTTACGGCTATAAGCTCACATACAAAGACGCAGTTGGGCGCACCGTCACGTCATATCAAGGGATCGATAATCTGGTATGTATGCTGTGGTGACATCCTCCCCTGAGTCCGGGCCGCTCGAAGCTCACGGTGACCAGACAGGGGTTGCGAATGGGCCCGGAAATGGTTTGTTCTTTGCCACGGCTCATTTGCGCCGTCTTTCTGGCGACGCAGATCCCTAGTGACGCACGAGGTCGATCTGCCCCGCCACTCCAATTGCGTTCACGTTGACTACTGCGTTTCCGGGGTAGGTGTAAGAAACGTCAGAGAAGTTGCCGTTATCAAGATGAAGCTTTTGTCCATCGACCACATTGCATTGGTAAGTGTTCGTACTTTCGGTGGGGTTGTCGTCGTCTCCACCGTGGTAGTGGAACGTGTTGCTCCATTCCTCTATCACCGAACACGAGCCGTCGCTCTGCACTTGAATCGTAAGAGCAACTCTATTGGTGGCATAGGATGTTGAGTTCTCGACGTAGTTGTCGTGGGAGATCTCGCCGGACCATTCACCCTGCCAGCGCGAGATGATTTCGCGTTTCGCCTGATCCGCGGCATTCTGCGCATCCGCACGGGCTTTGGCGCTGGCTTGTTTGGCTGAGGCCGGATCTGTAAGAGGAAGAGAGCACTGCTGCCTAGTCCAAATCGAGTTAAATGCCAAGGTGCGATCAGTCCCTTCCAGAGTTGCCTTCACTATGTTATCGGTCAACGAGCGGTCATTATCCACCCTGCAAGCGCTGTAGTTGTGCGTCGCTGGATAAGAGTTGGGAGGCGCGGCGGCAATAACAAAGCCGCTTGCGTGATCGATTGCGCAGCTTTGGCCGCTGACCTTGATTTCAAACGACTCAAAATAGTATGAGGTGGGTAAGCCTGCCGCCGGTGGTGGTTGGTTGTAGTAGACTTCGGCGTACCAATCACCCTGCCAGGCTTGGGCTCTTAGAACGGATTGCAAGTCCGTTTGGATGAGGCGCTGGCCGGCTTTATCGACCGTGAGGGTGGTTTGCCACTTCAGCTGTCCGGACTGGGCCACGACCATGTGTTCGCCGAGGGCGACTTCGACCGTTTTTCCGGCGTCCTGAGCGATGGTGCCTACCTTTTCGCCATCGACGGCAACAGTGCAATTCATATCCGCCATAATTCGAAGGCTGGCAGCGCAAGACTGACATCCGACGCGGGTAATGGACGACCGCTGTGCCGGACTTTTACCGGGCGCGCCCGATGACTGTTGCGCAAAAAGAGAGTGTGGCGTGAGTCCGATAGCTATCAGCAAAATCCATTGTGGTGCGTGGCATTTTTTCGCAGTCATCGCAATCAACCTTTCCGCTCGTCGGCAGCTACACGTGTCACTTTCCGACCGCTCAAGGAAGCTTGTATTTTTTGCGTCGATTCGGCTCCGATAAAGGTCGGTCCGCTATCCCGGGCCTCTTCAGCTTCTCCCCCCGCAGAATGAGCTGGGAACCGGGCAAAAGGGCTTTGCTCATAAAAAGTCCTCCTGGTGGGCTGATGAGACTCAGTTATGGAGCCGTTAGTGAGAGCTAAAAATGCGAGGGGCCGTCTTGACCTGCTACCCAGCTTTATCGATGCGCTTTTTGTACCTCCCGAGCGGTGTTGTTGTCAATGCTGATGATTCGAGGGCAGGGGCCCGCAAAAAGAGCGGGCACTTCGTCGATACAAGCACTCTGTTGCTGCATCGGGGTCTGTTGCTGCATCAGGTGTGCAGGGTGAGCCGTTCGCGGGAGTCGCCAAGGATTCGCAAAGAAACGCAGGGTGAATTGACGGGTTCTCGGGGCGGTAGTACAGTCTTTGCGATCGGCTCTTTGTGTCCAGCGATTCGGACCTGCCTTTTGCTCGGAGGTGCAAAATGCCCTACAAGCTAATCGTCAACGGAAAGACGACGACCGTGGACGCGCCCGCGAACATGCCCATGCTGTGGGTTTTGCGGGACATGCTGAACCTGAAAGGCACGAAATACGGCTGTGGCATCGGAATGTGCGGCGCCTGCACCATTCACTTCCGCGGACAGGCCGTGCGCGCTTGCCAGACGTTTGTCTCGCAAGCGGACGGCGTGCCGATCACGACAATCGAAGGACTTTCCGCGGATGGCGAGCATCCGCTGCAGATTGCGTGGCAGGAAGTTGACGTGCCGCAGTGCGGCTATTGCCAGGCGGGACAAATCATGTCCGCCGCGGCGCTGCTGGCGAAGAACCCGAAGCCGACCGAGAAAGAAATCGAAGACCAGATGACGGGGAACATTTGCCGCTGCGGAACGTATCTGCGCATTCGGCAGGCCATTCACCGCGCTTCGGCGCTCGCCGTCGCCGCGAAAACCGCGCCGTCCCACAACGGGCACGGCAGCTGAAGGAGGAGAAGATGGCAACCGCTCCCTCGATGTCCCCAAAGCCCGGAAAGAAAATGATGAGCCGGCGGTCCTTCTTCCGCGTAAGCGCGATCGCGGGTGGCGGGATGCTGCTTGCGTATTATGCGGAGCCGGTGACGAGGATGTTGGCGCAGGGTTTCCGGCAAGAGCGCCTGCTGCCGAGTTCGTTTATCACAATTGCGCCGGACGGCATCGCCACGATCATGGCGAAGAATCCCGAAGAGGGTCAGGGCGTGAAGGCGATGCTGCCGATGCTGATCGCCGAGGAACTCGATATCGACTGGAAGAACGTTCGTATTCAGCAGGCGGATATCGATCAAGCCAAATATGGCCCGCAAGTGGCGGGCGGCAGCACGGCGACGCCGACCAATTGGGTTCCGCTGCGGCAAGTGGGCGCGGGAGCGCGGCAAATGCTGATCATGGCCGCGGCGCAAACGTGGAATGTGCCCGAAACCGAATGCACCACCGCTTCGGGGCGCGTGATGCACGCGGGTAGCAGCAAATCGCTCGGCTATGGCGAGCTTGCCGCGAAGGCTGCAACGCTGACGCCGCCCGATCCGGCGACGCTGAAGATGAAGGACCCGAAAGATTACAAGATCATCGGGACGACGGTGAAGGGCGTCGACAACAAGAAGATCGTTACGGGCGTGCCGCAATACGGGATTGATTTCGAGCTGCCGGGAATGCTCTACGCCGTCTTTCAGAAGTGCCCGGTTTACGGCGGCAAGGTGGTGAGCGCGAACCTGGACGAAATCAAGGCGATGCCCGGCGTCAAATACGCGTTCACGGTGGATGGCGGGACTGATCTGACCGGCTTGCTCGGCGGCGTGGCGGTGGTGGCCGATACGTGGTACCACGCCAATACGGCGCGGCAAAGGCTGCAAATTCAGTGGGACGAGGGGCCGACGGCTGCGCAGAGCAGCGCGGGTTTTGCTGCGGCGGCGGAAGCGTTCTCGAAGCAGACGCCGCAAGCCACGCTACGCTCCGATGGCGATGTGGAGGCGGCGCTGCAAGGCGCGGCGAAAAAGGTCGAAGCGGCGTACAGCTACCCGTTTATCGCGCACGTGCCGCTCGAACCGCAAAATTGCACGGGCCGCTATGAGGACGGCAAGCTCGAGCTTTGGGCGCCGAGCCAGACACCCGATCAAGGGTTGCAAGTGGCCGCACGGACGATCGGCATTGACGCTTCGGCGATCACGATGCATCAGTTCCGAATCGGTGGCGGTTTCGGGCGACGGCTTACCAACGATTACGTGGCGGAGGTTTCGTGGATCGCCAAGCAGGTGCCGGGCGTTCCGGTGAAATTGCTTTGGACGCGCGAAGACGATATGCAGCATGACTTCTATCGTCCTGGCGGATTTCACTATTTGAGGGGCGGCGTGGATGCTTCGGGGAATTTGGTCGCGTGGCACAATCATTTCGTCAGCTACGGCCGCGACGGGCGATTCGTGCCATCGGGCGACATCGGCCCGGACGAATTCCCTGCCCGCTTCGTAGCAAACTATGCGACGCAATATTCGTTGATTCCCTGCGGCATTCCTACGGGCGCGATGCGGGCGCCGCGGAGCAATGCGATCGCGTTCGTGTTTCAGTCGTTTATCGACGAGCTCGCGGAGGCGGCCGGGAAAGACCCGATCGACTTCCGCATCGCGTTCATGGGGAATACACCGCTGGCGCCGACCGCCGGCGCGGGCGGGCGCGGGCCCGGACCTGAATTCGACGCGCCGCGCATGCAGGGCGTATTGCGGCAGATCGCGATCAATTCGAACTGGCACAATCGCACAGCGGCAAAGGGCCGCGGCATGGGCGCCGGGTGCCACTTCAGCCATCTCGGCTATTTCGCGTCAGTGGCAGACGTGACCGTGAACGCCGACAAAAGCATCAAGGTGAACAAAATCTGGATCGTCGGCGACATCGGCAGCCAGGTGATTAATCCAGGGCCAGCCGTGAACCTCTCGCAAGGCGCGGTGATCGAAGCCATGAGCCACATCATGGGCTACGAGATCACGTTCGAAAAGGGCGCGGCCGTGCAGAGCAACTTCATCGATGTGCAGCCGGTGCGCATCCAGGAAGCGCCGCCGGAAATCCAGATCGACTTCGTGAAGACGCAATATTCGCCCACCGGCCTGGGCGAACCGGCTCTGCCGCCGGTGCTGCCGGCCATCGCCAATGCAATCTATGCCGCGACCGGCGTGCGAATTCGCACGCTGCCGCTGAAAGATCACGGCTATAGCTGGGTATAAGTCTCCGGCCGCGGCGGAATTCGCATTCCGCCGCGTTTTGTGAGATTGTTTCAGCATGGATGCGCAGCTTCTAGCCGAACTGCAAAAACTTCTCGGCGCTGAAAACGTCCTCCATAAGCCCGAGGACCTTCTCCTCTACGAATACGACGGGTCGGTGGAAGTGGCGCGGCCGGACTGCGTGGTTTTCCCGCAAAACGCCGATCAAGTTGCGGCGCTCGTCGCGCTGGCAAACCGTTTCAATACGCCTCTGGTGGGACGAGGCGCGGGCACGGGTCTTTCCGGCGGCGCGTTGGCGCGGACGGGAGGAATTCTTACCGTTTTCTCGCTCATGAATCGCATTTTGCAGGTGGATGCGGAAAATCAGCGCGCGGTGGTGCAGCCGGGCGTGGTGAATTCGGACCTGAGCGCGGCTGTGGCGCATCTGGGATTGCATTTCGCGCCGGATCCCTCGAGCCAGAAGGCGTGCACGATCGGCGGCAACGTCTCGGAAAATTCCGGCGGACCGCACACGCTCGCTTACGGCGTGACGACGAATCACGTGCTGGGAATGCAGGTGGTGCTGCCGACGGGCGAAATGGTGCGCATCGGAAGCTCCGCCGTTGACGCGCCGGGATATGATTTGACCGGGCTTTTTGTCGGCTCCGAAGGCACGCTCGGCCTCGTGACGGAAATCACCGTGAAGCTAACGCGATTGCCCGAGGAGACGAAAACGCTGCTCGCGATTTTCGATCGCGTTGAGGACTGCACCGAAACGGTCGCAGACATTACCGCGCGCGGGATTACTCCTGCGGCGTGCGAGATGCTGGACGGATGGTCGTTGCGCGCGATCGAAGCGTATATTCACGCGGGCTATCCGACGGATAGCGCCGCCGTGCTGCTGATTGATGTGGATGGATTGCGCGAGGCCGCGGCGGTGCAGAGCGAGCAGGTCGCCGACGTTTGCCGCGCACATCATGCACGCGAGGTTCGCGCCGCGCGCGATTCACGCGAACGCGACCTGCTTTGGAAGGGGCGCAAGAACGCTTTCGCGGCGGTCGGGCGGCTGAGCCCTTCCTATTACGTGCAGGATGGCGTGATTCCGCGCACGAAACTGCCGGCGACGCTGCGGCGCATCGAGGAGATCGGGAAGAAATACGGATTTGAGATCGGCAACATTTTCCACGCGGGCGATGGCAATCTGCACCCCATCGTGCCGTTTGACGCGCGCGATAAGGAGCAATTTCGCCGCGCCGTGGCGGCTTCGGACGAAATCATCGAATATTGCGTCGCGGCTGGCGGAACAATTACCGGCGAACATGGCGTGGGCATGGAGAAAGACCGGCTGATGCCCTTGATGTTCACGGAAGCCGAGCTGGAATTGATGAAGCGGGTGCGCAACGCGTTTAACCCAATCGGCCTGCTCAACCCCGAGAAAATCTTCCCCTCGGCGAAAGGCTGCGGCGAGATTCGGCCGCGCCCTCGCGCGCAGAAGCAGTCCGAGGTGTCCGTCGCATGAGCACGCCCGCCGCCGGCGCCGTGTCCCGGCTGGAAGCGCTCGTCGGCAGATCGGCGTTCAGCGCTGATCCCGAAAAACTTGGCGATTACGCGGTTGACGGCATCACTCCCAGCGTTGCGGTCCAGCCCTCGTCGACTGAAGAAATCGTCGAGATCGTGAAATTCGCCGCCGCCGAAAAGCTGGCCATCCTATCTTGCGGCGCACGCACGAAGATCGGTATCGGACTTCCGCCGCGCCAATATGATGTGGCGCTCGATCTGACGCGCCTGAATAAAATCGTGGCATACGATCCGGGCGACCTGACGTTGAGCGTCGAGCCGGGAGTTTTGCTCTGCAAGCTTCAGCAACATTTGAATCAGCACGGGCAGTTTCTCCCGCATGGCGTCCCGTTCATGACGCGCGCCACAATCGGCGGCACGATCGCTTCCGGCGTCGAAGGGCCGTTGCGACAGATGTACGGCACGCCGCGCGATTTTGTGCTGGGCATGGAATTCGTCACGGGCGATGGCGTTGCGGGCAAGAGCGGCGGCCGCGTCGTTAAAAACGTTACCGGCTACGATCTTCACAAGCTGCTGATCGGATCGCTCGGCACGCTGGCCGTCATCACGAAAATCAATTTGCGCACGTTTCCCGCGCCGCAGTCTCTGCGTGCGTTCTCGCTGCATTTCGCCAACGCGGGCGCCGCTGCCTGCCGCGATGCCGTGGCTACATCGGCGCTGAAGCCAATGACGATGGAAATCGTGAGCCACACAGCCGCGGAGCTGTTCGCGCACGCGCACGCGTTCCGACGAGAGCCGCACACGCTACCGGAAGGCGCTCTCTCGACGACCGCATGGACGCTCGTCATTTCGTTCAGCGGTAGCGAAGCAATGCTCGATCGATCCGAGAACGAAATGCGCAAAATGGCGGAAAGCGCTGGGGCCGAACGCTTCACGCGTATCGGCAACGTTGACGGCAAACCTGAGCCTGTAAACATCGCCGCTTGCTATGTGCGCCTCCGCGAGTTCATTCCGATCGCGCTCGCGTCGTCGCCCGGATGCACGATCCTGAAAATTTCCGTGCTGCCCGAGCATATCGAGCACGTCCTCGCGTGCGCAAAGCATGCAGCTGAGGATCACTCGATGCCCTGGGCCGCGATCGCGCGGGGGATCGGCGTGATTTACGTGGCGCTGCTTCCGGCTGCACGCGATGAAAAGCCGCTCCATTGCGTTTCCGCTACTTTGAACCGCATTCGCGAAGACTGCGCCCGGCTTGGCGGACATTCCACGATTCCCTGGTGCCCAAGCGAATGGAAAAGCGCGCTCGATATCTGGGGCCCCGATCGCCCGGATCTGCCGCTGATGCGAAAAGTGAAAAACGTGTTCGACCCGCGCGGAATACTCGCGCCCGGCCGGTTCATGGGAGGGATCTAGTCCCTTGGCCGACGATTCCGCCGTGATGCCGTCGCCGAAAGTCCCGAGCGGCTTTTCTGAAAACGATCGTCCGCGCTATGAGGATTACGCACGCTGCGTCCACTGCGGGCTTTGCCTGAATCATTGCCCCACGTATCGTCTTTGGGGGCGCGAGGCCGATTCACCGCGCGGCCGCTTGCGGCAGATCGCGATGGTCGATCAGGGACGCCTTGCTCTCGCCGATGAATTCGTCACACACATCGATCGCTGCCTCGATTGCCGGGCCTGCGAAACCGCGTGTCCATCAGGCGTCGAATACGGAAAGCTCGTCGAATTGGCTCGCGCGCAGATCGAGGAGAATTACGAACGTCCACGCCGCCGGCGCGTCATCCGCGATTTCGTCTACCGCAGGCTCCTGCCCTACCCTGGGCGAATCTCTTTTGCGGCGGCGCTGCTTCGCATTTATCAGCGATCAGGCCTTGAGTCGCTTGCGCAACGCACTGGAATTTTGCGCCGGATGGGCATGGAAGAGCGAGCAGCCCTGATGCCGCGCATCGACTCGAAATTCTTTTTCTCGGAATTGGGCAAGACTTTTCCGGCGTACGGCGAGCCGCGCGCACGCGTTGCGTTTTTTGCAGGTTGCGTAGCGCAGGTTACTTTCGCGCAATTGAATCGCGCCACGATTCGCGTATTGCAGGCGAATGGCTGCGAAGTGGTGGTGCCGGATGGCCAGGTCTGCTGCGGCGCGCTTGCCGCCCACGCCGGTGTGCGCGATGTGGCGCGCGATCTCGCACGCACCAATTTCGAGAAATTTCATGGCGCGGATTTCGACGCTATCCTGACGAACGCCGCCGGTTGTGGCTCGACGCTGAAGGAATACGCGCACCTTTTCCCTGCGAGCGATCCGACACAGGCGCAGGCCGAGGAATTTTCGGCGAAGGTCCGCGACGTGACCGAATTTCTCGCGCAGCTCGGGCTCACCGCGCCGCTGAAACAGCTCCTGATGCGAGTGACGTACCAAGATTCGTGCCATCTGCTCCATGGCCAAAAAATCCGCGAAGCCCCGCGCACTCTGATTCGCGCGATTCCTGGAATTGAGCTGGTCGAAATGCCGCACGCCGATCAGTGCTGCGGCTCGGCCGGCGTCTACAACATCACGCAGACAAAAGCGTCGATGGATTTGCTGGATCAAAAAATGGAGTGGGCGAAGGAATCCGGCGCGCGGGCGATCGTCACGGCAAATCCCGGCTGCATCATCCAGCTTCGGGCGGGCGCGTCAATCCACAATACGGGCCAGCAAGTCTTGCACGTGATCGAATTGCTCGACCGCGCGATCTGAAGCCGGCTAGCTATCTCAGAGATAAGTAGACGAATCGTACCTGATGTGCTTAAATCCCGCGCATGGAAACCCTGGGCATCTCGCGTTCAGCGCCAAAATCAGAAGGCTTCCTGAAAAGACTCCTTTGGCCTTCGATTCAAAATGCGACAGATGTGGATTCTTTGGGAGTGCAGGGCTACTGGGTCTGCGCAATCCTTGCCGTGATCACGATCGTGACAGGGATTTTTTCCGGACATGCGATCGCCCTCGGAATCACCGGACTGTTATTTTGGATTGGCGGGGTCGGAGTGAGGGAGCACAGCCTCTATGCCGCTGCCACTGTCTTCGCAACGTATGCCGTCGGAGTGGTTCAGAGACCTTCCGCGCTCGGATTCCTTATCGCCGCGCTATTGTTGTCAAATCTGCGCGCCACGTGGATCGCTTCACAATGGAAGCCGAATTCCAACGAAGGAATTGCGCCGCCGCGATTGGGCGAAACTTGGGGTGACAAGTTCTCCGACCAGGTGCCTCTCTGGCTATGGCCAAAGGTGCGCATCGTCTACTATGTCAGCTCCGCGTGCTTTCTGGCGCTGACTGCCGTCGGGCTCGTCGTCTTGTTTTTACGCGGTGCGTCCGTCCGCCCGTACTAAGAGCCGCGGCCTGCTTCTCCCCGATCAAATAGCGGCAGCCGTTCGGCCCCATTTTTGCAGAGTGCACGTCGCCCGCTCCCACATCGCAACGCTCTCCGACGCGATACGTTTGCGATTTTCCGTGCACGGTGAGCGTCATTTCCCCGTCGAGAATGATATGCGCGGTAAGCCCGTTGTGCGTGTGATCGGGATAGTGAGCGTTTGGCCCGTCCTGCCAGACGAACGTGTGGGAAAAACCTTCTGATTTCAGCTGCGATTCCAGTTTGCGAACGTCCATTCCGCGCTCCTGACGGAATTATACAAAGGCGCGCCCCGCCAGGCGCGAGCGAAAAAATATTCCTTCGCAAAAAAGGAACTTGCGAGCGGAGTGCGAGATGGCTCCGCCCGCAAGTGGGGGGCACTTCAGGAATAATGCCGTATTACTGTTATTGTTGCGGTGGCGGAGGCGCAGTTTGCCGGTTCATTCCGCGGCGCGGCCCCGGCCCGCGCCCGGAAACCACCGTGTAATCGGACGGAACCTGGAAAAGCGAAGGATCGGGCTCGGAACGCACGATGTTCGTCAGTTGGAACACGGTCGTGCCGCCGCGCGGGTCGCTCCGCTTGATCAAAATATCCATCTGCAGATCGGGCGAATACCAGCGCTCGACGGTCACAGCGATTGGCTTCTCATTGCCGATCTGCCCGGCCGGGATCGTATGCGTAGTCAACGTGCCCTGCGCCTCGATTCCGCCGATCAATTGCGTGCCGAGCGACTGCGTCGTCACATTGGGTGAATTCGAGGGAGGGGTTGAATCGGGATTGCGGTTCGCGGCATTCCCGTGGAAGAAATTATTCAGCAATCGCGTCTGCCGCGCCTGCATGCGATTCTGATTGAGCACGTACGAGTACCCGCCGACCGGATCGTTGATCACCACCGCATGCGCCGGCCCGCTGCCATTTCCCGCGGTCGAATACCCGCCGATCAATGGCAGCGTCAAGTCGCGGCGCGTCCGCCCTTCGCTGTCGCGCGCAAGCGTGCCGGTGGTCTTGTTATCGATGCGGTTGCCGTCGGAAAGCGCTTCCGTCGTTTCGGTGGAAACGTCCGCTGTAAACGGTGCGCCCGTCACAGTCTTGCCGAACAGCCCCGCTTCGAAGCCGACAAAGCCCAGCGCGTCGTCCGGGCCCATCGCTCGCGGTCCCATGCCGCCGCGGAATCCTCCGCGTGGCGGGGGAGGCCCTGCCGCGCCGTCTTGGGCAATCGCCACACCGGCGCCGAGCAACAGGCCCGCGCTCAGAATCGCTGTCCACATCGTTGTTCTTGTACGTCGCATGTCTAACGCCTCCTCGCAAGGGCGCAAAACAATCGCGCCGCAGAATTCATTTCACCGCTCTTCTAATTCGACTGATCCAAATCCGCGTTCGCCACCAGGCGGATCGCCTGCGGAACTCCATCTTCGCTGAGCGCGATGTCCGCCGGAATCCGGTCCGTGGAGCTCATATCCGCCACGGGCAAGCCAAACGAAGCCAGGGCCGCGCGCGTTAGCGTCACACGCACCACCGTGCCGCCCTCGAGCGTTCCCGGATCGTCCGCGTCGGGCAACGCGACGAAATTTGTCGCATATTCCGATTCGGACGCCGCCGAGTTCCCGTCGTTCGCAGGCATTTGCGCATCGTTCACCGCCGCGCCACTCTTCGGCGGCGCATTGGCGCCCGAGCCATTGGCCGCCACATTCACGCTGGTCTTGTGCGCGATCCATCGCGGCGCCTCGATTGCCACCGCCAGAATCAGCGCCGCAGCCATCGCCAGCGCTGCTGCATAGCCGTAGCTCCGCCGCGGCCGCGCCGCCTCCGCATGTTGCCGCCGAAACTCGGCCAGCAATGCCGCCTGCACCCGGGCCGGCGCATGTTCATCCGCATCCTGCACGGCAAGGCTGTCCAGAGCGAAATCCAGCGAAATCACTTTGTCGAGCAGCACGCCGCACGGCGCGCACGACTCGGCGTGCGCGAGCGCTTCCGCTCTGTGGGCGAAGCCTTGCGTGCCGACGCGCTCGAGTTCGTGAACGATCTCCTCGAATTGAGCGCAATCCATCGCCATTTCCATCCTCCTTCTCACTCGCCCACCGCGGGCGCCCGCTGGATCACCGGCTGTTCCTCCAGCTTCTCCATCAGTATCGCGCGTCCGCGATGCAGCCGCGACCGCACCGTTCCTACAGGGCACCCCAGCGCGACCGCCGCTTCGTCGTAACTCAATTCTTCCAGATCGCACAAGATCACAGCCTCACGATAATTCTCCGGTAGCGTCGCAATCGCTTTCCGCACGCGCGCTACCGTCTCCTTCGAAACAAACTCCTCCGGCAGCCCTGCGATCGGCCCGTGACTGGCTCCGTTTCCATTTCCATTGCCTGCCACTGCTCCCGACTGTATCGCGATGCTGAAATGGTCGCCGTTTCGCGACCCATTCCCATTTGCGCTTTCGTTGCCGAGCCCCGAAGGAACCAGCCTCTTATCTAGTTCCCATCTCTTATGCAGATGGTTCCGCGCGATTCCAAAAAGAAAGGCCGCAAACGCGCCTTTTGCCGGGTCAAAGCGCTTCGCATCCCGGATCAGCGCCACGAACACTTCCTGCGTCACGTCCTCGGCCAGAGCGCGATTCCCGCTCATTCGCAGGGCAAAGCGATAGACAGACGGATGCTTGCGCCGGTAAAGAGCCGAAAAGGCCTCCTCATCGCCGTCTACCATCCGTGCAATCAAAGCCTCGTCTGTAAGCTCCACGGCTTCCGTCATCGTATATCTTAGGACGCCCGGCACGGCACCGCGTTACACACCGGTATTCCGCCCGGCGCACCCGCAAGTTCCACCGATTCAAGCCTCTTGCCCGCCCCGAAACCCGCACCTTTGGGGCCCTTCGCCGCTTGACCCCCTCCTCCGCTTTCATTAACGTAGTTCCGCCTCGGCGCCGTCTGCCGAGGCTTGTGTCTGCATCCCATCGCTCACCGGAGGAACCATGCAAGAATTCGATCCGCACGTTCTGGAAGAAAAGCCGATTCCTCCGCCCGCCGACTTCAGCAAACGAGCCCACGTCAAATCGCTCGACGAATATCGCAAGCTCCACGAACGCGCCGCGCGCGATCCCGAAGCGTTTTGGGCCGAACAGGCGAAAATGATCGATTGGTTCGCGCCTTTCGACCGCGTTCTCGAGTGGAATATACCACACGCTAAATGGTTCATCGGAGGAAAGCTCAACGTCGCCTATAACTGCCTTGACCGCCATCTCGAAAAGCGCGGCAATAAGCCCGCGCTCCTCTGGGAAGCGGAAGACGGCTCGCGCCTCGAATTCACCTATCGCGAGCTTCACGCGCGCGTCTGCAAATTTGCGAATGCGCTCAGCAACCTCGGCGTCGGCCCCGGCGATTGCGTCGCCATCTATATGCCGATGGTGCCCGAGCTGCCTATCGCGATGCTCGCCTGCGCCCGCATCGGCGCGATGCACTCCGTTGTTTTCGGCGGCTTCAGCGCCACGGCCCTCGCCGACCGCATCGCCGACGCCAAATCAAAAATCCTCATCACTGCTGACGGCGGCTATCGCCGCGGCAAAATCGTTCCGCTCAAGGAAACTGCCGACGCCGCGCTGAAGAATTGCCCCTCGATCGAGAAGTGCGTCGTGGTTCGCCGCACCGGTGAAAACGTCGGATGGCACGACGGCCGCGATCTCTGGTGGCACGAACTCGAAAAAGACGCCTCGGCGAACGCGCCGGCCGCCCCGTTTGACTCCGAGCACCCGCTCTATATCCTTTATACGAGCGGCACCACGGGCAAACCGAAAGGCGTTCTCCACACGAGCGGCGGCTATTTGCTGCAATGCATGTGGAGCACGAATCTCGTCTTCGATCTCAACGAAGACGACGTTTACTGGTGCACCGCCGATTGCGGCTGGGTCACCGGCCACAGCTACCTCGTCTACGGCCCGCTCGCCAACGGCGCCAGCATCGTCATGTATGAAGGCGCGCCCGATCAGCCGCGCAAAGACCGCTTCTGGGAAATCATCGAGCGCTACAAAGTCACGATTTTTTACAGCTCGGCCACGGCCGTTCGCGCCTTCATGGCTTGGGGCGCGGATTGGATCAACTCCCACGACATCAGCAGCCTTCGCCTTCTCGGCACCGTCGGCGAACCGATCAATCCCGCCGCGTGGAAGTGGTATTACGAGGCGATCGGCAAAAACCGCTGCCCCATCGTCGATACCTGGTGGCAAACGGAAACCGGTTCCATCCTCATTTCGCCGCTTCCCGGCGCAACCCCGACTAAACCCGGCTCCGCCACGCTGCCGCTTCCCGGCGTCATCGCCGAAGTCGTGAATCTGCAGGGCGAACCTGTCGCGCCCGGCGAGACCGGATACCTCACCATTCAGAAGCCCTGGCCCTCCATGATGCGCACCATCTATGGCGACGATCCGCGCTTCGCCCGCGACTATTTCGGCCGCATCCCCGGCGTCTATTTCGCCGGTGACGCCGCGCAGTGCGACAAAGACGGCTACATCTGGGTTCTCGGCCGCGTCGACGACGTGATCAAAGTCGCCGGCCACCGCCTGAGCTCGATGGAAATTGAAAGCGCGCTCGTGAGCCACACGGCCGTTGCCGAAGCGGCCGTCGTCGCGCGCCCCGACGAAATCAAAGGCGAAGCGATCATCTGCTTCGTGACTTTGCGCACGGGACAATCGCCTTCGCCGGCATTGCGCGGCGCTCTGATGGAACACGTCTCCGCCACGATCGGCACCATCGCGCGGCCCGCGGACGTCCGCTTCTGCGATCTTCTCCCCAAAACGCGCAGCGGCAAAATCATGCGGCGGCTATTGCGCGAACTCGCCTCCAAAGGCGGCATTTCCGGAGACACCACCACGCTCGAAGACATGGGCGTGATCGAACGCCTGGCGCAAACGCAAGCCCGCGACGAAGACTGAGCCGCGCCCAGTGTCCGTGGCAGATCCGCAGAATTCCTGCAGACGCGATCGCGCCGGAACCTCACCCTGTGTATGCAAAATGCAGACCAGTAGAACTGTGTATTCTCGGATTCCACTGAGAAAATCATGATAAGTTTGTGTGGACTGCCGATATGCGGACTCGGGCCCTGTGGTTGGCGGTACCAATTCTAGTAATGGTCGTTTTTGCGCTGGCTTTTCCGAAGACGAGCATCGCGCAACCGGACCAGCGGGTAAACCAGGGTTGCGTCAATCAGGGGACGGATCACCGCGCGGGCGGCTGGCTCGTCTGCTGGGCGCAACGCCACTTATCCTGGAAATCGCGGCATAGACCGCATTTTTTCCTCATCGGCAAACGCACGGACACGAGCCTCGGGTTCGCCTGGCCGCCCTACATCGTCTACAACCAGCCCGAACGCCGGGGCCGATGGCGGATGTTCCGCATCGGCTTCCGTTATGACCGGAACTGGCATGGCTATATCTTCCCCACCGCCGCGTGGAAGACGGTCGCAGTTCCCCTCGAGTATTAGGCCGCGGGCTGATATCGCAAGACAAGCTGTGACGGTATTCAGGCCAAAGCCTTCCGCACCGCCGCCCGCGTCTTCTCCAATCCCGTCCGCGCATTCTCCTCGGCGCTCAGCTTCCAGTAGTCCTTGTTAAACAGCTCCAGCGAAAGGACGCCCCGAAACCCGTTGTCGTGCAAGTCGCGAAAAATCTGCCCCAGCGGCGCAACTCCGTCGCCCGGATAGACGCGATTCGCATCCGTCAGCTTCGAAGGATCGTCCGCGGCAGGATAATCATTCACATGGATCACATGCAGCGCCGCGCCATTGATCTGATCGAGGCTCGCAAACGACGTTCCGCTCTTATACACATGAAAAATATCGAGCAGCATGCTCGCGTCGCCGCGCCCCGTGCCGATCGTCACGTACGCGCCGTGCGAAAGCGGCCCCAGCACCGGCGACTGCCCCCACAATTCGCACAGCGGCAGCACTCCCATCTGCTCGCCTAGCTCGAGCGCCGCCCGATAATATTCCGCCGCATGATCCAACGACACTCCGTTGCCGTTCTGTCCCGGCGGCGTCGCAATGCGCTTGCCGCCGATCTGCGCCACCATATCCATTTCGCGCTTCAGATTCTCCATCGCAGCCGCGCGCCGCGTATCGTCGTCATCCAGCCACGCATTAAACGCAATCACGTCCTCCACCGTGAGGCCGGAATCCTTGATTCGCTTCGCCAGATCTTTCAGCGTCCCGCCCTTCGCCGTATACGCCTCAATCTCCCGCGCCCACGGCTCAATCGCGTTGTAACCCGCCTTCGCCGCCACATCCACTTGCGCCGGCACGTCGAGATTATTTCCCCGGATCGTGCTCATGTTCAGGCAATAGCCAAACGGCTCGTTCGCCGTCCGCCGCGCCCTCTGCGCCTCCGCACTCGCGCTAACACCGGACGCCATCGCCGCCCCCATCAACACCGTCGTGCCTCCCAAAATCTCCCGCCGAGACAAGTTCATTCGCAAAATTCCCCTTTTTCATGGCCGTTTCCCGCACGCGCGAGAGTACTTTCAACCCCGCGCCAATTGCAAGCGCCCGGCGCGCCCCGGATCGTTGAAATGCCTGCGTCCCGGGGACGGTCGAACCATCTTCACATCCCTCGAATTCATTCTCAAACGAATCTCAAAAGTGCACTGTTGCCCTCCGCGCTCGTGCTCGCCATAATCCTATACCTGCCCATAAGACACGGCAGGCCATATGGTTTCGTAGCGGGTGCTTTGAGATTTGGAGTTTGGAAAAGAACGTCGGTTTTGGGAGGGCGGGGTTTCAGCCCCGCCGTAACGCGCGCTTTGAATGGGGCTTTAGCCCCTGGAGCCATCCGCCCAATCCGGCAGCCGCGTTCTCGGCGGGCGCTATTGGGGCCGCAGTTTGTTGCGCGACTCTCACAATTAAAAAAGGCGGCGAGGCAATGATCGCAAAGCGCAAATTCGGCAAGACGGCAGACGGCACCGCGGCGGATCTCTACGTCCTCATCAACAGCGAAGGCACCGAAGCCCACATCACCAATTACGGCGCAACGCTCGTTTCGCTGAAAGCGCCCGACCGGCACGGCAATTTCGCCGACATCACCGCCGGTTATGACGACGTCGCCGGATACGAAGCCGGCACCAGTTTTTTCGGCGGCACCGTGGGCCGTTACGCCAACCGCATCGCCGGCGCCGAATTCTCGCTCGACGGCGTGAAATACACGCTCTCCAAAAACAACGGCCCCAATCATCTGCACGGCCCGTTCAATAAGCGCTGGTGGTCCGCCGAAGACATTTCCACGCCGCAAGAGCCGCGCATCCGCTTGCGTTATCTCAGCAAAGAAAGCGACGAGGGCTATCCCGGCAACCTGAACGTTGCCGTCGAATACGCGCTCACCGAAGCCAACGAATTGAAGCTCGATTTCGAAGCCACCACCGACAAAAAAACGGTCGTGAATCTAACCAACCACTCGTATTTCAATCTCGCCGCGTCAGGCAACATTCTCGATCACGAAGTCACGCTCGTCGCAGACTATTTTCTTCCCGCCGACGCGACCCAGATTCCCACCGGCGAGTTCCAGTCGGTTGCGGGAACTCCCTTCGATTTCCTCGAACCACACGCCATCGGCTCGCGCATTGACGCCAACGACGAGCAGTTGAAAATCGCTCTCGGCTACGACCACACCTTCGTCCTCGATAAAGCCGGAACTCCTGGCCCGGTCCTCGCCGCGCGCGCTCACGACCCCAAGACCGGACGCACCCTCGAAGTCTTCACCACCGAACCCGGCATCCAGTTTTACACCGGCAATCATCTCGACGGCAAAAGCCACGGCAAAGGCCGCACCTATACCTTTCGCACCTACTTCTGCCTCGAAGTCCAGCACTTCCCCGATTCACCCAACCACCCCAATTTCCCAACCACTGTCCTCAATCCCGGCGAAATCCGCCGCGCCCACACCATCTACAAATGCTCCGCCCACTAAGCGTTTTAAAGACGCAACGGATTGGCGAAAAACGCCGGTTGCGGAAGGGCGGGGCTTCCAGCCCCGCCGTAACTCGTGTCTGTTCAATAAGGCTTTAGCCCCTGAAGCCACTCCTCCATTTCGTCCGCAAACCGCATCGCCGTCGGTTTTTGCCCTCTTGCTTTTGCCTTATGTAGCGGCCGCCGTTGCGCGCGAATTTCGCGCGCTTCTCGGTGGGCGTCTTTGCGTTGCATGTGCGGATCTGTTTCTCGCGCTTCCCCGGAAAGCGCCGCGCCGTCGCAGGATAGTTGCGGGACGAATCCCCCGTGTCCACAATCCGAAGTTGTAAAGGTTTGAACGTAGCACCGCGGTTTTCAGCCTGCCTGCCACAGGCGGGCGCGGCACCTGAGTCCCCGATCGACCGCGGCCTTCTAATGCGTCGCCGTTATGCAGTTGCCTTTATGTGGTAGCGCTGGCTTCCAGCCGGCCGTGTGAAATACACACCCAGAAGCGTAGCGGCGCCGATCACTAAATTGACGATATTCCAGAGCATGTGCGGCATTGTGGCAAAACCGCTTCACACATTCCACTCATTTATTGATACTTTAATACACGTACAGCACGCGGTTTTGACCTGCCCCCCGAAATTTAGTCCAGCCAAAACTTAGCTTCTCCGGGTATAAGACCGCGAGAGGAGAAGCGCCATGAAAGGAAGTCGGTTTAGTGAAGAGCAGATCGTGGGGGTGTTGAAGGAAGCCGAGGCCGGAGTT
>DATJOL010000035.1:0-24208 GCA_035507075.1 Candidatus Aquilonibacter sp. | reverse complement strand
TTCGCGGCGTCGCCTTCGCACCAACGCCGGAAGGTGATTACTCGCACGCCGAAGACCCGCGGTAACGAGCGCCAAGGTCTTAGTCTGCCGTAAAGTTGAATCCGAAAGAGCTGGAGCCGGGAACGTTCCTCGGCTCCAGCTTTTTTTTGCCGCCTCCGATTGCAACGCGGCCCTGCCTTGCAGAGAGCCCTCGAAGATCAACTTGCGCTGAAATTGGCACCAAGGAAGGCCCCGGTCGAAACCATCGTCATCGATCACATCAACCGTCCGCGCCCAATTAGACACAGGCCCCCACTCGCACGACCACGCGCGCGACCTCGAATGCTAAGCGCCGCAGGCGCGATTGCACTTAGCCCGGCATGCGGCGAAGCGGAATGCCGGGAAAAAATCCCCCCAAAGAATAAAGTCCCGGCAGGGACGATTGAGCCCTCATAGCCGCCGATCCTGCCGGCTGCATCTCGGCTCAGGCACGGCAGGAGAGCGGCGATTCACACAAATGCATTGCTGCACGCCTTTTCCCATTTTGGGAATTGATTCCTCCGAATTCGAAATCGGCGCTCGGTCGATCCGTTCATCGTTCTAGTACGCCTAATACAAGCAGGCAGCCGCGCCATTGCGTCGGCTCTTTTCTTCCCCGCGGCACGCCCCGATCAACACACTTCGTGCAAACAACCGTATTTAACGTGCAAAACGCCACATTTAAGGCTAAATAAGGCCTTTTTAAGCGACCAAATTTGCACCCGAACGAAAAACCGCACGCGCACTCGTCACCGTCATCGGTTCCTACCTCCGCAACTGCACCACTGTGTCAAATCCGCCACACATTTATGCATTGACAGGAGACGTCAACCTGTGGTAAACTAAGATCTCAAATTTAAGTCATGCCAACCGTGGCCGTAGGTGCTAATCCTCAAGCAAAAGGCACCACCCTGCGCGCCCGGGACCACCCCCAAACAAACCAAAAGCGGCCATTTCTAATCGATATCGCTGCGATTAGAAAACGCCGCAACTCCCGTATTTGCACCAGATCCAAATTTCTAATCGATAGTAAATCAGCTGTTTTGGAGGAGCAAAAGCGCACAAAAGGCGAAGCGAGAAGACACGCGATGACGTTTTCGAGCTACTTGCAGCTTGGCGCTCGTCACCCGCGCCGCAGCCACGCTCTTGCGGAGGCGGGAAATGCATAAAACGATCAAAATTCTAATCGCAAATGAATAAAATTAAAAATCGACCTAAGTCGCTGAAAACAAAGACCGAAGAAATTTCTAATCGCGGTCAGCAAGGGGGGTAAACGAGCGACGCGATTAGAAATGCATAAAAGGCCCGACGCTCAGGCTGGCTCGACAGCGCTTCGCTCATGGACGCCGAAGGAATCGGAAGTAGAACGCAACAAACACCAAAACGATGCCGACATTCAATGCCAGCCGTTCCCAGAATCGGTTTCTGAAGAACGCGACGTCGAGACCGACGATCACGGCGGCCATCGCCACAACATAAAGCGCGGCGACTGCTTGTCTACTCATCTTGGTGGCTCGGACCCGGAAGCAGTTGTGCGCGGGCCACAACCTTTTGTTCTGTGTGTGGCGCCGTCAACTTACCGAACGCTGCGAACGGATTCGCTTCTCGCCGGGTTCTAAGAGTTCCTGCTCGGCCTGAAGCCAGTCCGAGATCTCCTGGCCGTCGGCGCCGCCGCGGGAGATGTAAATTTCATAAGCGCGTTCACGAATTTCTTGTTGCTTAGGTAGGCTTCCCGTCTTGCTCATAAAAGTCCCTTTCTTTTTCTTTTCCCCGGTGAGCCCATCATGCAGGATTGCCAGTGAAAAGAAAATCGGGTTGTTTCTGTAATGTGTTTCCCGGCCTCCTTCTGAAAAGTTTCGTCCAATCGTGTGAGAAAGATTGCCGAATTGAACGTCAAAATTAGCAGGAGGTGAAATGATGGCGAAGGTCGGAGGAGCAATCCTTCCGGGGCGAAATGCCAGGCGGGTCTGCGAAGCCTGCGGCAGGCCTTCGGACCAAATCATTTGCGAAGCGTGCTGTATCAGAATTCGCGCCGAAGCGCTTGTCCTGAAAAAGCACAAGGATCGAGGTGAAGTGTGATGGATCCCCGGCGGCCTCATGAGGACGCAGGAGTGTGCTGTGAAAACGAATACTGAAGAAACCGCGAAAAGTGGAAAGATAGCAGCAATAATCTTGGGCTCGGATTTTATGGGGATGCTGATCGCGATAATCGTGATAGCTGCTATCGCCGCTTATGTAATGCATGGCGGGCATGTGGTCGAAGCGACCACAGCGTTGCATCAAATCCCCTACCCACAGTGAAAGCGGCCGAGCTCGCCTCTGGCGGCCCGGGCTTCGCGCTGTGCGAGCGCCGGGCCGGCCGAAGGCAGAAAAATTAAAAGCTAAAGACGAAGAGTGGTTATTCGCTGATGGCTACGCCGCTGAAGGAGGCTACGCCGATTGCGGGTGACGTTGCGAATGGCGTGAGGTCGCCGAAGCTATCGATTGCGAAGACGGCGACGTGCGCCCCGTCACTGCCGCTGTAGATGACGGCGAGCCACTTCTGGTCGGGGGAAACGGTGATATCGGTTGGCACGCCGGGCAGCGGGACGGATTTATAGAATTCGCCGCCTTGCGCGTCACTGAAGAAAATGGAAACGGCCTGGCCGGGCGAGTTACCCGTGTACCAGACGCTCTTCGGCCCTTTGGCGACCCAGCAGGGCGCATTTGTCGGATACGGCGGTGTGGGGCCGACAACGGGGAAAACGTCGCGATCGTCGTTCACGATAGCGAAGCTATCCGGGCTATGCGCGGGAGTGAAGCCGAGGACATCGCCCCAGAACGCCTCGCCCAGCGGAGTGTTGTTGGCGTCGGCTGGAAGCGTGATCGAAGTACTCGTCCCGGCGAGGGGCCCGCCTTCGTGCGAGAGCGGAAGTTGCAGGACGGAGCCGGAGGTCATCGTCACGGCGGCCCACGTCTTCCCTACTGCGATTTGCGCGGCAGACGGATCGGAAAGGCTTACAGCCGTGCCGTCGATGTATCCGAGCGGCCACGCATAGCTTTGCGCGCAGTTCGCGCCCACGACAAAAAGCTGATCGTCCGTGAGCGCCACGGAATCGGGCTTCGTGCAGCGGCTGCCGAGGCTGAGCAGCCTGCCGACGCGAATGAAGTCGTCATAACGGACGAGCTGGCTCACGTTGTTGGAACCGAAATTCGCGACCGCGCCGAGATCGCCCTTGAATTGAAGGATTCCGGCGTTGCCGCCGGCGCCGCCGTTGCCACCCGTGGGCAGCGTATCCGCCAAGGAAAGGGTGTTTGTAGCCGTGCCATTCAGCTCGAAGACTTCGACGGCATTGCCGGTGGGGCTGTTGGTGCTGGTGAGGACGAGGATTTTGCGCTGTAACTGGGCGCCGGCAAGTCCCGCCGTGAGGAACAGCGCGGCCAGCAGAGCGCCGCAGCGGCACATATAGGATTTGTACTTTTGCAGATTCATCGAGTTCTCCTTGTGATTTGTGGTGAAAGCGGGCTCGAGGTCGCTCTTGGCGAACCGGATGTGCGACTGAGCATCTTCACGGGTGTGTATTCGATGTGGCGGAGGGAAAAGTTACGGTGCGGGCAGAGAAACTTCTGAATATTTGCGGGAGGTATCGGCCGTAACTTCCTGGCCAGCCCGAACGAATATATAGATGAAGGAAATCTCGGCTAGCTATTAGCCGCTTCTTTGATTTGGAAGCAGTCGCGAAAGGCACGGCCAATGGTCGCCGCTGCAAAGGCGCCGGCCGGGGTGCGCGTTGCCAGCCAGCGGCCAAAGGAACGAAACGCGGGTCACGATTGCGTTTGCGTGAATGTGCAACTCCTGATAGAGATTGCATGAACGCTCATCGATCCCATGTGCCCGGAAGCCGATCTGGAGTTACTGATGGCCGGATATCAGGCCGGCGATTTCGCCGCGGCCACGGCGCTCATTAACCGGGTGGGCCCGCAGCTGCACCGGTTTTTCGTGGCACAGTCCGCCAGCCGCGCCGACGCAGATGACTTGCTGCAGGAGACGTGGCTTCGCATCCACAAGGTGCGGCACACGTACCGGCCGGGCGAGCCGGCGTTGCCGTGGTTCTATGCCATCGCGCGGCACGTTCGCGTGGACCACTATCGCAAGCTGGTTCGCACTTCCGCGCGTGAGCAGAAACTGGACGACCTGCCGGACATTCCTGCGTCGCATGTCGACGAGCCAGGCCACGCCGCGAGACTCGATGAACTATTGGCGCCGTTGCCGGAAAGCCAGCGCGAGGTGATCGAAATGTTGAAGGTGGCGGAGATGTCGCTCGAAGAGGTTGCCCGCGCCACGTCTTCGACGATTGGCTCGGTAAAACAGAAAGTGCACCGGGCTTACGAAAAATTGCGCCGGACCATTGCTGAAGCAGAGGCGAAGAAGAGCCGGAGCGGAGCTTTGTTGTGAAGGACAACGGTGTTGTGAACGACAAACACATCGATCCAATACTGGATCGCGCCGCAAAGCGCCCAAACGAAGTCGATTCAGCGCGCCTCGAGGCTATCGCGGATTCGATCAAGGCATCCACGCGGCCCGTGCGGGCGTTGCCGCCGGCCTGGACGCTGACGCTGGGGACAGCGCTGGTTGCCGCGGCCGTGGCCATTGCGGGAGCGGCGCGCGTCGGATTTCTGGGATTCGAAAAGCAGAGCACGCTGGACCGCGCACTGATTTTCTCAATGCTCGCGATTTTCGTGTGGCTGGCGTCGACGGAATTCGTGAGCCAGATGATTCCCGGCAGCCGGCATCGGGTGACGCCGGGCGCGCTGCTCGCTGCCGCTATTGCCGCACTGCTCGCGATGTTCGCGCTTCTTTTTCATGACTATCACATGACACAGTTCGTCTCCCTCGGGCTTGCATGCCTGAGCACAGGATTGTTGCACGCTGTTCCCACGGCGCTGATTTGCTGGCTCGTGCTGCGGAGAGGGTTTGCCGTAAATTCCGTGGCTGCGGGACTGGCCGCGGGAACTTTGGGTGGGCTCGCGGGCCTTGCGATGCTCGAACTTCACTGCACGGATTTCGAGGTTCTGCACATTATGGTCTGGCACTGCGCGGTCGTACTCGTCAGCGGCGCGCTCGGCGCATTGGTCGGCTGGGCGCTGCGTTTCCTGCCTTCGCGAAACGCCTGATCGCAGCGCATCAATGTGCCGGCGGCAATTCTCCCGAAGACTTCGGCGGGCGTTTCATTATGGCCACAAGCGGCACCAGGCCGAGGACGATCACCGCCATCACCGAGACAATATCCTTATACGCCACGGCGGAAGCCTGCGCATAAAGGAGCGCGTCCATCCGAGCGTATGCCTGGTGCATAGCCTGAGCGGCGGACATTCCATGCGATTGCAGACTCGCGGCCATGCCATTGAGCGTCTGCTGAAACAGCGGGTTGCCATGCTGCATCCGCGAGGAATAATAGGTCCGTTGCCTTTGCGTCTCGCGCGTTAAAAACGTATTGAGAAGCGCGATCCCGATGCTTCCGCCCACGTTGCGCGTGAAGTTGATCTGGCTTGAGACCTGATTGAATTTTTCGCGCGGAATGTCCACGTAAGACAGCACGTTCGACGGTATGAAGACGAACGGGAGGCCCATCACCTGAATCACGCGCACCCAAAAGACTGTGCTGAAATCGACGCCAAGGGAAAGATGCGTCGCCATGTAATACAATCCGAATGACGTAGCCGCAAACCCGCACGCCATCGCTTTTCGCGGGTCGGCATGACTGACCACCTGGCCCACGATGGGCATCACGATCATCATGACGAACCCACCGCCGGCGAGCGCCATACCTGCCGTCACGGCGGGATATCCCAGCAGCAGTTCCATGAACTGCGGCAGCAGCACCGTGGTGCCGTAAAGCACCATGCCGAGCACGAACAGGAAGAAAACGGCCGCAGCGAAGTTGCGATTCTTCAGCAGCTTCAATTCGACGATCGGCTGAGGGTGACGCCACTCCCAAATCACCCAGGCCCCCAAGACCACGACAGAGAAAATCAGCGCCCAAGTGATCAGGGGTGAGCCAAACCAGTCTTTTTCCTGCCCCTTATCGAGGACGAGTTGCAATGCGCCTACACCGAGGCCGACGAGGCCCAATCCTGTCAGGTCGATCTTCGCGCCGCGATTTTTCGCCTGCTCAACTTTCAAGTGCGGCGGGTCTTCGACGACGCGGGATGTGAGATAGAGCGAAATGATGCTCACCGGCACGTTGATGTAAAAAATCCAGCGCCAACTATAGTTGTCGGTGAGCCAACCGCCGATCGTGGGGCCGATCGCCGGCGCGACGACCACCGCCATACCGTACATCGAAAAAGCAAGGCCGCGTTTTTCCGGCGGAAATGTGTCTGAAAGGATGGCTTGTTCGCTGGGCTGCAATCCCCCGCCGCCCGCGCCTTGCAGGATGCGGAAAAACACGAGGATTCCGAGGCTTGGCGCCAATCCGCAGAAAAAGCTGCTGGCGGCAAAGAGCGCCACGCACGTCATGTAAAAACGCTTGCGGCCGAAACGCGTGGCAAGCCAGGCGCTAATCGGGAGAACGATCGCGTTGGAGACGAGGTAGCTCGTGAGCACCCAGGTGGATTCGTTCGTGCTCGCGCCGAAGCTGCCTGCGATGTGCGGCAAGGCGATGTTCGCGATGGACGTGTCGAGCACCTCCATAAAGGTGGCGAGGGTCACCGTCATCGCGATCACCCACGGGTTCGCGCGCGGCTGCCAGACGGCTTCGTCGAATGTGGCTGTGGCGGATGTCAGATTCAGCTCCTGTTATGCACAGCGGTTGTGCGGCGGTTCGGCGCTAATGCCGGATGCGGAGGCGCGCTTCTGCGCGCATGCCGCGTGAAGCGCGGCTACACTTCGCCGCAATCAAATGTTTCTACGTTCGGGTCTCTGAAATTGTATCAGATGACCGGCGGTCACAAATGTAAAAATGCGGGCAAATTGCGCAAAAAAGGCGCGGCACAGCCCTATGCCCGGCCGCGCCACAGCGATTTTTGCGAAGCGCCCTCTCCGGATTAGTCCGAAGCCGCGGCCTTCTTTTCGGCCGGCGGGCGTTCGTAGGTGAACGCAGGGCGCCACGGATGGATGGACGTGCCGCCCGTGATGCGCGGCTGGATCACCGGCGTGAAGAAAATGTACGGATGGCCGGGCTCGATCGCGCTGGCTTCGTCGAGCTGCTTGCGCAGATCAGCGGGAATCTCAAACGAGATTGCCGCCAGGTTATCGTCGAGCTGCGCGGTGGTTCGCGCGCCCAGAATTGTCGAGGTGATCCCCGGCTGCGTCGCGACCCAGTTCAACGCAACCTGAGCTGGCGGCTTCGCGAGTTTTTTCGCAGCGGCAAGCAGCGTGTCGAGCACTCTCCAATTGCTCTCTTTGAAGCGATTGAAAAATGGGATGGCGCCCGGCGCCGTGAGGCGGCCGTCGCCTTTGCCACTGGCTTGCCCCTCGCGCGTATACTTCCCCGCCAGAAATCCTCCGGCCAGCGGACTCCACGGGCAAATTCCAATGCCGAGCTCCTGCGCGACGGGAATGTGTTCGCGCTCGATATTTCGTTCGACGAGCGAGTATTCCAGTTGCAGCGTGGCGAGGCCCACCTTTCCCTGCAGTTCAGCCAGCGTTTGGGCTCGCGCGATGTACCACGCGGGAGTATCCGAGAAACCGTAGTAACGAATCTTGCCGTCGCGAACCAAGTCGGTGAGCGTGTCGACCACTTCTTCCACCGGCGTGACCACATCCCATGCATGCAGATAATACAAGTCGATATACTCTTGCTTGAGCCGGCGCAAGGAAGCGTCAACGGCGCGATAAATATTTTTGCGGCCATTGCCGCCTCCGTTCGGATTGCCGCCTCCGAAATTGAACGTAAACTTCGTGGCCAGCACGACAAAATCGCGCAGGTTGCGGTCATTGATGAATTTCCCGACCAGCTCCTCACTGTGGCCCATCGTGTAGCCGTCGGCGGTATCCACGAAATTGCCGCCCGTGTCGATATAGCGGTTGAACATATCGCGCGAAATGTTTTCCTCCGCCCCAAAGCCCCATTCGGTGCCAAAGGTCATGGCGCCCAGGCAAAGCGGGCTGACGCGAAGGCCGGTGCGCCCCAAGGTGACGTAGTCGGTCAGGTTCATTGCGGTTCTCCTCGATTAAGGATCTCAGATAAAAGCATCGGATGCGAGATTGCGGTTTACGGATTGGGGAAAATTACCTCTTAAAACGAAATTTTACGCCCCACGGCCGCTTTCTGGCTTGCGTTCTTCATACCGGACCGAAAACGCGCAAAACAAGGGCGTCGTGTGTGGTCACGGGCCAACCGCAGGAGACACTTGCCAAGCGCCGTGTCTCGTAAGCGCGGCCCATCCGCGAGACCTGCTGTGACTTCCGACTTCAAATGTAAGACGACGGTTGACCGATCGCGGTACTGATGTGCGGTTGCACCTTTTGTCTTTCGAGTGACGCCCAAGCGTCTTGAATACGCGGCGACTCTCAAGGGAAAGAAAGGCTTTCGGTTGGAAGCCGGCGCCGCCACATGACGGCAACTGCCACCCGTTAGGCGAGGACGAGGATGACGGCTAGGCGGCGGGGGCCGTGGACGCCTTGAATGCGGGTCATTTCGATGTCGGAGGTGGCGGAGGGACCGGAGATTGTGGTGATTGGGGCGCGGGCGGGGTCTTCGATGGAGCGGATGGCTTCGGGGACGGTCTCGACGACATGCGAGGCGCGGACGATGCAGAGGTGGTAATCGGGAATGAGCGTGAGAGCGCGGCTGATCCCATGCAGGTGGCGGATGATGATCGTACCGGTGAGCGCGATGGCGACGGCGCAGCCGGTGAGGACGCCCTGGCTGCGGTCGAGATCTTCGTAAGAGAGGTTTTCGTCTTGGACGAAGGAGAGGGGCGCAGAATTCGCGTCGGGCGCAAAGGCCCCTTTTTCGGAGACCTCTTTCAGGTCGGAGCCAAAGCTCCGGCCGCCTGAACCGTGCGCGGGGAGGGCCGAGGGCGGGACGTCTTCGGCAACGAGCAGTTGGTCGATGCCGGCCGTGCGCATGGCTAGGGCGATGGTTTCGGGAAGCTGGGCCGGCACGCAGCGATAGACTTCGGTCCCATAGTCGCGGAGGCGGTCTTCGAAAAGGTCGAGGCGCGATTCAGGGTCGAGCGAGCCGGATTGGACGTAGTCGCGCGGGATGGAAGCGTGGTCTT
The DNA here is from genome assembly GCA_035507075.1 of Candidatus Aquilonibacter sp. Taxonomy (GTDB): domain Bacteria; phylum Acidobacteriota; class Terriglobia; order Acidiferrales; family UBA7541; genus Palsa-295. Next base: position 14,983 of record DATJOL010000035.1, on the reverse strand, counting down.
CGGCGGAATTGCGCGCGGTGGGCGGGAAGCTGCGCTGGATACGCGCGAGTATTTCGTCACGGGCGCTCATGCGTATTCCTTGCCAGGGAGACACAGAGGCATAGAGCAATTCGGGCTTGAAGCAAAAAGCGGAACTACAGATTCCTCGGGCGCGAACCGCCCTCGGAATGACAGCGCGGGACGGGAGGCTTTCATGTTCGGCGGCCTCTTTTTTGTTCGCGGCTGGCCCACCATTCGCGGAAGGATTGTTTCGGCAGCGCGGGCATATCGCGATATTCGGTCCAGCTCTTGAGAATGCCGGGAAGGTTTTGCAGTTTGCCGTCGCGTTCGTAAAAGCGCTGCATGAAGCGGGCGAAGCCCTCGGCGAACCCGAGGCGGCCTCCACCTGAGAGCGCGAAACCTGCTGCTTTCATACCGAGACGTTCGCTGAAGGGCGATTCGCCCGCCGCGACGACTTTCGCGCGCAGGTGAATGAGAATTTCAGGGATGTTGATTTTCACCGGGCAGACTTCATAGCAAGCGCCGCAAAGCGATGACGCGTATGGCAGCGATTGCGAATGCTGCATCGACTGCAACTGCGGCGTGACGATCGCGCCGATGGGGCCACTATACGTAGAGCCGTAAGCATGGCCGCCCGTCTGGCGATAAACCGGGCAGATATTTAGGCAGGCGCCGCAGCGGATGCAGTGGAGCGTCTCGCGCGATTCGGCATCGGCGAGAATGCCGGTGCGGCCGTTGTCGATGAGCACCGCATGAAATTCCTGCGGGCCATCGCCAGGATAAACGCCGGTCCAGATGGAATTGTAAGGATTCATGCGCTCGCCGGTGCCGGAGCGCGGAAGAACCTGAAGAAAAACTTCGAGATCGTCAAAGCGGGGAATGATTTTTTCGATGCCGATCAGGCTGATCAGCACGCGCGGCAGCGAAACGCACATGCGGCCGTTGCCTTCGGATTCGACGACGCAGACGGAGCCCGTCTCGGCGACGGCGAAATTCGCGCCACTAACGCCGACTTTCACGCGCAGGAAGCGTTCGCGGAGATAAAGGCGCGCGGCTTCCGTGAGCGCTTCGGGCGTCTCGCCCAGTTGCTTGAGGCCCATCTTTTTGAGGAAGATTTCGCGGACCTCCATGCGGTTGCGATGGAGTGCGGGCGCGACGATGTGCGAAGGCGCGTCGCCACCGAGCTGGATGATCAGCTCAGCCAGATCCGTCTCATAGGGCGTGATGCCGGCGGCTTCCAGCGCCTTGTTGAGGCAGATTTCGTCGGAGGTCATCGTTTTGACCTTAATGACTTCCTTTTCGTTGTGCGAGCGGACGATATCCACGACGATGCGGCTGGCTTCATCGGCATCGCCCGCCCAGTGGACCTGGCCACCGGCGCGGGTGCAGGCATCTTCGAACTGCTGAAGATAAATGTCCAGATGCCGCATGGTGTGTTCTTTAATGCGACGCGCCGATTCGCGAAGAGCCTGCCAATCGGGCATCTCTTCTACGACGCGATTGCGCTTCGTGCGCGCAATGTCCGTGGCGTGGCGTAGATTGCGGCGAAGCTGCGTATCGCGCAGAAGTTTTTTCGCGGCGGATTCGAAGTCAGGGGCTTGCGCGGCGTCGCCTACGCGGACGTTCACGATTTGCCTCCGCGGCTGGATTGCGCGTCGGATTCGGTGCAGGCGAGGATTTCGGCCAGATGCATGCAGCGCACGCCGGTGACCTGGCGGCTGAGCGCGCCGCCGATCTGGAGCAGGCAGGAATTGTCCGTGGCAGCGCAGATTTCCGAGCCGGTATCGAGAATGCAGCGAACTTTGTCCGAAAGCATCGCGGCGGAAACATCAGCGTTCTTTACGGCAAACGTGCCGCCAAAGCCGCAGCATTGGTCGTAATTGGGCAGCGGCGTGAGCGTGACGCCGCGGACAGCTTGCAAAAGGCGCTGCGGGCGGTCACCGATGTTGAGCGAGCGAAGCGAATGGCAGGGCGTGTGCAGCGTGACGGTGTGCGGAAAGAAGGCGCCGACATCCGTGACGCCGAGCTTATCGACGAGCAACTCGGTAAATTCGAAGACGCGCGGCAGAAGCTCATCGACTTCGCGAATCAGGGTGCCGTCTTTCGTGGCGACGGCCATTTTCGGGAAATGCTCGCGGACCATGGCAACGCACGACGAGGATGGAACGCAGATAATTTTAGCGTCGCGGAACATTTCGACGAAGTGCCGCATCAGCTTGCGCGCTTCCCGCTGATAGCCGGAATTGTAATGCATCTGGCCGCAGCAGGTTTGCGTCGAGCGAAATTCCACGGTGTGGCCCAGGCGTTCGAGGACGGCGACGACGGCTTTGCCGGTCTCGGGAAAGAGCGCGTCATTATAACAGGCAACAAAAAGGGAGATGAGCATGTGAATGCAAACAGCTTATTCTGCGGCATCCGGCGGGGCGTCTGCCAGTCCCTTTTGGTGGAATTTCAATAAGGAAATTAAGGACTGGACGCGCGGGCGGCGCGGATTATATGCTTGGGTCACTCTTTCGAGGCGAAAACGAGTTGAGGAATTCATCATCGAATAATCTTTACGTCATTCCGGTCCTGTCAAAAGCGCTCGACGTCCTGGAACTGCTGCAGAGCGAAGGCCATCCGCACACGCTGGACGAAATTTACAAGCAGACTGGCATCTCCAAGAGCACCGTTTACCGGATTTTGAAGACGTATGCGCATCGCGGATACGTGGCGCAAACGGGTACGGGCGCTTACCGGCTGGTTTCGCGGCCGCGGAAGATGCGCTTTGGATTCGGCAGCCAGTCGGCGGACATGCCGTTTTCCGTTGCGGTGACGGAGAGCTTGAAAGCGGCGGCGTCTTCGGCGGGCGTCGATCTGGCGATTCTTGACAACAAATACGATGCGACTACGGCGCTGCAGAATGCGGAAGAGTTCGTGCGCGAGCGAGTCGACCTGGTGGTTGAATTTCAGATCGATCAGCAGATTGCGCCGGTAATCGCCGATAAGATCAGCGGTGCGGGGATTCCGATGATTGCCGTGGATATTCCGCACCCGCACGCGACCTATTTTGGCGTGAATAATTACCGGGTCGGATTCGAAGCGGGCGCGTGCCTCGCCCAACACGCAAAGGAAACGTGGGGCGGGAAAGTAAGCTGGGTGCTCGGAATCGATATTGAAGAGGCGGGGCCGCTGGTGCAGAGCCGCATCAAGGGTGCGTTTGCGGGAATACGGCTGCAATTTCCGGAGATGCGAGACGAGGCGTTTGTGCTGGTCGATGGGCAGGGCTTGCGCAAGCGAAGCTATGAGTTGACCGCGGAGTTTTTGCGCAATCACAAAAAGGATCAGGGAATCTTGGTTGCGGCTGCGACGGATACCAGCGCGCTGGGCGCCGTCGAGGCGGTGCGCGAGGCCAAGCGCGAAAAGCAAGTGGCGATCGTGGGGCAGGATTGCATCCCGGAGGCTATCGACGAAATGCGCAGGCGCGGGACGCCGCTCGTGGGATCAGTCTCGCACGAGGCCGCGCACTACGGGCCGCGGCTGATCCATTTGGGGCTGCTGATCCTGCGCGGCGAAACCGTGGCACCCTACAACTATATCCAGCACCGGCTGGTGACGCCGGCTTCGCTGAAGAAGAGCAATGCACCGGCGACGAAGCCCACCCTCGTAGCCGCGGCTGCAGCGCGGAAATAGCCACGGCATTTGGTTTCTGGTCGATCCTATTTTGACTGGAAGAGCATCGGGGCGACCTGCGTCAAATCGCCACGCCATACAGACCAGGTGTGCGCGCCGGGCGTTTCCACCTGCCTGAACGAGATTCCCTTCTTTTTAAGCCAGTCTTCGAACGCGTGGTTCACACCGAGAAGCGAATCGGACGTGCCGCAGGCGATATAGAGCAGCTTGAGCCGCGTGGCTTGCTTGGCGTCAAAATTCGGAAATACTTGGGAGAAAACAGACGGGTCGATGTGCGGCGGTTCACCGCGGCCTTGGCCTTGAATGGCGCTCACTGCGCCCGGGTACATCACGAAGGCGCTGCTCATTCCAGCGACGTAGGCAAATGTATCGATGTGATTGAGGCCGATGTAGAAGGTTTCCGCGCCGCCCATGGAAAGACCTGAGAGGGCGCGGCCCTCGCGACTTTTGATCGTGGGATATGCTTTGTCGATCATGGGAATCACTTCAGTGAGCAGCGATTCGCTGAACTTGCCGAGGTTTTGGTCGGGGTTCGGGATGATCTCGTTAAAATGCTCGCCGGGATTTGCGATGCCGTAGCCGAGCGTATTGACCATGATCATCGGCTTGGCTTTGCCATCGGCGATCAGATTGTCGAGGATGACGTTCGCGCGGCCGATGGTAGTCCATGCGTCGGCGTCGTCGCCTAGACCGTGCAACAAATAGAGGGCCGGATATTTCGTCCTACCGCTCGGGTCGTAATTCGGCGGGAGGTATACGTAAAAGTCGCGATTATCGCCAATTACGTTGGAGCGGAAGAACTGGTGGACGATCGAGCCATGGGGCACGTCGCGGGTAACCCAGCTTTCGTCCGGGCTGCCAACGAGAACAGTGCTCTGAAACGAACCGGTCACGCCGGTCTTGCGTTCGAGGTTTGCGGGATCCGGGACCGATGCGCCATCGACGTTGAACATATAGGTGTAAATATCGGGCTTCAGCACGTCCGAAGTGGCGGACCAGACGCCGTTTTCGTCTTTGGTGAGGTGCAAATGGGCATTACCGGGAGCGATGCCGCTGATGTAGACTTGCTGCGCCTCTGGCGCGCGCAGGCGAAACGTGACGCGGCCATCGGCGCTCACTTCAGGCGATTTCACGGGAGTCGGGCCGCGGCCCTGCGGCGCGCCGTTTGGGGCCGCGTTCGCAGGAGGAGCATTATTCTCTTGAGCGCTCACGGAAGACCACGCTAGAGCAAAAAGCAGAAAAGCCAGCAGGCAGAAAATCGTCTTCATCTGTTCCCCCCCCCGCAACGAAAGCAGGCGCGCTGGGCAATGCAACCGGCGAGAAGCTAATTAACACAATCGCGAAGCACATTAAAGAGCGGATATCAGTCGTGGCCACCGGCGAACAGACGCGCAACGGCGACAAGCAAAATAGCGCCGACCGTGGCCGCGGCTAGGCTGCCGAAGAAGCCAAGCGCGGAAATGCCGAGCCGCGTGAAGATCCAGCCGCCGACGACGGCTCCTACCAGGCCGAGGAGAATATCCACTAAGCATCCGAAGCCGCGGCCACGCGTGATCGTTCCCGCAATCCATCCGGCGAGTAGCCCGACGACGATCCAGGCGAGCCAGCCGTTGAGCGCGAAAACGACGATATGGGTTCGCTGCTCGACGGCGAGCGCTGTTACGTTCAGCAATATGTCAGTACGTCCCATTCAGGGCGCGGCTCCTTGGAAATTTCAGCCCTGGCAAAAGATATACCCAAGGCATTTGTATACCAGCTTCGCCGCAAGAAAATCCGAGGCGTGCTGCCCCGCCTGCGGCAGCAGCTCGACCACATCGATGCCAACAATTTTCTTGTGGCCGGCGGCCGCCTTCAGTAATGCCGTCACCTGATACCAATCGAGGCCGCCGGGCTCGGGTGCCCCCGTGGCAGGAACGAGCGAAGGATCGAAGCCGCCGAGGTCTATCGTCACATAAACGTTGGGATTCAGGTCCTCCAGGACCTTGGCGACCCAGGTCTTCAAGGGCAGACGCGCGATATCCTTGGCCCAATAAATTTTCGTATTCAGGTGAGGAATCGCCTGCGCCTCTTCGACAGAAAGCGAGCGGATACCAACCTGCACGGCCGGACAGATTTCGACGACGCGGCGCATCGCGCAAGCGTGGCTCGAGGGATTGGCCTGATATTCCTCGCGAAGATCGGCATGAGCACCGATCTGAAGAACGCTGAGATTCTGGAACTTTTTCGCGACCGCCGTGACCAGAGGAGGGGTGAGCGAGTGTTCGCCGCCGAGAGCGATGGGCAGCTTGTCGTCATCGAGAAGCGCGCACTGCGCCGTGAAGATTTCCGTAAGAACCTCATCGAGCGTGCCGTCCATGGTATCGATCGGCCGCAGAGTGTGAATGCCGATCTCTTTGTATGGCTCGGTCTGGAGTTCCTCGTCGTAGAGCTCCATGTTTTGGCTGGCCTTGAGGATAGCCGCCGGGCCTTTGCGCGTGCCCGTCTCGTAAGTGGTGGTGCGTTCGAGAGGGATCGGGAATATCACGGCACGGGACGTCTCATAACGGGAGTGCTCTTCCGAGAGGCCGCCGAAGTTTTCGGGCGGCATGGGCGTGTATCGTGTCATTGTTCTTTTACCATGGACAAGTTCGCAGTTGGATTACATTACCTGCGAGCAAACCGAATGGCAAAGCATAAAGACGCTCATGAAGACAATGAATCAGAGCGGGCGGCGGCTAATCGTCGTCGCCCAGGAGGATGGCGGCGGCGAGTACGGTGGTCCAGAGGCCGCGCTTATCGCCCACTGCGGACTGCGTAATGTTCATAGTGCGGACGATCTTGTTGGAGATGCGGTAGACCTCTTTTTTTTCATCCCAGGAAAGATCGGGATCGAATTCTACGTTGAGCGTGGTGGCAAGCATCTCGGCCGCCAATTCTTCCGTGTATTCGCCGGCGACTTCCTCTGTTTCTCCAAACGAGTGATGTTCGGAAAGGTAGCCGTACATTGATTTATCGCCCGGAAGCGCCAGCCCCACTCCCGCGGCGATCAAGCGATGCGGTTCGCGCGTCTGGTTCTCGCTGATCACAGTGAAAGCAACTTGGCCCGGCTTGATCTGCTTCAATCCTTCACTGCGGGAGATCAGCTTGCAATGAGGGGGGAAAATCGAGGAGACGCGAACGATATTGCAAGCCGCGATACCCGCGCTTCGCAGGGCCAACTCGAAACTCGAGAGGCGCTCGCGGTGCTTTCCAACTCCCTTGGTTAGGAAAATCTTTTTCGCGACGAACGCCATATTACGAGCCGGGTTGCGGTGCCTCCGATTCCAGCGGAAAAAAATCGCGCGAGAAAATTAGCAAGCGCATGCGGCGATGTCAACGTAATTCGCTTTGCGCTATGTGACAAAAATCGCTTGCGGGCAGAGCGTTAGCGGGCGGGCCCGACTTGACGGCCCGCCGCCTGCGCCATGGGGGCAAAAGGCCGGCGGCCCGCAAATACGAGGATTCCTGCGCGTAGTGGTCGCCATAATCTTCGGCAAACGTGATGATCATCGAGCCGCGCGTCGCTCCCGGCGGCCCCATACGAACAGGCTGCGTCAGATCCGAATCTTGAAGATTGGCCAGCGCCTGCGTGCAATAGTCAAAAGAGGATTTCAGCTCCGCGGTTAGCGTGTCTTTGGGGTCGGAATCCCGAGGCCGGTTGAATTTCGGCAGGTCGGAGCCGGAGAGCGCAGAACACAAATAATAATTCGCACTGATCGTATGACCCACGAGGTGCCCGAAAGTATGTTGTCCAGGCGTCGGGTGAAAATCGTATTTATCGGGCGGCATCTCTTCCGCGCCGGCGACAACATTTTTCGCCATGCTGGCCTCGAGCTTTCGAGCCGCGTCAGTGATTGAGGTGGCGCTGGGTGGCGGGGCCTGGCGCGCACCGGCCAGAGTTGCAAGGACAAGGAGAAATGCTGCTCCTAAAACGGCTCGCTTCACAAGTCGCCTGCAAAGCCGCGATTAGCGATATCACATGTGGAGGCGCCGCGAGCTTCCGCAATTATGCGCTGGCAGCGCCAGGCTTCGAAATTTCGCGCGCTTTCTGGAGCAACTGTTTGCGATTGGTGGAATCCATCTTCTCGACGAACCGCAAGAGCGATTGAATGTACTTCGCGTCGCCCTCGTTCTTGCCGAAAGGCAATTTGCGACGGCCATCCGTCACGAGCGGCTCGACATCAGGCGGTTTCTCCCCGTCGTAAAAGACCTGGTAGAGCGGCATCTCGAGCGCTCGGGCAATTTTTTCGATGGTTTCCAGCGACGGCACCGTGTGGCCGTTTTCGACGCGAGACGTATAGCAGCGAAGCAAGCCAGTGCGCTCCTCGATGTCGCCTTGCGTCAACCCGCGGCGCTCCCGCAACATCCGAATTCTTTCGCCAATCAACATGAACCCTCCCGAAGCCGGCTGACGCCCCCGGAGGCGGTTTGCCTCCGCTTCGCCGTGGAATGATAACGCAGTAATAATATCACGTCGATTACGCAATAATAATATCACCATGAGCCGCTTATGGCAAAACCCGAGTCTCCCTCCCACTTGGTTCGGCGCGGCCGAATCGGCCGATGCCCGCAGCGCGAAGCCCGATCGCGGCGAGGTTGGGGTATTCCCGCCTTGCAATTTACGGTGGCGGACTTATTCTGGGGTGTGGTTCAGCGATTCACTGCTCAGAGAGGTCCAATATGGTCAAGCGCACGTTCAGCGGTCACAGATTCCTGCAGAAGCTCCTGGTCGCAATCGTCTTATTTGCCGCAACAGCATTCGTAAGCGTCAAAGCCGCCTCGCAAGCCGCGGCTGATTGGCCCGAGTTCGGCTCTGACGTGCAAAGCACCAGCGCGCCAACTTTTAACGCGGGGATCACCGCGGCGAACGTCGGCTCGATGACGCGCCACCCCGTGAGCATCGATGGAATAGTCGACGCCTCGGCAATCTATCTCCACGGCGTCACGGTGAAAGGCGCAAAGCACGACGTGTTCTTCGTCACGACCACCTACGGCAAGACAATCGCGATTGACGCGGATGCCGGATCGGTTCTTTGGGAATATACACCGCCTAAATACGACTCCTGGGCGGGCAGCCGCCAAATCACGAACACCACGCCCGTCGCCGATCCGGATCGCGAATACATCTACGCTGCCGCGCCTGACGGCACGGTGCAAAAGCTTGCCGTCTCGGACGGCCACGTCGAATGGACCACGCCCATCACTCTGCTGCCCGAGCGCGAAAAAATGGATTCGCCGCTCAAGATCTTCCGCGGCCACATCGTCGCGGTCACCGGCGGCTATATAGGCGACCGCACACCATATCAAGGGCACGTAGCGATTCTCGACGCGGAATCCGGCAAGCTGCTGCACGTCTGGAATTCGCTCTGCAGCGACCGCACCGGCCTGATCCAGCCGAGTTCCTGCTCGGGCCAGCGCTCCGCGATTTGGGGCCGGGCCGGCACGGTGATCGACCCGAACACCGGGAATATATTCGTCGCCACAGGCAACGGCACCTATGACGGCAAAACCAATTGGGGCGACGCGACGATCGAATTAAACCCCGATGCGACGGAAATGCTGGGCAACTACACTCCGGAGGACAACGCCGAGTTGGACCAGAGAGACCTGGACGTCGGCTCAACTTCGCCAATCCTGATGGGCGATCAAATCCTCGCGCAAGGTGGAAAAGACGCGTTGATCCGCTTGATCAGCATCCAGAAAATGGCCGGTACCTCGCCGCACGCGGGGGGCGAACTTCAAAGCGTATCGACGCCCTCAGGGGCAAAAATGTTCACAGCGGGCGCGGTGTGGAAGCACGACGGACAGACATGGCTGATCGTCGCCGATGGCGGCGGCACGCAAGCCTGGAACTTCACCGGAGGCAGACTCGTTTCGGTCTGGAAAAATGAAAACGGCGGCACGAGCCCGGTTGTGGTCGATGGGCTCGCGTTCGTTTACGACCCGCAAGGCGGGCTCCGCGTCTACGACGCCGCAAAGGGCACGCAGATCACGGACCTTAAATGCGGCCCCGGCCACTGGAACAGCCCAATCGTCGTCGACGGCAAAATCGCTCTGCCCGAGGGCAATGCCAATCGAGCATCGCCGACGGGTGTTTTTGACATCTGGACTCTCGCGCCGAAGCACTGAGGCTCTGAGTGATCCGTCCGCGCTTCTTGACGCAGCGGAAGAAGGCGCGCCCGGCACGGCAACCCGACTACGGGATGTTGGTCCGATTTTGCGGAGTCTCTGGTTGCTGATTGTCAGGCGTGGGCTGCGCGGGGTTTTCCGGCGTCTGCGGATTTGACTGTTCGGGGTTAGCTTGTTCCTGGTTTGGCGTTTGCTGTTGCCCCGGCGCTTCTTGTGGCGCCTGGCCCGGGTTAGCGATCTGGACGCCGGGGCCAAACAGGTTCGGCGCATTGGGCTGGCTAGCCGGTTGAGCCACACCTGGCTGCGCGCCGGGCTGCTGAGCACCAGGTTGAGCGGTGGGTTCCTGAGCACCGGACTGCGCTTCGCCCGGTGGGACAATCGGCGCAGACCGCTCCTGCGCCGGCCCATTGAAGACCGGCTCCGCGCCGGGGCCTTCAAGGGCGCCCTGCCCCGCGTAAATTTCGCGGTCCTTGCGGTCTGCATACCGCACCATCCGCGGCGTGACGAGAATGACGATCTCCGTGTTTTGGTTGTTGAGGCTCTGATCCTGTGCGAGCCATTCGAGGCCCGGCAGACCCACAATTCCCGGCGTTCCGTTCACGTTGACGCTGGTCTGCGGTGCAAGATAACTGGCAACAACGCTCGTCTGCCCCTCTTTCAGGCGGACCGTATGCTGGATACTTTCGTTGTTCAGAACAGGAATTTCATTGAAACTCTGCGCCGCGAGGCTGCTGATCGTGAAGTCCAAGTCGAGAGTGACTTCGTCGTCCGGATGAATGTGCGGCGTCGCCTTCACTTTGAGGCCGAGATCTATGTATTGGACGTTGGGATAGGGCGTGCCGATCGAACCGTTCAGGCCGGTGCCGCCGCTAAAGACAGAGGACGAATTGAGAATGACCGTCACATTATTCGAGCCGAAGTTTGCGGTGGCGATATCCGGCTCCGAATCGTCGTTGAAATCAGCAGACGTGACGGACTGCGGGTTGGTGCCGACCGGCAATTCGAAATTCGAGCTGAAGCTGCCGTCGCCGCCGCCGATCAGAACTGAAATTGCGTTGTCGCCTGTGGCGCCGGTTGAAGCATTGTTGCCGTCGGCTACGACGAGGTCTGGAAGGCCGTCGACATTGAAATCGCCGACGACGAGCGAAGTGGGGGATGCGCCGGCGGGGTAATCGCGCGTCGGGCCGGGAGCGAAGGTGCCGCTCGCAGTGCCGGCGGAAGTCTTCTGGCCGAGCAGAATGCTGACGGAGTCGCCGGAATTGTTTGTGGTCGGCGCACCATTGTTGGCAGTGGCGAGATCGAGAATGCCGTCTTCGTTGAAATCGGCGGCGGCGACGTAAACGGGGGAATTCCCTGTGGCGTAATCGGTGCGCGGCTGAAATGTGCCGTCGCCGTTGCCGAGAAAAACGGAGACGGAGTTGTTGCCTTCATCAGCCACGACGAGGTCGATGTTGCCGTCGCCGTTGAGATCGACGGCCGTCATGCCGGCGGGTTCATAGCCTGCCGGAAGCTGCAGGATCGTGGCTGGCGTGACAAATGTGCCGTTGCCATTGCCCGTGAAAATCGAAATCGAGTTGTCCGCTTGATTCGTTACCGCGAGATCGACGTGATTGGCGCTAGCGCCTGTGTGGAATTGCGCGGCGATTACGGAAACGGGCGACCGCCCTGTGGGAATCGTCGTAGCGGCCTGAAACGTGCCGTCGCCGGCGCTATTCTGCAGCAAGATGCCAACATTGTTCGATGCTCTGTTGGCCACGGCGATATCGGGCAAGCCGGTGCTTTCGTCAAAAACGCCCATGGCGATCCAGACGGGATCTGACGCAGCATTAGCGGGATCGGTCGAATAGGTAACCTGATTCGCGAACGTGCCGTCGCCATCAGTCACACCGTTGCCCAGAAGGACGCCAATGTTGCCGCTTTGCTCGTTGGCGACGATCAGGTCATTGATCGCGGTGCTCGTGCGCAAAACCGTAGTCGCAACGAATTGAGGGGCGTTGCCGACGCCGTAGTTCGTCGTGGGAAAGTTTGAGGACGAGACACCGGGAATCGAAGCGCCGCTCAGGCTGGAAGAATAGCTCGCCAATGAGACGGGGTAATGTTCGCCGAAAAATTCGGTGGCTGCCATGCTGTCTTCGGCGCGAAGGAAAAGGCGCATGCCGTGTTTTACGAGCGAAAGTGTGCGTCCGAAATTGGCCACGGCACCGGGCAGCGTGGCGAGAAATGTGCTTTCGCCTCCGCCAAATGCGATGAGCGGCGGCACAAGAGATGAGGCGCTAAGGTTGCCGGAAGCGAGCAGGCCGGCAAGTTGCGTGGGTGAAAGGCCGGAAACCGAACTCGGCAAGCCGAAAATCTGGCTGATCACGGCGACAAGACCGGAAGCGGACTGGCTGGCTTCGCTGATTTCGGACGGCGTCAGCGCGTAGGCCTGCGCGTGCTGCGGCGGCGTGATGCCGATCTGGCGCGCAAGATTTTTATCGACCTCGAGCACTTCGATCTCGATGATCATCTGGCCCAGCGGCTGCTCGATTCCGTCGATCACGTCGGAGGCGACGGCGAGCGCCTGTGGCGAGGCGCGCATGGTGATGGTGCGCGCGCTGGTATCGAGATTCGCGCGCGTGATGCCCGTAATATCGCGCACCACGCGCAGCGTTTCAGTCATCTGATCGGGCGTGGCGGAAGACGGCAGAAGCACGGTCTGGACAGCCTCCTCGCCAAAGTCGCGCCGTTTCTGCGCCGTATCTTGCGCGACGAAAAAGATGCGGCCCGAGAGCGGCCGCCAGAACGTGTCCGTCATATCCCCCAGGATTCGCATCACCGTGGGGAAATCGACATTCTCGAGAACGAGATTCACGGGCCGCGTAGACAACTCTGGATCAAACGAGTCCTGGACTCCGAATTGGCGCGCGATCTGGTCATAGGCGCCGCGCGTATCACCGCGATAATTGATGTTTTGTGCGCCGGGACGATAGTTGAGCTGTGGTTCGCCCTCGAGCTGCGGTCCCTGTGGTGCAGCTGGGCGAATATCAGCGAGAAATTCCGCGAGGCGCTCGCGGATCATGGTGTTAGTGGGATCGAGATCACTTGCGATGAGAAGCTCGCGGCGCGCGTCGTCCAGGCGGTTCGAGATTGCGTCGCGCTCGGCAGTGTCCACGTGCGATTGCACGAGCGCAGCCTTGGCGTTTTCGCGTTTCACTTCGTAGATCTGGTTTTTTGGTGCGAACTCCACCGCTTGCGAATAGTATTCGTACGCGGTTTCCCAATCCTGGCGACTTTCGGCCTCTTCGGCCATTTGAAAAGCACGCTTGGCCGCGTGCGCATCCGGCTTCACTGACTCGGCTGCATCATCGGCGGATTGGCTCGCCGTACCCTGCTTCCCCGCTTTTGGCGTTTGCGGATACGCCTTTACCGCGGCGAAAGCAAAAAGCAGCCAGACACCGGCCAAGGGCCAGCCAGACCTGTGGCGCGAATTAGGGCGCGGAGGCATAAGTGTTTACGATGCCCATTGTACAGGATGGGGTTGATAGGCAATTTACCGAACGCGCGAAATCGCCAATGCTGCGGCCTTGGGCTCTTCTTCACGAATAGTGCGAACGCTACATTGGCTTTTGGCCGGCGAAAAGCGCGAGTTCCCGCCACTTCCAGTGGCAGTCGACTTTCGTGAAGCCGATCTCGCGAAGCCATGCGAGCTGCGTTTCGATCTCGAGCAATTTGTTCGAAGGGTCTTCTTCGTCGCACGAAATGGCCCGCAAGAAAGCCGCGTGCAGGCTCGGTGTAGCCGAGGCCACATGTTCCAAATTGCAGAAGACGCCGCCCGGCACGAGGATCCGGAAAATTTCGCCGTAAAGAGCGCGTTTGCGGGCGTGCGGCACGTGATGAATGGCAAAGCTCGAGACGACCGCGTCGAAATGGCCGAGCTGCGGCAGCGGGTTATCCAGATCGTGGGCGACGATGGAAATCGATGACTCTCGTACAAACTTGCCGCTAAGCGTCTCGAGCATCGCCGGCGAGAAATCGAGCGCGACAAATTCCGAGTTAGGCCGCGCCGCCCGGACGAGGCTCAGCAGCCGCCCGCCGCCGCTGCCGAGGTCGAGAATGCGGTGCGGGTCTTGCGGCAGAAATTCGAGGAGGGTCGCCTCGCCCTCCACGCGATGCGGAATCGAGTCGGCACGGCGCAGGTAATCCAGGGCATGTTCGGGCGATTGCCAGAGATTGACGTCTTGCGTTTGTGACACGGAATATTTCCTCCCGTTTCAGTAGACGCCGCTCTGCCCGTTTAGTCCAATTTATAGTGATGTCTAAAACTATAAGGGATGCTTATGGGCCGCTATTCCTCGACGAGTGCGGGAAGATCAAGACCGGCGATTTTGTCGGTGCGCTGGAGCACGTAATCGACTGCCATATCACGCAGATCGACGCCGGTGACGACGAGACCGGAGGCAAAGGCCTGTTCGCATTGTGCGCGAAAATCCGATTGGATGCGGATGGCCGCGTCGGGATCTTTGGCCTTGATCTGGCCGATATCGCGCGGAAGCGAGATACGCGCGGCGATTTCCCCGTGCGGCAGAGTACGGTCATCGGCGATGGCGCAGGCGCGTTCGGAGGCCAGCCACCATTCCGCGACGAAGCGGTCCGTCGGGATGCCCGAGTGCAGCGGACTCGCCGTGATTCCGTAACAATTGGGAATGTAGCGTCGGACTACGACGCCGAGCCGCGCGATGTTGAAGTAGCCGTTTTTGATTTCGAGCGGATCGAAGGTCCATTCGACGAGCGGAAAGCCGCGCTCGAGTGCGTCTTCGCGCTGGAAGACTTTCAGGCGGCGGCCGATGCCGTGATTGCGATAATCGTTGAGAACGGCGGTGAGATGCGAGTGCAGAAATGGAGTGTAGTTCCCTACCGCCGTCGTCTGGACCGAATGCGGCGAGAATTTGCGCACGCCGACGACGGCGAGCGTGAAGCCGATCATTTTCGCGCCGTCATATGCGGCGAACACCTGGCCGCCGGTGTGGTGAGCGACGATGAACATGCCGTTGGGGACAGCGATTTCCGGGCCCCAAACGGCGTGCTCCACCTCAACGCACTCGTCATATTCCGGGACGGTGGTGCAGTGGCGAATCGCGATCTGTGGCGCGGCAGAGGCGTTGGTCATGGGCCGAGGAAGGAACAG
>DATJOL010000034.1:0-115080 GCA_035507075.1 Candidatus Aquilonibacter sp. | reverse complement strand
TTGCAACGGTGGTAAAGGAAAAGCTTCTCCGTGTCGCCACAGCGGAAGCTCCGGATCGCAACCGAATGCTATAACGCAAGGCGTTATATGTCAAACGTTCTTCGTGTTCTGCAGGTTGCGCTAGGCCTTTGGCGCCTGGCTGAAAATCTCGACAAGCCGGTCGGCGATGATCTTGTCCTCGCCGTCCTTCAATTGCCACATGGAAAAGCCGAACGTATGAGGATCACGATTTCCGCGGCCGCCGCGGCCGCCGCGTCCGCGCGCCTGGCCGCCATTGTTATCGGCGGTCACCTGGCCTCCGGTGCCGGCGCCGCCCTCGTAACTCGTGTTGACGCCTTCCTGCACATCGTTTTCTGACATTCCCTCCGGCCAACGCCCGCGCATTCCGCTCGCGCCGGCGCCCATGCTGCCGATTCCGACCGGCTGCGTATCCGCCAGGGCCTGCATCACTTGCTGACCGGTGATGTTCACCTTTGTCGAGTCGATCTGCCAGCTGTAGCGAGGAGTCACGTTGCCGAGGGCATTGGGATTGAACTCGCGAGGCAGAGCTGTGACGCCAAATTTCGCGATCGCGTCGCTGATCACTTTGGCGCGGGCGTCGTAGCTATTCAACGTTTCGTCGTAATCCTGATTGACGAATTGTTCCAGCGCCTTCAGAAACGCAAAAATCGCTTCTTTGCCTACTTTGCACGGCCGCCCGATGCGATCTTCCTGAGGGCTCATGTTCAGCAGGGCATAGCTCATCAATTGTTCCTTGCCGATCAGGAGACCGGTGGCCTGCGGGCCTTTCATGTCTTTTCCACCGCTCCACGTGACCATGTCCCAACCTTGCTCGGGAAAAGTCCAGAGCCGCTCGATCGGCGGCACGTCAGCCGCGGCATCATTGAACGTGTAAAGGTTGTGAGCCTTGGCGATTTCGATGGTGTCCGGGCCGTTTACCTGTCCGCGGTCCGACTGAATATTGAGGTAATGAATCGCGAGCGTCTTGGGATTGATGGCGTTGATCATCTGCTCTTTGGTTTCGACTTCAACCAGCGTCGCGCCGGTCTGACGGATCTGATGGTCGAAGGGATAGCGATGAGCTTTCTGGATGATTACTTCGGTCTTGGGAATGCCGGTTACATCAGGCAGCTGGCGGATTCGATTTTCCCAATCTTCGGTCATCATGCCCGCGTAACCCACCACCAGCGCGGCCGCGGCGCCGCCCGTGACCAAGCCCGTGTAACCCGCGGGCGACTTGCACAATTTTGCGATCCACTTGCCGGCGGCCACTTCAAGCTCGTCGATCAGGCAAAAATGTTGATTGCCCAGGCGCATCAACTCCATTGTCTCGGGAGACATCACCGAGCCCCCGATTACAGTGACGGTGCCGTTGATGTTAATGAGGGGCCTCACGCCAAGTTCCGCGTAAATGTCGCCGGTAGAGCCCAGGCCGGTTTTGATGGGGACGATCGGGCTGCCGTCCACGGAGGCGGGGGCCGATTTCGATTTCTTTGCCTTGGCTTCCAGTTCAGCCGGGATCAGAAGACCTCCTGTCATGGCGCTCAGACCGGACAGAAAGGAACGGCGACTCAGGGCAGACTTCAAACTCATGGCTTATGCCTCCGTAATAGCGGGTATGGCGTTGTCTTAACTGCTTAGACGGCAGGAGTGTAACTCCGGTCTTCTAATTTGGCCAGCAAAAATCATTTTTCATCTGATGAGAATAGACAGCGGGTTGTGTTTCATGCCATGCAAGCCAGCGAACGGCCCCAAGAGCTGGTTTCAGGGATTCCGGTGCAGTACGTGAACCGCAATGTCCGGCCAGAACTCGCGGAAGACGTTGGTGAGGGCGTCCCGCCCGAGGGAATAAGCGTATTTTTCTCCAATCGCGCTGGGCGTCCGCGTCTTGCTCGGGTAATAGGAAACGGAGATGGCTTGTGCGGCTGCGCGCCCGAGGAGTTCGGCAATATTGGCCGTATTATGGTGACTGTAGCTTGGGGTGATGAAAATGCGCGTCGCAGCATAGGTTCCGCGCTTCCACACGCCGCCCTCACCCATCGCGTAGTAGCGTTCGTCTTCGTGCAGCAGCGTTGGCAGGGCAAAGATCACCAGATAATTGCCGTCGGTTTTATCCAGAAAGCCCCGCCAATAATAGCGGCCGTAGCCCGCCATGCCTTCGCCAAGCTGCGGGTGCGAATCCGACCATTCCGCCATTGCCGAGGTGATGCCCACGAAAATGAACGATGAATAATCGAAGCTATTCTGCGTGGCGATTTTGAAGGCATGCTTCGGAGTGGGCGGCGGCGGCGTTTCGCCTGCGCTCACGGCACGAAAATTAGGCATTACGCCGAGGATTCGCTTGGGCTGCTGTTTGCTCAAGGGAGTGCCCGGAGCGGCAGGGGCTTGCGTTGCATTCGACTTTTTCGATGCGGCTCCGCTGGCGGGTGCGCTAGCCGCGGGCGCATCGGTCGTGGATTGTTGCGAGCTTTGTGCGACGCCTTCATCTGCCGCTCCCGACACTTGGGTAGTCTGGGATGGGGCACTGGCCGAAGACTGGCCAAATACACAGCTTGCGGCGAAAAGAACACAGATGGCCACCACGGAAAGACGCAATTAACAGCCTCCCAGGAAGTTAGACTTCCTCCATTATGCACATCGGAAGAAAACAAATGCGCACCAAATGATGTCGGAACATACCCAAAGTTTGCCTGTGTGCAAACAGTCCCGTTTTGGGAAGGTTGCCTCTAGCGCCTGCGAGGATCTCGCCTAATGCGAACACACTCGCCTTCGCTGCATATTCCATGCCGAATAGGAGACGGCGAACCACGTGCACAGCGCAATAGACAAGGTGAGGGCGAAATTCAGCCGTGGCGCCAGCAGCCAGACGGAAATCCCAAATGATATGAGGCCCAGGCTGCCGGTCTCTGTCCCCCGAGCGCAAAGGGCGGCGGCCTCGCGGCCACGGACTGCGCCCGACATGCCACATTTTTCCTTCCGCTCCTTTTCGTGCTTCTCGATGAGCGTCGCGGTCGCCGGAAAAATCGCCGGAAATGCGAGAAAGAGCCCGCCGAAGACGGGGCCGTAAGCTTTGGCCAGCTCGCCCGCGATCACCGTAATTGCGCCTCCGAATACAAAACGCAAAGCGAGCTCATACCACCGCGTCGTCTTGAGCGCGCGCCAATTGAGGTGAGGCTTTGGCGCAAAAGTCTGCACGCGCCGCATCATCGGAGAAACACCGCCCAAATTCCCAGTGCGCACCCGAACCAGACCAAAAGAGCGGCGCTGCTTGCCGCCGTACCGCGCCAACCGCGCCGCATGATCGCTTCCATTGTGGCCCATGCGTATGCGCCCATGGCCACGGCGCCGGCCACCATTGACCGAGCTTCGTGAGCGGCGTAGAGGTTCCCTTTGGCTACGGCAGCAAGGGTCAGAGTGGCGAGCGCTACCGACGGCGCAGCGCCAAAAAGGCCGGCGAAGCTTTTCGGCTTGAGAACGTCGCCGAAAACTGCAAAAAACGAGACGACAAGACCTCCGATGACAGAGCGTAGAACGAATTCCATCGACTGCTTTCCCGAGACCCGCGTCCTGCGAGCTGTGTTACAGGAATGTTATAACTGAGGAGAGGCTTGGCAACGTCTTCAGATATGTAAATTTGTGCAGGTGAATGGCTTAGGAGCCGAAAAGTGGACATGCATATGAATCGCATCATTGACAGGACCGGACGCATCGGATAGGCTTTGGAGGTGAAGATGAGCCGGAGGCCGAACGCCGCATGTTGTCTCTGTTGTATGACCTACATGTGTGTGCCGAGGCTCCGGGCTATGCTTACGTAAGTCCCCAGTAACACTGGATTTGTACGCTGCCCGCCCTCGGAAATTGACCGAGAGGCGGGTTTTTTTATTGTGAATGCGCCTCCGGTGCGAGTTCGGAGGTGAATCGATGGAATTTCGGATGACGGTGACGACAAGCGAATTCGAAAGCTTGATAAGCCAGACCGAGCACTTAAAGGCGCTCGAAGCCGAGAGCATTTTCATTCTGCGCGAGGCCGCGGCGGAGTTTGCGCATCCGGTGATGCTCTACTCGATCGGAAAAGACTCGTCCGTGATGCTGCGGCTGGCGCAGAAAGCCTTCTACCCCGGCAAAATTCCGTTTCCGCTGCTGCACATCGATACGAGTTATAAGTTTCCGGAAATGATCCAGTTTCGCGATTCGTATGCAAAAGAAGTGGGCGCGGAGCTGATCGTTCACAAGAATCAGAAGGCGCTCGACGACGGCGCAAACCCCTACGATCTGGGCACGCAGAAATGCTGCGGCTTCCTGAAGACGCGCTCGCTGCTCGACGGGCTAGCCGAGGGCGGATTCGATGCGGCCTTCGGCGGCGCGCGGCGCGACGAGGAAAAGTCACGCGCCAAGGAGCGCGTGTATTCCTTCCGCGACGCGCAAGGGCAGTGGGACCCGAAGAACCAGCGGCCGGAACTTTGGAGCCTTTACAACGGGCGGCATCACAAGGGCGAAAGCATTCGCGTTTTCCCGCTTTCCAATTGGACCGAGATGGACGTGTGGCTCTACATTTACGCGGAAAATATTCCGATTGTTCCGCTCTATTTCGCCAAAGAGCGTGACGCAGTCGTGCGCGGGAATACGATCCTGCTGCCGCAGAACGGTGTGAGGCTCTTCCCGGGCGAAACAACGCAGAAGGTGATGTGCCGGATGCGCTCGTTGGGATGCGTACCTTGCACAGGCGCGATTCTCTCGCAAGCGGACACTCTGCCGAAAATCATCGAAGAGATGGTGACGTTTCGGCGGTCGGAACGCGAGAACCGGGTGATCGATCATGATGAGGAAGGCTCGATGGAGATCAAGAAGCGCGAGGGATATTTCTAATGTCGAGCTTTTCCACCGAGCCGCGCATCAAGCCTTCGCCAGCGGACACTTCGTTCATGCCGAACGAAGGCCTGCTCCGCTTCAGCACGGCAGGCAGCGTGGACGACGGCAAGTCAACGCTGATCGGACGGCTACTTTATGACAATCAATCCGTCTTTGAAGACCAGCTCGCGTCCGTAAAGAAAAGCAAAGTGAACCGATCGACCGGCCCGATCGATTTTTCTCTGCTGACGGACGGTTTGCGCGCTGAGCGCGAACAGGGAATTACGATCGATGTTGCGTACAGGTATTTTTCCACGCCGCGCCGCAAGTTCATCATTGCCGATACGCCCGGGCACGAACAATACACGCGCAACATGGCGACCGGCGCATCGACCGCCGATGCCGCGGTCGTGCTGATCGACGCGACAAAAGGCGTGCTGCGCCAGTCGCGGCGGCACGCGTATATTGCGAGCCTGCTCGGCGTCCAATACATCATTGCGGCCGTGAATAAGATGGACTTGGTTGATTACTCGCGCGAGGTGTTCGAGCGTTTATCGTCCGATTTCAACGAGCTTGCCGCGCATCTGCAGGTGCGAAACGTCTACGCGATTCCCGTCAGCGCCCTCGAGGGTGACAACGTGGTTCATCGCAGCGCGCGCATGCCGTGGTTTGACGGACCCTCCTTGCTCGAATATCTCGAGAAAATTCCCGTGAATGATACGGCTTCTTTCGGACCGCTCCGCTTTCCGGTGCAATACGTGATTCGGCCCGACGCGAGTTTTCGCGGATTCGCGGGGCGCGTCGCGTCAGGCGTCTTGCGGCCCGGCACGGACGTGGTCGCAATGCCCTCCGGCCTGAAGACAAAGGTGAAGTCGATTGTCAGTTTCGATGGCGAGAAAGAGCAAACCGGGCCGGGAGATTCCGTCACTCTTACGCTGGAAGACGAGATCGATATCAGCCGCGGAGACATGCTCGTCGCGGAAGAGGAACTGCCTGCCGTCGGCAACGAATTTCGCGCCAAGCTGGTCTGGATGCATGCCGATAAACTCGACCTGCACAAGAGTTATCTGCTGAAGCATTCGACGCGCTCCGTGCGCGGGCGCGTGATCCAGATCCACTATCGCGTCGATATGAACACGCTGGAAAAAGGCGCGGCCGAGCAGCTCGAGATGAACGACGTCGCCGAGGTCGAAATCAAGACGGCGCTGCCGCTCTTTTTCGATCCCTATCGCCAGAATCGCACCACAGGCAGCTTTATTTTGATCGATCCCGCATCGAACGCTACAGTCGCCGCGGGAATCATCGAGCAAGGGATCAATTGGGGCACAGCGCTGCGTTCGGCGGCAGGCGCGCAACGCCGCGGCCGCAGCACGAAGGAAGAGCGCCACGCACGATTCGGGCATCCGGCGGCAGCCGTGTGGGTGAATGGAAGCGCGCACATCGCCGAACTGATCGAGCGCACGCTCTTCGACGAAGGCTGGCACGTTCAACTCGTGGGACCGGACGATTTAGCTCCTTCGGAATTGGGTGTTGCCGCAAAGGCATATCATCTCGCGGGCATGGTGGTTGTCTTCTCCGCGCCTGCCGCAGAGCGCGAAGCCGAAGAGGCCGTGCGCAACGCCTTTGGCCGCGGCGCATTTCTCACCGCGTGGCCCTATCCGCACGAAGAAGATGCGGACGCCGCTGCACGCATCGCCAGCAAACTCCGCCAATGGCGAGACACGCAGGAACAGCATCATCATCGCGGCAGCAAAGGCGATTGAGGGCGCAAAGGAAAACTGGAAGATGAGCAGCGAGGTCGCCACCGAACAACTCGAGCAACTCTCCGCCGCGGCGCTCATCGATCGCGTGCTCGCCGAGAACAGCGGTCCGGCTTGCATCACGTGCAGCTTTCAAGCCGAAGATATGATCGTCCTGGACCTGCTTCGCAGGCGTAGGCCTGATATTCCCGTGCTCTTTCTCGACACCGGCTACCACTTTAAAGAAACGTATGCCTATCGCGACAAAATGCAGCAAGCCTGGCGCCTGAATCTGGCAAATCTCGCCGCGAAGAAAACCGTCGCGCAGCAGGAAGCCGAGTTCGGCGTCCTTAACCAGACAGATCCCGGCAAATGCTGCCATTTACGGAAAGTCCAGCCGCTGATGGACGGATTACAAAATTACGATATTTGGTTTACCGGCCTGCGACGCGAACAATCGCCCACGCGCAAGAATCTGAAGGTCGTCGAGCATCACGAATTGCCCGGCGGCAAAGTGCTGCTCAAGGTGAGTCCTCTCGCAGCTTGGACGTGGGGCCAAGTCTGGAAATACACGGCCGAAAATAAAATCGATTTCCTTCCTCTTTACGACCTCGGCTACCGCAGCATCGGCTGCGAGCCTTGCACAGCAGTTCCCGCCGATGGCGCCGATGCCCGCACCGGACGCTGGGGCGGAAAAAAGCTCGAATGCGGCATCCACACGTTTTCTAAGAAAGCCGAAGAATGAATTTCGCCATCGGAGCGGTGATTGCGCTGGCCGTCGGCCTGACGGGCATCGGAGGCGGCAGCTTCACCGTTCCGGCGCTGGTGCTCATCGTCGGTCTTTCGGCTGACGCCTCGGTCGGCACCGCTTTCGTGTTCGCGGGCGTGCTACGTTTGCTTGCCTCGCCCTTTTATCTCGCGGGCAAACACGTCCACGGACGTTATTTATGGCTGCTGGTGCAAGGTGCTGTGCCGGGTTTGCTGATCGGCACCCTTTTTTTGCGCATGATGAGCAAAAGCACCTGGAGTCCCGCGATTGTGGTGATTCTTGGGCTGCTGCTCACCGCATCTTCCACGATCACGTTCATCAAGAAGGCGCAGAATCAGCAGTTCGTAAAGAAAAATTCGAAATGGCTGCCCTGGCTCGCTCTGCCCATCGGCATTGAATCCGGATTTTCATCGGCCGGCGCGGGCGCCCTGGGCACAGTGCTGCTTTTGAATTACTCGGAAATGTCGCCGCCCGAGGTTGTGGGCACTGACATTCTCTTCGGGCTCGTGCTGGCAGTGATCGGCAGCGCGCTGCAATGGAGATTTGGTGCGATCAATGGCGCGGTGTTGTTGCAGCTGTTGGCCGGGGGAGTACCGGCCGTGCTGATCGGCTGCCTTTTCGCCAAGAAGGTCCCCGCGCGCAAATTGAAACTAGTGATCGCCACCATCGCCATCTTCGCCGGCGTCCAGCTCATCTGGAGCGGCTCGCGCACGTTAGCCGCGCGGCTCACTCCCGTAAACGTGGCACCGTCCTCTTCCGCTACGGTCGCCTCGCCAAAATCCGCGAACTAGCGTCAGAGCGGTTGGACCAAGGGCGAAGAGAGTCCGGATGTTACTGCACGCGTTCGTGGGGGTAGCCGGCTTCGTCGAGGGCTTTCATGATTTCGGCGACGTGTTCGGGGCCGCGGGTTTCCATGGTGATTTCGATCACGGTGTCGCCGAGGACGACGCCGTAATAGGCGCGGTCGTATTTTGTTTCCACGATGTTGGCCTTCTGGTCGGCGATAACCGTTGCGAGGCGCTCCAGCGCGCCTGGATGGTCGGGCAAATGAATGCGCAGGCGAACGAGGCGGCCGTCTTTTACGAGGCCGCGTTCGATGATGCGGGAAAGCAGTGAGACGTCGATGTTCCCGCCGCCGACGATGACGCCAACGTTTTTGCCGGAAAGCGGAATCTTCTTCTGCAGGACGGCTGCCGCGGCGACGGCTCCGGCCCCTTCGGTGAGCGTCTTTTCCTTTTCGAGCATCAGAAGAATGGCTTTGGCGATCTCTTCTTCGTCGACGGTCAAGAGTTCATCGACATATTTCTGAACCAGCGGGAACGTGATTTCGCCGGCGCGACGCACGGCGATGCCGTCGGCGATGGTCTTCTTGGCGGGGATCGTTACGGGCTTTTTGTGCTCGAGGGCGGCCTTCATGGAAGGAAGGCGCGAAGTTTGCACGCCGATCACGCGAATCTTCGGTCTCATCTCTTTGACGGCGCAGGCCACGCCGCCGATTAGTCCTCCTCCGCCGACGGGCACGATCAGAGCGTCGAGCTGGGGCTGTTGCTCGAGCATTTCGATTCCGAGGGTGCCCTGGCCTGCGATGACAGCCTCGTCATCAAACGCGTGGATGAAGGTCAAATGGCCTTCTTCGGCGCGCTGGAGGGCCTCGTGGCAAGCTTCATCGTAAATCATGCCTTTCAGGACGACCTCGGCGCCGAAGCCGCGCGTGGCGGAAACTTTGACGAGAGGCGTGGTGAGCGGCATGCAGATGAGCGAAGCGATGCCGCGCTTGGTCGCGTGGAACGCGACGGCCTGCGCGTGATTTCCGGCCGAGGCTGCGATTACGCCGCGGCGCTTTTCATCGTCGGAGAGCAGAAGAATTTTGTTCAGCGCGCCGCGTTCTTTGTATGCGCCGGTCATCTGGAGATTTTCCATTTTGAAGAAAATTGAATTGCCGCTGATGCGCGAGACGGTTTCGGAGCGGACGAAGGGCGTCAGATAGACCGAACCTCGAATGCGCTCCGTGGCTTCGCGTATCGATTTGAGCGTGACCATTTCCGTGTGTTCTTTCCCGATGTCCTGTGTTTTGCAATATCCCGGTTCTTAAATTCCGTCACGACAGGCAAAAAACACATTCAGCAGCGGCCGCCCAAAAGGCTGCTGCAAAGCAAAACCTCGGACTCCGCGGCTGAAGCCTGCGGCGTTAGGTTTAAACCTCAGCGCCGGCGCCACTGCCCTCGATCGTGCTGAGGTGCGAGCCGCTCATTGTAGCGCGTTCGTGAAATGTGTGGCACGGCGATTCCCAATTGCCGAGGGAGCTGTAGGCTTTCCGACCGAACGACTTTGCACTTAGCGCCGGAGCCGGCGTTCCAAAATGCGTTCAGCGGCGGTGGGCGGGTTTAATGGAGGATCGTTTATTCAAGGGCACCATTACGGCTGCGGCGCGCTCGAGCACCTTCATAAATTCGCGGGCGTTTGCGGAGAGCGAATGGCTTTTGAGGTGAATCACGTCGAGGCTGCGATGCAGCGGTTCGGCGTCGGTGATCTCGATTGCACGCAACTTGCCTTGGCGCAATTCGTCGGTGAGCGCGATCAGCGGCAGGAAAGCGAATCCCAATTTTCTTTCGACCATTTTCTTGGCTGATTCGATGGTCTCGACTTCGAGGACGGTGTTTGGGAGCCAGCCCTCGCGGCGAAAGAGGCCTTGGCTGAAGGTCCAGTCGCTCGATCCGCGATCGTAAAAAATAAGAGGCCAGGATCGAACTTCCTCGAGCTTTGCCTGCCTTTTGCGGCAATTCGGATGAGCCGGATGGCCGACCAGGATCAGCGGATCGTCGCGGAGCATCTGGGTTTCGATTTCCTGGTGGTTCACCGAGCGCACCAGGCCGATATCGGTCTCGCCATCGAGCACCATTCCCAAGACGCGCTGGGAATTGCCGGAGCGGAGCGTGACCATTACGTAGGGATGGGCTTCGCGATATGTCTCCATCACTTCGGGCAAGAAATAGGTGCAAATGGAAAGGGCCGCTGCTACGCGGAGGGCGCCACCCGAAGAGGGCTGCAGTTCGTGAACGGCCTGGCGCGCCTGGGCCGCGACACGGAGCAACTCTTCGGCTTGCGGCCGGAACGCGCGGCCGGCTTCGGAAAGCATCGGAGCGCCGATGCCGCGCGTGAAAAGCTTCACGCCGAGCGATTCTTCGAGGGCCCGGATGCGTCCACTGACCGCGGGCTGGCTGACGCGCAGCGCTTCGGCAGCGCGGTGGAATCCGCCATAGTTGATGACGGCGAGAAACGTCTGAACCTGGTGAATTTCCACGAAATCCCTATTCGCAATCGCTTCTCTATTGAATGAGGCCCATTGGCGCGATAAATCTACCTTATCGGGCCGATAAGCACAATCAGTTTGACGAAATTTGGCGGCCGGTCCAGAATCCTTTCAACCTCGCTGAGCAAACGGTCCGGGGGGTTACTGGCGATCTCCGCCACCCTCCCCACAGATTGGGTTGCGGGCAACATTTTTGTTTGCCTGTGATCTCCCGGCCGAAAATTTTTGGACCCGCCGCAGTTTTTCAAAATTCAATTCGAGCCTGAAACGCGATTTCTCGTGGAGAACTGTCGCCGCCGAGCCCTACGCCGAGTAGTCCTGTGGGAGGCGACGTGGTGTAAGTGAGGGCGCCGAAGCCCGTCTCGGTGGCGGGATCTCCAGGAATGCCGGCCAACACCATGCTCGGCAGACCGAAGTTGGGATGGTTGAAAAGGTTGAAGAATTGCCCGTCGACGCGCAACCTGACTCTTTCGCCTAAAGGGAACCACTTCGTCAGATACATGTCGCTCCAGAAAAACTGCGGGCCGCGCAGCGCGTTTCGACCGACCGTGCCGAACTGGCAATTTTGCGCTGTGTCGCCTCCGTGGCACGCTCCCGTGCTCGGATCAACGGGCGAAACAAATGCGTCTGGATTCAGCCACTGGATCGTTCCCGGTTGCGTGATGCCCGGGATCGCTCGATGAGCGTAAAGCGGAACCCCCAAGACGACGCTCGCGAATTGGGGTCCGCCGCCCTGCACGATTCCGTTGCCACCGGCTGAGTACGGCGTGCCAAAGACCGAGAACGGGATCCCGCTATGCCAGAAAGCCGTGCCGGAGATTTGCCAACCGTTGACCGCGAGGCCTAAGAGCCTCCCGCGCGCTTTGACCGGCAAGTCGTAGGCGTATTCGGCGGTCAGGTTGTGGCGAATGTCATAGTCGCAGGGCCCGTAGTCACGCGCCAAGTCGCCGGGCAATGGCGAGAGAATCGCGCCCGCGGAGAACTGCAGAAAGCCACCGTTCGAGACTTCGTCCATACAGCGGCTCAACGTGTAGTTGAGTTTTCCCTGCAAGCCGTGCGAAAGGCGCTTTTCGATATTGAGCTGAAGGCCGTTGTAGCGGCTGTTCGCGCCCGTCGCAAGCTGGGTGACGGCGCCGAATCGCGGATCGGCCGGCTGTTCATAAGGAAACGGCGAAAAGCAACCAGGGCATACGGTCTGATAACCGTTGACTTGCGTTTGGTAGGCTTGATTCACGGCTCGCGTGCCCACATATTGCGCCTGGAAACTTGCCGACGCGCCGAGCCTGCGTTCGATGCCGAAGCTCCATTGCATGAAATACGGCGCGCGGAGCTCGCCGTTCGGCGCAACGGCGAACGCGACTGGCGGCAAACAGGCTTTCGAGTTCGCTTCGAGCGAGGCACAGGAAAGCTCGCCTTGCGAAAATCCCGTTGCGAATTGCTGATTTGCGGCGACCAGTGCATCGATAGCGCTGCCGGGAACGCCCGGTGCAATCTCCGTGCCTCCCACGGTGCCGAGCAGCCCTCCTTCGAATGTGCGCACGTAAGGAGGATTCATGCCGAGCGTATCCGCCACACTCCCGGGCAAAATGTCACTGAATACGCCGAATCCGCCGCGCGCGAGAGTGTTTGGTGTGAATTGCCAGGCCAGCGCCGTGCGAGGTTGTAGGATCGCAATCGGCGTGGAGTGAAAGAGCTTGGATTGCCTGGTTTGAATTGTTTTGTCGAGGGGCTGATTCGCATCGTGCGCGATCGATGCGAATGATGCTGCGAGGCTTGCCACATCCCCGTGCGGTTCGAGCGGGTTGGTATTGAGCGTGTCGCGCAGACCGTACGTCCACGTAAGTTTTTTCGTTAGCTTCCAGGTATCCTCAGCGTAAAGATCGACATTCAGGAAACTGAACGGCTCGTTTTGATATTCGGAAAAGGTCTCCGTGGATGTGGAGGCGACGCCATAGATAAATTGCGGCAGTGTGGCGTAGTTCACCGTGGGAACCGCGCCTTCGCCAAAATCGTAATCGTTGAGCCGGAAAATTCGCGTGTTCGTGCCGAAGCGAAATTCGTGCGCGCCGTGAGTCCAGGCTAGATTATCGTTGATGAAGAATCGCGTCGCGCGCCGGCCCTGGACCCACGTGTTGTCCAGCCCGCCGAGTGTAGTGAATGGGGCGTCTGCCCCGCTGCCTTGAAGGACGATAGGCAACGCCGCGAGCGTCGTTTGGAAATCAGCCGGAGCGAACAAGCTTTCGTACCAGGAAAAACCGGGGTTGAAATAATTCACCACGTTTTGCGAGAAGACGTGCGTGTAGCCCGCGGCGAACGAATAGAGCGGCTGCGGCGAAGTCGAATCGAACAACGGGTTGATGGGGTCGGTGTACGCGGCTTGCAATCCCGTGTCCGATTGAAACCTAAACCACGCCGTGTCGTCGCTTCCGATGTTGTAGTCGATGCGCGCCGTCTGCACTTGTTCGCGATCGTCGCTCGAATGGGAGATGCTTTGGCGATTGGCGCAGCCGTTGCCGTTTGGCGGCGTGCCTGTGGCGTTACTGCCGTCGGTATTGAACGGGCAGCCAAGCACGGCGAGCGGAGTCCCGTTGGTATTTCCGTAAAGCGAGAACATTTTTTCGTAGAAGGGAACTGATTCCGGCGACGCCGGATAGAACGCGCCCGTCACGGCGTCGGTTCCTCCTACCGGAAGCTGATTGAGCACATAATTTTGGAATGCGGGCGTTGGCACGGTTGTCGCTGTCACGATCGGCAGCGCAATCCTCACCCATTCGCTATCGAAGAAGAAAAAGAGCCTGTTGTGGATGATCGGACCGCCCAGGCTGCCCCCGAAATGGTTCACGGTCGAGCGCGGCTTATGGTTGCCGGGCGTGGCGTTCGTGAAATAGTCGGCGGCATTTAAACGCGAGCCGTTCCATATTCCGTATGCGTTGCCATGAAACTGATTTGTGCCGGATTTCGTGACGTAGTTCACCTGAGACGCGCCGTAGCGCCCCTGATCAACCGAATAGGAAAGCGTGTTCACCGTAACTTCGGCGATGGAATTGAGCCCTAGAACGAGGTTGGTCGAAAGACCGCTATTCAGATTCGTGAGCGGGTCGTTTGTTTCCAGGCCATCAACGATGTAGCCATTGGAAAGGGCGGGAAGGCCGTTGAACTGTACGTTGCCGTAGCCGTTGGTGCTGCCGACGAAATCGTTGCCGCTGCCGGCGGTATTGATCAGGGCACCGGGCGCGAACTGAAGCGGGTAGGTGAGGTCGCCGCCGGGGTTCGGCAGGTTCTCGAGCGCCGGTGCGTTCAGGCTGGTAGAAGTGTTCGCATTGCCTGCATCGATCAGCGGAGCGGCGCCGGTAACCTCGATTGCCTGATGCGATTTGGCGAGGGCGAGCGTGAAATTCACCGTCTGCTTCTGACCGAGTGCGGAGTTCACGTTGTCCTGCTGTTGCGCCTGAAAGCCATCCGCCGAGGCCTCTACCGAATAGGTTCCCGGCAGCAACTGTGGAAAGTCGAAGCGGCCTTGCTCGTCTGTGGCGACGCTGCGCTGCATGCCCGTATCGCGGTTTGTTATCGTGACTTTCGCGCCAGGGATCGCGCCACCCGTGGGGTCGGCCACCTGGCCCTCGATGGCGCTGGTGGTCTCGCCTTGCGCCTGGAGGCGACAGGGCAGCGCGACGAGGAGCAAAAGGACGACGCTAAGCTTCCGGTGCATGAACCTCTCCGCAGGCGTTTGCCGGCATACATCGTACACATTAACCTAGGTTAACAAATAATGTAAATACAGATTTACGCTTTTTGGGCCGGGCTCAGGCAGCGTGCCTTGGCTGTGTCGCCATTTACGGTAGGAACGGCCTCTCGAATGCCGGCGGCTCCATGGCCAGCGTGCGCGTCGTCCGTTGCATCGCGATCTTTGGCATCGTAATCTGGTCGGGGGCGAGCGAAAGGTTTGAATGCATAAGGCCACGAAGGTTTTGGTGATTTGGTGTTTGCTGTTTGCGCCGGCGGTGGTTGCGGCGACGTCTTTGCACGACGCTTTCGACGGGCAGCAAGCTTATGCGTACACGGCAGAAGTCGCTGGATTCGGCGAACGGTGGCCCGGCTCACCGGGGCATCAGAAGACCGAGGACTTGATTCATCAGGTTTTGCAAAAAGACGGCGCGCAAATCGAAGCGGATGATTTCACGGCCAGCACTCCGCGCGGGCCGGTGCCCGTGCATAACATCATTGGAAAATTCGACATCGGCTCCGATCCGAACCAGCCGATATTTATCCTAGCAGGACATTACGACACACTTTTCAAGACTGGTTTCATCGGCGCCAATGACGGGGCCTCCAGCACCGCCATTCTGCTCTCGTTCGCAGATGCCCTTGCGCATCAGAAAACCAAGATGCAGATCTGGCTTGTGTGGACTGATTTGGAAGAGGCCATCGAGTCATTCAGCAACGGAGACGGACTTTATGGCAGCACGCATCTGGCGAACAGGCTCAAGGCCGAAGGCTATGTTCCCCGGATAAAAGGCTTCTTCCTGCTCGATATGATCGGCGACAAGGATTTGGATGTTGCTCGCGAGACCAATTCATCGGCGGTGCTGCAGCGAGTGATCGCAAAAGCGGCGAACCAGCTTGGCTACGGCGGTTATTTCTTCAAATACGATGCGGACATCATTGATGACCACGCTCCCTTCCTGCAGGTTGGCATTCCCGCAGTGGACGTTGTAGACGCGACGTACGGACCGGACGGCCCGGGCTACGACGGCATGGGCGAATACCACCACACGAATATGGATACGATGGACAAAGTGTCCGAGCACAGCCTGGAAGTCGTGGGACGGACCATCCTGCTCACCGTGGCACTCATCGACGCACAGAATTGACATTCGAAATGACATCCCGATTCAAGCTTGGAACGGCGATGTGGTATGATTCGCGCGTTTTACGTAACGCAACTTCGCTTGCGCGAGTCTAACGGGACGTCATCCGCGAAAGGGGGATTCGCGGGTCATCCGGTTGTGGGGAACCGGGAAGGCCGGTCAAGGGCTCAGCTACAGACGCGCGAGAGCTATCCCTCGTGGACAACAGCCCGCTTTCCACTCCGAAGGTTCGTCGTCATATCGACCAGCTTCGAGTGACTTGCCGGGCCTTTTAGCTTCGATCATCCGAAAGGAGCAGATTACGAAAATGAAATATACGAGGCGCGATTTTGGAAAGCTTGCCATCGGGACAATCCCCGTGGCGTCGGCGGTTCTTGCCAATCCCATGCGGCTGTTTGCACAGGCGAAGCCGGACTCGCTGATTCATGGCGTACAGGTGGGCGTCATTACGTATAGCTATCGCAGCATGCCGGATCAGAGCGCCGAAGCGACGCTGAAGTACGTCGTCGACTCGGGGTTGAGCGCTTGCGAGCTCATGAACGGCCCTTGCTGGGACTATGGCTATAAGAAGACGGGGTTCACGCCGCCCAGCAGCGGTCGCGGGGGTTTTGGTGGGATGCGAGGTCCCGGCAGGCCGGGCGCTGAAGCTGCGGCTGAACCGGGTCCGGCCGTTCCCGGACAGCCCTCGTGGGATGGAAAGGCGTGCCCGGCGAGCGCGGAGGGGCGCGGTCCTATGCCGGGAGGCGCCGGTTTTCCGGGCCGCGGGCGCGGGCAAATGACGCCCGAGCAACAGGCAGCTCAGAAGGCGGCCGCGGACGAGGTTCGCAAATGGCAACTGGGAGTCTCGCTCGACGTTTTCAAGGATTTGAAGCAGATGTATAACGACGCGGGTGTTTCGATCTATGCCGTGAAGATTCTTGAGGTGAACGCGGACGACGACCAGCTGGATAAGCAATTCCAGATCGGAAAGACGCTCGGCGCCACACACCTGACGGCCGAATTGCCGGCGCATAGCGATACTTCGACGGCAACGCTGAAGAAAGTGGGCGATGCGGCTCTGCGCAACGGCATGTTTGCCGCATATCACACGCATCTGCAGGGCCGGATGGACGCTTTCGATGAAGCTTTCGCGGCATCGGCAGGGAACAAGGCGAACATCGACTTCGGCCACTACGTTGCGGCGGGCGAAATCGGTGGCACACCGATGGACTTCCTCAACAAATTCCACGCGCGGACGGCGAGCTTCCACCTGAAGGATCGCACGCTGCCGCAGCATTGCGCGCTCAACCTGCCGTGGGGCGAAGGCGACACGCCGATCAGGCAGATTCTGCAGTTGGTCGAAAAGAACCAATGGCCGGTTCCGGCGACGATCGAGCTCGAGTATGAGATTCCCGAGGGCTCGGACGCCGTGAAGGAAGTGGCGAAGTGCCTGGCATACTGCCGGGCGGCGCTGTCGTAAGAAACCAACTCGAAATAAAGCGGGGCCGAGTGCCGTTCGGCCCCCTTTTTTTGCCTCCACGACCGCGATTAGAGATTTGTCCGGCCTGTGTTTTCAGCGACTTACGCTGATTTCTAATTATTTTCATTTGCGATTAGAAGGGTGGGCGTCGGCGCGTGGCAAAATGGGCTCGGGTTTGCTTCGCGGGGAAAGCAAAACGAGAACCGTCATCCGAGGCGAAGGACAGCCCGTGTGCCGTGCGGGCGGAAGAAGAAGTTATGCATCAGCGGCATTTTTGCGTTTTTTCGAGGCCGCGAAAGGATTGCGAGCGGGGTGACGGCAATCTCGCTACAGTAAAGACTGTATTGTCGGATACCCGACATTTTGTTGCTTCGTTTTGTAAGCAGTAAACATACTTTAAGCGCCGTGCGGCGCTTTTCTGCGATTATGCGGAATGCCCCAAGGCGCCTCTCGTTCCGTACCTGCCGGACAGCGATACCCCGAATTGCGCAGGTGGCCACGTTATCCCATTTCTGCTCCTTCGCTTGCGGTGGTCTTGCCTGGTGAAAAGCGCATCGGGGGCGGCATCAGCGTCATAAGCCGCGGCGGCTGCTATTTTCGTGCTCCGGAATCGCTCGCCACGGGCGCCGTCCTCCGACTCAGAGTGGAGTGGCACGGCAAGAGCATCGAGACGTGGGCGCGTGTGGCCCATTCCGTCCCCGGCGACGGCATGGGGTTGGCCTTCCTGAGCATGGACCCTTCGCAAACCCGAACGCTAAAGGAATGGCTGCAGGAACTTTCCGAAAGCGGAACGCAAAGCCGGCAGGAAAGTGAAAAAGCAGCTGAATCGGCGGCGTTTCTCCGCGAGCCGAACGAAGACACGAGTCGCTCTATTTTTGGCCTGAACGAACGCGTGGTCGTGATCGAGGATGACGGAAGCTGGGCGCACTATACGCACGTATCCGACGGCCGAAGATTGGACGCCACCGGAGGCGACTCGAAATCCCTCCAAGACTACCTTGCGCGAGAATCGTAGTCGGCAGGGCTCCCGACGAAAGCCCGCAATGCTACTCAGCCTGGAAAGATGCGTCGTCGCTCGAGCCGGGCGCTCTCGAAGCCAACGCGTTGACGGAGCTATCGATGGCGCGAATCGGCACCGAAACGTGCACAGTGTCATCGCGATTCGCCACATCGACAACGATTTCGCCACCGCTCTTTGCGACCTGGACGTATTCTTCCGCATTCGATACTTCCACGATGGTGAGATCCGGCGCATCGCGCAGGCCGTCGAGCGCAGCACGAATCGTGGGAAGCCACGGCTGAATTTGCTCCGAGGCGCGGGCCAGCTTTTTATCCGGCACGAGGTGAATGGCGATAGGCGCGAGTAGCGCGGGCGCGATCACGTGCACGTGAGGCGGGGAGTCGCGATGCTGGATTACGTTGACGTCGACGAAGCCTTCGCTGCAGAGCAGTCCCGTGCCGGCGATCATCGCGCCGATGGTTCCTAGTGCGATTTTTCCAAGCAGAAGCATCTTCCCTCCAACGAAAATGGGCGCGGCGAGCGGGCCCCTGCGTCAGATGGAGCAGGAACTCCGCCGATCGGCCGGGATGAAACCCACTTACTGCGGCTGGCTATGGCTATCAATCCAGACGCGTACATGTTCGGACGTGCTTTCGACGGTGACGAGGAAAGTGTCGCCCGCCTTATCGAGCGCATTGAGTGCGGCGGCCACGTCAATCTGGTTTTGCTGTTCGGTGGAAAAGAGCGCGTTGACCACGGAAATCGGAACGGTCACGTTGACGTTGTCGCCGCTCTTGCCGCTCTCACGCACATGCACAACGATGTTGCCGTCGGTTTTGGCGACGTCGATGTTCTCGTCCTTTTGGCGAATTGTGACGATCTTGTTGTCCGGTGAATCGCGGAGCGCGCTGATGATCGTGGGCATGTCGATGCCTTGCAGTTGATCTTTGTCCAGAGTCACTCTGCCCTCGTGAAGC
The DNA here is from genome assembly GCA_035507075.1 of Candidatus Aquilonibacter sp. Classification (GTDB taxonomy): domain Bacteria; phylum Acidobacteriota; class Terriglobia; order Acidiferrales; family UBA7541; genus Palsa-295. The sequence goes on along the minus strand of DATJOL010000034.1, from coordinate 96,110 downwards.
GGCCCGCGATTGATCGTGGGTAGAATCTTTTCCGCGACTTCCAGCGGAAGGTTGACGTTCACATCGCCGCCGTCTTTATCGGCTTGCGAGACCTGGACATGGAGAAATCGCTCGGCTGGAGCAGCCGGCGCCGTACGGGCCGTGAGGGACAAAGCGCAAACGAGAGCGGTTCCTGCGGTTACGACGTATCGCCGTGTGTGCATTTGGAACCTCCTTATGGCATGGAATACGAGGGCAGTCGACGAAAAGTTCCCTTGGAACGGCGCGGCCATCCAGATACCGAGGCTGAGGAAGAAAGCGTCCTGGTCGCGTATGGCCAGGCCTGACCATTGCGCACCCTTCAGAAAGCCTCAAGACGGGGCACGGAGGCGCTCGCGCCTCTGGCTTTAAAGTTTGAAATAGACCGCAGCCAAAGGCGGCAGCTTGAGCTTCAGGGAATAAGGGCGGTCGCTCCAGGGAATGGGCTCGGCCTGGACGCCGCCGGAATTGCCGATGTCCGTGCCGGAGTAATGGCGCGAATCTGTATTCAGGATTTCGCGATAAAAGCCGGGGCGTGGAACACCTACGCGGTAATTTTCGCGAACCACAGGGGTGAAGTTACAAACCACGACGACGAAATCTTCCGGGTCCTGCGCGCGCCGCAGAAAGGCGAGAACGCTGTTGGCCGAATCGTGCGTTTCGAGCCACTCGAAGCCGGCCCATTCGAAATCGACCTCGTGCATGGCGCGTTCGCCAGTGTGCAGCCGGTTAAGGTCGCCAACGAGATTCTGAACGCCCTTGTGCCACGCGGAATCGGCGAGCTCCCATTGAACCTGCCCGCCATCCCAGAATTCGTAGCGCTGTGCGAGTTCGCCGCCCATGAAGAGCAGCTTTTTTCCGGGGTGCGCGTACATATAGCCGAACAGTAGACGGAGATTCGCGAATTGCTGCCAGCTGTCGCCGGGCATCTTCTCGAGCAAGGCTCGCTTGCCGTGAACGACTTCATCGTGAGAAAGGGGCAGGATGAAATTCTCGTGGAAGGCGTAAAGCATCGAGAAAGTGAGCTCGCCGTGATGATACTGGCGATGGATGGGATCGAGCGCGAAATAGCGCAGCGTGTCGTTCATCCAGCCCATATTCCATTTCAGGTCGAAGCCGAGCCCGCCGAGATACGTTGGCCGCGAAACCATCGGCCATGAGGTGGACTCTTCCGCGATCATCAACGCGCCCGGATGCTGCGTGTGGAGAATCTCGTTGAGGCGCCGGATCAGGTTGATAGCGTCGAGATTTTCGCGCCCGCCAAACGCGTTGGGAATCCACTCCCCGGGCTTGCGGGAATAATCGAGGTAGAGCATGGAAGCGACGGCGTCCACGCGCAGGCCGTCAACGTGATACTTGCCGATCCAGAAGAGCGCGTTCGAGATAAGGAAGTTCTGCACTTCCGTGCGGCCGTAGTTGAAGACCAGCGTACCCCAGTCCGGATGCGCACCCATGCGCGGGTCTTCGTGTTCGTAAAGGTGGGTGCCGTCGAAGAAGGCGAGCCCGTGCGCGTCGCGAGGGAAGTGAGCGGGCGTCCAATCGAGGATGACGCCGAGGCCCTCCTCGTGGCAGCGGTCGACGAAATACATGAAGTCGCTGGGCGTGCCGAAGCGGCTGGTGACCGCGAAATAGCCGATCGTCTGGTAGCCCCAGGAGCCGTCGAACGGATGCTCCATGATCGGCATCAGTTCGATATGTGTATAGCCCATTTGCTTCACGTAGGGGATAAGTTCGTCAGCAAGTTCGCGATAGGTGAGCCAGCGATAGCCTTGCTCGGTTTTGCGCTTCCACGAGCCGGCGTGGATCTCATAGATCGACATGGGCGAATGGAGCCAGTCGCGCGAGGCCCGGTTGTACATCCACTCCGCATCTTTCCATTCGTAGCGGTCGATATCCCATACGACAGAAGCGGTTTTCGGCCGCATCTCGGCGGCGAAGCCATACGGGTCAGACTTCAGAACGAGGTAGTCGCCGACGCGCGAAACGACTTCGTACTTATAGATGTCACCCTCGCCGAGGCCCGGTATGAAAAGTTCCCACACGCCGGTCAGGCCGCGACTCCGCATTGGATGGACGCGTCCGTCCCATGAATCAAAGCTACCGATCACGCTCACGCGCTGGGCGTTAGGCGCCCAAACGGCAAAATTCACGCCGCGAATGCCATCCACTTCGCGGATGTGCGCGCCGAATTTCTCGTATTGCTGATAGTGGGTGCCTTCGGCGGAAAGGTGCAAGTCGTAATCGGAGAGCAGGGGCGGGAAGGCATAAGGGTCATACGTTTCGGCGGTATAGCCGTCCACGCTCGTCCAGCGAATGCGATAGGAGGCTGGGCTGACTTCTTCATTGGGAGGGGTGTGAACGGCGGTGGCGGGCAGGATCGCTTCGAAGACGCCTTCCGGGTGAATCCTGGCGGCTTCGTAGACCGAATTGCCTGATAGCACGCTGACTTGCGCTGCACGCGGAAGGAGGGTGCGAATAGCTAACGCCGGCCGGCCTTCGCGTTCAGTCCAATGTGGGCCGAGAATTTGGAACGGGTCATGGTGACGCCCGCTCGAGAGCAGATTCAGCTCGACTTCGAACGGATCGACAATCTCTACGGGTTCAGTGGTGGGCTTTTCGGTCTCGCTCATGGTGCGCGGCCAGCGAAGCGCAGCGGCTAGGACCATCTTACCGAAGCAATGGTCTAAGTGCCAGATAGCTGCGTAGCTTTCTGGAGAGCGCATGCGGGCCTTAGCGGTTCGGACCGAGCTGCCCGCTCCTCACTTCGCGATTTTCAGTCCGTAAAATACGCAATATGTGGGCGTTAGGGTTATCACGTAGTACGAACGTACCATTGAGGGACTGCTGGAGCAGTACGTAGCATGTCCGTGGGGTTGCTTCCTGTTTGCAGGCCTCGGGTCTGCTCTGTCAAATTTCGGTGTCCTAGGGTTTATGGCAAGTAGAACTGCGACGCTTCGTCCCAAGCGTAAGGAAAGGCCCTGCGTCACGACGGCGGCCGGAGAAGGCGCAGAGACGTATCCTCAGGCAAGAAGCAAGAAAATCGCCGGAGTTCCCGGCGCAGCTCCCGCAGCCGATCTTCGATTTCGCCAGCTCTTTGACCACGCATTCGAGGGGATGTTCCAGACCACACCCGATGGCCGCTATCTGCGTGTAAATCACGCGCTTGCGCGCATGTACGGCTATAGGGACGCGCAGCACCTGATGGGTTCGGTTTCGGATATCGCGAAGACGGTCTACGTGGAACCGAAGCGGCGCGAGGAGTTCAAGCGCCTGATGGAAGAGGAAGGGCGGGTGGAAGCGTTTGAATACCAGGTGCGCGACCGCTACGGGCGCAAGATTTGGCTCTCGGAAAAAGCCTGGGCGATTCGAGACGAGAGGGGGCAGATCGTCAGCTACGACGGCGCAGTGGAAGACATCACGGAGCGGAAGCGGTCCGATCTCGAAAGGCGTGTGACTACGGAAGTCTTGCGCGCGATGACCGCGACCGGGAACGTCGATAGCCTGCTGCGGCTGATCCATGCGGCATTGAAGGAAGTGGTCGCAGCGGAGAACTGCTTCGTGGCCCTTTATAACCCGGCAACGGCGATGTTCGAATTTCCGTTCTTCGTGGACCAGTTCGATCTCGCTCCCGAACCCGCTCCTGCCGGACGAAGTTGCACGGACTACGTGTTCCGCACGGGAAAGCCGGCGCTGATTTCCGATGCGGGATTCCGGCAGTTGGTGAAGCAAGGTGAGGTGGAATTGATGGGGACGCCGAGTAAGTCATGGCTCGGCGTGCCCTTGAAGACGCCGGCCGCGACGATCGGCGTGCTCGTGGTGCAGGATTATGCGACCGAAAATGCATATAACGAGCGGGACCTGGAGTTTCTCCATTCGATCGGGGGGCAGATTGCGCTCGCGATCGAGCGGACGCGTTCTGAAGAGCGCTTGCATTCCAGCGATACGCGCTTGCGCGTGCTGATCGAGCAATTGCCGGCGGTTCTTTGGACTGTGGACCGGGAGATGCGCTTCACGTCGATGGTGGGTGCGGGGCTGGCGCGGCTTGGATTGATGCCGAATGCTTTGGTGGGTGTTAAGCTCGCGGACTATTTGGAAACGTCCGACGGGACATATCCGGCTGTGGCCGCACACAGAAGGGCGTTATCCGGCGAGCCTGTAACGTTTCATCTCGAATGGAAAAATGGGTCATACGCGTGCCACGCCGAGCCGTTGCGCGGGCCCCAGGGCGAAATTCAGGGCGCGATCTGCATGGCGCTCGACGTGACGGACCGCAAGCAGCTTGAAGAGCAGTTCCGCCAAGCGCAGAAGATGGAGGCAGTGGGCAGACTTGCGGGTGGCATTGCCCACGATTTCAATAATCTGCTGATGGTGATTCAGGGCTATGGGGACCTGCTGATTGAGCGGCTGCATGACGGCGACCCTTTGCGCAAAAACGTGGAGCAGATCCAGACCGCTTCGCAACGAGCCACTTCCTTGACGCGGCAGCTTCTGGCCTTCAGCCGCAAGCAGATGCTCGCGCCGAAGGTGCTGCATATTCAGGCGGTGATCGCCGATATGGAGACGATTCTGCGCCGCTTGATCGGCGAAGACATCGTGCTCGAGGCGGTATCCCCGCCAACCCTCGGGCACGTGAAGGCAGACCGGAGCCAGATCGAGCAAGTAGTGATGAATCTGGCGATCAACGCCCGCGATGCGATGCCCAGGGGCGGAAGGCTGACGATTGAGGCGGCCAACGTTGAGATAGGCAATGATGTTCCGCACCAGCCCACGGTGGTCGCACCGGGCCGGTATGTGATGTTGGCCGTGACGGACAACGGCTGCGGCATGACGGAGGAAATCCGGGCGCACATTTTCGAGCCGTTCTTCACTACGAAGGAAAAGGGCAAGGGTACCGGGTTGGGGCTGGCCACGGTCTACGGCATCGTGAAGCAAAGTGGCGGCTATATCTGGGTCTACAGCGAGCCCGGAATCGGCACGACTTTCAAGATCTATCTGCCGCGAGTGGATGAGGAAGAGGCTTTAGCGGCTGCGCAGGAGGAAGCCAGTGCCGCTGTGAACCACCGTGGCGCAGGCGTGGTCCTGCTCGTTGAAGACGAAAAAGGCGTCCGCGAACTGACCCGCGAATACCTGGAAACAAGCGGCTATACCGTGCTCGAAGCGACGGATGGCTACGCGGCGCTGGAAGTTGCGCGCGAACATCAGGGTACCATTCACGCGCTGATTACAGACGTGGTGATGCCCGGCCTGAGCGGCCGTGAATTAGGCGAACAGATTGCCAAATTACGCCCGGAAATCAGAGTTTTGTATATGTCCGGGTATACCGACCAATCGGCATTTCGCAACGGAATGCTCGATAAGGGCGCGGAGTTACTACAGAAGCCGTTCGGAATGTCCACGCTCTCGACGAAACTTCGAGAGATCCTCGCAAATTAGCCTTTGCCGCGAATGTGTCACTAGGGAACAGTTTCACGATCTGGCGCATTCATTCGTAGTACGTCTCGTTTCCATGTCGCTCTCTCTGAAAAACAAATTCGTGCTAACTCTCCATTTCTGAATGCGTTTGTGGGCTGCCTTGCGAAAAGCCGAGATGGGCCTCGTTTGGCTCGGTAAGTGCATTTGTTTAGACCGAGGGGAGTTGGAGAGGTCAAGCGGTTCGTGAAGATTGCTAAGGGGGAAATCATGGAAGCAAGCGTGCAAGGGGCGGAGAACGGCAAGGCTGTGCAGGGGATGGCTGCGGGAGAATACTTTGGCGAGCGGCGTCTGTGGCTCGCGGTGGTGATGCAGGCGGTGGAGGAATGGAGAAACGGCACGCTTCGCAATCGGCGCCAGGCGCAGGAATTCCTGTTCGACGACACGCGCGATTTTGAGACGGTCTGCGCGAACGCGGGCCTGGATGCAAGCAGCCTGCGCACGCGGCTCTTGAAGATCGGCCGCAAGGTGAATGCACAGGGTCCGTGGGCCCATTCTATGGCCGCCTGAAGCGGGCCAGTCGAGTCTGATTCGCAGTCCTTCGCCCCGCGCTTTGCAAAAAGGCGCGGGGATTTTTTGGCGTGCCCAAGCCTAATTAACCGTGCCTGGCGACGCGGCTCGTATCGTAAAATCAGCACGAATCGAATGCGTCCTTACGAGGCGGCTCCCGAGAAACGTCTACTGCTCACGTGCGCCCGATTGCGGGTCGCGCCTTCCGCTGCGGCATCCGCTCGGGGGATACTGTCCCAGGCGGTCGATTGGGACTACCTGCTTCGCGCGGCCGCCGAAAATTCTGTCCTTCCGCTTCTGGCGCTGCAGCTTCCATCGCTGGCACCTGACGGTTTTTCTGCACCGCAATTCGAAAGGCTCAAAGCCGCCGCCCGTGCGGCGGGAATCCGCTCGCTGCAACTCTCGGCCGAGCTGATCCGCGTGACCACGGCCCTGCGCGCCGAAAATATTCTCGCATTGCCTTATAAAGGTCCGGTCGTCGCGGTGCAGGCTTATGGCGACCTTGCGCTGCGCGAATTCGAGGATCTCGACATTATTCTTCCCCAGCGCGACATGGCGCGAGCCAATGAGGTTTTGCATCGCCTGAGTTACAAGCCGCGTTACCCGTGGATTTTTGACGCGTCCGCTTTGGTGCCGGGCGAGTACAACTATTTCGACGAGGGGCGGCGAACGATGGTCGAATTGCACACCGAGAAAACGCTGCGCCATTTTCCTGTCGAACCCGACATCGACGCGATGAGCAAAAGCGCCGTGCCGGTCGGGATCGGTGGGCATGGCGTACTCACATTCTGTCCGGAAGACACGCTTGTGCTGCTCTGCGTTCACGGATCGAAGGATTTTTGGGAGAGAATTTCATGGATCACGGACGTTTCCGAATTCGTGCAGAGGAACCCGAGCCTCGATTGGTCGCGCGTTTTTGCACGCGCCGGCGAGCTGAGAGCTACGCGCATGGTGCTTTTGGGGTTGGCGCTGGCATCGCAGTTTCTCGATGCGCCGTTGCCTGAGACTGCACGCGCGAAAGTCGACGCCGATCCGGGGGTAGACATGCTCGTTGAGCAAATCGCGAAGCGGCTGCTCGCGAAAGACGTTTCGCCGCGTACGGCCGTACAGTCGTTTCGATACCGGCGGCGGATGGTGCCGGGCGCGATTGGTTCATGGCGATACGGCTTGAGACTTGCGACTGCACCTGCCGAAGAGGATTGGATGATGGTACGCCTGCCGCGGGCGCTCGCGCCGCTCTATTTGGTGCTGCGTCCATGCCGGCTATTTCGGAAGTATGGAGTGTCACAGCAGAAGCCATAACGCGCGCGGGCCGAGGCTAACGAGCGGATGAGAAACCGTACCGCTCGAATACGCCTTGCGCGGCGGGAGTCTGTAGGAATTCCTCGAACTGCTTTGCCGCAGCCGCCTGCTTCGTGCCTTTCAGAATCGCCACGGGATATACCACCGGCGCATGCGAATCCTGGGGCGCAGTCGCCACCACGGTTACTTCGCCTGTGGTTTTGGCGTCCGTCGCGTAGACAATCCCGGCTTCGGCATTGCCGGAAGCCACATAAGTCAGCACCTGCCGCACATCCTTCGCGAAGACGAATTTCGGCCTTAGCGAATCGTAAAGCCCAAAATGGGTGAGCACTTCCTGCGCATATCTCCCCGCCGGCACCACCCGCGGCTCGCCGATGGCAACGATTTTCACCTCCGGCTTGAGCAGGTCGTTGAAATCGGAAATACCCGTCGAACCGCGGGGAACGATCAGCACGATCGTATTGCGCAGCAGGTCTCGGCGCGTGCCGGGCAGCAACATCCCCTGTTTTTCCAGCGCGTTCATTTGATCCGGCGAGGCCGAGATATAAACGTCAACCGGCGCGCCCTGTTCGATCTGCTCTTGCAGCGTGCCTGAAGCCCCCAGATTGTAATGGACTGCGATCGAGGGCTGCACTTTCTCAAATAGCGGAGTGACCGCATCGAGCGCGTCTTTCAGGCTAACGGCCGCCGAAATCGTGAGATCGGGATCCTTTGCGGCCGCGCTCACTGCGAAGCGGGGCGCTGTGACTACGATCGCAATCAATAGCAGAAGGGAAGCAGCTACCCGGCGCATTCAGCCTCTCGAATCAAATCAGTCCGAATCGCTACAACTATGTGACTCGCATCGATTATAGCTCTCCTTTGGATGCAAGGCAGGTTTCCCAGGGGTCGAAAAGGCGCAAAGATCTACGGACGCAGGATCATCACTTCCGTGGACTTGATCAGCGCCGCGGCCGTGTCGCCCTTCTTCAGACGCATTTCCCGCACCGCGTCCGCCGTAATAATGGAAGTGATTTTCTGCCCGCCGATTGACAAGGTGACCTGGGCGATCAGGCCCTCGATTTTCACATCCAGTACGCGACCGACAAGCTGGTTGCGCCCGCTGACGCGCCGGAACCCGGAGCGTTTTTCGGCAACCTCCTGCTTTTCCGTGCCACGGTAAAGGAACTTATCGAGTTCGCCCTCGGGGATGCGATGGTGGCCGCCGGCGGTCTGAACGGTGCGCAACTTCTTCTTATAGATCCATTGCTTCAGGGTAGGGTAGCTGATGCCCAGGACCTGGGCGGCCTCGCGCGGCGTAAATAGCTTTGTCTCTGCCATACTCAACCGCAAGACTGTCACCGCCGAGGCATACCTGTAAAGGATTTCTTATTCGGCGCCGCTGCCGCTAATTCGTCCCTGCAACCTCAACCTATAAAAAAGCGCGCCGATATGCAGATCAGGCGAATCATTGATGGCGCTTGGCCCATCGAAGCTATATGAATAGGTATTCACACGAAACGGCACGCCGCGCTTGGCTCGTTGCGTTAGAATCGAACTTCAGCGCCGTGCAGCCGCACGAGACGAAGGTACGGGAGGAAGGACATGGCATCCGTAAATAGCGCGACAACCCTGCCGGAGCAAAAGACCAAAAATCCACTCAAAGAACTCCTGGCTTACGGCCAGTCCGTGTGGCTGGACTACATCCGGCGCAATCTTTTCACTTCCGGCGAGCTGGTGCGGTTGGTCAAGGAAGATGGCCTGCGTGGCATGACTTCGAATCCCGCCATATTCGAGAAGGCGATCGGCGGCAGCACGGACTACGCGCAAGAGCTCCAGGAGCTTTCCAAGCGCAAGGACCTGGACGCGAAGGGCGCATTCGAAATCCTTGCGATCAAAGACATCCAGAGCGCCACAGACATTTTGCGCGGGGTTTACGACGAATCGAAGAAGCGCGATGGCTATGTGAGCCTTGAAGTTTCGCCGACGCTGGCGCACAAGACGCAGGAAACGCTGGAAGAAGCTCGCCGTCTGTGGAGCGCCGTAGGCCGCGCGAACACGATGATCAAAGTGCCTGGCACAGCTGAGGGTATTCCCGCATTTCGGCAGCTGATCAGCGAAGGCATCAACATCAACGTCACGCTGCTTTTTGCCCAGGACGTTTACGAACAGGTTGCCTGGGCCTACATCGAGGGCCTTGAGGCGCGCTTGAAGAACGGCGGCGATATCAGCGGCATGGCGAGCGTCGCGAGCTTTTTCGTCAGCCGCATCGATACGCTGGTCGATAGCATTCTGGACGAGAAGCTCAAAGATCCGAAGCTGCCTTCGGATAAGCAGGCTCTCTTGCGCGGCTTGCACGGCAAAGTCGCCATCGCCAATGCGAAGTTGGCCTACCAGGCCTACAAGAAAATTTTCAGCGGCCCGCGCTGGGAGGCTCTTGCCGCCCGCGGCGCGCAGACGCAACGCGTTCTTTGGGCCAGCACCAGCACGAAGAACCCTGCCTATCGCGACGTGCTTTATGTCGAAGAGCTGATCGGTCGGGACACCGTGAATACGATTCCGCCCGCAACTTTCGATGCCTTCCGCGATCACGGCCACCTTCGCGCCAGCCTCGAAGAAAATGTCGACGAGGCCCGCCGCACCATGGAAAACCTCGAGCGCGCCGGGATTTCGATGAAGAAGGTGACAGACCAACTGACGGACGAAGGCGTGAAACTCTTCGATGAAGCGTTTACCAAGCTGCTCGCCGCCGTGGAAAAGAGTCTTCAACGGCCGCCTTCCCCGGGCGTCAAGAATTTGTCTTACGCGCTGCCGGCCGAACTGGACACAGCGGTCAAGGCCACTCTCGAAGACTGGAAAAAAGGCAACAAAGTGCAGCGCCTTTGGGCGCGCGACGCGTCACTCTGGACGAACACAGACGAGAGCCGGTGGCTGGGCTGGCTCGGAATTGCCGAAGAGCAAGCTGCCCATCGTGAGCAGTTCGCGAAGATCGAGGCGGACATTCGCGCGGCAGGCTTTACGCACGCGCTTTTGCTCGGCATGGGCGGGTCCAGCCTGTGTGTTGAAGTGCTGAAACTCACCTTCGGCAAGATCGGCAGCCATCCTGAATTTTTCGTCCTCGATTCCACCGATCCCGCGCAAGTGCGCGCGACCGAACAAAAGATCAATCTTGCGAAGACGATCTTCATCGTATCAAGCAAATCCGGCAGTACGCTCGAGCCCAATATCTTCAAGCAGTACTTCTTCGAACGCGTGAAGCAAACGGTCGGTGCGGCGGAAGCAGGGAAGCGTTTCATCGCGATCACCGATCCCGGCTCGAAAATGGAGCAGGTGGCGAAGACAGACGGCTTCCGGCACGTTTTCTACGGCGTACCCAGCATCGGCGGCCGTTATTCGGCCCTCTCCAATTTCGGAATGATCCCCGCTGCGATTCAGGGCGTTGACGTCCCCAAGCTGCTCGACCGTGCCGAGGAGATGACTCATGCCTGCGCTTCGAGCGTTCCGCCGGACCAGAATCCCGGCGTGATCCTCGGCGCGATTCTTGGCACGGCGCAGAAGATGGGACGCGACAAGGTAACGATCTTCACTTCGCCCGCGATTAGCGACCTCGGCGCGTGGCTCGAGCAGCTCCTTGCCGAATCGACAGGTAAGCAAGGCAAGGGCCTGATTCCGGTCGATCGCGAAGAAATCGGTGCTCCGAGCGTCTATGGCAACGATCGTGTCTTCGCTTATCTGCGGCACGATGCTTCGGCAAGCGCGAGGCAGGACGCCGCCGTTGCTGCGCTCGAAAAGGCCGGCCAGCCCGTGGTTCGCATCAGCGTGCCGGACAAATACGACGTTGGCGGGGAATTTTTCCGCTGGGAGATCGCCACGGCGGTGGCGGGTTCGGTGATCGGCATCGATGCTTTCAATCAACCGGACGTCGAAGCGAGCAAAGTGGAAACGCGCAAGCTCACCTCCGAGTACGAACAGAAGGGCTCGCTGCCGCCGGAGTCCCCCATCGTCGCCGATGGCGGGATTCTGCTTTACACCGATCCCAAGAACGCAGCGGGGCTGAAGCAAGCCGTGGGCAACGACACCACGCTTGCAGCCTATCTCCGCGCACATCTCAATCGCTTGAATGCCGGCGATTATTTCGCGCTGCTTGGCTATATCCAGATGAACGATGCTCACGAAACCGCGCTGCAATCGATGCGTCACGCCGTCCGCGATAAGAAGCATGTCGCCACGTGTCTCGGTTTTGGCCCGCGCTTTCTGCATTCCACCGGGCAGGCTTACAAAGGCGGCCCCAATTCCGGCGTGTTTCTGCAAGTCACCTGCGACGACCCGGCCGATATCGCCGTGCCGCAGCAGAAATATACGTTTGGGGTGGTGAAGGCGGCGCAGGCTCGGGGCGATTTCCAGGTGCTCGCCGACCGCGGAAGGCGCGCGCTCCGCGTTCACTTGGGTGCTGATCTTGCTGGCGGTCTTGCCCAGTTACAAAAGGCAATCGAAAAGGCGTTATCGTAGTCTTGGGCCGCGCGAAGGCGAGCGGGCTTAAGTTCCACTAGGGGAGTGCCCATGGCGGATGTAGATACCTATCCCTATCAGGCGTCAGGCGCGAATCGCGCGAATCTTGGGGAGCCGGCAGGTCCGTGCGCGATGGTGATTTTTGGTGCGGGCGGCGATCTCACTAAGCGCAAGTTGATCCCGGCCGTCTACAATCTTGCCAAGGAGCGTTTGCTGCCCGATCACTTTGCGATCGTCGGCGTCTCGCTCGAGAAGTACTCCGCCGATGATTTCCGGACTCGCTTGACGAACGAACTGAAGGAATACGCTTCCGAAGATATCGATCAGAAGGCTTGGGAGTGGTTCACGCAACGGATTTATTACATCTCGGGCGATTTCAAGGACCCGCAGCTCTATCAGAACCTCAAGAATCTGCTGGCGCAGGTGGATAAGGACCAGGGCACGCAGGGCAACGCCCTGTTTTATCTCGCCACCAGCCCCGAGTTCTTTCCCATTGTTGCGAAGCAGCTTGGCGTCGCCGGACTCACGACGGAGGGGCCGCGCAATTGGCGGCGCGTGGTGATCGAGAAGCCCTTTGGGCACGATCTCGCCACTGCCATTGCGCTGAACCGGGCGTTGCTGGAAGTGCTCAACGAGAAACAGATTTTTCGCATCGATCATTACCTTGGCAAGGAAACCGTTCAGAATATTCTCGCGTTCCGCTTTGCCAACGGCATCTTCGAGCCGGTTTGGAATCGCCGGTACGTCGACCACGTGCAGGTCACGGTGGCGGAGCAGCTTGGCGTCGAGATGCGCGGCGGTTATTACGAGCAGGCTGGCGCGTTGCGCGATATGGTCCCGAATCATATCTTTCAGCTGATCACGCTCTGCGCCATGGAGCCGCCGATTTCGTTTGATGCCTCAGCCGTGCACGACGAGCAAACCAAGATCCTTCGCGCCTTCCAGCCGCTGACGCCGGAAAAGGTCCTCGATCACGCGGTTCGCGGCCAATATGACGACGGCGCAATCGATGGAACCACGGTCCCTGCTTATCGCGCCGAGCCGCATGTTAGCCCGAACTCAACCACGCCCACATTTGTCGCTCTCGCGCTGCAGATCGATAATTGGCGCTGGGCCGGCGTTCCATTTTATTTGCGCACCGGAAAGCGGCTGGCGAAGCGCATGTCGCAGATCGTGATTCGTTTCCGGCGGCCGCCACTCGTGCTCTTCCGTAAGACCTCCGTGGAAAACATCACTCCGAATGAGCTGGTGATCAACATTCAGCCCGACGAAGGTATTTCGCTGAGCTTCGAGGCGAAGATTCCGGGGCCCACGGTTAAGCTGGGTGCAGTCGATATGGACTTCCAGTATTCGGACTATTTCGGCACCACGCCTTCCACCGGTTACGAAACCCTGCTCTACGATTGTATGACTGGTGATCCGACCTTGTTCCAGCGCGCGGATATGGTCGAGGCCTCCTGGGCAGTGGTTCAGCCGATTCTCGACGTCTGGGCCGCCTTGCCGCCCCGCGACTTCCCCAACTACGCCGCCGGTTCTTGGGGGCCGGCACAGGCTTTCGAGTTGCTGCGCCGCGAAGGCAGGGAATGGCGGGAGCATCTGCCTCGCCCCGGTGCCTGCAAGGCGATGCCCTTGCCCCGTTCCGCAGACTAGACGAGGGCGGCGCCCAATCTTATTTCGTTCTCCCCCTTGGCCTTACAGGACTTTTCCCCAGGGCCATACAGCCTTTTGGCTATTGTCACATCAAATTAATGACCCGTTTTATCAGCCCCAAGTTAGGCTAGCTGGGGTTATGCTGATCGCAGCGGGATTCGTGGGGATCCACAAAAAGAAAGGCACTTAGCGCAGAGATGGCTGAATTTGTTTGCAAAGTGGGCGATGCCTCCGGCCGCGTCTTCCGGCATAGGGAGACTGCTCAATCGAAAGATGAGGCTCGGCAGAAGCTGGCCGATCAGGGGCTCTACGTCTTTTCGATCGACGGCCATGTGGACATCCTCAAGCAATTCACGCGCTCGCGCAGTGCGATTCGCGCCGAAGACTTCCTCGTTTTCAATCAGCAGTTCAATACGCTGATCAAGGCGGGTTTGCCGATTTTGAAGGCGCTTGATCTGCTCGCCGAGCGAGCGGCGGCGCCGAAGCTGCGGCCTATCCTGCTTGACGTGCGCGATCGCGTTCGCAATGGCGCGCTGCTTTCCGAAGCTCTCGCGGCGCAGGGGTCTTTCCCGCCTGTATACGTTACGGTTGTCTCGGCCGGCGAACGCAGCGGCGATCTGCCCGGCGTCCTTGAGCAATACATCGCGTACCTGCGCACCAGCACCGGATTCCGCAACAAGCTCATCACCACGATGATTTATCCGGTCGTGCTCGTCTGTTTTGCTTGTGGGGTCGTCACGTACTTCGTGGTCTACGCGATGCCCCAATTTGCCGACCTGTATAAGCAGCTTGACGTTCAGCTGCCCTGGGCGACGCAGATCTTGCTTGCGATAGCCGAGCCCCTTCGCAGCTATTTCATCGTGTTCCTGATTATCCTGGCTATTGTGGGTGTGGCGCTCTTTCTCTGGACACGCTCCGAACGCGGCGCGCTGGCCCTGGACCGCTTCAAGCCCAAAATACCCGTCATGGGTGATATCTGGCTGAAGGCCCAAATCGCCCAGTTTGTGCGCACGCTTTCCACGCTCCTGGGCGGCGGCTCGCCACTCGTTCCTGGCTTGCACACTGCGGCGGCGGCCATAGGCAATCGCCTGATTTCCACTTCGGTCAGGCAATCGGCCGAGCGTGTCAAAGAAGGCCGCCCGCTCTACGCGAGCCTTGCCGAAACCGGCCTGGTTCCCGGTCTCGCGTTGGAAATGATCGAAGTCGGCGAAGCTTCCGGCGCGCTCACCCCCATGCTCGCCAGCCTCGCGGAATTCTACGAAGAGGAAGTCGGCAATCGTTTGCAACGCGCGCTTTCATACATTCCCATCATAATTTTGGTGGTCATGGCCATCGTGGTAGGCTTCATAGTGATTTCGATTTATCTCCCCATGTTTTCGCTGCAAGTGGGAAACGGAGGCGGTTAGTTGGCGACATCGATAAACAACGCGTCCGTTCACGACGACGCAGCCGAGCGCGAACAGGCGCGCAAGCTCGCCGAACGCTACCGCTGCGCCTTCGTCGATTTGCGCGATCAGCGCATCGATCCCGAGCTTTTCCGCAGCATTCCGGCGGAAATGATGTTCCGCTATAACTTCGTCCCGCTCGAAGCGCACGATGGCACTCTGATCGTCGCCCTGGCGGATCCCAGCCAGCTCCAATTGCGCGATGAACTGGCGCACCTGCTCGGCAAGCGCCTGCAGATCCGCGTCGCCACGCCTTCGCAAATAGGCGATCTTCTCAAGCGCACCGAACAGTCGCAGCGTGTCCTCGATCAGGCTACCGAGGGTTTCACGCTCCAGGTCGTGGGCGAAGAGGAAGAAAGCGACGAAAACATTTCGATGGAGAAGCTGACGGCCGAGACCGGCGTCAGCCCGGTCGTTCGCCTCGTCGATACCGTGATCTTCACAGCTCTTGAGCGCCGCGCCAGCGATATTCACGTGGAAACACGAAACTCCGAAGTCGCCGTGAAATATCGCATTGACGGCGTTCTGCAGTACGCCATGAAACCGCTCGACAAGGAATGGCACGCCACGATTCTTTCCCGCATCAAGGTGATGGCTGAGCTGGACATCGCCGAGCGCCGCGTCCCGCAAGACGGGCGCTTTCGCGTGCGATACAAAGGCCGCTTCATCGATTTCCGCGTCTCCATCATGCCTTCGGTTCACGGCGAAGACGCTGTGCTGCGCGTGCTCGATAAAGAAACGCTCAGCGAGAAATTCCGAAACCTGAATCTCGGAGTCGTCGGTTTCGATCCGGAGGATCTCCTCCGCTTCCGCCGTTACATTCTTGAACCCTACGGCATGGTGCTTGTCACCGGCCCCACCGGCTCGGGTAAAACGACGACCCTGTACGCCGCGATCAACGAAATTAAGAATGACGAAGACAAAATCATCACCATTGAGGATCCGGTCGAGTATCAAGTGCAAGGCATCACCCAAATCCCGGTGAACGAGAAAAAGGGCCTCACCTTTGCTCGCGGATTGCGTTCGATTCTGCGCCATGACCCCGACAAAATCATGGTCGGCGAAATCCGCGACCAGGAAACCGCCCAGATCGCCATCAACTCGGCGTTGACCGGTCACCTTGTCTTCACCACGGTTCACGCCAACAACGTGACGGACGTCATCGGCCGTTTCATCAACATGGGCGTCGAGCCCTACAATTTCGTCTCCGCGCTCAATTGCATCCTCGCCCAACGCCTGGTGCGCGTGATCTGCGAAAATTGCAAGCGTCGCGTGGCTTACGCCCCGGAATTTCTCAAAGAATCGGGCTTCGATCCGAAGGTCTGGGCTGACGTGCCGTTTTACGAAGGCGCGGGCTGCCTCGAATGTTCGGGCACCGGATTCCGCGGCCGTTCCGCCATCACCGAGCTGCTCGATCTTTCCGATCGTATTCGCGAAATGATTATCGATCGCCGGCCTACGTCTGAAATCAAGCGCACCGCTCGCGACGAGGGCATGACGTTTCTGCGCGATTCCGGCCTGAAGAAAATCCGCGAGGGCATTACAACTCTTCGCGAAATCAACAAGGTGACGTTCCTTGACTAGCATCGCCACCGCGTTGCCAAAATCCCAGCAGAGCGGCTTGTTCGGCGGGCTCTCTCGCTGGTTGCACGTGATGCCTCATCCCGAGCCCGTTGTCGAAATTGCCTCGGACCATGTGGCCGCTGCGCAATGGAAAGATGCACGGCTGCAGTCTTACGCGGTCGAGCCGCTCGAAACGGGCGCTTTAATGCCTTCGCCGGTGGAAACGAACGTTACCCAGCCGGATGCCGTGCGCCGTGCGCTGCAACGCGTCTTCTCCCGCGTCGGCAACCTGTCCGGACCGCTGGCGCTGCTTCTGCCTGATCCCGTCGTCCGCGTATTCATTTTGCCGTTTGAAGATTTGCCGCGCCGCACGGAAGATGCGTTGCCGCTCCTGCGCTGGCGATTGAAAAAGAGCGTCCCATTCGATGTGGAGGAGACTGCCGTCTCCTGGTCGCGCCAGACCGGCCGCAACGGCGCGCTTGAAATCGTCGCCGCCGTGGCCCGGCAGGGTATCGTCCGGGAATATGAATCGCTCGTCGAAGGGTTTGAGGCGCAGCCGAGCGTCGTCCTCAGTTCCACGCTCGCCACGCTGCCTCTCATCGCTGAACGCGGCTCCACTTTGCTGCTGCGCATGAGCGGACGGACCCTCACCACAGTGATCGTTCGTGAGGCGACGCTGTGTCTTTATCGCTCCACGGAAATGCCCGCTGCTGCGGCGCAGCTGGATCCAAAATTAGTGCTCGAAGAACTTTTCCCGGCCTCCGCTTATTATCAGGATACTTGGGGCGAATCGATCGACCGTGCCGCCCTCGCGGGTTTCCGCGGGCGCCATGACGTTTTTCAGGCCGCAGTCGAAAACGAACTGAAAATGCCCGCCCGCGCGCTCTCCGCGGGCGAAGGCGCCGCCCTGCTCGAGCGGTCCGCCCAGGACCTTATCCAGCAGGGCCTCGATCCTTTGGTCGGATGGATGGCAAATTCCGGCGCGTGACGCGAATCGCTCGCGCCCGAGCGAAACATGAAGCTACGTCTAAACATCGCAACCTCGCCGCACCAGAATAATCGCCCGTTCATCGCGGGAGCGGCTTTCGTCGGCGCCGCCGCTTTCATCGCCCTGCTCGTTTTGTCGCGCGAAGCCTGGGTCACCTGGCGTGCGAACCTCCAGATTCGTTCGGATACCGCGCGCCTCGAGCGCCAAATCCAAGTGGACGAAGTGCAACATCAGGCGCTCGAATCCTACTTCAATACGCCGCAGGCGCAATCGATCCGCGACCGCGCGGACTTCCTGAATTCGCTGATCAGCGAGCGCAGCTTCCCCTGGACGCAAATCTTCATGGATCTGGAAAAGACGCTTCCGCCCGGTGTGCGCGTCATCAGCATCTCGCCCAAGCTCGTCAATGGACACGCGGAAGTTTCCATGGTCATCGGCGCCGCCAGCAACGATCGTGAAATCCAGTTCCTGCAAGCCATCGAGAAATCGAAGAATTTTTCGGATGTGACGGTGGAGAATGAACGGGTCTCGGATCAGTCCGGCGAGCCCGATCCCATTCGGGTGAGCCTGAATTTCTGGTACGCGGTAAACGCATGAAGATCAACGCCAAATGGGCCGGTTGGAAAATCGGCGTAGCGGCCGGTGTCAGCCTGCTGGTGCTGGCGGACATCGTCTTGTGCTTCGTCCTCTGGCAGATGGCGCGCCAGGGCCCGGCCGAAATGGCTGCGCGTCGCGACCAGTTGGCCCGCACCGCGCAAGAGCTGCAGGCGGACGACGCGCGCGGCGAGCGCATTCGCGCTTCGCTTCCGCAAGTGGGAAAAGATTGCGAAGAGTTCTATCAGAATTCGTTCCTTGATTCGCGCACCGTCTATTCCACGGTCGATTCGGATATTTCGGCGATTGCCGCAAAGTCCGGCGTGAAGGCGACAGACTTCGCCTTTAAGCCGAAGCCTGTCCCCAACCGCAGCGTCTCCGAATTGGACATCAACATGACCGTCGAGGGCGACTACCCGTCGCTCTTGAAATTCGTCAACGGCATCGAGCGCTCGAAGAACTTCTATTTCCTCAATCAACTTCAGCTCGCCGAGGGCTCTACAAGCGGCGTCCGCCTGCAGCTCGATCTCCACACCTATTACAGGACTGAGGGATGACGGATCGCGCCAAAATTCAGGTCTTCGTCGGGCTGCTACTGATCGCGGCCGCCGTCTTCTTTTATGAGCGCAACCCCACTCCCTCAATGCCCGAGGGCGTCTCCGCGGATACGCGTTTCACGCCGCTCAACGTGAAAGAGCCCGCTCTTCAGCTCGACAAGCTCCGAAAGCTTCAGGAGGACGAATACAAGGGCACGCAGCGCAATATCTTTGTTGCGGCGCCGACGCCGCCTGCCGCCGGCGCCGCAGCTCATACCGAAGAGCCCCATCTGTTTGTGGGCCCGCAGCCCGCGCCGCCTCCGCCGCCTTTGCAGGTGCCCGTCGAGTTTTACGGGATTGAGACATCAGGCGGCAGGGAAGTCGCCCTTCTCAAGAATGGCGACGACATCATTATCGCCGGCGAAGGCGACACCTTCATGAACCGCTATCGCCTGGTTCACATCGGCAATCAATCGGCTGAGGTTCAGGAAATTTCCACCGGCCGCCAAACCACCATCCCGCTTGTCCCGCCGGTCGATCAAGGTTCCGGCTCGCAAAACTAGACCCGCATGATCCAGCTTCACAATTCGCCGCACGCGTCGCGCCAACGGCCAACCGCCGAGCGCCCCGCTCGCGAATCCGGCTACGCCTACATCATGGCACTTTTCATGGTGCTCACGGTGATCATCGGCTCGCAAATCGTCTTGCGCAACCTCGTGACCGAAAGCCGCAGCCAGCGCGAAGCGGAAATGATCTGGCGCGGCAATCAATACGTCCGCGCCATCGAACTGTATTACCGCAAGGCCGGCCATTATCCGCAGTCGCAAGACGACTTGGTCAAAGGCATCGGCACCGTTCACTTTCTCCGCGCCGAAGCGATGACCGATCCGATGAATACCAGCGACGGCTCCTGGCGCTTCATTTACACCAACGCCTCCGGCGCCATCATCGGCAGCGTTAAATACGGTTCGCTCCAGCAAATGGCTCTGATGGATATGAATGGCGGCGTCATGCCCGGCACGCAGCCCGCAAACGGCTCCAGTGCAGGCGGTCAAAGCCCCGCAGGATCATCGTCGCCCGCATCAGGTGCCTCAGCTTCGAGCAGCAGCGGTTTCTCGCTTCCTTCCCTCGGCTCGAACATGACTCCGGCCACCGGTACGGTTCTCGGCCCGCTCGGCCAACCCGTCACCGGCACAACCATCGCCGGCCCGCAGCCCACCGGCCCCGTCGATGGTCCCGTCTTCGGCGGCATGTTGATCGGCGTCGGCAGCACCGTCGACAAGGCTTCCGTAAGGGTTTACAAAGGCGGGACGAAATACAATCAGTGGGAATTCATCTGGAATCCCATCGAGGAGCAAGCGCGCGCCACGCAACAAGGCCTCGGCGGAGCGGGCCAGCCGGCGGCCGGAGTTCCCGGTCTCGGCGGTTTGCTCAATCTCGCCGGATCGGCGCTCAACGGAGGCAGTTCTTCGAGCAGCAACAACGGCGCCAATTCGAACAGCGGAAGCAATTCCAATTCGTCCGGCAGTTCAAACACAAGCGGGTCAGGCTCCAACGACTCCAACAACTCGCAAAATCCCACGCAGTAGCTTCTCGCCTACGACTCCGCTTGCCTTAACCGCTTAATTTTTCCCTGCGTCGCGCGCCAGATTTTCCGTGATCGCCGCCACGTATTTTTCGGTCTCCGGGAACGGAGGAATTCCCGCGTAGCGGTCAACCACGTCCGGCCCCGCGTTGTATGCCGCCAGCGCCAGTTTCAGATTGCCGCTGTAGCGCGCCAGCAAATCTTTCAGATAATGCGCGCCCGCCTCGATGTTTTGCTTCGGGTCGAAGATATTCGCCACGGAGTATCGCGCGGCTGTTTCCGGCAGCAGTTGCATCAGCCCCTGCGCATTTTTCGGCGAAACGGCGCGCGGATTGAAATTCGATTCTTCCGCGATCACGTCGCGAATCAGATTTTCCGCCAGCCCCGTTTGCGTTGCGGCGGCGTGAATCAAATCCGCATACGGTCCGCTTTCTTCCGTCTTCGCAGGCGCAGGAATCGCCTCGAATTGCTCCTCCGGATCTATGCGGACCAGTTCGCTCGCCGGAATTTGCGCCGAGCCGCCGTCGAAATTCAGCGTCACGGTTCCATTCGCTTCCTGATAGCCCGTGATATGAATCGTCGCGCCGGAGCGCAGCACGGCATAATCCGCGTGCGCCATCGGCGCCCCGATTGTGACGGCGGACGCCGCCCCGATAACCAGCAAAATTGCGCCCCGTATCTTCATCATTTCCCGCGCCCGTTCAACACATGTTTGCGGATCGCGTGCGCCACGCCGCTCGCATCGTTCGATAGTGTCAGCTCGCAGCCCAGCTCGTGCAGCTCCGGGACGCAATTGCCCATGGCCACCGGCAGCCCCGCAAATTCCAGCATCTCTCGATCGTTCCAGTTGTCGCCGATGGCCATCACTTCTTCGCGCCCGATCCCCAGATGCGCGGCCCACGCCTCCAGCGCCGAACCTTTGTTCACGCCGCGCCGCAGCACGTCCAGCATCGAAAGGTTGCGATGCTCGTAGACCGTTTGCGCCAGCGTGTATTCCTTTGCTTGCGGCAGCTTTTCCAGAATTTTCATCGCGCGCGCGATCCGGTCGCACTCGCCCAGGAACATCACCTCGAGCGGGTCCTCGTCCAGGCAACCCGTGAGCGGCGCAACCTCGGCCACGAAGTCGCGATGGCGGCTCAGGTACGGCCCCACATACGCGCCGTTCCAGTCGATCTTTTCGAAGATCACCTGCCGCTCGCGCGGGCGGTCGAAAATCACGCCGGCGCACTCGCGAAATTCTGCCGTCGCTTCCAGCACCAGCCGCGCAATGCGCTCCGGCAGCAGATGCCGCTGCAGCGTGATGCCTTCTTTCGACTTCACCAGCGCGCCGTTCGTCGCGATCACGTGAAAATCGCACTGCAGCGCGTCCACCGTCCAGCGCGCCGAATGAAACCGCCGCCCCGTGCCGATCACGATCTCAATTCCCGCCGCAGCCGCTTCCTCGATCGCCGCAATGTTCTCCGCCGAGAGCCGCGATTGGCTGTCGAGCAGCGTGCCGTCGATATCCATGGCGATGAGCCGGATATTGCGCGGCCTCAGAGCTGCCGGGACGCGATTCGCGGTCGTAGTTGCAGTAGGCATGGTTATAACAATTCGCGGAAGGCCGCGCCTCCGGAAGGGCGGAGCTTCAAGCCGCGGCGCGGCGCTCGCACCCGAAAAGGGTCTTTAGCCCCTGAAGCCGTCCCCCGCTTTTCCCGCAAAAACCTTCCACCCAGGCTGAAACTCCAATTTTACTATCCTTTAGAACCCGCCCCGCCCCTTATTTTCACCACGTTCCCCCAATTTCAGCCCCGTCAATTCAGCGTTGCCTCAGCAACAGAGACACGCGCCCCAAGCGCCGGAGCCCGCCTGCCTACCGTAGGCACGGCCCGCCTGCCGCAGGCAGGGAACGCCTAATTCGGCGAAGGCTCCGTGCGCCACCGAAATTTGCCCGTGCATTTCTATCGGCTCCTCTGCCGCAGCAGGTCGACTCGCCATGCCATGCCTCGTCCCATCAATTCGGCGTCAGTTCAGCAACGGAGGCACACGCTCGAAGCGCTGGAGGCGCGATTGTACTTAGCCCGGCATGGAGCGAAGCGGAATGCCGGGTGCAAATCCCCAAAAGAATAAAGTCCCGGCAGGGACGATTGTTTCAGCCGATCGCGCCCTCGCGATCGCGCGAGCAGCCGCGGCATGCCTAATTCGGCGTGGGCTCCTCGATGCGGTCGATGACAAGGAAAGATATCGGCGCGTTCAGGGACCTAAGCTTCAGCCCTAACTGGTTTTTCAGCGCCGTGATAAAACTCGGGCCGTTTGGGTCTTGCGGATAAGGCGCATCTTGAGGGGGCATGTCTGATGAAAACTCGACGACAAAATCGTATGTTCCCGCGAGTCCGGTTTTATCGATGACCGGGCGTGGGTATGTGCCAAATACTTCCGAAGAACTGAAGAAGGACCCCATCTGCCCTATGGTGACTCCGCTGGCACCGACACGGAATTCGCCGGGCGCATGCGACGGTTCGTACGAAAGATAGCCGCACGTCGCCGGATAGCCATCGGGCTTAATAGGGGTTTGGCGGGCGGCATCTGTTACCGTCTTTGAACACGGCGCGTCCGCGGGATGCTCCCGAAGCTTGGGTCCGAGTTTCCCCGCTTTAGAAAGTTCCAGCGCTAATACCGGTGTTTCTCGATCCTCGTAATGAACGGAAAGTTTAAAACGTGTTTCGAGCAGAGACTGAACCATTAACCGATACTGATCTTTTGTTGGATTGCCGGAAGCACGAGCCTCGATGTCGTATCGGTCTACGAGAGCCCATTTCGGAAGTTCGTGCTGAACCGCTGTGGTTTGAGCGCCCGTGAGCTTATAGGCAAAGCTTATGATGGTCCCTAACGGATAATCTGTGACCGAAAAAAGCCCTCCTGTAGGAGTGAATCTGTCTCCTGCCATCGGCACATTAGTGTGCCCACCGAAGTCACCAGACGTATTCCGCTTTACGGACGCGGCGTCGAAGAATATGCGATTGCCCGCTGCCTTCTCCCAATCGGCGCTCGCAGATTGCGCGTGAAGCAATGGGGCGATGACGATCCCGAATACGATGGGAGCCGCTACAGCGGCGATTCCGAAAGTGGATAACAGCAGCCTTCTGGCGAGCGTAAGATTCTCTCCAAATCGCGGCGTGACGATGCCGATGATGCGTTTTTTCAAATCGGAACCGGAAATTCCTGAGATGCACGCCGCAGGGGATTCCGTATAGGACTTGCAGACCTCGATGATTCCCTCGGCGTAGGATTCAGCTTCGCTGCCCAAGCGCAGTACGTCTTCATCGCAGGCGTTCTCACGTTCTTCGATCAACCGTGCGCGGAGCCAATAGACGACCGGGAAAAACCAGAAGACCACCTCGGCAATCATGTGAATCGCGGCAGTCAGATTGTCGCGGCGGCGAACGTGTGCCATTTCGTGCGCGACGATGGCGTCGAGTTGCGCGGGCGTGAGACGTGATTCGATGCCTTCGGGCAGCAGCAATACGGGACGAAAAATGCCGAACACTCCCGGTTCGATTTGCGAGGGCGAGGACAAAACGGGAATCGGCAAGCCTAGCGAGAGCGTAGTGGCGTTTCTGCGGATGCGCCGCATTTGCATCCAGAACTTCAACCAGAACGCGACACCGACTGCGACGCCGCAGAGCCATACACCGATTAGGATCGGCGCGAGGGTGAATGATGCGTGCGGCGAGAGGGCTTGTGTCGAGGCCGTAGATGCGGCGAAGGGCTGGATGGCGTTATCCACGACGAACGACCATTGCGGCTGGGCAATGGGCGCGGCAGTTTGCCAGCTCAACCGACTGCCCAGCACCACCAGTAAGGAGAACGGGACGAGAAACTTGACCGACGCTGCGAACCACAGCCAATATCGCACCGCCGCACGATTCCGCTTCAGCCCCAGCGTTACGAGCCAGATCATGCCGACCAAGACCGTGGACTGCCAGAGATGGTTCGCCACAGGCGTCAAAGATGAGAGATCGGCGCTCATTTTGACTTCTCCTTTCGCGATTTCGCCCGCAACATGCTTTCGGCTTCTTTTATGTCGTCCAAAGTCAGCTCACCCGATTCCACCAGGTGCGCCATCACCAGCTTCGCCCTTCCCTTGAAGAGCGAACGCAGTTCGTCGATAAAGGTGCGCTGCGCGTCATCGCGCGAAATTGCAGCCTCGAAAATGTTCGCGTTGCTGATTCGCTTCACGCAGCGTAAAGCCTTCTTCCGTTCGAGCCGATACACGGTGGTCTGCACGGTCGTGTACGCCGGGCGATTGCGCTCAGGAAAGGTTTCTTGCACTTCGCGGACAGAACACTGACCGTTCTTCCAGAAGGCTTCCATGACCTTAAGTTCAAGTCTCCCCAGTTTGGGGTGCGGCATTGTGTCTACCTCGGTCGGCTATTCTACTACTGCACTAGGTGCATGGCAAGACACGATTTTCCCGCGCTCCCGTCTTGAAAAAGGTTCCTGTCCTTGCGGATAATCACACTCGCCATGCGAAAAGGCACAACCAACTTCGACACTGTGCGGAAGATCGGCTTGGCGTTGCCCGGCGTGGAAGAGAGCACAGCTTACGGGTCACCCGCGCTCAAGGTTCACGGAAAACTTTTGGCATGTGTGCCTGCTCACCGTTCGGCTGAGCCGGGTTCGCTAGCGGTTCGCGTCGGCTTCGACGACCGCGCCGAACTGCTGGCAGCCGCTCCCGACGTTTACTACGTGACCGACCATTATCTCAACTACACCGCCGTGTTGGTTCGCCTGTCCCGCGTCACGCCCGATGTCCTGCGGGACTTGCTTGGCTCGGCTCACAAGTTTGTGACAGCACACGAGACACGCCGTCCTCTATCGCGGAACCGCCGCAAGACTGTCTGATTCCATCGGGCCGTGCTGGAACTCGGCGGTTCGCAGGAGAGACCGCGATTGAGGTCTAGATTGAATGCCTCGAAGACCACTTCGGTCGGCCAAACATCCGAGCCTGCTGGCGCCGTAGCCGCGGCACAAGCCGACCCCGCCCGAACCCCCGATCCACCAGCCGTAAACCGACCCTTGCCAATCACGCAAAATAAGCGCATTTAGGGTGGAAAAACGCCACATTTAAGGCCATTTTAAGCGCACAATTCGCAGCCAACTCAGGCCGCGCCAGCCTCCAAACCGGCCAAACTGGCCGATGTTCAGGAGCTCGGCACTTTAGTGCCGACGTAAAAGAACCGGCGCGAAGCGCCCAACCGCTTGCGCAGCCTTACCCGCGCAAGCTTTCCCGCGCCGCCGCCCCCGATAAACATTCCGTGCAAATAGCCGCATTTAACGCGCAAAACGCGACATTTAAGACCATTTTAAGCGCACAATTTCGACCCACTCCGCCGCGCACCACCCCCTCGCCATTCCCAAATCGGAAAAGCGGTTCTAGTACCGAGATAGCGGTTGACAAATGAGTACACGCTGTGATAAACTGCTCCCCGAGGATTTCACAATGAACGAACCGTCTTGCACGGTTGTTCGGAGGCATCTAAGGGGAGGCAACGATTCGCTGCGGCGGGCGCGAGGCCGATTTCTAATCGATATCGCTGCGATTAGAAAACGCCGCAACCCTCGCATTTGCAATAGATCCAAATTTCTAATCGATATTAAAACAGCTTTTTTGGAGGGGCAAAAACGCACAAAAGGCGAAGCGAGCAGACCCTTGATGACGAGCGAGATTCTCGCGGAGGCCGGAAAATGCGTAAAAAATCGAAATTTCTAATCGCAAATGAATAAAATTAAAAATCGACCTAAGTCGCTGAAAATAAAGCGCGAAAAAAATTCTAATCGCGGTCAGCAAGGGGGGTAAACGAGCACCGCGATTAGAAATGTATAAAATGAGGGAGCCACTGAACCGGCATCCATGAGGTGGGCGAATGTACGCGCGAAAACTGATTGCGGAAATTGTGGTGGGCGGCGAACGGCGGGCGATGCCGCTCGACTGGCTGGATAGTTTTTGCATGCGGAATTTCACGGGCTCGGCCGAGTTTGACGACACTTTGCCGACCGGCGAAGGGCGGCTGGAGGCTGGGCTGCGGGTTCAGCCGGAGCGCCTTGCGGCGGCCATGTGCGAGTGGTTTACGAAGCGCGGCAAAGGAAACGGGCAGCCGGTAAAAGTGGAAATACGGGAAGCCTGAGGGCCTGGTAAGGAAGAGAGCCGGTGCCTCCTACGAATGATTGGGGCGTTGCATCGGTCACCGCAAGAAGGAGCCGGCTCTGCAAACTTGGACGCAGGGGTGGGGGGATTGTTAGCCAAAAACGGTTGATTTTTCTTTTTCCGCGCGCATCCCGCCCGCCCGGCGAGTCGTGTAATCCGCTTGTTTTCTGAATGTTAGCGGATCGCTTCAGCGGGAGCGAGTGGGCGCGGGCTCGTGGATGCGCCGCGCGAGCAGTTCTTTTATTTTCGGGATTGCCTCTTGCGCGGCGGCCTCGCCCGCGGCGACGAGCTGCGGCGTCTTCGAGAACTGATCCCACAAAATGTGATGGACGTTCGGCTCGATCAGGACGTCGGTCTGCGCGCGCCAGCTCTGCACCGCCGAGGATTGCAGGATCGAAAACGAGCGGCTGATGATCTCGATGGTGTTGCGCGGAGCGGTGTCCAGCAGGCCGGGCTCGAGGTGAATCGCGATCACGACGTCCGCGCCGAGGTTGCGAGCCGCGACGCAAGGCACCAGTTCGGTGAGGAAGCCATCGACGAGGATGTGGCCTTCGTATTCGACCGGGAGAAACAGGCCGGGATACGCGCAAGAGGCTCGCAGCGCCGGGCCAATCTCGCCCTCGGTGAAGTAGATGGTTTTGCCGGAGATCAGGTCCGTGGCGACGATGGCGAGTGGAATTTTCATCTCGCTGAAGAGGTGCTTGGTGGTGAATTTGTGGAGGTAATGTTCGAGCCGCTCGTTGGAGGCCATGCCCATGCGGGAGATAGTCCAGCGGCCGAAATCGCGGAACTGAGTTTCCGCGCCCTGGCGTTCCATTTCGGCGAGGGGCGTGCCGCTGGCGTACGTGGCGGCCACGAGGGCGCCAACGCTGGTGCCGCAGATCACGTCGACCGGAATGTCGTAGGCCTCGAGGACGCGAAGCACGCCGATATGCGCGATGCCGCGCGCAAATCCGCCGCCGAGAGCCACGCCGATGCGCGGCCGGCGTTCTTCGCCGCCATAGGCAAACGAGCGGAATGCGCGGACTGCCTTGTGCAGCAGGTTCGGCGCTTCGCCGTTGTGCGATTCGGGCGAGGACCCGTTGTCTTTGCCGTTCTTTCGCAAACCCCGCTCCTAAGGACGAGGCGCTGGAAGACCCCGACTACGTACCCTTCTGATTATTTTATAACCAAAAAGGATGCCGGGGGCGGGCGCGTGCGCGGTTCGTCACTCATGCACGGATGATTGGGTTTGGCGATGAAAAGGCACAGACGCACGGACGAGAGCTGAAACACCGCGAGCACGAAGAGATTCCGGCGCGCCTCGGTTTATTCGTACCGCAGCGCGTCTATGGGATCGAGTGAAGCGGCCTTCTTGGCAGGGTAATAGCCGAATACGACTCCGATGCCCGCTGCGAAACCAGCCGCGACGGCGATGGCGACGGTGGAAATCGACGTCGGCCAGCGCAGCAGGTCTGAAATTCCTGCTGAGGCTGCGATGCCAAAGACGATTCCGATGATGCCGCCGATCAGGCTAAGGGCGAGCGCCTCGATGAGGAACTGGGTACGGACGTCATGTTCGGTGGCGCCGATGGCCATGCGAACGCCGATCTCGCGTGTGCGCTCGGTGACGGAGACGAGCATGATGTTCATGATGCCGATTCCTCCGACGAGGAGAGAAACGGAAGCGACGCTGGCGAGCATCATCGTGAACGTCTCGCTGGCTTGTTCGCGAGCCTTAAGAATGTCCGATGGGTTGCGGATGTTGAAATCGTCCGGCTCGGACGGGCGGAGATGGTGGCGCTGGCGGAGGAGAGCTTCGATCGAGGCTTCGGCAGAAGGGATCGAGGCCGCGGTATCGGTGGAGAAGTAGGAGTCGTCGAGCCACGATATGCCGCGCAGCTTGTGCATCGCCGTGGTGTATGGGACTGCGATCAGATCATCCTGATCGAAACCGCCGGCGGTCTGACCCTTGGTTTGCAGGACGCCGACGACGAGGAACGGATCGGTGCTGACGCGGATCGTCTTGCCGATGGGATTCTCATTGCCGAAGAGTTGCTGCTCGACGGTATGGCCGAGAATGCAGACATTTGCAATGCGATCGACATCGCGGTCGGTGAAGCTCGCGCCCTGGACGACGGGCCAATCGCGAATCTGAAAATAGTCCGGTGAAACGCCGCGATATTTCGTATACCAATTCTGGCTCTGGTAGACGACTTGAGCGTTGCCATCGACATTGGGCGAGAAGGCGGTGATATGGGCGACGGAATCGCGGATCGCCTTTGCATCCTCGACCGTGAGCGTTTTGGTGGCGCCGTTGCCGGTGCGAACGCCGTTCACATTGCGGCCGCCCGCTTCGACCCAGATCATGTTTTCGCCAAGGCCGGCGAATTCCTGCTGGACCATGTCCTGGCCGCCCTGGCCTATCGCGACCGTGCAGATGACGGCGCCGATCCCGATCATGATTCCGAGCATGGTGAGCGCGGTGCGAAGCTTGTTACGGCTGAGAGCACGAAAGGCAACCTGGAACGCGGACCCAAAATTCACTTCTATACCTCCGGTATGGTGTTCTTTTATTCAGACGATGCGAGGAGCATCTGGTTATTGCGATTTTTCGGAAAAGTGCTGCTGATGCAGCACGGCGATAGCTCGCGAGAAGGAACTGTAGCGAAGGATACAAGGCGGAAGTATCACGAACCAGAATAACGCGCGCGGCGAAGATGGCAAGGAAAACTCTGTGAAATTTCGGAGACAGTTTTAGCTCCTAAAGCAACATTTGGCGGATCGATTCAGACGCGGCGTTCGCGCGTAAGATAGAACTGAATCGATGGCGTGATCAGCAGCGAGAGCACCATGGAAATCAGAATGCCGCCGATCACGGCAATCGCGAGAGGTTGAAGCATTTGCGAGCCCGCGCCCCAAGCCAGGGACAAAGGCAACATGCCCGCGACGGCAGCCATGGCCGTCATCACGATGGGGCGCAAACGGCGGCGGCCAGCCTGAATCAACGCCTCCTCGGGAGAGAAACCTACCGAAAGGAATTTCTGGTTCGCATCGAGGAGCAGAATACCGTTTTTTGCCACGATGCCGATCACCATGATCAATCCCATGAACGACGAGATGTTGAAGGTGGTGCCGGTGATCAGAAGCGCCAGAAAAACTCCCGACGTCGAAAGCACGGCCGAAGAAAGAATAGCCACGGGAGATGAAAATGACCTGAATTCGAAGAGCAAAACAATGAAGATCAGAACAAGCGCCAGAAGCAATACGAGCGAGAGGTCTTTGAACGATTGCTGCTGTTCGGCATATGTGCCGCCATATTCCACGCGGATCGATGGAGGAATATTCAGCGCTGCGATGGCTTTCTTAACGGCTGCGACGCCCGACCCCAGGTCGAGCCCTTCGAGGCGCGCGGTGACCTGAACGTCCTGCTGCAAGTTCTCGCGCTGAATTTCCGTTTGGCCGGGCAGTTCCGTCACAGTGGCCATCGAGCCGAGTGTCGCGGTTCCTCCGGCCGAATTTACGAGCACGGTGTTACGCATGGCGTCGAGCGAGGCGCGGTTCGCGGCGGGATATCGGACGAGAAGCTGATAGGGCCGGTCATTCACGATGATCGGCGTCTGCGCGGGTTCGCCGTCAAGAACTGTGCTGGTGGCCGTGTCGATTTGGTCGATCGTGAAGCCCGCTCTCAAGGCTGCGGCGGGATCGACCGTGAAGAGCACGGCCGGGCCGCTCGTGGCGCTGTCCACTCCGTTGTCGATATCAACTACGGGGTGGTTGCCGTTTACCTGAATGTTGTTGAGCGCGTCAGCCACTTTTAGCGCCCAGGTGTTGAGCAGGCTGCCGTCAGGATTGAACAATTTCACAACGATCGGCTGCGGTTCGCCGCTGAGATCGCCGATCGTGTCCTGCAAAACCTGAGTGAAATCGACGTCCAATTCCGGCTCGCTCTGATTTACCTTGGCACGCACTTCGTCGATGATTTCTTCGATTCCGCGGCTGCGGTTGCTCTTGAGCTTCACGGAAATATCGCCTGTGTTTGGTTCGGTGACCGCCGCAAGGCCGAGTTGCAAGCCGGTTCGTCGCGACGTACTCTCAACTTCCGGCACGGAGCGGATAATGCGCAGCACCTGCTCAATCACGTGATTGGTTTCTTCGAGCGAGCTGCCCGGAGGCATCACGTAATCCAAAATGAATCCACCTTCGTCCATGGCAGGCAACAGATCGGTTCCGAGGCTGCGGTAACACGCGTAAGAGATGCCGATCAGGACCATGCAAAATAGAGCGAGCCATGCCGGATGCTCGAGAGCGAAGCGAAT
Organism: Candidatus Aquilonibacter sp.; assembly: GCA_035507075.1. Taxonomy (GTDB): domain Bacteria; phylum Acidobacteriota; class Terriglobia; order Acidiferrales; family UBA7541; genus Palsa-295. Next base: position 65,477 of record DATJOL010000034.1, on the reverse strand, counting down.
CCATCGCGCATAGGAATTAATCACTCGGCCAAAGAAGCCGCCGTGCAGCGACTTTTCCTCCGCCGCAATCATGCGGCGGACTTCTTCCTGGGAATCGTATTTGCCGGCGGAAGCCTCGGCGTCTGCGATGGCGTGGTTTTCGGCCGGCACCGTATCCGCGCGTTCGGCTGAGCGGCTGCCGCCTTTATGGCGAATCAAGTACGTGCCGAGATTGGTTGTCCAGCCAAGAGCGAGCACGAGCGAAGTGAGCAACGCAATGCTCATCGCAATTGCCAATGCGCTGAAGAACGTTCCAGTCACGCCCGTGATCGAAATGAGCGGCAGGAATACGACGATCGGGGTGAGCGTCGAACCGATAAGGGGAATCGTCAATTCTTTGAGCGCGCGGTGCGTCGCTTCGAGCGGGGGTTCCCCGCCGTCGCGATGGAGCACGATGTTTTCCACCATTACGATGGCGTCGTCGATCACGAGGCCGCCCGCTGCGGCCAGACCGCCAAGCGTCATCATGTTGAAGCTCTGGCCCAAGATCTTCATGCCGACGAACGTGATACAGATTGTTACGGGAACCACCACACCGGCCAGAACGGCCGTGCCAAGATCGCGCAGGAATAGCCAGATAATGAATGCTGTAAGGAAAATGCCGATTAGAATCGCGTCACGCACGCTATCGATGGAGGCATTGATCACGTCCGACTGATCGTAGAAGACATTCATCTTGACGCTGCGCGGCAAGACGGATTGCATGCTCTGAATTTCCGCGTGGACCTCATCGGCCACTTGCACGGTATTCGTGCCCGCCTGGCGATTGATGCTGAGCAGGACGGCGGGTTTGGCGTTGGCGGTGACAATCGTGTAATTCGGTGCAGTAGCCGACGAGACGACGCCTACATCGCGGATTTGAACCGGTGTGCCGTCCGCATCGCGCACCACGATCTCGCCGATCTGCTGCGGCGTTTGCACTTGAGCCGTGACGAGGCCTAGAAAAAGCTGGTGGTTCTGTTCGAACAACCCGGGGGAATCGATCAGGTTTGTACGATTCACCGCATCGAGAATGTCCTGCAGCGTGACGCGCGCGCGCTGCATTTCAGCCGGATTCGGCGTCACCTGAAACACGGGAACCTGCCCGCCCTGAACCAGTACATTGGCCACACCCTGCAAGCTGCTGAGGCGCGGCTTGATGTTGTAGGTGGCCAGTTGCCAAAGGTCTGTCTGGGAAGTTGTATCGGACGTGAGGCTGTAGCCGATGATCGGCGCAACGCTGGCGAAATCGAGACGTCGAGTATCAATTTGCACTGTCGAAGGCAACGAGCCCTGCACGCGAGCAACGGAGGCTTCCGTTTGTAAGAGCGCCTGATTCATGTCGACGCCCCAGTTAAAGAAGAGGTCGATTTCCGCCGAGCCGCGGCTTGTGATGGAGCGAATGTCCGTGAGGCCGGGCACCACGTTCACCGCCTCCTCAACAGGCCGTGTGATCGTGACTTCCATTTGCCCAATTGGCATAACGCCGTTGTCGACGGCGATGATGATTCGAGGGAACTCAGTGTTCGGAAAGACGGCGATTGGAATCGAAAGCGCCTCGTAAACACCCACCGCCGCCAGAACCAGGACGAGGAATACGATCGTCTTCGAGTGGCGTGCGAACCAGTAACGGGAGGGTTCGTTTTGCCGCCTAACGCTTTCGCTTGCCTCCGAACTTGAAGCGCTCACCGGGGGCTCCCATGCCACGATCGAAGTTGACGCGCCATCAGTTCGAGTCATCCGCGCCGGCTGGTTTTGGCGTCGCAATCTGAATGGTGGTCTTGGCCAGCACGTCCGGATCCTCGTTGGCCAGATCGTAGGCGCCGGCGGTGATTACGCGATCGCCTGCGCTGAGGCCGCTGGTGATTTGGACGTCATCGCCGCTGCGAATCCCGACCTTCACGTCTTCTTGTTTCGGCTTATTGTCGGCACCGACGGTAAACACGGAAGTTGATCCGTCGGTCGCCGTAAGCAGCGCTGACGCGGGAATTACGACCGCCTGGGGAACCGTCTGCGCGACGATTTGCACTGTTGCGTTAGTGCCCGGCTTGAGCTTTTCGCCTGGATTCGGCGCCTGCACCCAGACCTCGACCGTGGTGCTATTCGGGTCGAGCGCGGGGCTAATGAGCGTGACGTTTCCTTGCAGCAGTTCTGACGCGCCCATCGCCGTGATTGTGGCGGCATCACCGACTCTCAGGCGCGCGGCTTGGTCCTGCGCGATGTGCGCCTTTGCGACGATTTGCGAAAGGTCCATCACGGTGAGGATGGGCGAACCGGCAGCGGGTGTTTCGCCGAGGTAGTAAGGCCGATCGGTGACGACGCCATTTATCGGGCTTTTGATATTTGTGTAGTTCAATTCTGCTTCGGCGCTTGTGACCCGGCCCTTCGCCGCGGCGAGCTGGCCTTCGGCAGATTCCAGGTCGTATTGCTTTTGGGCGGCTTGATACTGATTTTGCGCCTGGGTGAGTGCGATGCGTGCGTCTTCCACGTCCTTCTGCGAAACGGCGCCCTGCTTGAGCAGGTTGTCCCGATCGTCGTAGAGCGTCTGGGCAGCCGTCAATTGCTGCTTCGCGAGCGCCAATTGCTGCTGCGCGTTCTGCAAAGCAGCCTCGTAGCCTGCGTGCGCTTGCTGATAGCCGCCCTGATTTTCCATATACGCCCCCTGCAGCGCTTGATCATCGAGCTGGGCCAGAATTTCGCCGGCGTGGACGTGGCTGCCGCGCTCGACATAAAATTTCTTTATTGGAGCGCTGATTTGTGGAACGATGGCCGCCTCATCTTTGGGGAAAAGGATCGCATCGGACGTTACGATCCGCCTGATCGGCTCGCTTTGCGCAGTGGCCACCTGAACGGTGACAGTCGGCGAAGCCTCCGGCGGTTCGTTCGAAGAACACGCGGCCAGAGACATCACGGCCGCCACGGCGCCAACCAGCAGAATTTCTGGCCGCCTCGAATAGCGCATTCTTAAAAGGGTCCTGTCAAAGTTTGCAGAGTGGCGAGCGCCACGCGGTAGTGGACCTGTGCATCGTCATAAGCCGTGCGCGCTTGCGTCAGCGTATTCTGCGCATCCACCACATCTACCGCGGTGGACTCACCGGCCTGATAGCGCAGTTCGGTGAGCCGCAGGCTTTCCGCTGCGTCGCTCGCGGTCTGCCGCGACACGTTCATTGCGTTGCGCGCCACAGTCGCGTCGTTATAGTCGGCATAGAGATTCGCGACTTCCTGGCGCTGCGTTTGGCTCAACTCGATGCGCGCCTGCTCCTGGTCCAGCTCCGATTGATGCAGCTTGCTGCGCAAAGAGCCCCAGTCCCATACGGGGATGGTAACGCCGGCGGTGATGAAGTAGCCGAGGTTGGGAAGCGGTCCATCTTCAGGAAATTCTACGTTGACGCTGCGTAGCGCGAACTGGTTCGCCTCGATGCCATAGTCCGTTTCGATGTTGAACGAAGGCAGAAACGCGCCCTTTGCCGCGGTGACGGCTATATTGGCTTCGCGCATAGTCTCCATAGCTACGCGAAGGTCGGGATTGTTTTTGCCGGCCATATCCTGCATGTCGCTGAATGCAGGCAGGGCAGGAGCGCTGTCAAGATCGTCGACCACTGTGAAATTTTCATTCAGCGTGGGGAAGAGCAGTACGGAGAGATTCAACCGCGCGTCTTCCATGGCGAGGTTCGCCTGATCGAAGTCCTGCTGCTGCTGCTCAGACTGAATTCGCGCCTTCAGCACGTCTGCGTGCGCGACCAAGCCCTTCTGCTCGAGGTCCCGCGTAATGTTCAAAAAGTGCTGCGCCTCGCTCAGCGCTTGCTGCGCGGCGGCGTAGTTGCGTTGAGCCGCAGCCAATCCGTAATAGTTCGATGTGACGGTCACAGCCAAGCCGCGGCGCGCAATTTCGGTTTGCGCGTTCGCAAGAGCTTCGGCCGCTTTCGCCGAATTGTAACCGGTGCCGAGGTATGTGGCCGGGGAAAGGTCCTGACGAAAAACGCCCCAGGCGCGGTAGACGTGGACGCCATCATTCGTTACGAACCGTCCGATCGGCGGCCGATCGGGACCGGGACCGTAACCTTCGGTACCGAGGAATTGAGACGTGGCGCTGGCCTGCGGAAGCATCGCGTCGCGCGTCTGCAAAGTGTTTTCGTGCGCATTTTTTGCGTCAGTGACCACGCTGAGATACTGGGCGTTGATCTTTTGCGCGCGGGCGATGGCGTCAGCCAGCGTGATCGTCACTGGTGGCTGCGCCGGCCCGCCGGGCGCCTCCAACTGGACGCTCGGTTGAGGGGCCGTGCTTGGAGGCGCGCTTTGTTGTGCGGCTGAAGCGCAGGCAAAGGTCGCGACTCCCGCAACGATCCAGCTGGCTAGCATTTTTTTCGAGCGATGCATCGAGAGATCTCCTGCGCTGCACCCTCGTTCAGTTTCGCCCCGGGGCAGAGCGTGAAGCAAATGTTGCGGACGCAATTCGGCAAGAGCGTCCGCAGCGCGGCTTGTGAAGTTTAGCGCTTGAAGATGAACAACGTGAAGCTTCCCGGGACCATGGTCCTGCGGCCGAAGCCGCGACCTCCCCGGCCCTCGCCTCCTGGTCCTCGGCCCTCCCCGCCCGCGGGCGGGGCTCCGCCGGCGGGAGCGGCTTCCGGCGGGGCTGCCTGAAATTGCGCGCTCACGGTGTAAATCGTGTGATCGCCGTAATCGAGAGCCATGGTTCGCGCGCCGGACATAGTGGCGAGCATATCGATCACTGTGAATTTATCGGGCGAATCCTCATGGGCAATCGTGATAGCGCCGTCGCCGCTGCCGGTCGAGGCGAATGCGAACTCCGTGCCCGGATCGAAGCGGTTCGCATCCACGCCGCTGGGGATCGGCACGGTGGCGACGACTTTGCCGTTCGTGCCGTCGACGAATGCCATCATGTCGTTGTGGCAGCCGACCACAAGGCGCTCATGCTCGGCATCGATTGCAAGGCCGGACGGCGATTCGCACGGCGCCAGTGGCCAAGTGTTGAGAATTTTCAAATTTTGCGAATCGATTTCGACCAGCGCGCTCTTGTCTTCCAGATTCGCGAAAACGTGGCCCTTTCCGTCAGCCGCAGGAAATTCGGGGCGGCCGCCGAGTGGAACAGAACCTGCGACATTGCCCGTGGCGGCGTCGACCGCCGTCGCGCTGTCGCTCGCGCCATTCATCGTGAAGACGCGCTTCGATGCCGGATCGTAGACGATTCCGTCCGGCCCGCGTTCGGTTGCCGCGGTGCCGATCGTCTTGAACGTGTTCATGTCGAAGATCGTCACCTGGCTGGCTTGGCCGTCGCTGGTAAATCCGCGATTGAACTCAGGCGCGAGCGCGATGCCATGCACGCCCGCTGTATCCGGAATATCGCCAATCACTTTGCCGTCTTCATCCACGACCATCACATGAGTGCCGCGGGAAATGAAGACGTGGTGCGCAGCCGGATCGACTTCGATGTAGTCCCATCCTCCGTCGCCGCCCAGGGTGACCTTGTTCGCCAGCTTGTAGCCCGAAGGGCCCGGCTGCTGCGGGCCCGCAATTGCGCGGCTGGCCAGAGCCACGCCGCCAGCCAATACTAATGCCGCGGCGCAAATTCGAACCGAGTGCCAAGTTATTGCTCGCATTCACCACCTCCCGAGATTAGCCGCAGGGCAGGGACGCTCCTCCCCTTGCCGTGAGAACAACGAGTAAAGGCCGCATAGCCTAACAGCAAACTTCGTAGAAAAGTAGCCGTCGCACATGAAAATTACCTGAAGAGCCCGTCTCTGTGAGACGGACCTGACTTCAATTCTTTTCTTGCGAAATGGGCAGGCGTACCTGAAACGAAGTACCCTTCGCCGTTTCGCTTTCCACGCGAATTTCGCCGCCGTGAGCTTGCGCGATCCATTGGCCGATGGCGAGGCCGAGCCCCGCACCGCCGGGGTCGCGGGTACGCGCTTTGTCCGCGCGGAAAAACCGGTCGAAGATATGCGGCATATCCTCGGTTGAGATGCCGATGCCGCTATCGCGAATTTCGGCCACGGCAAAGCCGTGATCCGAGCCAAGCTTTACGTCGATTCTTCCTCCGATCGGCGTGTACTTCACGGCATTATCGAGCAGGATCAGGAAGAGCCGCTCAATCGAACTGGCATCAGCTTGCACCCACACAGGCGCTGTCGTGCCGTTGCGGCTGAAGGCAATCCCTTTTTCCTGGGCGAGTAGCTTCGATCGATCGCACACCTCCGCGAAAATTGCGCCAAGTTCGGTGCGCTCGGTTTTCAACTGAGCGGCGCCGGAATCTGCGCGCGCCAGCGCGAGCAGATTCTCGATTAGCTGCGACACTTTGTCGGTTTCGTGCAGGATCTGCGAAAGCGTTTCGCGGTATTCGGTTTCCGCGCGCGGCTTGCGCAGCGCCAGCTCGGCGCTCGTCCGCATCACAGCCACCGGGGTGCGCAGTTCGTGCGAAGCGTCCGCGGTGAACTGTGCGATCTTGCGAAACGCGGATTCCAGCCGCGCCAGCATTTGGTTGAGAGTCTCAGCCAGCCGCGCCAACTCATCGCGAGTGGGAGGAACGGCGAGCCGTTTAGCAAGGTCCTGCGCGCCGATGCTGCGCGCCGCTTGCGTCATTTGGTCCACGGGCGTAAGCGCGCGGTAACTCATCCAATAGCCGCCGAGAGCGGCAAGCGCGAGAAAGAGAGGTGCGGTCGCGAAGAGAAGCACGCTGCCCCGCGTAAGCGTGTGGTCGAAATCACCTGTGGCCTCGGCCATCGTCACGTCGTACTGCACGCCGGCGACTCGCACGTTTTCGCGCAGTAGCAGATACGACTTGCCGTCGATCCATGCGTGCCACGGCCTGCCGGGCACGAAATGGCGCCGCGGCTCCATGGGCAGGCTCATGCCGGGCGACGCGAAAAGCAGGCCCTGCGGATCGGCGACGCGCAGACGGCCATCGTGGCCAAGCCCGTCGGCGAACTCGCGCAGTTCGTCCATCAGCGCCGGCCGGCCTTCGGGACCATCTTGCGCGATGATGTCGCGGGCGCCCTCGGTGCGCTCGCGCAATTCGGACTGCACCGTTTCGCGGATGCTGTAAAGCATCGCAAAATAAGCGACGCAGCAGAAGGCCGCCAGCGACAGCGCGAGGGTCAGCGAATACCACGCGGTGAGCTGGCCGCGAATGCCGGGCCGCTTCATTCCTCCGCGTCCTCCTGCAGGCGGTAGCCGAACCCGCGAACGGTGTGCAGGAGCCGCGCCTTATTTCCGAAATCGATTTTGGTTCTCAGCAGCCGGATGAAGGCGTCGAGCGTGTTTTCCTCCACTTCCGCCTCGAGGCCCCACACGGCCTCGATGATAGCGCGGCGCGAAGCGGCGCTCCCGTCGCGGCGCATTAGAAATTCGAGCAAGCGATATTCGGTCGGAGTGAGGTGTATCTCCTGCTTGCCGCGAAAGACGCGGTGGGCGCTGGGGTCAAGCGACAGATCGGCAACTTCGAGCCGCTTCAAGTGGGTCGAGGCTTTCGCACGCCGCCCCAACGCCCGAATTCGGGCTAAAAGCTCGGCAAAGGAGAAAGGCTTGGTGAGGAAGTCGTCAGTGCCCGCATCAAGGCCCTTGACGATATCGGGAACGGCGTCGCGCGCCGTAAGCATCAGCACCGGAGTGGTGTTTCCTTCTCTGCGCAAACGCCGCGAGACTTCGAGGCCGTCGACCCCGGGGATCATCCAGTCGAGAATAATCACGTCGAACTGATAATCGGCCGCGAGTTCGAGGCCGGAGCGTCCATCGTGAGCCACGCTGACAACGTGATTTTCCTCCTGCAAGCCTTTTTGCAGCAACGAGGCCATCGCTTTATCGTCTTCAATCACCAGGACGCGCATCGCACACTCATTGGTGGACTTTGCGCCGCGAATCTGAAATGTATCTGAAAATTTTCGGGGAAGGGCGGCGCCGGAATACATACTCGTTTGCTCCCAGCGAATCAGCCTGCCGCCGCGCGTTCCCATGGGAGCGGAACCTTCACCGAAGCCATCCCCGCCGCGCGCGCAGCCTGAATGCCCATTTCAGTATCCTCGAAGACGAGGCACGCGCTCGGCGCGACGCCAAGCTTTTCGGCCGCCAGGAGAAATGCCTCGGGATCTGGCTTGGCCTTGGTGTAATCGCCAGCGCAGACCAGCGTGTCGAAGCGATCGAACAGATTCAGCGAACGAAGCGACGCCGTCACGGACTCCCGCGTGCTACCCGAAACGACCGCGAACGGAAGGCGGCCATGTTGGGCTTCGATGTGCTCGACAACTTCGGGAATTGCCTTCAACTCGGGAAGAAATTCGTAATAAAGCGATTCTTTTCGGTCGGCTACTGTCTGGACGGGCATCTTCAGGCCGCGTCGTTCGTTCAAGGTCGCGACGATTTCGGTCGTCGGCCGGCCGCCCCATTGATAGAAAAGGGGCTCGTCGAACTCGCAGTTCCATTCACGGAGCGCTTTTTTCCATGCTTTGTAATGGAGCGGCATCGAGTCCGCGATCGTGCCGTCGCAGTCGAAAAGATAAGCGCGGAAATCGCCCGGCGGCAATGTCAATGGCATCTGCGAATTGTAACGCGTTTTATGGCGTCTGATGGCCGGCATGGCCCATGTTTCCGTGGGTCTGGAGCACGCGGAGCAGAGCTTCGCGGCCGATGACGCCGACGATGTGGCCATTCGAGAGCACCGGAAGCTGGCTTACGTTTTCTTTCATGAGGCGGTCGAGAATGCCAAGGGCTGGCTCATCGGGCGACGCCCAATGTACATCCTTGAGAGGGTGCATCACCGCCTGGATTGACGTGCTCGCCCACTCGTCGCGCGGCACTTTCTGTACCGTGTGGAGCGTGACCAACCCAACTGGCTCCCCCATCCCCGTAACGATGTGGAAGCGCTTGCCGGTGCGCAGCACTTCGTGCGCATAGTCCTCAAGGGACATGTCGCGCGGAACGGTAGGCACCTCAGGATTCATGATGTCTTTCGCGCTCATCCCGGTCAAGGCGCTGCGCAGCGTCGTCTGAACATACGTCTCCTGCGCCGCGCTCAGCAGGAACCAGCCGATGAAGGCGAGCCAGATGCCGCCTAGGAAGTTACCGGTGAGCGCGTCCCAAATGCCCCACAGGATCATGAGGTACGCGAAGAACTTCCCGGAGGCTGTGGCAATGCGAGTGGCGCGGTCAAAGTTCTTCGTGATTCCCCAGGCTATCCCGCGAAGGATGCGGCCACCGTCTAATGGGAATCCAGGCACCAGGTTGAATATGGCCAGGATCGCGTTGATTTCGGCGAGCCAGTAGGCTGCGGCCGTCACCATCGAGTTCCCGGGCAGGTATTTGTAAATTACGTAGAAGCAACCGGCCAGAAAGAAACTGGAGAGCGGGCCGGCGATTGCGACATTGAACTCCTTCCATGCGCTGTCCGGATCGCGGCTGATCCGCGAAAGCCCGCCGAAGACAAATAAAGTGATCGACTCGACCGGAATCTTGTAATGCCGTGCGACGGCGCTGTGGCTCAGTTCGTGGAAAACCACCGAGCCGAAGAAAAGGAAGCTGGTGATCAGTCCGAGAGACCAGTGTTGCGCCGCGCTCCAATGAGGGTGCTGATATTTGAATTGCTCGGCAAGGGTGAGAGTGATGAGCGCGAAGATGATGAACCAACTGGTGTGAATATATATCGGAATCCCGAAGATGCGTCCCAGGCGCATCCCGGTTCCCATCTGCTGCTGGCGTTGCTGGACCATCCCGCTACCTCCCACGTATACATAGTAATTTCCTACCGCCGCCAGTTGCAATACGCGCGGTTCCGGAGCGTGGCCGCACTTCGAATGTGCGTCTGTCGGTGGACGCTGTCCCGGATCAGCCACGGTGAGTCCTTCGCGAAATCTTCAGCAAACCTTTTGTTTTGAATAAGTCCATCAGCGGAACTGGCTTTGCAATTGTGTGCTGCGAATCGCGGGAGCGGTGTAGCGATTGGAGGCGGCCATGAACGGATTTATCGAGTATGCGGCGTTCGCGGGAGCGGTGATCGGGTCGATTGGATTGGCGTTGGCACTGGAGTGGGTCGGGCTGCACGGGCTGTTTCGGTTGATGCCCGGAAGGGTGCAGGAACGGGGTTCGACGCAGCAGGCTTCAGACGAGCCAGCCACGAGACGGAAGGCGGCTTAGGAAAGTAAGGAAAACATGAGCCGGCCGATGAGGCTGGGAGCGAGCGACTGAGGAGGCAGAGATGATTCTGATTCGGCTGTTGTTAATTTGGGCGGCCATTGGGCTTTTGGTTTGCGCGGCAGGACTGGTGATTTACGACATTTATCTGGTTTTCGAGCTAGACCGCATCCTAGGGCGTTCCCCCAACGCCGCGGCATCCCCTGAGGCCGGCGAGACCCCCTCTCGACCGGCCTTGCCGCGGCCCCGGCGAACGATTCGCGTGAGCATGGCGGGGAAGCTGGTGGCGATCGCGATCGTATCCCTCTATCTGGGCGAAACCATTTTCGTCATTCCGGACGGGCGCGCGGGCGTGCGCATCAGCCAAATTTACGGTGTGCTGCCGGGGACGCTCTATCCGGGGACGCATCTGATTTTCCCTCTCTTCGATCGCGTGCAGACCTACGACATTCGCGATCAGGTGTTTGCGACGGACGCAGCGGAATCGACGAAAGAAAAGCTTGAGGTGCTGACGATTGATGCCAAAGAGGGGCTCCAGATCGGGCTCGGCGTCACCGTCCGCTACCAGATCAATCCCAACAAGCTGAATTATATCGAGGCGAACGTGCCGCAGCCGATGGATGAGCAGGTGGTCGAGCCGGTGGTGACGTCGATCTTTCGCGAGTTGGGGCCGAATTACGTGGTCCGCGAGATCTTTTCCAGCAAACGCGAAGAGTTTCGGCAACAGGCGGCCCGGTTAATCACCGCGCGCCTCGCGCAGGACGGGATTGTCGTGAAGGAAGTATTGCTCGGTCGCGTCGATTTGCCGGAAGAGTACGCGCAGGGCCTCGAGGGATTGCTGCTGAAAGAGCAGCAGGACGATCAGACAGATATTGACGCCGAGATCGAGGCGAAGCGCGTGAAGATCGCGGATTCGCAGGCGCAAGAAATGAAGGTGCGCGAGATTCGCAAGGCTGAAGCGGACGCGCAATCGCAGGTCATCATGGCAAAGGCACAGTCAGATTCGATGCAGTACACGCTGCCGCTAAAACAAAAGCAGATCGAACAGTCGCGCCTCGAAGCGGAAGCGGCGAAAGAAACCACGCTGGAAAACGCGGATGCGGCTGCCCAGGCGAAGGTCATCGACAGCAAGGCTGAGCAGCAACGCGACGAGTTGCTGGCCGAGGCACAAGCAGAAGCGAAGATCGATGACAGCAAGGCAGAGCAGCAGCGCCAGGAACTGCTTGCGGAAGCTGCAGCGGAGAACAAGATCACAGACGCCAAGGCTGAGCAGCAGAGCGAAGCATTGCTCGCGCAGGCAGATGCGGATCGCATTCGCGTCACAGCGCAGGCCGAGGGCGAGCAGTTGCAGATCGAGGGCGCAGCGATTCATCAGAATCCGCTACTCATCCAAAAGATCATTGCAGAGCGGCTCTCGGACAAGATCCAGATCATGATGGTCCCGAACGACGGCAAATACTTCTTCGCGAACGACGTGCTGAATTCGGCGCTATCGATGGCGGGCAACGCGACGCAGTCGGCAAGGAAGTGAGAAGAACGTCAGGGCCGTGCCGCTGGGTTTGTAACGTCGGCAAAAACCCTTGCTGGGTGGCTTCGATTCACCCTAATTGACCGCGTGCCGCAGACGGTCGCTGCCAACCGCGGCACTCCCTAAGATCAGGGTGAGTCGAGGCCACCCGCCGGCGCTCTTGCCAGCGAGGAAGCAGGGCGAGCAGGGAATCGCCAGGTGTGATTTAAGGTGCTGATCCTGAGATCGGCGTGGCGCCGAAATCGCGTGTGATAAGATGAAAGCTAAGCGAAATTCATACACGAAGTGCACCGATGCGGCCTTTTTGCCGATCTACGTTGGCGTTGCGACGCCTCCTGTCCGGTTTGATTTTCTTGGCGATTGCCTGCGTGGCCGCCTTTTCGCAAATGCCGCAACCGGCGCGCGTACCGGTTCCCGCCGCAGCCGCGCCGCCAATCGCGTGGGAGGATGAATTGCGCGATCTCGCCGCGGAAATTGCGAAGCTGGCTCCGCCTCCTGCGCGAATCAACCTGCTTGTGAACAATATTTCCTCGCTTACGCCCGAACAAGTGTCGCCCATTCAATCGGCTCTCCGTATGCAACTGGCCAATCACGGCGTGCGCTTTGGCAACGGCGATGCCGCGGATACCACCGTGCAGGTGACGCTATCGGAGGGCATTGAGGGCTACGTGGCTGTAGCGCAGGTGAAGCGCGACGGAGCCGAGCAAGTGGCCATGGTGACCGTCCCGCGTACTGTGAAAAGCGCGCCGAGCACGGGCGGGGTTTTGCTCGATGCAAAGTTGGTTTGGCAACAGCCGACGGAGTTTCTCGATTTCGCGCTGCCTTTAGCGCAACCCGGCGAGCAGACAATCCTTGCTGTACTCGAGCCAACGCGCTTGGTTTTCTATTCGCAAGGGCTTGCGTCCTGGCAGTTTGCCCGAGAAGTCGATTCGGATTTGGCCTGGGTCACGCGCGACTGGCGCGGTCATATCGATCTTTCGCAAGTGGCCGAGCAAGGCCCGAACGCTGGCGACGCGCGCTGGCAAAAGAACGAGTGCAAGGGCGATTTTGAGCATCCGAACACGGTGACGTGTGCCGTGAACGAGCGAACGGGAGACGCGTGGATTGCGGGAGATATGCGCCCGCCTTTTATTCCCCCCGGCGGCGGTGATGCGGTAAGCATCGCGTTGCAATGCCGTTCGCATTCGATCGCGCTCGCGACGGGCGGTGGCGATTGGACGGAAGCAGATTTTATTCAAGGATATGAACTGCTCGGCGGGCCGGGGCAGGCTGCGTCGGCATCGGGGAACCGGATTAATTTTTTAGGACCGGTTATGGCGATTTGGCCCGCTAATGCGCCGGGCGCTGCGCGTGCGGTCGTCCACAATTTGCAGACGGGAAATTATGAGGCTTACGTTGTCGCGGCGACTTGCAGCCAGTAGCGCGATCATTGCGGCGCTCGCAATCTTGGCGATACCTGCGCGCCCGGCGCGCCGTCCGCATTATGGCGGAACACTCCGCGTCGAAATTGGCTCAACGGTTAATTCGCTTGATCCGGCCAGGGCTGCCGCAAATCCCGCCGACGCCACGGTGGAGCGCGAAATCGAGTCGCTCATCTATGAGAAGCAGAACGCCGATGGTTCGCTGGCGGGCGTGGCAGGATCGGGACCGTTTCGTATTTCCGAGTGGGAGCCGGGAAAGCGGCTCACGCTTGCCGCGAACGACGATTTTCCCGGCGGCAGGCCCTTCGTCGATTCGATTGAAATCGACATGGGACGCAGCGCCCACGATCGGCTCGTCGACCTGGGTCTTGGCCGCACTGACTTTTCGGAGATTCCCGCCGAAGATGCGCGCCAGGCGAGCGGCCTTGGCGTGCGCGTGAGCGCCACGCAGCCGGACGAGTTGATTGCCATAGCATTCTTACCGGGCCATTCAGCTGCGGACGATGTCCGGTTGCGCGAGGCAGTGGCCGATTCGATCAACCGCGCCGCCATCGTCGATTTCATTTTGCAGAAAGAGGGCGAGGCTGCGGGGGGACTGCTGCCGCAATGGTCAAGCGGCACGGCTTTTCTGTTTCCCACCACCCCCGATACCGTGCACGCCAAGGAACTTCGCTCGCAAATCGCCGGTTCGTCGGAGATTCGCTTGGGATATGATTCGGGCGACGCGTTGGAAGAGAGCATCGCTGAGCGGATCGCGGTTGACGCGCATGAAGCGGGAATTACTGTCGCCACGGATGCGATCGCGCCCGGCGCGAATGCCGGCAGAAACGATGCGCGGCTCGTGCGGGCGCGGATGAGTTCCGCGAAGCCGGGTGAAGCGCTGACGAGCATTTTGAGCGCGCTCGATCGGGCGGCCGGGATCGATGTAGCACCGCTGAGAAATCTCGATTCCGCCGAGCAAATTTACGCGGCGGGACGCGGGGCGCTTGATGGGTTTCACCTTGTGCCCGTCGTATGGGTGCCCCAGGTTTATGGGCTAAGCGATCGCGTGCGGGATTGGGAAACGCCGGCGGCGGGCGAGAGTTGGCCGCTGGCCGATGTTTGGTTGGATCCTGGCGCGGCCACGAAAAACTGATGCGACGCACCGAAGCGCGCATCATTTCGCGCTGGCCTGCACCGCCGTTTGGGGATGATGGCTTTCGTTTTTATTAGGCGAGTAGAGCGGGAACCTCTGTGACTTTCCGGGCAAAATTATTTTTTGTGTTCACGCTGGCGCTGTTGGTGTCAGTCGGAGTGATCGTGGCCGGTGTGACGATCAACACCCGTCGGGCGTTTGACACACTGAACGCGGAGCACACCAACGCCCTTCTCGCGCAGTTCCAGCGCGAGTTTGACCGGCGTAAGGTCGAGGTGGTAAATCGTGTGCACGGCGTGGCCGAAGATCAGGGCACCGTCACTATGGCGATGAATCTGGCGCGGCCGGGCGCCGACGTTTCGGTTTACGTGAACGACGCGCGCGAAGTGGCCCAGGCGCATCAGCTCGATTTTCTCGATTTCCTCGGCGACGACGGTTCGATCATTTCCTCTTACGAATGGCCCGCGCGGTTCGGTTACAAACTCGCCTGGGTGACGCAGCCGCAGGACTGGTCGAGCGTGGGTGCCTTCCTCACCAAGGTGGACACGCAGGATGGGCCGGCCATCGGGTTGCTTTCGGTGACCCCAATTCGCGTCGGCGACAAAAATCTTTATGTGGTTGGTGGCGAGCGGCTCGACAAGCAGTTTCTCTCCGAACTGGTGTTGCCCGAGGGAATGCGCGCGCTCCTTTACCTGAATCTCGATTCGCAATTCCAGGCGGGCGATTTGGTCGATGTGAATGGCCCGGTCACGCAGCCGGACCCGTTCACGGCGACGATCAGCGATGAGTTGGCGCGCCCGACCGAGCGCTCCTTCACGATTCCGTACACCATCGAAGCAGGCGCGGCCGAACGATTCCACGCACTGCCGCTGCAAGGCCGCGACGGCGAATTGCTCGGCGTTCTGCTGGTCGGAAATTCGCAGCGCGATTTGGTCGCGATCGAGCGGCACATTGCGATGCTCGGAGCGGCAGTCGCGGGCGGAGGATTGTTGCTTGGCCTGCTGCTGAGCTGGTGGGCGGCGGCGCGCGTCACCCGGCCCGTGAAAAAATTGGCGGATGGCGCCCAGCGCGTTTCGCACGGCGATCTTGGTTCGCGCGTGGAAGTGCGCGGACCGGCGGAAATGATGCAACTCGCGAACTCGTTCAATCGCATGACCGACCAATTGAACGAGCAGCGCGAGCGCTTGGTGCAGGCCGAACGCGTGGCGGCGTGGCGCGAACTGGCGCGTCGCCTGGCGCACGAACTGAAAAACCCGCTCTTCCCCCTTCAAACTACCGTGCAGAACATGCAGCGAGCGAAAGAAATCGACCCGAGCCAGTTTGAAGAAGTGTTTCGCGAATCGACGGGCATTCTGCTTTCGGAAATCGACAATTTGAAAAAGATCATCAGCCGCTTCAGCGACTTCGCGCGGATGCCGCAGCCGGAGCTTGCCGCGGTGAACCTGAACGATCTGGCGCGTTCGACCACGAAACTTTTCGAGTCGCAATTCAGCGCGGTAGGAAGGCCGCCGATTACTTCGGAGCTGCACTTGAACGCGGATCTGCCCGCCGTTCAGGCCGATTCCACCCTTCTGCGCAAGGCGCTCGAAAATCTCGTGCTGAATGCGATGGACGCGATGCCGGCCGGGGGCGTCCTCATGTTGCGGACCACGGCGCAGGATGGCGGCGTGCATCTGGAGGTGTCCGACACGGGAACCGGACTCACGCCGGAAGAATGCGACCGGCTTTTTACGCCGTACTACACGACGAAGCAGCACGGAACGGGACTGGGCCTTGCCATCGTGCAATCGGTCGTCAGCGATCACGGCGGGCGGATTTCCGTTGAGAGCGAGCACGGCGTCGGCACGTCGTTTCATATTTTCCTGCCCATGAAGCCGCCGCCGCGGCCCCCGGATCACGCACCCGCCAACGGCGACGGGGCATGATATGCCTGCGAAGGCCAGCATCCTGATAATCGACGACGACGCGAACACGCTGGCGTCGCTCGCTCGCGCGTTTCGCCTCGCGGGGCATGAAGCGACAGTTTGCGACAATGCAGCGCGTGCACTCGAACTCGCAAAAACGGAACGATATGACCTGATTCTTTCCGATGTCGTAATGCCCGGACGTGACGGCATCGCACTTCTCGAAGACTTTAAAGGCGCGGGCGTGAACGTCTCGACGGTGATGATGTCCGGGCAGGCGACGATCGAGATGGCCGTGCGCGCGACAAAGCTTGGCGCCATCGATTTTCTGGAAAAACCGATCTCAACCGAAAAGCTCCTGCTCACCGTCGATAACGCCGTGCGCCTCACGCGCCTCGAAGAGGAAAACCGCGACCTGAAACGGCGGCTCGGTAAGCATCGCATCGTCTGGGCAAGTCCCGCCATGCGCGAAGTGATGGCGCAAGTCGAGCACGTGGCGGCGAGCGAGACGCGTGTTTGCATCCGCGGCGAGACCGGCACGGGCAAGGAACTTGTCGCGCGAACGTTACATGAGAAAAGTCCGCGCGTCGGCGGCCCTTTCGTTTCTTTGAATTGCGCGGCGATTCCGGCGGAACTGATGGAGTCCGAGCTTTTTGGGCACGAGAAAGGATCGTTCACCGGCGCCGCGGCGCGGCACATCGGCAAGTTTGAACTGGCGCATCGCGGCACGTTGTTTTTGGACGAGATTGGCGACATGCCGATTGCGATGCAGGCAAAATTGCTGCGCGTCTTGGAGGAAGGCGAGATCGAGCGCGTCGGCGGCGGCCATCCGTTGACGATCAACGTGCGTGTAGTCGTCGCGACTCACCGCAATCTCGAGGAACAGGTCCGCCAGGGAACCTTTCGCGAAGACTTGTATCATCGTGTGTTCGTCTTTCCCATCGTGTTGCCGCCTCTGCGCGAGCGGCATGAGGATATTCGCGTCCTGACGGACCATTTCTCGCGACAATTGGCGGAGCAGAATAATTGGAAGCCTAAAACGTTTTCACCGGATGCGATCGAAGCGCTCGAGCACTATCCCTGGCCCGGGAATGTGCGCGAGTTGCGAAACGTCGTTGAGCGAGTGCTGTTGCTCGCAATGGGTGATACGGTCGACGCGGCGACCGTCGCGCGCGCATTGCCGCAAACTGCCTACGCGACTTCGGCTGCGGGCCGTTCCGGGCCGACGACGTTTGGCACCTTCCTGCAGCGGATCGAGGCCTTTGAACGCGAGACGCTGCTTAACGAATTTAAGCGCAATCATCAGCACGTGACGAACACGGCGCGGGCGTTAGGTATGGAACGCAGCCACTTCTACAAGAAATGCCAGCAACTCGGCATCGACTTGCGCGCGTTGCGCACGCCAGAATCCGTCCAGTAGCGCCGGTTCGCCTATGTAGCGGCCCGCTTGGGTGCAACCCGGCGCTTTTGAATGTGGTTTGCTTCGACTCACAGTTTTGGCGCGGTGCGTTGCGCGTTCAACACAAGCAGCGCCCCAATCGCGCTGAAAAACGCCGCGTAGGCGAAACCGGCCGCGACGTTAACGCTGGACCATAGCGCGCCCACGACGATGCTCGAGACGAAATCGCCGATGCCGTTGGCCGTGGCAAGGACGCCGAAACCAGAGCCGCGAATCGTCCCGGGAAGAACTTCAGACGCGGCGGACTTTTCGAGCGACTGCTGAAAAGCATCGTGAATACCCGCAACGCCGAAGAGCACCACGAATGCAACGAGGCTGGGCGGCGCAACTGCAAAGCCAACGTAGGCCAGCACTCCCACGGTGTATCCCATAACGAGAAGGTTGCGCTTGCCGATGCGGTCGCCCAAAGCGCCGGCGGGATACGAAACTGCCGCGCTCATAAAATTGTGGAACGTATAGAGCGCAACGGAAATCGCCGCGGCTCGCGCGGCTCCATGTGACGGCGTGAAAGCCTGTGTGGCGCGCAGGATGAGCAACGTAGGCTCGAACGCGCCGATGCCGTGCGCGAAGATCCCACTCAGCAGCCGCCAATAATCTTTCGGAAGCTGCGAAATACTCGATACGAACGCGGGCGCGCGGCGGCCTTCAGTGCTCCCGCCCACGGGAACGAGAAACGCGAACGCAAGCGCCGCGATGAGGCCCGGCACAAGCGTCCAGCGAATCGTCGTGCGAATGCCCAGCGTCCCAACGAGCAGCGCGGCGCAAAGCGGTCCAAGGACGGCACCGAATGTGTCCATCGCGCGCTCGAATCCAAACGCGCGCCCGACCTGCGCCGGATCAACGGCGTCGGCAAGCAACGCGTCGCGAGACGGCCCGCGCACGCCCCTCCCCGTCCAGCCCACAGCGCGCAGTAGAAGAATGAACGGCCAGCTTTGCGCGAAAGAATAGCCGAACGTGGTGAGCGCTGTAGCGGAGTAGCCGATCACGCCGTTGGGTTTGCGGCACAAGGGCCGATCGGCGATCCAGCCGCCAGCTAGTTTGGCGAAACTTGAGAGCCCGTCTGAAGTCCCTTCGATAATTCCAAGCGCGACCGCAGGTGCACCGAGGCTCGCCAAAAAAGCCGGCAGGAGCGATGTCGCCGCTTCATGCCCCCAATCAGAAAAAAGGCTGGCCAGCCCGATGCCAAGCACGCCGGGTGTGAGCCAGGATTTGCGGGGCGATTTTTCCATATCGATGAAAAGCTAAGATGCTGCCTCGATGCGGGAGCGAAGTTCGTCGAGACTTTCGACGAACCAAATATGCCGGCCGCGATTGGATTCAGCGATGAAGCTCTTCAAGGCGCGACCGTCCCCAAAGTAACCAGAAATATTGCCCACAATCGCGACGCCAAAGCCATAAGTTACGAATTTCTGAAGAAATTCGCCCGCAACCCGCGTCTCAAGCCGAAAGAAATCATCGCCCAGCCGGGCGATCGGAATCGCGAACAGGGACGCTTTGTGCTTTGCGGCCAGGCCGATCAAATCGACGGCGTCCTGTGGCGTTCGCAGCAGCAGCCCGTCGCTCGCGCATTCGAATACACGGACAACGAAAAATTCGTGAAGTTGGTCCGGCATAATAGCGTCCGTTGGAATATGAGAACACACGCGAGCATAAAACAGGAAAAACAACACTATCGTCCCACAAGCCTAGGGTGGCGTCCCGTGTAGAATAATTGAACCGAATTTATGCGAGCCGTGATACAGCGGGTGACGCACGCACGCGTTCTCGTGGATGGTCAAGTGACCGGAGAGATCGGCCGCGGCCTCGTGGTGTTGCTGGGCATCGGAAAGGACGATCCGCCTACGGCGTGGGTCGCGATGGCGGACAAAGTTGCCAAACTGCGCATCTTTGACGACGAAAATGGGAAAATGAATCTGGCGCTCGCGGACGTTGGCGGCGCAGTGCTGGCCGTTTCGCAATTCACCCTCTACGGCGATACGCACGGCCAGCGCCGGCCCAGTTTCGTTGGCGCCGCGTCTGCTGAGCAGGGACGCGCGGGGTACGACGATTTTGTACGGGCGCTGAAAGCGCTCGGCGTGCAAGTCGAGACGGGGATTTTTCAGGCGCGCATGGCGGTCGAGTTGGCAAACGACGGGCCGGTGACAATCCTGATCGATTCGAGCAAGCTCTTTTAGCTTCGGTCGAGGGGAAACCGCGCATGCACGGCGTCCGATACGCAGGCCCTGACGGGATCGAGGAAGCCGCACTCTTCGGCTTGACCTTGCTCTGGATACTTTTCGCGTTGATTTTCTTTTTTGGCCGCGACCGAGCCGCTCCCAAAACGCAGACGACGGCGCGCAGCGATCGCTCGCGAATCGGAATTGTACTCCAACTGCTCGGCTATGCCATCGTCTACAGCGTCGAGCGGCCATACTTCACGCCAATCGTGCCTATGTCAAAAGCAGCGGAAGCTGCCGTGTTGGTCGCGGCGAGCGCGATCGGTATGTCTTCAATTCTATTTTGCTTCTTGGCGGCAAGGACCTTGGGGAAGCAGTGGTCGATGGTCGCGCGCCTGGTATCCGGACACGAACTGATCGAGCAAGGCCCATTTTCCGTCGTGCGCAATCCGATTTATCTGGCCATGTTCGGA
Source organism: Candidatus Aquilonibacter sp. (assembly GCA_035507075.1). Classification (GTDB taxonomy): domain Bacteria; phylum Acidobacteriota; class Terriglobia; order Acidiferrales; family UBA7541; genus Palsa-295. The sequence continues at coordinate 45,243 of DATJOL010000034.1, read as the reverse complement.
TTGCTGATCCAGGCGGGAATCGTGGTTTCGATCTGGCAGGCAATTGTGCCGGCCGCGGTGATATTTTTGGTCGGGACGTGGATTCGCATCCATGAAGAAGAGAAAATTCTGCGCGCGGAATTCGGAGTGAAATTCGACGAATACGCACGCCGAGTCCCCGCATTTATTCCGGGCGTGTTCTGAGTTAGAAGCCGCCCCCACCCCCGCCTCCGAATCCGCCGCCCGATCCGCCTCCGCCGCCGAAACCCGAGCCACCGAGCCCGCCCGAGCTCCGCGGCGCGGACATCATAGCGCTGCCCGCCTGCATGGACATCATGTTGAGCTCGTTCAGCAGAAGATAAGGCGCGAAGCCAGTTCCGTAATAGCCCTGGAACCACGCGGGCGGCTGCATGGCAATGCTGGAAAACTGCTGCACCCATTTTTTATCCACGCGCAGCGCCATCGCATAAGGTAGATATTTTTCGAACATCTCCGGCGTCTTTTCGATGCGCTCGATTTTGTCGCCCTCCACGCGGCCGAGAAAATCCTCAAAGCCGAGCACTTTTTCGAGCGCGCGTTCGCCCTTGTCGGTGTGAACCGGCATGAACCACCCAAATGCCGCGATGACCGCGCCCGTGGCGATCCCCGCGATAATCCATGCGGTTTTCGAACTCTGCGTTGCGCCGGAAAGGAAATTGCTCCCGGCCACCAGCAGAAATCCAATAATCACGCCGGTGAAGATGTATCCCTGCCGCACGCTGTCGGGTGAATGCGTGTAATATCCGTCGTCCACGAGCGCGTCAGTGATCGAGGTCTTGATCCCGGGCAGATGGACGTAGAAGCGATTCTGCATGTCACCAAGCGATACGGACATATCGGGCGTCGCCGATTGCAGACCTTGCGGCGCTCCGCCAGCGAAGCTCTGATCCAGGTTCTGCTGTGCAAAGCCCCCGCCCGGGCCCAGGGAACTAATCGGTACGTCACCAGCCAGGAACATGCCGGAAAGCATCGCGCTTTCGTGTGTGTGCAAGCCGGTCCACTCGTTGGGCTGCTTCTTCAGGTGAAAAACGTAATCATTGTGATGGGTCAGGCCCATCATCCCATCGCGCCGGACTTGTTCGATGTTGATGTAGCCTTTCACCGCAAGATCGACGAGCGTCGCCGTCACGTCGCGCATGTTGACTTCATTATCGATCAGCGCGCCGCATTCGCCCGGCGTGAGCTCGTCGGGCGGTTCATACTGCACCGCGATGGGATTGCGGCGCGGGTCGCGGCCTCGCGTCCACCACAGCCAAAGCATCACGAAAAACGCGATAATTGGCACGAAAAACGGCCAATTGCTGCGCAAAAACATCCAGATTCTTGTGGCCGTGCTGGGCGGGAAAACGAAACCCTTGTCAAAACCGACGACGGCGGTGAGCCCTTCGTCGAAACCCAGCGGTTGCGTGGTTTGGATATCGACTTGGTTGCCGTTGATGGTCACCTGTGCATTTTGCGCGCGAGAGCTGTATACGCCCGTATAAGCGACCGCGCGCAATCCGGTGGTTCCCTGCGGCAGCACAATGTGGGCGGACGCTGACTCGATGGGATTGTCCCATTCGTCGCCGGTCACGTTCCAATAGAGCTCATCGTGATCGGCGAATGAAAAGTTGATCGCGTCGAGCACGCGATAGCGAATCACCACCGTGCGTGTCGTATCGATGGCGTTTGGCACCCAAATTTTGAATTCAGTGTAGCGGCCAATGTCAGTCTGCTGGTACTTCAGAGGATTGCCGCTGTCATCCGTGATGCTCACTAGTTGCAGAAAGAGGGTGTAGCCGAACCCGGCAGGCGTTGTGTATTTCACGGGAATCTTGCGATAGATGCCGTTCCACGCGCCGGGGAACTGAACTTCGATGCTTTCGGTCACGTCGATAGTGCCGTTGGACGCCACATCGACATGCTCATTGAAATCCTCGATAGTGAGCGTACGGGCTTGCGCGGCAATCGCGAGAACAAGCACAGCGGTTGCCAAGCCGAGCAAGCGAACCAACGAGAGTGTGCGCGAGAACATCGGTGCGCGGCGCGTCAGGACGCGGTGCTGCCGAAGCTGACTTTCGGTGCCTCGCGTTCGGCCGGCGCAGTGATTTCGAAGAACTCGCGCGGCTTGAAATTGAACATGCCCGCGAGAATGTTGGAAGGGAACTGCGCGATTCTCGTGTTGAAATCGCGCACGACGGCGTTGTAATAGCGCCGCGCGTTCTGGATGTTGTCTTCCAGTTGATTGAGCGTCTGCTGCAGCTGATTGAAACTTTCCACGGCGCGTAACTGAGGATACGCTTCCGCGAGCGCAAAAACCTGGCGCAGCGCGCTGGTGAGCATCGACTCGGCGCCGGCCTTCGCGGCCGGTCCCGTGGTGCTCATGGCGTTGTTGCGCGCCTCGACCACGCCTTCGAGAGTGGATTTTTCGTGCCCGGCATAGCCCTTCACGGTTTCAACGAGGTTGGGTATCAGGTCGTAACGCCGCTTGAGCTGTACATCGATGTCAGACCATGCGTTGTCGCACTGGACCCGCAGGCGGACAAGGCTGTTGTACATGACGATGGTGATTACGATCACCACGCCGATGACGATTAATGCGATCAGCATGAGGTGCCTCCGCTATCGCGAATGCCCCGTCCCTTCCGGGGCGAGAATTTTGTCGGCTAGGCCTAGCATACGGGCCGTGTGCGCGTGTGTAAAGGCGAAGCCGCGCGAACCGTTCTCGCTTTTCATTACGCCACTGCAGTCCCGAAAATTTCAATCTGGCGAGGGAACATTCCGAGCCAGCTATTTCGCATCTTCGGGCGGGACGGCAATCGAGGGGTCGCGGCGATGCACCGTCTTATACTACACCGCCGCGGCTTGATACTGCGCCATGTAGGTCAGGCACACCGCAAGATTGTAATGCGCCTGCACGAAATTGGGATTCAGGCGGATCGCCTCGCGAAAATCGTCTGCAGCCTCGGAATACCGTCCTTGGTCGAAAAGCACCGTACCAAGATTAAACCGCGAGCCGGCATCGTCGGGTACAAGAGTCACGAGTTTTTTGAACGTCACTTCCGCATCTTCGTAAGCGCCTTCGTTCATTTGTGCCTGCCCGACGTAGGCGAGGGCGGTTGTGTCGCCGGGATTGAGCGCCAGAGCTGCCTGATATTGCGTGATTGCGTCGGCGTATTGCTTTTTACCCGCATAGGCCATGCCCAGGCCAAGGTGAGCGTCCGGCTGATTCGGGTCTAGGGCGAGTGTCTTTTGAAAACTGATGATCGCGTCGTCGAACTGCGTTTGCGTGTATTCGAGATGCGCGAGTTGCAGCCAGGAAGAAGTGTCTTTTGGAGATGCCGCGACGACTTGGCGGTATGCTGCGATGGCCTCATCGTTGCGGTTGGCATGCTGCAGCGCGTTCGCATAGCCCGAGCGAATATCGGATGCATCCGGCTTCGCGGCCAGCGCATGCTCGTACATCGTGATGGCCTCGTCATATTGCCCTTCGAGCACGAGAGCGCCGGCGAGATTGTTCAAGACATCCGGATCGTCCTCGGCAAGCGACAGGGCTTTCTGGTAAGCCACCGTCGCTTCCTGCTGACGTCCCAGGATGAACAGAACCACGCCGAGACCGTTTTGCGCTTCGGCAGAATCGGGTTTGAGCGCGACGGCCCTTTGGTATGCGGCCAGGGCTTGATCCATCTGGCGCGCATGGAGGAGGACGTAACCGAGGTTGAGTTGCGCAAGGAAATTCGTGGGATTCAGGTTTGCGGCGCGCGCGAGGTCCACAGTAGCTTCGTCGGTATGGCCCTGCAATATTAACGCGTCGCCGAGGCTGGTGAGAGCCTCGGAGTAATCCGGATCGATCGCTAGCGCTTGTTTATAGAGCGCGATTGCCTGCGAGAGTTGCGATTGTGCCTGCGCATGGAGCGCCTGTTGATAAAGCGCATAGGCTTGGGGAGGGACGCCCGCCGTTTGGCTTTGTGCGCGGCAGGCCGGCGCAACGAGAGCCGAACAAGCCATACAAACCAGCAAAGTTCCGGTGTCTCGCATCGCACTCATGTCCTGGCCGTAGGTTACCGGCAGAGCATAACACAGTTCACTAATAGACGCAGCCCAGAATTAGTGCGACTTGTTTTGCTGGATTGGCCACACATTTTGGGATACGCTCTGCGCCTCTAAACGCAGGTTCTTGGGATGCTCTTCAAAACACTCAGTGCCGCCGTATTTGGAATCGATGCGTATCTGGTCGAGGTCGAGGTAGATATCGGCCCCGGCTCGCAGGGTATTTTTAATGTGGTTGGCCTGCCGGACAATGCGGTGCGCGAAAGCCGCGAACGTGTCCGCGCCGCGCTGCGCAACTGCGGCTTCGATTATCCTGTCATGCAGACCATTACCGTAAATCTGGCGCCGGCCGATGTGCGCAAGGAAGGATCCTCGTTCGACTTGCCGATCGCGCTCGGCGTGCTGGGCTGCACGGGAAGCTTTTTCGGGAAGCTTCTCGATTCGCACGTCTTTCTAGGCGAATTGTCGCTGGATGGCAGCGTGCGGCCTGTCCGCGGTGCGCTCTCCGCTGCGCTGGCAGCTCGCGAACGCGGCATCCACAATCTCGTGGTTCCGGAAGCGAACGCCAAGGAAGCGGCGGTCGTCGAGGGAACGCGCGTGTTCGCGGTCAAAAGTTTGCCGCAGGCCGTCGACCTGATGAACGCGCCCGAATCGTTTCAGCCGGTCGCGGTGGATACGTCAAAGATGCTGGCCGAGGCCGGCCAATACGCCGTGGATATGCGCGATGTCCGCGGTCAAATGGCCGCGAAGCGCGCGTTGGAGGTGGCTTGCGCCGGCAGTCACAATATTTTGCTGATCGGCCCTCCGGGCGCGGGCAAGACGATGCTCGCCAAGCGCATTCCCACGATCTTGCCGGCAATGGCCATCGAGGAAGCGATCGAGACCACGCGAATCCACAGCGTGGCGGGTGTGCTCGAAGATTCTCGCGGACTGGTCGGAACACGCCCATTTCGCTCGCCGCATCACACCATCAGCGACGCGGGGTTGATCGGCGGCGGCGCGATCCCGCGGCCCGGCGAAGTCTCGCTAGGGCATAATGGCGTGCTCTTTCTCGACGAATTGCCCGAATTTCAACGCAACGTGCTCGAAGTGATGCGTCAGCCGCTCGAGGATGGCTGCGTTACTATCGCTCGTGCCGCTCTTTCGGTAAACTTTCCTTCCCGATTCATGCTCGCGGCCGCGATGAATCCCTGCCCCTGCGGATTTTTCGGCGATCCCACGCGCAACTGCACTTGTTCGCCTCCGCAGATCCAACGCTACGTGGCTAGAATTTCCGGCCCGCTGCTGGACCGCATCGATATTCATATCGAAGTGCCCGCCGTGAAATATAAGGAGCTGCGCGGTGACGAAGATGTGGAGAGTTCCGCATGCGTGCGTGATCGCGTGGTGCGGGCCCGGTCCGTGCAGATGGAGCGCTTTCGCAGCGAAAAAAGCGTCTACGCGAACTCGCAGATGCCGCCGAAACTCATCCGCAAGCATTGCGCAATTTCAGACGAGGGGGAAACGCTTCTGGAGAACGCCATCGCGCGGCTCGGCCTTTCCGCGCGCGCCCATGACCGGGTCCTGAAGGTGTCGCGCACCATCGCAGATTTGGAGGGGGCTGAGTCGATCGAGCCAAAACACTTGAGGGAAGCGATCCAATACCGCACTTTGGATCGGACGTATTGGACGTAAAGGACGTGCCGCTAAACCGAAGAAGGGCTTAGCCGTCCGCAAGATGATCGAAGAGCGGCGAAGTTGAGCCGCTTTGTTCTCGGTGCGTCGGTAGCCGCGCCGCTTCAACACTGTGCAAATTGTAATCGGATTGCTCGCCTTCTCGCGGCCATGCGTCTAAGGGTGTAATCTAGGACTAGTTAAACCTACGGAGGCAAGGAATGAGCTTTGGCGGCCGGCTGAAGACTTCGATCCCGATTGCAATTCTATGCGCGGCATTCGCGATATTCGCGTGCCCTTCTGGTCAAGCTAACCAAGCCACATCGCAAGCCAATAAAGGCGCCGAACCCGGCAGCGCTACGGCGCCTGAGCAATCGTCACATCATGCTACGACGCAAGCCGCCACGCCCACCGGCAAAGCGGAAGGCGAGGGCATCTTGCGCGCAACTTTGACCAACGGTCTTCGCGTGGTGATCGTGCCGGACGATCTGGCGCCGGTCGCCACTACCGTGATGAATTATCTGGTCGGCTCGAACGAGGCCCCGGCGGGCTTTCCGGGCATGGCGCACGCCCAGGAGCACATGATGTTCCGCGGCAGCCCCGACCTTTCGGCGGACCAGCTCGCGAAAATCTCCGCGGCCATGGGCGGCGAATTCGACGCCGATACGCAGCAGACCGTCACCCAGTATTTCTTCACGGTCCCTGCCGAAGACACAGACGTCGCCTTGCACATCGAATCCTTGCGCATGCGCGGCGTCCTCGATACGGACCAGCTTTGGGATAAAGAGCGCGGCGCCATTGAGCAAGAAGTCGCGCAGGACCTCTCCAATCCCGAGTATGTGTTCTACACCAAGCTTCTCGACGCGATGTTCAAGGGCACGCCTTACCAGCATGACGCGCTTGGAACAAGGCCCTCGTTCAATGCGACGACCGGCTCGCAGCTGAAGCAATTTTACGACACCTGGTACGCGCCCAATAATGCCATCCTGGTGATTGCCGGCGATGTCGACCCGCAAAAAACGCTCGCCGAAATCAAAACTCTCTTTGACAGCATCCCCCGCAAGCAGATTCCCGAGCGCCCGCCGGTGAAACTCGCCTCGGTTAGTTCCGAGACGCTGAATCTCGACACCGATTTGCCTTTCGGTCTCGACGTGATTTCCTATCGCGCGCCCGGCACAGACAGTCCTGATTTTGCCGCGATGGACATCCTCGGCGACGTGCTGAGCAGCCAGCGCAGCTCTCTCTACGCCCTTGTGCCCGAGGGTAAAGCCCTCGAGACGGGCTTCGATTATAGTCCGCTGCCCAAGGCCGGTCTGGCCTACGCCATCGCGACTTTCCCTAAAGGCGGCAACAGCGCGCAATTGATGGACGAAGTGAAGCAGGTGCTCGCCGATGATCTTAAAAACGGTGTCCCGACCGACTTGGTCGAGGCTTCCAAGCGCCGCGAAGTGGCAAGCGACGAGTTTCAAAAGAACTCGATCGAAGGGCTGGCGATGGAATGGTCGAACGCCCTCGCCGTGGAAGGACGCCAATCCCCCGAAGACGACATTCGCGCCATCCAGCAAGTGACCGTGGCCGATGTGAACCGTGTCGCGCGCGAATATCTCAGCCCGGCCAGTTCGATTCTCGCCGTCCTCACGCCCCAGCCTTCCGGCGCGCCCATTTCCTCCAAATCCTTCGGAGGAGCCGAGGCGCTCGCCGGAACTCCAAGCGCGAACGTCGTGCTGCCCGAATGGGCTACCAGCGCCGTTTCGCGCCTCGCGATTCCGGATCTAACGATCCACCCCGTCACCACCACGCTGCCCAACGGGATCAAGCTCATCGTGCAACCGGAAAGTATCAGCAACACAGTCACCGTGGCCGGCGAAATAAAGAGCAACTCCGATCTCGAGACGCCCAAGGGCCAGGAAGGTGTCAACAGCGTCCTTACGCAGCTTTTCCCTTACGGGACGCAAACGATGGATCGCATCGCGTTCCAGACGGCGCTGGACGATATCGCCGCCGACGAATCCGCGGGCACGAATTTTTCGGTCGCTGTGCTGGCGCCCGATTTTGACCGCGGGGTCCAGCTGCTTGCCGAGAATGAGCTTCATCCCGCGCTGCCCGCGCAGGCATTTCAGGTTGTCCAGGAGGAGACATCGCGCGCCGTCGCCGGACAGTTGCAAAGTCCCGATTACCTCACGCAGCGCGCATTTGACGCCGAGCTTTTTCCGAAGACCGATCCCACCCAGCGCCAGCCGACTCCGGAATCAGTTCAGTCCCTCAACATCGGCGACGTGAATGCCTATTACCAACACGTCTTTCGGCCGGATTTGACAACCATCGTCGTGATCGGGAAGGTAACGCCGGAAGATGCGAAGGCCGTAATCGAGAAATATTTCGGCGACTGGAAGAATTCAGGTCCCGTTCCTCAGACCGACCTTCCGACGGTGGCGAACAACCCCCCCGGCGCGACGGTTGTGCCGGATAAGAGCCGCGTGCAGGACAACGTGCAGCTGGGCGAAACGCTGGACATGAACCGCTTCAATCCCGATTACTATGCGCTCGAATTAGGCAACCACGTGCTGGGCGGCGGATTTTACGCCACGCGGCTCTATCAGGACTTGCGCGAAAATTCCGGACTCGTCTATTACGTAAACTCTTCGTTCAACGTAGGCCGCACGCGCGGCGTCTACAGTGTGAATTACGCCTGCGATCCGCAGAACGTCTCGAAGGCCCGCGCCGTCGTCGAACGTGACTTGCGCGCCATGCAGACCACCCCCGTCGATGACAACGACCTGCGCCAGGCGAAAGCCATGCTCTTGCGCCAGATTCCCCTTGGCGAAGCCAGCGTCGATAGCATCGCCGGAGGCTTGGTGTCGCGCTCGATCATCGGCCTTCCTTCGGATGAGCCCGTTGTCGCCGCGCGCCATTACGTTGACCTCACGGCAGCGCAAGTCCAGGCCGCGTTTGCGAAATGGTTCCGGCCGGACGCACTCGTGCAAGTCACCGAAGGGCCTAACCCGCAATAAACGCGCACCGAAGGAGCTAGCGGTCGCGCAGATAGGCGAGCAGCGTCCCGAGCGTCATCTCGTCGAGCTCGCGGAGCGTGTCGTACGCGATCGCAAAGCCGCGCCACGTTCGCTGCAGCTCTTCGCTGCAAAATTGAAACAGCTTTTTTAGGGGCATCGCTCCGATCCTACCACGCTTGCGCCCGCGGCAGCGCTCGTTCCCGCTAATTTCGCGCCGCGGTTTCCTTACCACGCAACGCGCGCCGCCTGGCTCGCGGTAGTGCGAATCCACAGCGATAGGGAATTGTTTGCATCCGATAGCATGCGGCTATCGGTTCGGCCCGGTGGCCCATGCAGAATTTCATTGCAAAAATCTGCAGTGAGAATAATCTAGGGAGTCTGCATTAAGAGGGAGCGATGGGGGATACTTCCGCGGCTGCCGTAAGCCGCTCGAGCAGGACTCTGCGTCAGGACGCGTGGTGGGTTGAGGTCCTGCCTTTTGCAATCGTCTTCACCGGTTTTGCCGTTTACGCCACATGGCGGTGCCTTTCCGGCAATTTCTACTGGGCCGACCCCTACCTTTCGCCATTTTACTCACCGCTGATCGATCCGCAGCACCACTGGTGGCCCTTTTCGCCCGCCATTTTAATCATGGGCGGCCCGCTCGGGTTTCGCCTCACGTGCTATTACTATCGCAAAGCATATTATCGGTCGTACTTCTTCGATCCCCCGGCCTGCGCCGTAGGCGAACACAAAAAGCATTACTCCGGCGAACGCAAATTTCCCTTCATTCTTTTGAATATCCACCGCTATTTCTTCTACGTGGCCGTCTTTTTCATCGCTTGCCTTTGGTACGACGCAATCATCGCCTTCAAGTTTCCCGACGGCATTCACATGGGCGTCGGCACTCTGATCATGCTCGTCAACGTGGTCCTGCTGACGGTTTACACCTTCTCCTGCCACTCGCTCCGCCATTTGATTGGCGGCAGGCTGGACTGCTTTTCCTGCGCCGCCACAGGCGGCCCAAGTTACGCAGGCTGGAAGGGCGTCACGAAGCTCAACGAGCACCACATGTTCTGGGCCTGGGTCAGCATGATTTCGGTCGGCCTCACTGATTTTTACATTTACCTGGTCGCTTCCGGCATGGTGAAGGATATTCGACTGCTGTGACCTCCAACTTCGAAACTCACGAACATGATGTGCTGATCATCGGTGCGGGCGGCGCGGGGTTGCGCGCGGCCATCGAAGCGCTGGCGCACGGCGCGAGCGTCGGTGTCGTCTGCAAATCTCTGCTCGGCAAGGCGCACACGGTGATGGCTGAAGGCGGCGTGGCCGCGGCCATGGGCAACGTCGATCCTAATGACAATTGGCAGACCCATTTCCGCGATACGATGCGCGGCGGTAAAATGCTCAACAATTACCGCATGGCGCAACTGCACGCGATGGAAGCGCCCGACCGCATCCGCGAACTCGAGCAGTGGGGCGCCCTTTTCGATCGCACGGACAAAGGCGAGATCATGCAGCGCGCGTTCGGCGGACACACCTGGAAGCGTCTCTGCCACGTCGGTGACCGCACCGGCCTCGAAATGATCCGCACGCTGCAGGATCGCGGCGTGCAAATGGGTTTCGACGTTTACATGGAGTGCACCGTCACGCGCCTGTTGAAGGACGGCGACCGCATTGCCGGCGCGTTCGCATACTGGCGCGAGAGCGGTCGGTTCGTCGTCTTCAAGGCGAAAGCCGTCGTCATCGCCACGGGCGGCATCGGCAAGGCCTGGAAAATCACGTCGAATTCCTGGGAGTGCACCGGCGACGGCATGTCCCTCGCTTATCAGGCCGGCGCCGAATTGATGGACATGGAATGCGTGCAATTTCATCCCACCGGCATGGTTTGGCCGCCCGGCGTGCGCGGAATTTTGGTCACCGAAGCGGTCCGCGGCGAAGGCGGTATCCTGCGCAATAAAAACGGCGAGCGCTTTATGGAAAAGTATGACCCGAAGCGCCTTGAGCTTTCCACACGCGACGTCGTGGCGCGCTCGATTTACACTGAAGTCCGCGAAGGCCGCGGCAGCGAGCATGGCGGCGCCTATCTCGATATTTCCCACAAGCCCGCCGAATACGTGAAGCGCAAGCTTCCCAGCATGTATCACCAATTCAAAGAGCTCGCGGACGTCGACATTACCAAAGGTCCGATGGAAGTCGGGCCTACTTGCCATTACGTGATGGGAGGGATCAAGGTTGACGCGGAGACCACGGAAACCGCCGTCCCGGGCCTTTTCGCCGCGGGCGAAGCAGCCGTTGGAATGCACGGAGCGAATCGCCTCGGCGGCAATTCGCTCTCCGATCTGCTGGTCTTTGGCCGTCGTGCCGGTCTTGCCGCAGCTGCGCACGCAAAGAAAGTCGGAATGCCCGGTGTCGACGCCGCGCAACTCACCGCTGCCGAGCGCGAGGCGCTTTCGCCCTTTGAAAGCCACGGCGGAGAAAACCCGTATGCCATCCACCAGGATTTGCAGGACATGATGCAAAGCCTCGTCGGAATTTTCCGCAACGAAGAAGATTTGAATAAAGCGCTCGTCGAGCTCGACAAACTGAAAGAGCGCGCAAAACACACGAAAGTCGAAGGTTCGCGCCTCTTCAATCCGGGCTGGCATCTGGCTTTCGACCTGCGCTGCATGCTTGATGTCGCCACAGCCGTCACGCAGAGCGCGCTCGCTCGCAAAGAGAGCCGCGGCGCCCACAGCCGCATCGATTACCCGAATTACGATCCGGCATGGGAAAAGAAGCACAATGTAATCGTGCAGAAGAGCGGGGAAATGACGCGCTACGAATGGCCGTCGCCCCCGATTCCGCAGGATTTGCAGCAAATCCTGACCGAAGAGAAGTGACGCCTGTCTCGGATTTGGGTTTGTAGCGGTCGCCTCGCCTTGCAGGCGGGCCGCCTTTGAATTTTGCTTTTCGTGCACCTGGTTTGGAGGTTCTTGAATGGCTGAAGCAATCATGCGCGTGTTTCGCGGCGGACCCGAAGGCGGCGGCGCCACCGATTACAAGGTAACGGTCGCCCCCGGCATGGTTGTCCTCGACGCGATTCACTCGATTCAGGCCAATCAGGCGCCCGACCTGGCCGTCCGGTGGAACTGCAAGGCCGCAAAATGTGGCTCCTGCTCGGCCGAAGTAAACGGCCGCCCGCGCCTGATGTGCAAGACGCGCATGGATTCGCTCCCGCTCGATAAACCCATCACGGTTTATCCGATCAAGACCTTTCCGCTGCTCAAAGACCTGGTCACGGATGTCTCCTGGAACTATCGCGTGAACAAAAAAATTCAGCCGTTCACGCCCAAGCCTGGCGTCGAATGGAAGATGTACCAGAAGGACATCGACCGCGCCCAGGAATTCCGCAAGTGCATCGAGTGCTTCCTGTGCCAGAACGTCTGCCACGTGCTCCGCGAACACGATAAGCATGCCGACTTCGGCGGCCCGCGCTTTTTCGTCCGCACCGCCGGGCTCGAGATGCATCCGCTCGATGGCGCCGACCGCATTAAAATGACCCGCGACGAGCTCGGCATCGGCTACTGCAACATCACCAAGTGCTGCACCGAAGTTTGCCCCGAAGAAATTCACATCACGGATAACGCCATCATCCCCCTCAAAGAGCGCGTCGTCGACCAGTTCTACGACCCCGTCACCATGCTCTTCCGGAAAATCTCCGGGAAGTAGCCTCGTCTAAACTGCCGGCATCGCCGGAGCGGCGCGTCCTTTTCGGGCTCAGCGGCCCGCCGGTGCATTCGCTTTTTGTGCGCTTTTGCTCCTTCTGAAGGCCCTGTTTTTCTATCGATTAGAAATTTTTATCTTGTTGACAATGCAGGGCTTGCGGCGATTTCTAATCGTAATTACTATCGATTAGAAATTCCTTGTTCCCGACGCCTGCGCTGCCCAGCCACACGTCTCCTATCTTGTTTCGCAGCCTTTTTCGCGGAATTTTTTTCCGCGGCGGCGCGGATTTCAGCTTCAAAAAACAACTAACGGTAGCATTCGTGAAACGGGATTTCTATTGTGGGAAATACGGAGTATAGGACTACCAGAACTTTCGACTGCTGGCCGATCAACTGCCGCGGGCAGCGGGATTGAAGACGCCAAGGAAAATATGGCGCGTTAAAGTGGGCTAGATTGCACGGTTTCGGCGGGTAAAAGGGGCCTAAATCGGCATAAATGGCGCTTTGGCACAGACGCCGGCGTGACGGGGCCGGGCGGCGGCTCGTACACTCAGGTGCGCGATTTCCGGTACAATCAGCGGAGCATAGGAGCCTTCGCATGGCGCTTGATTGGTCTGAATGTTCGGCGGTCGAGAGCGATCCCGGGAAGGTGAGCGGCGCGTGGGTTTTTCGTGGGACTCGCATGCCGGTCGCGGCTGTCTTCGAGAATCTTGAAGACGGCCTGACGGTGGACGAGATCGTTGAAATGTACGATGGCCTGACGAAGCAACAGGTCAATGCGGTGCTGGAGTTTGCAGCGCAGAGCCTCAGCGCTTCCTTCCTTCAGAAGTGATGCGGATCCTTTTCGATCAAGGAACTCCTCTCGGCCGGGCGACATCTGGCGATTGTGATAATCAGCAAGAACAGATGGAAACTCGTGAAGGCAGCGATGAGCAAGATTGTCGCGGGCGTTGAACGAGCGGAGGCGGGAAGTTGCACAGTCATCGATATCCCGAGATAAATGGGTGACGCTTCATGGGAAAGACGCGCGCGTCGCGAAACCGCGCCACCCTCCAATAAAGCGCTGAGGTGTACAATGTGCGCGTGATGAGGCGGCGATTGGCGTTTGGCGGCAGGCTGCTCCTGATGGGCGCTTGCATTGCGGTGCTGTCGACGTTTGCGCGGCCGCGGCCTGCCGGGGAACTGACAAACAACGCGTGGGAGAAGGCGGCGGGCGGGAAGATGGCGTTCGAGGTGGCTTCGGTGAAACCAAGCGAGCCGGGGCGAGGGTACGAGAATTTCCCTCTGACGCTTGGCGCTAATTTTGCCAAGGTGGGCAACCTGATGTCTGTGGATTTGCCGCTGCGTCCGCTGATCGGGTTTGCCTATAAGCTTTCGATGGGCCAGATGAATTTTTATATTTCGGGTCTGCCGGATTGGGTCGGCGCGGAGTGGTTCGATATTGAGGCGCGTGCGCCGATCAGCGATCCTACGAAGGACCAATTTCGCCTGATGGTGCAGTCGCTTCTAGCGGACCGGTTCAAGCTGGCGACGCATGAGGAAAAGCGCGAAGCGCCGATCTATGCGCTGGTGCTGACGAAATCGGGACGAACGGGCCCGCAACTGAGGCCGCATGTGGACGACGCGAAGTGCGGCGCCGAGGGACAGGCCGATGCTCCACCGGCGTCTGGGCAATTCGCGGACCTTCCGTGCGGCGCCACCATCATGGGAATGTCCCACGTTCCGGGGCGGGTCCGCGGCGGAGGGCGGGACGTCGATTTGAATTACATCTCGGCGTTCCTTACCGGGACCGGGTTTCGCGGGACGGCCCCGGATCGTCCTGTGGTGAACGAGACCGGCTTGACTGGAGATTATGATTTTTCGATCGAGTTCTCACCAGACGCGAATGCGCTGCTGAACGGCGTGCCACCCGATCCGAACGGCCCTAGTTTTCCCGAGGCGCTGGCCGATCAGCTAGGACTGAAATTGAAGGCGGAGAAGGGCATGATTGACGTGCTGGTGGTCGATCACATCGAGAAGCCCACGCCCAATTGAAGGCTAAGCCATATTCCCGTAGTGCCCCGAGTGTGCAACGATTTTCTTCCGACGCGAATCGCTGATGCGATCGAGCGCGCTTGGTGTGCGTCGTGCAGCCTACATCGCGCAGAACTTTGCAATGGGCGGTGCGCTGATTTGGGGGCGTTGAATCAATGAGGTACAGCACAGGCTGTACTGTGCGCGGAAACCAACGGCAGTAGCATCGTATCCGGCGTCGCGATGGCTTGAGGTAACAGGCTTTGCCGGCAGGCTGTCAGCCTGTTCCCGTCCCGCGACAGGCGGTAGCGATGGAGATTCAGAACACCCCTATACTCGGCGGGACGGCACCTCGAACTGCATGCAGGACCGCGAACAAGTTGGCGGGTTTTGCTCTCCGGTGGGCTGATTCGATCGAGCCGACGCCGGGCATCCGCCGATATCTGGACGTGGGTTGCGGAAACGGATTTATCACCGAACTGGTGGGCGCGAAGTTCGATGAAGTTTTCGGCATCGATGTGGAGGAAGACCGGCTTGAAGATTTTCGAGCACACGCCGACTACAACGGACGTTTCCACATCGATTTGATGTCAGCCGCGGAGATCGGTTTTAGCGACGATTACTTTTCTTTGCTCACATGTTTCGAGGTGCTCGAGCATGTGCCCGATCCGGATGCGAGCGCGAGTGAAATCGTGCGCACATGCAAGCGGGGCGGCGTGGTGGTGATTTCAGCCCTCAGGTGTGGTTTCCGTTCGAAAATCACGGGATCCGCATAGGCAATAAGATTTATCCGCGCAAAATCCCCTTTTTGCCGTACGTGCGACCGTTGGATCGGAGGTACTCCCTCGCCAGGATTTTTTCCTCGAGCGAGATGGATGATCTTTTCGTTCCACGAGGGATGGAGCTATTGAAGACGGCCTACGCAGCCCCGCAGTTCGAGCGCGCAGTAGAAAATACCCATTCCTGGGAAAGCCGGTTCGCTTTCCTTCGCAACTTTCTCGGAAGCTGCGAGACGATTCCGGTTTTGCGGGAGCTGACCGGGGTTTCGATGCTGAAAGCTTATCGAAAGGCCGTCTCTCATTCGTAGAATCGCGCGCAGCCCTTCGACTGCGTTCAGGGCAGGCGGGCGCCGCGGCGGAACCGACTGCGCTTAGGCGAAATGCCTGGCCCAAGTGGTGATCAGGGCTGTGGTCAGCGTCTTCCAGGGCATCCATCGGTAGAGGAGCGTTTGCATCCACTCGATTACCAGCAGGGCGGTGGCGCCGATTACAAATTGTTTCATCAGACGACCGCGCCACCAGTCCCACGCGGTGATAAGCAAAAGCAAAAACACGTTGCCGTAGAACTCCGACAAGAACCAGAGGAGTACCGACTGCGGCTCATTGGGCCAAATCCATCCTGAAAAGCGTCCGAATCCCGCGTCGACCAGCGCGATCGTGGAGAGGATCATGATCCTCTTGTGCGCGGCCACGTTTTTCCTGAGCGCAATGGCCCAGGCGACAAAAATGAGAAAGGCCGCAATGTCACCCAACTGCACGGCGAGAAAGGGCGGGTCGTATTCCGGTCCGTGAAGGTCGACCGACTGCGAAGCGAATGCCGCCCACGGCCCGAGAACCGCCATGAGGCACGCCCAGCCCGCCGTGAACCATCCCAGCCGCCTATGCAGTGGGACGCGATCGCCCACCACCAGCAACACCTGCGCGGTGAGCAGGAACATCCAGCCCGTAAAGACAGCGGCATGAACGTAAATCACAGCGGGCGCCGGCGGAGCCTCGTGGAGAAATCTTTTGATGTCCACACCGAACCCTCCGATAAGCCCTAGCCAGAGAAGACAGAGCCAGGCTGCGGAGGGAAGCCTGTCATCGCGAGCATTCCACGTTCCTCGGGCGTGCCACGTCCATGCCGGACGTTCCAAAGCCGATGCGGTTGCCATTTGCCGGGGCTCCTGGCTGGCGACAGCCGATAACCAGCCGTTCAGACGGGGCGGAGTATAGCGCGGCCGCCACTCGCGGCCAATGGTCTGCCGCTGCAAATCTGCCTCAAGGAGACGAGGGTCGACCACACCTTTTCTTTTCGTACGCCGTAGTACTTCGATTGGGAAAATGAATGGCACGGAATGAAAAGTTGGATTCGCGGTGGATTCAGCGGAGTTCGATAATGAAGTGGTATGAACGTGCAATCGGGCTCCGGTGCTGCTCCTGGTGCGTTTTCGAGCGATCCGCGGGATATCGAGTTTCTCCACGAACTGGGCGAACGCATAGCCTCGGCTGACCCGCTCCACAAGGTGCTGCTGCGAATTCTGGACTTTATCGCTTCGGTGATGAAGTGCGATTCATGCTTCGTCTACGTGCTGGAGGGCAACGAACTGGTGCTGCGCGCCTCGAAAAATCCACACGCGGAAGCGGTTGACCGGCTGCGGCTGCGCATGGGGCAGGGAATTACCGGCTGGGTGGCGGAAAACAAAAAGCCGGTGACGATCTCGTGGAACGCTTCGGCAGACCCGCGTTTCCAGGCGTTCAATGAATTGCCGGAGGACTGCTTCGAGGCGTTTCTTTCCGTTCCGGTGCTTTGCCGCGATCGTATTGCGGGCGTAATCAACGTGCAACATCGCGAGCCGCACACTTACACGCAGCGCGAAATCCAGCTGATTTCGACGATCGGCTTTCTGGTTGGGCCGGAAATCGATATGGTGCGGCGCGAGGATGAAAGCTCGAAAACGTCAGAATTGACAGGCGCGCGAAAAATAGTGCAGGACGCGACGCGCATCCTGCAGCGCGACCTGGGAATCAGCGAAGAAGAAGCGTTTTTTACGCTACAGAAGCAAAGCAGGGAAAGACGGAAGTCGATGAGGGAAATTGCCGATGCAATATTGCTCAGCGACGAAATCAAAGGCGGTCAGGACACCGCAGGGGAAGCTTCGTAGTTTCCGGCGCAGCAGCGGCACGCGGGGCGAGACGCTGAGGCACGCGTTTCGTTGGCGGGCGAAAGGATTTTCACGCTGGACGCCGTGCTGGGCGCGCCTATAACGGAGCCAGGGCGGGCGCCAGCCATTTGAAGCAGAAACCGAGAAGCGCGGCCAAGACGGCTGCGCTGCTACATGGACGAGGCGCCGCAAGGAAGCGTCAATGCACGAGGTACTAAGAACTGGCGGGCACTTTTCGGCAGTTTCGCCTGAACAGCGAAACCACCTGTCTGATCGTACTATTGATCCGCTTGTTGCCTCTACGTAGGATCACTCTTGTGCGGCGCCCGCGGGCCGCGCAGTTTCCCTCAGTTCCGCAGAAAAACACGCCGCGGACCCTTGTTTAATGATGCCATTTTCGCTTGACCTGCCAAAAGACATACGAACGCGGCAAAAGCGCCGCGGGCCGCGAATGAACTGCCGGGTGCCGGTTTCGATCGAATGGAACGGGAATGTAGGGCCGAGGCGGTACGAATCCGCGTTTACGCGGGTGGTGAACGGATACGGCTGTTTGCTGGTGAGCCCGCGGGAAGTGGACGTGAAGCAGGTGCTGCGGCTGACGAATTTAGCTTCGCGCAGAGCAGTGGATGGAGTTGTGGTGTGGAAGGGAAGCCAGCGCCCAGACGGTTGGGACCTCGGCGTGGAATTTGTGGCAGCGGACCTTAACTTTTGGGGGTTGGATCTTTGAAACTTGGGATCTCGGGAGGCTTTTCGGCGAAACCAGCCGCAGCCTCGATCAAGCCAGTCGCAGTATCTACACAGGCAGCACCCAGCCAAGCGGTGAGATCAAGCGTAGCGGAGGAGCGCAAAAGGACGCAGCGCGTGCTGCTGCGCGTGCGTGCCAACGTTCACGTGGCGGTGAAAGGGAAGCCGACGACGTTTGAGGCGGCGACGGTGAGCGTCCATCCGCAGGGAGCTTTGGTCGTGCTCAAAGAGAGCTTGCCGGCGGAGACGCGACTGGTGCTCGAACACGGGTCAACGAAGGAAAAGGTGGCTTGCCGCGTGACTCGAAGCGCGAAAGAAATGCCCGAGGGATTCCACGTGCCCGTCGAATTCGATTCGCCCGCGCCGGGATTCTGGAAGATCGATTTCCCACCTACCGATTGGCGTCCGGAAGAAGCGTAGCAACGGCGCAGAAGGCTGCGATAAAGGCATGCCGGGCGTGTTTCCGCGCGAAATTAGAAATCTCTTAGAAGCGTCCAGCGAACATTAAAAATATTGACCGCGTCCGGCGCGAGTGCGATGCTCGGGAACCCCCTTCCCGCGATTTACCCCGATAATTTCAAAATTCGAGGAGGACTCGATGTCCGCAAAGGAACGCCGTATCTCACCAAGGAAAGACTGTGCAGTGCCGCTGCGCTTCCGAGTGCTGTCAAACGCGGCGGTTTTCGCCACGGGTGCGCCCAGCGCGGCCGTGGGCGGCGTCGCGGTGGCGTCACGCGGAATTTCCGAGGGCGAGGCCGTGAATCTTTCCGAGCGGGGGATTTATTTTCGTTCACGCGAGCGGCTCGCGATCGGAGCGCCACTCGAAATCTATTTCAAGCTGCCACGCGAGCTGACCGGCCGCGCGACGGAGGAAGTGCGGTGCAGCGCACGCGTGGTTCATGTGGACCAGGCGGAGAATGGCGACGGGCTGACCGGAGTCGGCGCGACGGTGGAGCGATTTGAGCCGGTAGCGATGATTCGCAACTGGCACAATTGAGACGGCAGCGTCAGCGAGCGGCAGAAATGGCTGCGGTTGTGGGCGGGCCGGCGATCGTGAAGGTCGTCTTCGCAGCGGTCTCGTTGCCGAAATGGTCCGTGACCCGCACCGAGACGGTGTGTTCACCGGCCGAAAGGCCCTGGACCTTCCACTGATAATCCTCTTTGGGCGCGTCCGTGAGCTGGCCGATGGGAAAGACAATTTCCCAGCTCTGGGAATCGATGCTGTAGGAAGCGCGCGAGATTGCGCCGGATGTGCTGGTGGCGCCGAAGGAGAGAGTGGTGGATTCCCCGTCCGTTTGGGCGTGCAAATCATCGACGTGCGGGGGGGTGTTGCCGACGAGGAAGCGGTCGCTTTCGCGTTCGGCGGTGAGCGCTTCATCGGGCGGATTCGAAGGCGCGTCAGAAGCGACGATTTTCAGGTAATAGGCGCCGTCCGGCATGGTGGACGTATCCCACGAATAGTATTCTTCGGAAATTTTATCCTTCAGCAAGCGCCAGTTCTTTTCGCCCTCACCGCGAATGTAAATCGAATAGGTGAGCGTGTCGTCGTTGTCGTCATGGGCGTTCCATAAGACGCTTTGATAGCCGTGATCGGCGACGGCCTGGGGCAAAATCTGGACGCGAGCCTGATTCTGGCCTTCGTCCTCATTACCCTGACTGGATGGGTCAGAACCGCCGCGCGAGGGGATGCGGAGCTGCACGGGCGCGGAGTTTCCGCCGACCTGCTGGAAGCCCGATACCCGGATGCCAGGATCCTGCAATGCAATCGCGTCGATCACGGGCGCGACGTTTTTCGGTTGATAGGCGAGGCTCACCCACGAGATGGAGGGTTGATCGCCGCCTTCACCCTGCAGGAAGACTGCTTTCCACTGCACGAAGCGAGCGGACGGGCAGGTAACGGTCTCGCCGGACGCCGATTTATACGGGCCGGTCCAGGGGCCCCAGTTCTTTTCGGGATTGGATGTGTTGCCCGAGCGAACGTAAAACGCGACGCGGCCCTGGGCCCCGCCGTCTTCGCCCCACCATGTGAGGCGGCCCCAACGGGAGAAGATGGAGGCATCGTAAGTGCTGGAGACGAAGTTTCCGTCAGGCTGGGAGCCGGGGCCGATTGCGAAGATTTTTCCGGGATTTGCGGTGGCGGCATAGATTCTGCCGTCGGGCGCCGGAATGAGGCTGGTGACCTGCATGGCCGAAGTTTGCTCGATATCCGAGTAGACGCGGTTGCCTTCGAGACGAACGATATCGCCGTGATTTCCGGTGCCGAGGAGCAGCTTGCCGTCCGGCGAAAGAGCCAGCGACAGGACGATCTGATCGCGCGAGGTCCAGAGTTCCTGTGGAGAGTCGTCCGGAGCGATCTTCACGATCTCCGCGCCGGTGGCGGAGGCGCCCAGAAACGAGGCTGGGATGTTTGGCTGAACAACGACGGCCTGAGGTTCGGCTTCAACGTTGGGAGTGATCTGCGCGGCAGGAGCGCTTGGGGCCGAGGCTGAAGCGGTGACTTGGATTGTAGTTGTCTGGGACGCGACAGGCGCGACGGGCACGTTGGCGTTGCGAGTTTTCTCGCCGATGGCGGCGGCGTAGATGTTGCCCGAAGAATCGGTGAGAAGCGAAGTGACTTCCTTTTTGCTGGTTTCGTAGAGGACGAAGGGAGAGCCGGGCTCCGGAGCGGCGGAAGCACTCTTGCGGACGATCGGAATGCGAAGAATCAAGCCGTCGGGTTCCGTGCCGACGAGAAGGTCACCTTTTGCATCGAAGGCGAGGGCGCGGGCGTGGCGCTGATCGCTCTGATAGAAGCTCTTGCCGGTTCCGTCCGGAGTGACGACGAAAATCTCGCCCTTATCGCCGGTGCCCACGAAAACGTCGCCCTCGCGGTCGACCGCGAGCGACCAGATGTACTTTGCCTTTGGATCGAAAAACACGGTCTTGGCGCCATCGGGCGTGACTTTGTAGACCTTGCCATCGGGAGACGTGCCGACGTAGAGGTTTCCCTTTGAGTCAAACGCGATCGCCTGGGCGCCGAGATCGGAAGATTCGAAGACGGTGGTGGCTTTTCCGGTTGAGTCGAAGCGCAGGACTTTCGCATCCGAACCGCCCGCAGCGTAGAGGCGGCCTTGCGGATCGAGGCGGAGGGTCCAGAGAAACGACATGCTTGGATCGGCGAACGAGCTGAAACGAGGCGCGGCGGTGATTTTTCCGTCGCTGCGAATGGCGACGCCCGTCGCCGTGCCGCGTGCGAAATCACCATAGTCGGACTGGCGCCAGAAACGCGTGTGCTCGGCTCGCGCTGCCAAAGGAACCATCGCCGCAATCAGGGCGCACAAAATCGTCTTTCGCCGAGTCATTTGAGAAAATCTCCTTCGGAATTCGGGCTTCACTTGATCGTAAGCGTCACGAATTGCTGGCCCGAGATCACCTGGTTCATATCGACCGACCACTCGCCGGCCGCGGATTGCAGTTGAAGGCGCGTGCTTGCGGGATTGGGGCGCTCGTCAAGGACGTTAATGGCGGAAGCCGGAACGTTGGGCATTTCCTTATCATCCACAAGGAGGGTCGGCGTGGCCTGCAGCAACGTGGCGTACAGACGGTCGTTGCGCCGCTCCTGATTAACGAGGGAAATCAACTGCTCGAGTCCGGGGAGCCTGCCTTCGGAGGTGAACGCGGCGAGCTGCACGTTGCGGTTCAAATAATTCGCGTCGCTCACGACGAGCGCGACGGTTCCCGGGGCGGTCTGCGGCGGAATCGTGACCGGAATATCCTGGACAAAGGCAGCGCCGCGATAGGGGCGCAGAAGGACCTTTACGTCGACCTTATCGCCGGGATTCACTTCGGTTTTGTCCGTCCATGCGCTGTCGATTGTGGCCCAGCGGCGTTCGTTAAGCTCGGTCACGTGGAGGTCGACATTCTGGATTTGGGGTACTTCGTAAGGGTTCGAATAAATGTCTGAAAACGTCTGCTGGACGGAGAGCGCGGCGGAGAGACCCGTCTGCGTGGCCGCGTCGACGGCGGAAAAGGCATCGCGAATTTGGGCGGGTGAATGGTCTTTTATGGAAATTGTGCCATCGAGTTCGATGGTCTTGCCACCTGCATATTCAGGTGTTCCGGTGATTCCGTTGTAGGCTGCGATGGCAACGAGTTGCGGCGTCAGTTGCGCGATCGGAGCCACTTCGAACGAAAACTTTCGCTGGCCACCCGGCGTATCCACGGTCAGGTGGACGGGGATCATAGCTGGGCCGGGGCCGAGTGTCCCCATCACGGCCGTCTGGCGGTCCTGTGTGAGGGTGCCAATTTCGCCGCCAGTATCGATGATCTTCGTCGATTCCGCTGAGGAAGCCAGCGTCATCACGACGTGGGCGCGGGAAAGGCCCATTGTGACCGCGCCGAACCCAAAGATCGGGTGGCCGCAAGCGAGGAGATGCCCGGCATCAACCAAAGTGACCGTACAACCGGAGCTGACTGAGAAATCGCCGCGGATCAGGTCGATGCCCACCATGTCGCCGGGTTTGATGTCCGCGTCTGTGGGAGCGGGTGAGGCCGAACCTCCGGCTGACATCGCCATGCCCCAGGATGAAAAGACCGGGCTGAACTGCGCAAGGGTCTGCGGGTACAAGCCGCTGAAAATCAGGGGCGTTTGAATTGGGACGAGCGTGTCACCAGCGCCAGCGCCCGCCTCCTGTGCGACGTCGGCGGGGAGTGTCGCCTGGATCGGCAGCGTTGCGGCGCTCAGAGGCCCTTTGCCAGCGGCTGCGGCTTCGGAAGATTTCTCCACATCGAGCATCTCCGAAATGGGCGTGACGCCGCCGATTGCCTCTTTCGTGAACGTGCCGAGCTTCAAGGCCAAGGCGCCAGCGAGCTTTCCGTCAAAATAAACCGGGCTGCCGCTCATGCCGGCGACGACGCCTGTTTGCGCCACCTTGTCTCCCAGAAGACGAACGAGGATTACGTCTTCCTTCGGGCCGATGGCATTATGAAGGACGCCAATCACCTCGAGGTCGACGCGCTCGACGGTATCACCCGTGAAAATCGTATCCGTGTAGCCCTTCATGCCGGGCTGTACCTGCGAAAGTGGGAAGAACTCGGAATTGTCGGCTGCATGCGCGGCCGCGCCAAGAGCCAGTGAAAACGCAGCTATGAGAAGAAGCGGCGAGGAAAGGGCTGAGATTCTCATGGAATATCCATCATAACCGGGGCACCTAGTCGAAGCAAACGGGCCCAGACAAGCTGTTTCGAGGATCGCGCCGGGGCCACAGGTGCGGCTATGGCGGAAGGCTCGAGGTTCATTGCGGCGTCTCGCCGGGATTTTCGAGAGCGACCTCGAAAAACATCAGCGGTTTGTTAGACGTTGCCACGGACAAATCCGGTATGTAGATTGTTGCATCGCCTGGCGCGGGAATATCGCCGGCGACGTCAAAGAACAGAAAACCGTGGATCATTCCCTGCGGGGGGACAATATCGGAATTCAGCGCAAGCGGTTTGATGATTTCCAGCATTTTGTCGCGCTTGCTGTCGTTTGCGCTCTCGACGCCGACGGGGAAGCGCCTCAACTTGGGTTCTGAGGGACCGCTCGGATGCGCTACGGCTGCCGCCACCTGAACCGGCGCAAGCCAATCGAGATCCTGGCGCTGGCCGCTATCGCCCGATCGCACTTCCAGTTGAATCGTATCCAGATTCAGCTTGACCGGAAGATCCGTGTCATTCTTGAAAAAGACTTCCACCGGGAGTATGCCAACGGCCAGCGGATTGGCTTTACCGAACTCGTCCTTGGCGCGCGCGCCTTTCGTATAGGCGTCGACGGAGACGGTAAGGCCTTCGTGCTTGTCCTGCGGCAGGGCTGCGGCGGGTTGAACAGATTGACCACCCTGCGCGAAGACAGCACCGGACGCCAGCAGGGCTCCCACGATCAGGAACGAGGACTTCATAGAGTCAGCTTGTCCGATGCCATTGACGCAAGGGGAGTTGTGCGGGTTTCGCCCCGCTGCCACTATAATACTCGGCTTGCAAACCTGTAGACTCCAACTTCTTGCGCAGGCGGGACCGACAAGGCCTGCGGACACTTCTTTGGCAACGATGCGGCTAAATTTTTGACCTCATGATGCTGCTTTATCAGCTTTTCAGCGCGCTGGCGATACTCCTGCTTGCGCCTTACTACGCCTTCAGAGGCTGGCGCCGCGGCGAGCCTCTCGGTGCTGTGCGCGAGCGACTTGGGCGCGTGCCTCCAGCGATCGTGAGGGCTGGCGCTTCTGGCGGCGCGGTTTGGATACACGCCGTGTCCGTGGGAGAAGTGCTGGCCGCGCAGCCCGTGGTGGATGGGCTCAAGCGCCGCCATCCCGAGCGGCCGGTTCTGGTTTCGACCACGACGGAAACGGGTCAGCGGCTGGCGCGGGAACGGCTGAAATCCGCGTCGGGAATTTTCTATTTTCCGCTGGATTCCGCGGGCGCCGTACGACGCGCTTTGCGAGCGATCCGCCCTGCTATCGTAATCATCATGGAGACGGAAATCTGGCCGAACTTCCTCCAGAAGGCGCACGAAGCGGGCGTGCCGGTCGTCTTCGCCAACGCGCGCATTTCGAAAAGGTCGTTTGCTCGTTACGAGCGCTGGAAATTCCTGCTGGAGGATTTTTTTGCGGAAGCGCTGAATTACGCCACTCTCTTCCTGGCGCAGACGCGAGAGGACGCTGCGCGCCTGATGAAAATGGGTGCGCCTGAGGAACGCGTCAGCGTGACAGGCAATTTGAAGTACGACGCGCAGCCGCCTGCGCTCGGTGAATTCGGGCAATGGCTTGCGCGCGAGATTAAGGTTCAGGAGCGCTGGCCCGTGGTGGTGGCGGGCAGCGTGGTTGAGGGAGAAGAAGAGGCGGTGCTGGCTGCGTATGATGCGGTGCAAAGGCAGTGGCGGCGAGCGCTGATGATTCTGGCCCCGCGCAAGCCGGATCGCTTTGACGAAGCAACGCGCCTCGCGGTGGAAGCCGGCTGGAACGTGACGCGACGCAGCCGGTTGGACCCGGCGAAGCCGCTCGACGAGAGCGCCGACGTGCTCGTGCTGGATTCCATCGGCGAATTGGCCGCGATTTACTCGCTGGCAGACGGGGCGTTTGTAGGCGGCTCGCTGGTCGCTTCCGGCGGACACAATATTCTCGAGCCTGCGTGGTACGGAAGGCCGCCGGTTTTCGGCCAATCGATGGAAAACTTTGCGGAGATGGCCGAGCAGTTCCTTGAGGCGAATGCAGGGGTGCGCGTCAATAGCGGAGCGATGCTCGGTCGAGTGTGGGTTCAATTGATCGAAAACGATGCGCTCCGTGACAGGACGGGACGCGCAGCGCTCGAATTATCATCGCGCAATTCCGGCGCGACGGAGCGCACGCTGCAGCGGATCGACGAGATTCTGGGCGCACGGCAGGGAAGCGCGTGAACCTGAAGCAGACACTCGTGTGGCCACTGACGGTGCCTTACGGCGCCGCGACGCGCCTGCGCGCGCGCGCCTATGAGGTTGGGCTGCTTCGTGCCAAGAGGCTGAATGCCTGCGTCATCAGCGTGGGCAACCTGACCGTCGGCGGAACGGGAAAAACGCCGATGGTGCTGTGGATCGCGCAGCGGCTGATCGCGGAGAGCAAGAGCGTGGGGATCCTTACTCGCGGCTATCGCGGCACGGTTGGACCGGAGGGCGCCACGAGCGACGAAGTGCAATTGGTGCGCGCACGACTTGGCGATCGCGTCGCGATCGGGGTCGGCGCGGACCGATACGCGCAGGGAATAGAGCTTTTTGCCAAAGGGATCGAGTGGTTCGTGCTCGATGACGGCTTTCAGCATCTGCAACTCGCGCGAGACGTGAATATCGTGTTGATCGACGCGATGAATCCATTCGGCGGAGGACGGCTGCTTCCGGCAGGTCTCATGCGCGAGCCCAAGAGCGCGCTCAAGCGTGCGGGCATCGTCGTGATCACGAGAAGCAGCCGCGCGCCTGCGATCGAGGCCGTCGCGAGGCGCGAAACAAACGCGCCGATTTTTTACGCGCGCCCGTGGCTCGATTCGGTTCACTCCATCAGCGATTCCGATTCGAGCCACGAGCTTGAGGATGCGCGGAAAAGGAAGTGGTTCGCGTTTTGCGGCGTTGGCAACCCCGCGGCGTTCGTCGGCGATCTGCGGGAGTGGGGATTTCAAGTCTGCGGCCCCCGATTCTTTCGCGATCATCATCGGTACGCGCAATCGGAGATCGATGAACTTGCGAAACAAGCGCAGGCGGCCGGCGCGGATGGGCTAGTCTGCACCGAAAAGGACCGTTTCAACCTTACGCAGGTACACTCGTTTCCGATAGAGACGGCGTACTGCAGAATCACGATGCAGGTCGACCGAGCAGAAAGCTTTTGGAACGAAGTTGAGACAGCCGCCGCCATCTCCCGCTCGAAGAGATCTTGACCGGCCGAGCAATCGGCGTAATTTGCCGCCTTCGTCCGTCTGTGCTATTTTTTCGCTTCGCCATTTTATTCGCCAAGGAGAAGAGTTGCCCCGCGCCCGCAGCCGTTCCCTGCGCAGCTCGCGTCAAGCCGATAGCTCGGTAGATTTGGCAAGGCTGCTGGACGTTGTCGCCGCCTTCCCACGACAGACGATCTGCGTGATGGGCGATTTCGTGCTGGACGAGTTCGTTTCGGGCGAGATTTCGCGCGTCTCGCGGGAAGCGCCCGTGTTGATTCTGCGCCACCGGCGAGTGGAATCGTATCCGGGCGGAGGCGCGAACGCCGCAATGAATTTGGCTTCGTTTGGAGCGCGCGTGCTGGCCGTGGGAGTGGTTGGCAACGATGCGGGCGGCCAGACATTGATCGAACGCTTCCGCGCCGCAAAGATCGATGTGCGCGGCATGACTCGCGTTCCCGGATGGACCACGCCAGTGAAAACGCGCTATCTGGCGGGCTGGACGCACACGACAGAGCAGCAAGTGTTGCGAGTGGACCGCGAACCCTCCGGCGCGCTGCCTGAAAACGTGTTGAAGACAGTGGAACGCCATGCGCGCCGCGCGGCGAAGGAGTCCAGCGCAGCGCTCGTTTCGGACTATGGATTCGGCGCGGCGACGCCTGATTTGGTGAAAAAACTCTCCGCCGAGCGGATCACGCTGGATTCGCGCTACCGGCTGCTCGAATATCGTGATTGCAACGTTACGGCGGCGACGCCGAACGAATCTGAACTGGAAGCTGCCTATCACGTAAAAATCGGCGCGGATCTTGCGAAGCTTGAAGAGATAGGCGCGCGCGCGCGCGAGGACCTAGGCGCCGATGCCGTCGTCGTGACGCGCGGCAAAGACGGTCTCGCGATTTTTGAAGGCCACAGCGGCGGCAAAAAAGCAGTACATCACATGGCGGTCTACGGCTCGGACGAAGCCGTGGACGTGACCGGCGCGGGCGATACGGTAATCGCGGTGTTCACGCTGGCGCTGGCAAGCGGCGCTTCGTATCTCGAAGCAGCGCATTTGGCAAATTACGCCGGCGGCATTGTAGTGATGAAGCGGCGCACGGCGACCTTGACGCGGCGTGAATTGGAAGCCGCGCTGCGGAGCGAGGCGACTGCGCCGCATTAGCCTTTTCGCTTCGCCGCGCCGGCCGGGCTCCCTTTTATTGCCGGTTCCACGAGGATTCATATGGACACACGCGAAAAGATCCTTTCGCGCGAAGGGCTGAATGAAATCCTCGCCGAGCATCGCCGCGCGGGAAGACAAATCGTCTTTGCAAACGGAGTCTTCGATTTGCTGCACGTGGGCCACGTGCGCTACCTGCAGGCTGCGCGCGCCGAAGGGGATATTCTGACGGTGGGCGTGAATTCCGATGCGAGCACGAAACGATTGAAGGGAGACGGGCGGCCGATTCTTACCGAGCGCGCGCGCGCCGCTTTGGTGGCGGCATTGACTGCGGTGAATTACGTGGTGATTTTCGACGAATCGGATGTTCGATCGCTTCTGCGCGACCTTCAGCCGCACGTTCATGCGAAGGGGACCGACTATACGGCGGCGAGCGTCCCGGAACGCGACGTGGCAAGTGCGCTCGGGATTCGCATCGCGATCGTCGGCGACCCGAAGGACCATTCCACGCGCGATCTGCTCGCGCACATTCGCCAGCGCCGCAATGGCTGAGGGACGTTTTCTGCTCGTGCGGCTCGGTTCGCTAGGCGATATTGTTCATGCGCTACCTGCTGCTGCGGCTCTGCGCGATACTTTCCCCGGCGCGCGCGTCGATTGGGTTGTCGATGCGAAGTGGACGCGGTTGCTCGAAGGCAATCCCGATATTTCAGAGGTGATTGTGCTGGACCGCAAGAGCGCCGGCGGGATTCGCACCACCGTGAAGAAGCTGCGCGCGGCAGAGTACACCTGCGCGATCGACTTTCAGGCCTTGTATAAGTCGGCGCTGCTTCCATTTTTGGCGCGTGTGCCGCGGCGGATCGGCTTCCAAAGCAGCTACGCGCGCGAGGGCTTGGCGGCGCTGCTTTACACGGAGGTTTTAAACCCACGCGGGCCGCATAAGGTGGAGCACAATCTCACGTTGGTCGAGCGAGCAGGCGCGCAAAGTTCGCAGCCGCGCTTTCCTTTGACGATTGGCCCTGAGGACGAAGAAATTGTTTCGCGGAAGCTTGATACCCAGGGCTTGAAAGAATTCTACGTCCTGAATCCGGGCGGCGGCTGGCGCTCGAAATGCTGGCCGCCTGAACGATATGGCGAATTGCACCGCTCGCTTTATGCCGCCCGCGGGTGGCGTGGCGTTTTAACGGTGGGCCCAGGCGAATCGCAGCTAGCCGAAGCTGCAAAACGCGCCGCCGGTGAGTCTCCCCTCGCAGTGATCGACGTCGGCCTCGGCCCGCTGATGGCGCTTTTGCGGCGAGCGAAATTCGTGGTTTCGGCGGATACAGGGCCGCTGCATCTTGCGTCGGCAATGGGGGCGCCATCGATCGGGTTATTCGGGCCGACTGATCCCTGCCGCAACGGGCCATTTTCGCCGGATGACGCGAGCGTGCGCAACCCCGCTGTGAGCGTTACGACCTATCGCCGCGGGAAAGACTTCGATCCCGCAATGCTTTCGATCGGCACGGAGCAGGTGGTGAAAGCGATTGATGAGCGTCTCGCTCGTGCACGGCGCGGCACATAAACCGGGGGCTGCTTCTTGACGCAAAGAAAATTCTGGATGCGGTGGCGGGTGCGAACGGGATATCCGGTCGCCGCGCTGTTTTTAGTGCTGGCGTCGCCTACTCCGCGGATGATCCTGATTGGCGCGCTTGTCTCGGCGCTCGGGCTGGGGGTTCGAGGTTACGCTTCGGGCTATTTGCGGAAAGACCGCGAACTCGCGACAGCCGGGCCGTATGCGCGGACACGGAACCCGCTCTATCTAGGAAGCGCGATATTGGCCGGCGGTTTTGTGATCGCGGGAGATTCGATTTGGGCGGCTATTCTCGCAGCTCTCTACTTTTCGGTTTTTTATTACGCGGTGATGCGCAACGAAGAAGAAGATCTTCGGAAGCGATTTGGCATGGCCTTTGACGAGTACGCTGCGCGCGTTCCGCTGTTTTTCCCCGCACTTCGTGCTAAATCGACCGGCGAAGCTGCCAAATTTTCCTGGGCTCAATATGCGCGGAACCGCGAATACCAGGCGCTGATCGGCGCGGCGCTCGGCGTCGGCGTCATGTGGGCGCGGATGTACATACGACACCGATTCGGCTACTGAGTTTGCGCCGAGGTTTGCGCCAGGACGGCGCTGTTCTCGCTCGGCAAGAAAGCATGGACGGCAATGGAGCGGCCATCGCTCGAAACGGTGACCGCACCGTCGCGATCCGTTCTGAGCAGGCGGATGCCGTCTTCAGCATAGCGCTGGACAATGCTCTCCGAGGGATGCCCATACACATTGTTTAAGCCCACCGAAACAACAGCCACGCGGGGTTGAACGGCGGCGAGAAATGGCTCCGTTGACGAAGTTTTGCTGCCATGGTGCGGCACTTTCAGGAAGACGGATGAGAGCGGCTCGCCTTCCGCCAGGATCTGCTTCTCTTCGGGCTGTTCGATGTCGCCGGTGAGAAGGAAATTCGTGGCGCCGTCGCCGATGCGCATCACGAGCGAATCGTCGTTGGACGCTTGATTCACCGGATCTTCGACCGGAGGCCACAGGACCTTGCCGCGAACGTTGCCCCACGCGAGTTCGTCGCCTTCGGTTTTGTGGATTAGGGGAATGCCGCGTTCCTTGGCTTCCCGAAGCAGCGCCGCAAACTCCGGCGTATTTTCATCGCGCCCAATCCAGAGCTGCCCGACGTGAAAATTCTCGATCACACTCAGTAATCCGCCCAAGTGGTCCTCATGCGCATGCGTGAGGGCTACGACGTCGAGCCGTTTAATTCCACGCGACCACAGATAGGGCGAAACGACCTCTTCGCCGACATCCGGCGCCGAACGCATTCCTTTGATCCATTCCGAACCCTCAAGCCCGCCCCCATCAACGAGCATCGTCTGTCCGTCGGGGAACGAGACGAAGATGGAATCGCCTTGGCCTACGTCGAGGACGGTTGCCTGCAGCTTGCCACGCGCCAAGCTTGGCGCGAACGGATACGAGGCAATCAGCAGCGCGGCTGCAGCGACGGCGCATCCGGCGAGCCATTCCTGCCACGTGGTGCGCGGGGGCAATTTTCTGCGCGCGACGCGGCCTCGGCGCTGCGCCACCACGCCCCTGCCGATCCCCGCAAACAGGCCGAGAGCGATAAAGAATGCGACAACAAGCCAGACGGGGGGGCCGGGTATGCGATATGAAAAGTGCGGCAGTCGGCTGAACCACTGCACTGTCTGAAGGAGCAGCAACGTAAGCCAGGAGAGAACGCGGGCGAGAATGTTTGCGCCTCGAACCCAGATGAATGAAAGCGAGAGGCACAAAAAGCCCAGTGGAACGATCGCGCCGGTGAGGAGCACAGCGGGAATATTTCCAACCGGGCCGGAGATGCTGACGCGATGAAAATCCTGCGCAAGCAGTGGGAGCATGCCAAGTTGAATCGCGGCCGAAAGCGCGAATAGTTCGCACAGGCGCAAGAGAAACCGCGTGGGGGCGGTGATGAAGGCGAGACTGCGTCCAGCCATAGGCCTGGGAAGGCGCGCCGCAAGCCACTGCGCGGCAGTGCGCGCTTCGATGCGAAACTGCGCGATCTTGGGCGGATGAATCACATCGCGAGTCACGTCGCCTAAATGGCCGAGGCCTGCAAGATAAGGCGCGGTGGTCCGCTCCATCCACGGAACGGCCAGCACGGCGATAACGCCGGCCGCGAGGAAAGAGAGTTGAAAGCCGGAATCGGCAACGTATGCTGGATTCCAAAGAAGAAGGCACAAACCTGCGAGCGCAACCGTATTGAGCAAATCGACCCGGCGAAAGAAGGGCCTCGCGAGCAAATAGATCGACGCCATCAGCGCTGCGCGAAGAATCGGCGGCCGGTCTTCGACAACGCCTACATATGCGGCTAGCCCGGCGAGCGTGATCAAGATCGTGGGCGCGATGCCGAATCGCAACCGGCGGCAGAACCAGAGTAGAAATAAGACCAACGCTCCCGTGTGCAAACCGGCGACGACCAAAATGTGATAGGCGGCAGTCTTCTGAAACGCGACGACGGTGCTCGTGTTGATAAAGCTGCGGTCGCCAAGCAACATCGCGCGCAACAACGCCGCGCTCTCCGGCCGATTCGCAAACAGTTCATCGATTCGAGCCAGCAGCGCGCCGTGCATCCGCTCGAGTCGCTGTCTCCCACCGGGAGCCGGACGATCAATCAACGTGAGTAGCTTGGCGCTGCGAAGCGAGCCGGTTAAGTCGATCCCTTGCGACGCAAGATACGTTTTCCGGTCAAACGCCCCCGGATCGTTGAAGTTGCGAGGCAGCTGCGCTTTTGCAAGTGCCTCGACGCGGTCGCCGGCTCGCAGATCCGCGATATCGCCGCCCTCGGGACGATCGCCGTAAAGCGTGAGGCGCAGGCCTCCGCGAACGGGCATCGTCGCGCCCGAAACTTCCACCTGCTCGAGATCGATCAAATATTCGCGGCCCCAGGGCCGATCCGCAGGATCGGAAAGCAGGCGTCCTTGCCAGCGCAAAGCCGAAGAAGTGTCGAGCCGGCCTGCCGCAATCATCTGCGGCACGCTGTTCGGAGTGATGCGTGTGCGTTGAATACTCGCCGCTGCCGCGCCGGTAGCGGCCCAAGCGGCCAGGGCAAGCGCCCACGCGACGGCGACTCGCCTTCGCCACAACATCAAGCAAGAAGCCGCTATTGCAAGCGCACCAGCGATCGCGCACACGTCGATCGACATGCGAGCATGCAGCGCCAATTCAATGCCCGCCGCAAATGTCACCGCGATCCACAGAACCGGCAGTTTCACGCACCACGCTCCAGCTTCACGATGGTCTCCATGTGAAAGGTCTGCGGGAACAAATCAAAAAGATCGATGCTGCGAATCGCGTACCCACCTTGCAAGATCGCAGCAAGATCGCGGGCGAGCGTCGGCGGTTCGCAGGAAACGTACGTAATGCGGTTGGCGCCCAATTTTGTGAGGCGAGCGGCCGCTCCCTGCGCGAGCCCTGCTCGCGGAGGATCGAGTACGATCAGATCGACTTTCTCCTTCATTCGCTCGATCGCCCGCTCTGCTTCCGTGGTCCGCACGATAATTCCTGCGGCCCGCGATGCATTCTGCTCCAGATCGCTTGCAGCGGCAGGGTTCGATTCCACGGCGATGACGCGGCTAAAGCGCCGCGCCAGTGGCAGCGAAAAAAGACCCACGCCCGCATATAAATCCCATGCGGCATTGCCGGATTCTTCGCCAACCGCAGTGCGAACCATGTCGTCGACCAGGAAGCGATTCACCTGAAAAAAGGAGAAATGCCCCACGCGAAAGGTTTCTCCGGCCGCCTCGCAAGTGATAAAGCCCGGGCCTTCAAGTTCCATCCGCTCGCGCCCGGGGTCGTGAAAAACGAGGCTTTCGATTTCGGGGATGAGAGCACGAAGCTTCGCGGCTTGCTCGTCTGCGTGCGCGGGAAAGCCGGCGAAAGTCGCCGTCAGCAACAGCTTTGTGTCCGTGGTGTTTGCAAAAGCCTCAATTTCGCGCAGTTCGCGCGGCAGTTCGCCTGCCGCAAGCGCCACTTGAAGTGTTCTGAGGCTCCGCTCCAGCAGCGGGGAAACGATCGGGCATCGATCAACGGCACACATCGCCGTGGAATTCGCGCGAAAATAGCCGATGTCGTAGGCTCGCTTGCTTCCGGCGGCATCTTTATCGCGCGCCCTGATTTTCCATTGCGCGCGATTCCGATAGCCGTAAGCGGGCGATCCGCGCGTGACGATCTCGCCCGCCCATTCAACACGGCCCAGTCGCCGCAGCGTTTCGCGAAGAATCTCCGCTTTATATTTCAGCTGCTGCTCATAGGGAATGTGCTGATAATCGCAGCCGCCGCAAACGGAAAAATACGGGCACGGCGCGGCGATTCGCTGCGCAGACGGCGCAATCACGCGCTCCAGCGCCGCTCGAACAAACTTCTTCTTCGTCTCAAACGGCGTCGCACTGACCGTCTCGCCCGGCAACACGTATGGCGCAAACACAGTGGAGCCTTGGTGATGCGCGAGCCCCTCGCCGCCGTATACCAGTTTTTCAATCTTCACTTCCATCGCGCTAAATCACTCTCCGCAAACAGTCTTCAGGCACAGATGCTCACAACTCCGCACCTGGCTTCTGCAAAATAGAAAAAGGGAACCACGGCGAGAAAGTTCGTTGAGAACACAGTCGCTCCTGCGTTTAGAAATACAGAATTCGGCGAAATCTACGTCAAGTAAAAAAGGCTTAGTCGCGGCACTTCCAGCAGCTCGAAAAGCCGCTTTTGCATATACTGCCGCTCGAGCTGCGCCAGCTGTGCCGCGGACATCTTACGCCTGTAGGGCGCGAGCGAGCGATCCATTTCGCGGCGAATGGCGACCATCGCTTCGTCGTCCGCGTCAGCCGCGACCGCCGCCGAGAGCTTGTCCTCGAGCACGGTCAGCTTGCGCTCCACATCCTCAAGATCGAGCGGCCCGGGCGAATCAAGCAGCACCGCAATTTCTTCCAGCCGCGAGGCCATCTCGTGCAATCGTGCCGCCAGCGCTGGTTTTTGAGAGCGCCGTTTCTGCGCGCTGGCCTCCAATCGCTCCGCGTTTCGCGTAAAATACCTGCGCAATTCCTCGCGCGAAAAAGTCTCCTTGGTTGCCGCGCGTCCCGTTTCCGGTCCCTCGCCGGCTGACGCTTCGCGTGCTTCTTCGGCTGCGTCCAGCACGCTATCGACGCAATATGCGAGGCTCTTCAATTGCCGCCCGCCAATCGCGCGCTTTGACCGGGCCCAGCTCTCAAACGCGCGATCAATTCCTTTCAGGACGGCTGGCAGTGGAATGCCGGACTTCTGCCATGTTTCGACGATGGCCCAATCGAGCGGCGAAACCAGCAAATGTGCGCCGCGTTTTTTCCAGAAATATTCCTCAATCTCGGTGAAATAGTTGAAATAATTAAACGATCCCACAGCTCAACTCTTTTTCGCGCCGGCGCGGCCGGCCGGCGCTTGATTCCTTTCCCAGATGATGCGCAAGCCCTCGAGCGTGAGATGTTCGTCGATCCTTTGAATATGCTTCGACGCGGCCGCGATCAGGGGCGCATGCCCTCCGGTAGCGACCACCGTCGTTTTCTCGCCAATCTCTTTCTTGATGCGCCCCAGAATCCCATCCACCAGGTCCGTGTAGCCGTAGAAGAGTCCGCCCTGCATTTGCGAGGCAGTGTTTGTTCCGATGATTTTCCCGGGATCTTTCAATTCCACGCGAAAAAGCCTGGCCGCGCGCGCGAAAAGCGCTTCGGAGGCGATGCCGATCCCGGGAACGAGCGTCCCGCCCACGAACTCGCCGCGCGCCGAAACCACGTCAAAATTGATCGCGGTGCCAAAATCGACGACGACGCAAGGCGCGCCATATTTCTCGATCGCCGCCACTCCGTTCGCGATCCGGTCCGCGCCAACTTCAGCGGGGTTATCGACAATCACCGGCATCCCCGTTCTCACGCCCGGCTCGAGAAATAGGGCCTTCCTCTTGAAGTATCGCTCGGCCATTCCCGCGAGCCTGCCATTCAGCGGCGGCACCACCGAGCTGATGATCACGCCATCGATCTCGCGCGAGTCCAGTTCGGCCAGGGTGAAAAGGTCGCGCGCCAGGATTCCGTACTCATCGATCGTCTGATCGCGTGCGGTCGTGAGGCGCCAGTTCGCAACAAGCTGCTTCTGGCGAAAAACGCCGATCACCGAATTCGTGTTTCCCACGTCCAGTGCCAGCAGCATCAATCCGCCTCCGCCACATCGCCCGAAAGAATCGCTTCGGTGCCTCGGCCGTCGTCGCGCGTCACGCGGAGCACTCCGCTTGATTCGAGGCCAGCCGTCGTCCCAGTAAAGCTTTCGCGCGCCGTGGTGATCCGCACGCGCTTGCCCCGAAAATAGCTCGAAACCTCCGCGAACCGCCGCAAAATCGGCGCGCCACCCTCCGCGAGATAAAGATTGTAGTAGCGGTCCAGATGCCGGAGCAACCGAATGAGCAGATCGACGCGCGAGTGAACCTTGCTCGATTCGATCCGCAGCGAAGTGGCGATATTTTCGATTTCTTGGGGAAGCCTTTGCTGATTTACGTTGATGCCGATGCCGATCACCGCGTAATGCAGCCTATCGGGTTCCGCGTGCATTTCGGTGAGAATGCCGCCGAACTTGCGTCCGCGCACCAGGAGATCGTTCGGCCACCGTATATCGGGAACGGCCGCCAACTCTTCAGCGGCAGCATCGCGCGCGGCGAGACCCGCGACAAGCGTCAAGAGCGGCGCGTGCGCGGGTGGAATGTCCGGGCGCACCAGCACCGAGCAACAGATGCCCGCGGACTTTTCCGTGAGCCACGTGCGACCCGCGCGTCCGCGGCCGGCGGTTTGGTCTTCGGCGAGCACCACTACTCCATGTGGCTCGTCCCCTTCGCCCAGATGCATGGCGATTGTGTTCGTCGAATCAGCTTTAAAAAAATGATAGATGCGCTTTGCGAACGATGTTCCTTGCAGGCGATTTCGCAGCAACTGCGGCGCCAGAATGTCCGGCGCCCGTTCGATATGGTAGCCCGTGCGCGCATGCCCCTTTACCCGCACGCCAAGGGCGCGCAATCGTTCGACCCAGCGAAAAACTTGCTGGCGCGAAACGCCGATTTCTTTTGCGACCTTCGCGCCGCTGATCACGATCGTCGGATTTTCGGCGAGAAGCGTGAGCAGTGCGTCGATGCGCCGGTCGGTTGTTCCCGGCAAGGTTTTCAGACGTTTTGCAGACATGGAAGAAAGTAAGGATACGCGAGCTGCGCACCGCGAACAAGCGAAGCAGGCTGCTCAAGCTTGCTCAAGCTACTTAAGGCGAAGTATGAGCTCAGCGATAGGCAATTCCGAACTCGCTTGCCGGCGTAGACAGTCGAGGATCGGCGGTTCAGAGTTTGAGGCGTCCGAGAAGCGCTGAGGCGAGTAGATGGGCATCGATCCAGCCAATCCCACGGCCATTAGACGCCGCTCGCGTACGAGAGTAACCACTTCGTCTTGGCGTGCCGTTGGCGCGCGGAACAGACTACGCGAGCTGCTTCAGGCGATCGCGCAGTTTCCGAAGCTCGATTTCGCGCTCCCACAGGGTGTTTTCCATGTTGCGGACCACATTCTCGGGCGCCTTGCTCCGGAATGTTTCGTCGGCGAGGCGCGCGCGCTTCGATTCAATATCTTTCTCGAGCTGCTCGACCGCCTTCTTGAGCTTTGCAATCTCAGCAACCTTGTCGACGCCCTCGCCATAGGCAATGCCTAAATCAAACTGCGCGCTCGATCGCACCATCGCGCCAGCGGGATCGAGATGCTTGTCTGAAATGCGCAATTCAGAGAGCGTCCCCAATCGCAAGATCACGTCGCGGTGCTGTTCGGCCAGGTCGCGCACGGCGGAACGGCTGCTCGAAAGATCCGCAGCCACTTTTCGCTTAGGGTCGAGCTTCATGGCAGCCCGGATATTTCTTGAAGCAACGATAATCTCCTGCAGCAGCGCCACATCGCTTTCGGCGCCGGAGTCGGTCCAAGTCGCGCAGGACTCCGGGAAAGGGTCGAGCGCGATCGAGCGCGCGTCGCTCGGCTGCGGAAGCCGATGCCACAGCTCCTCAGTCAAAAAGGGCATCACGGGATGCAAGAGGCGCAGCGCCGCATCCAGCGCCGCAAAAATATTGCGCCAGGCGGGAATCGCGATCTCGCGATCGGCGGAAGTGAGTTGCGGCTTCACCCATTCGATATACCAATCGCAGAAATCGCCCCAGAAAAATTGATAAATCGATTGCGCGGCCTCGTGAAATCGGAAATTTTCCAGCGCATCGTTCACTTGTGCGACCACGGCGGCAAGCCGCGACAAAATCCACCGATGCGGTAAAGCCGCCGCTCCGGCAAGTGCGTAAGGAGCACCCGCGCGAACGTTCACGCCGGCGACCTCCTCCAGCGAAAAGCCCTCTGCCTCGCGCTTATCGAGATTCACAAAAAGGAAGCGGAAGGCGTTCCAAATCTTGTTTGCAAACGCGCGCGCGCCGAGGATGCGGTCTTCGCTGAGGACGATGTCTGTCCCCGGCGCGGCCATGCTCGCCAGCATGTAACGAAGCGCGTCCGTGCCGTTTTCCTGCGTCAATTGCAGCGGATCGACGCCGGTACCCTTTGTTTTCGACATTTTCGCGCCTTCCGAAGTCCGCACGAGGGAATGCAAATACAGTCGCCTAAAGGGAATCGTGTCCGCGGGATCGGTCTTTGGCGGCGCGCCCTTGCGCACGCCGGAAAGGTACAGTCCGGTCATGATCATCCGCGCGTCCCAGAAGAAAAGAATGTCGTACCCGCTGATCAGCAAGCTCGTTGGGTAATACGTGCGCAGATCGGCCGTGTCATCGGGCCAGCCGAGCGTCGAATAGGGCCAGAGGCACGAGCTGAACCATGTATCGAGCACATCAGTTTCTTGTGTTAGCGACGAACTGCCGCATTTCGGACATTTCTTAGGAGCGCCTGCCGCGTGCGCGTGGCCTTCGAAAAGCTCCACGCTCGAATCGACTGCTGGGACCATCTCCCTGCAGCTATTGCAATGCCAGATCGGAATGCGGTGACCCCACCAAAGCTGCCGCGAAATGCACCAGTCGCGAATATTGTCGAGCCAGTTGAGCAGAATCGTCCGTTGATTGTCGGGGACAACTTCGATCAGCCCGTCAATCACGGCTTTTTTCGCGGGTTCCGCGAGCGGCCGCATTTTGCAAAACCATTGCGTCGAAATGCGCGGCTCGATCTCGGATTTGCAGCGGTCGCAAACTCCCACGGAGTGCGTGATGTCATCGATCTTCACGAGCAGCCCGAGCGCCTTCAAATCTTCCAAAACGCGTGCGCGCGCTTCGAAACGGTCAAGCCCGGCGTATTTTCCCGCGGCTGCGCTCATGTGGCCGTCGTTGGTCATCACGTCGATTTGGGGCAGATTGTGTCGCTTGCCAATCTCAAAGTCGTTTGGATCGTGCGCCGGTGTAATTTTCACAACGCCGGTACCGAATTCACGATCCACGTACGCATCCGCGATCACCGGAATTTCGCGATCCATCAGCGGCAGGGTCACCTGCCGCCCCACCAGTTTCTTATAACGTTCGTCATCCGGATGGACCGCGACCGCCGTATCGCCCAGCATCGTTTCGGGCCGCGTCGTTGCTACCACCACCGATTCGCCCGCCGAGTCCGCGATGGGATAACGCAAATGCCAGAGATGCCCGGCCCGTTCGACGTGCACGACCTCGAGATCGCTCAAGGCAGTCTGACAGCGGGGGCACCAGTTGACCATGTAACGCGCGCGATAGATCAGGCCGTCGTGATAGAGCCGCAGGAATTCCTCGATCACCGCGCGATAGAGCGCCGGTTCCAGCGTGAATTTCTCGCGGGTCCAGTCGCACGAGGCGCCCAAGCGAATCATCTGCTGCTTGATCGCGCCGCCGCTCTTTTCTTTCCATTGCCAGACGCGGCGCTCGAACTCTTCGCGGCCCAAATCCTCTTTGCGAAGCCCTTCTTTCGCCAGCTCTCGCTCGACCACGAATTGCGTCCCGATGCCCGCATGATCCATTCCCGGGAGCCAGAGCGTGCGATAGCCGCGCATTCGGTGCCAGCGGACCAGCATGTCGATCTGCGTGTGCTCGAGCATGTGGCCGATGTGAATCGAGCCGGTGATGTTTGGAGGCGGCAGAGCGATAGAAAACGCTGGGCCATTCGGGGAGTTTTCGGCGCGAAACAACTTCTCGTCAAACCAGGCTTTCGCCCAGCGCTCTTCAATCTCCTGCGGCTCATACGCCTTCGGTATCTCGGCCATGCTGTCCTTGTTTGTTTTTGGTTTTGCAGACAGGCGAACCTACAAATATACGGGGCGGGGCAAACGAACGCAAAGCGACTTTTAGACTCGCAGAAAAGCGAAGAAGTAACGCTAGTTGGTTTAACGGCCTTTTTTGGTCAGGTCGTTTTGAATGATGTTTTCGACCAGTGGTTTCAGCAGGCCCTGCGAAAGCAGGTCGTGGAGCTGCGGTTCCAGCCTTTCAAGTACCTTGCGTACCACGTCGTCAACTTTCGTGTCTTCCGTCTTGTCTTCTTCGGCTGTAGGCTCGAGAAATTCCTTGGGCGGAGAGAGGAACGGAATCTCGGCAAGGATCTCACGATTCGGCGGCGGCATCGTCGGAATCCGCTCGTCTTTTTCGGGCTCAGCGTCGCTATCGTGTGCAGCCTCAGCATGCTCTTCAGGCGCTTGCGGCGCTTCGGTAAACGCAAAGGCTGGCGGAATCGACTCCTCGCGCTTGTCGTACTTCGAAGACGCCGTCTGCGCCGGTGTGTCGTCAAGAAGAAGCGGTTCGGGCGTCACGTGCACAGAAGGCGGCTCGACCAGCGCCGGATCTTTGGCCACCGGGCTGGCATCTTCCTCCTCCTCGATCAATTCCGGATCGGCAGCCAGATGACTCACGGGCACAGGAGCTGAAGTCTCAAGCGCGGGATCATTCGGCGCAATTTGCGCTTTCTTTGTTTCCGTCGCAACAACGGGAATCCACTGCGGGGCAGACGATTCATCATCCGCAAAAAATGCCTCGTCCTTTTCCGGCTCAACCGGCTCGGTCGAAAGCGGGAGTTCTTCGCTTAGCGCGGGCGGCGTCGGTGTCGAAGCCGAAACCGTGTGCGCCTCGACAACAGGCGGAGGCGCGGAAACAGGAGCCGGTTCCGGCGCCTGCACTTCAATCTTTGCCAAAGGCTCAGACGACGGCCCCTTTGCATCGAGGTCCATCTTGACCGGCGGTGCAGGATCAGCCCAGCCCTGCTCCTCAGGCTCCTTGAGCGCCGCCGTCATTGCGTCCATCCAATGTGCCGCGCGCGATGCGAAGGTAGGTTCAGGCGCCTGCTCAATTTCGAGCACCGGCGTTTCGCTGGCTTTCTCCGCAATCGCAGCCGCAGGTGCCGAGGCAATCGCGGATTTCACTTCGGACGTTTCCGGTTCCTTGATGCTACTCTCAGGCACACTCTTCGCAGCAGGAGCGGCGACCGGCGCACTCAGGGAAGTAGTCGGCGGAACAACCGGCACGACCGGATCCGTCCCTAGCATTGTCGCCGTCAGGAAGCTATCGGGCGCCTCAACGGGCTCTACGGTCTGCCCCGCTGGAACTGACACGGCTAATGGCGTAGGTGTTGGTGGCGGCGCTACAGCCGGAAGCACCGGAGCCCCAGCGGGAACCACCGGAGCGATTTTTGTCACCGATTCGGCTTCAAAGATCTTCGCTACCTTCTTCACATCCACGTGCTTCGGTGGCACTTCCTTCTCGGAAGGGAACATCGCCGTTGCCGGTTCGTCATCCAGAGCGAACGCCGTGGTTTTCGAGGTCTCTTCGGGGATTTCCAAATCCATGGCACTGCGGCGCCAATCGTGTGTGGACATATCGTCGTCGGAATCCTCTTC
Organism: Candidatus Aquilonibacter sp.; assembly: GCA_035507075.1. GTDB lineage: Bacteria > Acidobacteriota > Terriglobia > Acidiferrales > UBA7541 > Palsa-295. The sequence goes on along the minus strand of DATJOL010000034.1, from coordinate 4,154 downwards.
CTCGGCATCCACGCCAGGGGAAACCGGCGCCTTCGATTCGGCCACATCCTCATTTCCGCGCTTGCCTGATCCAAATCCATAAACGAGAGCAGCCTCTTCGGGGCTGGGCTCAGGAAATTCGGGCAGCGGCTTGATCTCGGCCTTGGCGGGCATTTCGAGCGCCGCCGGCATCGGCTCCGGCTCCGGGACAACTTCCTTCGCCTTCGCCATTTCCGCCGCGATTCTTGGATTCTTCTCCAGCGCGGAGATGACCATTGCGATCAGCGGGTCAGGCGGCACAAACGGCTTCTTCAAGACGCCGTCGGCCCCGACCCTGCGCGCTTCCTTCTCATCGAGCGGATCAAACGCGCCAACCAGCAGGATCACGGGAACGTGTGAAAACCGCTCGTCTTTCTTCACAAATTCGCACACTTCATACCCATTACGCACCGGCATGAAAATGTCGGCGAGCACGAGGTCCGGATTCATGTCAGGGATACGGCGCACGGCGGCTTCGCCGTTGCCGACGGACACCACGTCGATTCCTCTCTCCTCAAACGCAAGGGAGACCATCTTCTGAATGTTTGTGTTGTCGTCTGCGACGAGAATCTTCGGCACTGGGAACCCTCAGCAGGCGCGCACAGATTCGCCGCCCCCGTTGATACTGCTATTGCAGCATCACAGGCATGGGGCGTCAACCAACACAATAGGGGCAGGTGCTTGAGTTGTTAGTAGGGGGTTAGAAGCCCCTGACACCTTGCCGAAACGCCGGCTTCCAGGTCAGGGCACGGCTTCGAGACCGTTAAAAGGGGTTCAGCTTCCCCAGCTTCTTTTTCTTCTTGCTCGACGATTCGTTGCTGTTCATTGGCGGCTCGCTGGGCTGCTGCGTGGACTGAGCCGCGCTGGACCCCCCTGGCGCTGCCGTCGATGTGCCGGAACTGCTGCTCTGCGTCGTGGTGGTAGCCACCGGCGTCGCCACCGTCGTGGGCTGTGAAGACGTCGCATCAGACGACGCCGTAGTTGGTGCGTCCACCTGCCCAACCGGATCGTTTGCCGCTGCGGGTGCAGGATCAGTCGCAGCGCTCGATGTTGTCGGCGCTGTCACCACGGCCGTGGGATCCATCGCAGCCCCGGAAACTGAGCCCGTCTCGGCCCCATCACCGGCGGCAGTGACCGCGTCCCCACCACCGGTTACATCGGTGCCGCCTCCAAGACTGCCGGCACCCGTCGCGGCCAGATTGAACACAGGCCCCGAATTCGTCGGGCTCAGAATGTCTTTAGCCGAAATGGAATCCGCGGGCGGCGTGAGGTTCGGCGTGCCCGATCGCGCGGCCATCGAGAAATCAGGCCCCGTCTTCATAATATCCAGCGGCTCTTTGATGAACGACTGCCGATGGACTCTTTCATACGCTTCCTGCTTCTGCATGCGCGCAAGCGCTCCCGGATCAGCCGCCGGAACGTTCATCCCCAAAGTCTTCAACTGCGCCTTTGCCGCAGCCGCCCGGAGGGACAGGGGATAATCCGTTACGAGCCGGTCGAGAACCCTGCTTTCCAGGTCGGCGTAATGGTTCTTCAAATCCTCGTTCTTCGATTCCGCAATCCTGGCCTTCTCATAAATGCTCGAGAGCATCCACAGCGCCTCGTCGGTCTGGCTATAGAGCGGGTACCGCTCGGTCAACTCCATCAGGCGCGCGGCGGAAGCCTGGTAGTCCGGCCGCAGGTAGTAGAATCGAGCCACTTTGTATTCGCCGTCGGCGATCACTTCCTGCACGTTGCGAAGCATCTGCTCGGCGTAGGGGACGAGCTTGTTGTCCGGATACTTGATCAGAAACGTTTGCAGCTCGGCTTCGGCGCTCAGCGCTTCGGTATCATCGCGGTCGGATTTCTCCATCATCTTGTAATGCGCCATCCCGACCTGCATCTGCGCGTAAGGCGCCTTGTCGTCAAAAGGGAAGAATACGATGAAGCTTTTATATTCGCCGATTGCCTGCGTCAGGTTCGATACTCCGCCCTCCGCATAATAAGAATCCGCCACGGCCAGCTTCGCTTTATCGAGGAATTCGCTGTCAGGGTAGGTGTTGATCAGGGTTTCCAGGCTCAACCGCTCTTCCTCATAACGCTTTTTCTTGAGGTCGAGCATGGCGCGGTCATAGAGGACCTTATCGGGTTCGGCCGAGGGTGGTGGGGCCGCCGCGGCAGCTTTCGGCTTGATTACCTTGATCTTGCCCTGGCCGTAGGCACCGGCACAGGAAAAAGCTGCGAGGAGAATCCCCGCCGCAACAATAAAACGATCACCCCTCATGAACGCCCCTCAGTCCCTTTCTCAGACCATCAGCCGGGTGGCTTCCAGCGCGGCGGCTCGCATCTTGCGCACCGCGTCGGCCGGGTCGGGCGTGTGGAAGATGGAAGTCCCCGCTACAAACGTATTCGCCCCGGCGCGCGCCAACTCTGCCGTGTGTTCCAACTCGATGCCGCCATCCACTTCGATCCGAAAGCTTGCCCGGCCGCGCCCGCGAAGCTCGTTGAGCTGCGCCACTTTTTCCGTGGCCCGCGGGATGTACTTCTGCCCGCCGAATCCGGGATTCACGGACATTACAAGCACCGTGTCCACCTTGTCCAGCACATCCGTAAGCATGGCGACCGGAGTGGCGGGGTTGATCACGGCTCCGGCCTCCGCCCCTTGTTCGCGGACCATCTCGAGCGCCCGGTCAAGGTGGGGCGTAGCCTCCTGGTGAACCAATACCCGATTGCCCCCAGCGCGGACAAACGCCTCGATATACTGCTCCGGGTTCTCGATCATCAGATGCACGTCTATCGGAAGGCGGGTTGCCTTTCGAATCGACTCCAAAACCGGTATGCCGATCGAAATGTTGGGGACGAAATGGCCGTCCATCACGTCGAAATGGATCACATTTGCACCGCCCTTTTCCACTTCGCGGATCTGTTCGCCCAGGCGCGCGAAATCCGATGCCAAAATGGAGGGCGCGATTTCAATCCTTTCGTAGGCCATGATTACGCGCAGTCTAACATATCCTCGCCGCGGTTTTGATCCGGTTGAATGACGTTCAGGGGGGCGCCTTAGCCTCTAGATTTGCCTTGGGCGAGGCTATTCCGAAACCTGCAACTCGATCGGCACCGTCGCATCGACCCGCGCTCCGCGGCTCGGCGTCTGATCTAACACAATGCCGTGCTCCGCGCCGGGCGCCTCTTCCATCGTCACTTTCGAGACCTTCAACCCGGCTGTCGCCAGCTTCGCTTCAGCCGCATTAAAGTTCATGCCGTTCAGCTCCGGCATGACGTATGCGGGCGCGGGCGCTTCGGCGGCAACCAAAATGTTTTCGTGCGGGCTGGTCGCGTTGGTCGTGCCCGGCTCAGGCGACTGATCGATCACCGTATCCGCGGGCGCGCCCGGTAAATAAACAGTCGTCTCTTCACCCAGCTGCATGCCATTGCGCAGAAGTTCGATCCGAGCCAGCCGGTCGCTCATGCCGTCGAGGGCGGGAATCGTCACCTTTTGCATCCCGAGACTGAGCACCACATGCTCTTCCGAGCCTTCCTTTACGCGCATCGCGGGCGGCGGGCTTTGCCGGACCACCGCGCCGACCGGCAAGTCGCTGAACACGCGGTCCTCAACGCGGAGCGTCACGCCGATGGACGACAGCATCTGTTCCGATTGCAGCTGCGATTTGCCGACGAGATTAGGCAAAGTCACTTCGCGGCCGACAATGGCGTAACGCATCGCAATAATCGCGCTCAGAAACGTGATCGAGGCCAACACGAACAGCATCAGCGCCATTCGGGCCAGCCATTGCACTCGTTCTTTAAAGCTCATGGTTGCGCTCGCGGGTGGCGTCAGACAGACCAGTTGACTGACGGGCTGGCAATGCCGTCACCGAATGTTTTCAACAGCTTGCGAGAAAATCAGTCTGACATGGAGTGACGGGCTGGAAAAGTCGAAAATCGCGGTCTGTTCCGCCGACACGTCATTGCGGCCGCAGATTTTGACCAGTGGTTCGCAAACGGGAACACGCGCCTTTTGCGCGAAGCCCGCAGCCATTGCTCTTGGAAGGCCACCGCAACGAAAGCAAAGACGCCCCCGCCGAACGTCGATGGTTTTATGCATTTCTAATCGCAACGCTCATTTACCCCCCTTTCTGACCGCGATTAGAAATTTT